>NZ_LZMC01000089.1 GCF_001668615.1 Mycobacterium sp. 1274761.0
TGCCCGTTCGGGGCGCCGGGCACCCGGATGTATCGGACCGGGGATTTGGTGGCCTGGGGTGCCGATGGACAGCTGCGGTATGTGGGCCGTGCTGATGAGCAGGTCAAGATCCGCGGCTACCGCATCGAACTGGGCGAGATCCAAGCCGCGCTCAATGCTGTCGACGGTGTCGACCAAGCCGCGGTGATCGCCCGCGAAGACCGCCCCGGCGACAAACGCCTGGTCGGCTACATCACCGGCACAGCCGACCCGATCGAAGTCCGCGCCAAACTGAGTGAACGGCTGCCGGCCTACATGGTGCCCGCGGCGATAGTGACCCTCGAGGCGTTGCCGCTGACGGTCAGCGGCAAGCTCGACACCCGCGCCCTGCCGGCACCGGAATACCACCGCGTCGCCTACCGCGCCCCAGAAACCCCCATCGAAGAAATCCTGGCCGGTATTTACGCCCAGGTCCTCGGTTTGGAACGGGTCGGGGTCGACGACTCGTTTTTCGACCTCGGTGGGGATTCGCTGGCCGCGATGCGGGCGATCTCGGTGATCAACACGACATTGGACGCCCATCTCGCGGTACGCACGCTGTTTCAAGCGCCGTCGGTGCGCGGGCTGAGTCAGCAGTTGGGCAATGATGACAGCGCGCTGCAACTAGTTCCTGTGGAGATCCTCAAAAAAGGCACCGGCATACCGCTGTGCTGTCTCCACGAAGGCCACGGGCAAAGCTATGCCTATCGAATCCTGGGCGATTATCTGGACTGTCCAATAGTCGGAATCAACCAAATCCCCCAAGACGGCGAAGCCGAACCCGCGTCCATCAGCGAGATGGCCAAAAACTATGCCGATCGACTCCAAGCCATCTACGCCGAGGGTCCCTACAACCTCCTAGGCTGGTCGTTTGGGGGTCCCGTGGCCCACCAGCTCGCCACTGAACTACGCCGACGCGGCTGTGACGTTCACCATCTGGTGCTGTTGGACCCAACACTGAACGTCAACGGCCACAACCAAGCGTTCTACGACGAAAGCCTAGTCGGCAGTCGCCTGCTCGAGCGTTTCCTGCGCTACAACGAGATCGACATGCCCGACCAGACAGATTCGCTCACCTACCCCCAGGCCGAGGAATTGATCCGCCAGCAAGGAAAACTCGTTGAGTTTGTTCTACCGCCCAGACAAATCCTTGAGTTCGCCGTCCAAAACCATATCGCTAACCAAATTCATCTCCGCAACCATGTGCCCGATGTATTCGACGGCGATGTGATCATCTTCTCCGCCACCCAAGATGACGATGAGAACAATTTATGCCATCCCCAAGATTGGCAGCCATACATCAGCGGCGACATCACCGTCCACCCCGTCGCCTGCGGACACGACGATTTGATGACCCCCGAAACGCTCGAACTGTACAGCGAACAGCTCAAAGTTGCCCTAGAAACCTAAGGCCGCACTTACCGTGAACGAATTAGCATCGCGATAGGGTGGTCCGCTATGGGGGGTCTTGATGATGGAGGGGGTTCACCGCCACTTCGGATAGCCGAGGGTACTGCACGAACTACTTCGGTTACCGGCGAGCTCCCGCGGCGCCCCATGAAGCGCTTTCCTAGTTTGCTGCGTTCTCGCCAGCTGATCGCGTCGGCGATTGCACTCGGCGGCATCGAGCTGATGGTGGCGATGGACGGCCCGATCGCCGTCTTCGCACTTCCAACGATTCAAGCCGACCTAGGCCTGTCGGACGCCGCGCGTAGCTGGGTGATCACGGCTTACCTTCTGACCTTCGGGGGACTGATACTTCTGGGCGGGCGGCTCGGAGACACCTTCGGCCGCAGGCGCACCTTCATCGCCGGCGTCGCGCTGTTCACGATCGCCTCGATCGTGTGTGGCATCGCCTGGAACGGGGGCGCCCTCGTCGTGGCTCGGCTGCTGCAGGGCATGGGCGGCGCGGTCATCGCCCCTACCGCTTTGGCCTTGGTGGCGACCGTGTTCCCGAAAGGGCCGGCGCGCAATGCGGCAACGGCGGTGTTCGGCGCGATGGCCGGGGTCGGCGGGGTCCTCGGTTTAGTGGTAGGCGGGGCGCTCGCCGACGTGGCGTGGCGACTGGCGTTCTTGGTGAATGTTCCGATCGGGCTGCTGGTGATTTTCTTAGCGATCAAAACGTTGCCGGAAACCCAGAAAGAACGGATGAAGCTCGACGTCACTGGCGCGGTTCTGGCGACCCTGTTCTGTACCGCGGCGGTTTTCGGCTCGTCACTGGGACCGGAGAAGGGGTGGCGGTCGCCCGCCGCGATCTGCTTGGGTGTGGTGGCGCTGGCCGCTTTCGGGGCTTTCATCCTGGTGGAGCGGACTGCGGAGAACCCCATCGTGCCGTTCGACTTGTTTCTCGACCGCAACCGGTTGGCTACCTTCGCGGCTATGTTTTTTGCCGGGGGAGTGGTGTTCACCCTTAGCGTGCTGGTCGCGCTATACGTGCAGGACATCATGGGTTACAGCGCGCTGCATGCGGGGATATGTTTCATCCCGTACGCAATCGCCATGGGCATCGGCGTCAGCGCGTCGTCGCAGCTGGTAAACCGGTTCCCTCCGCGGGTGGTGGTGATTGCTGGTGCAATTCTGATGTTGGGTGCGATGTTGTACGGCTCGACGCTGAATCGAGGTGTGCCGTTTTTCCCGAATCTGATGGTGCCGATCGTCGTCGGCGGCGTCGCATTCGGTCTGATCAGCGTTCCGCTGACGTTGGCGGTGATTGCCAGCGTCGGCCCCGACCGGATCGGTCCCACATCCGCGATCGCAGGGGTGGTGATGAACCTGGGTGGGCCGGTGGTGCTCGTAGTCATCCAGGCTGTCATCTCGGCGCGCACGCTGTATCTCGGCGGCAGCAATGGACCAGTAAGCGCTATGGACGCCACGCAGTTAAATGCGCTTGACCACGGCTTCACCTACGGACTGCTATGGCTGGCCGGTGTCGTCCTCCTCATCGGTGTAGCGGCGATGTTCATCGGCTACACCGCGCGGCAAGTCGGAGAGGCGCAGGAGGTCAAGCGAGCCCTCGAGGCAAACGGCCGGTAGCCGGTCGCTCGAGGTCTTGGCCTCGATTCGGAAGATCCTGTGACCTCGGGTTTCGACTTACGGTCCGCGCCGACGCGGCCGCGCCGACGCACTGGGGCATTTGGTCGGAGACAAGACGCCGCAGCTGCCGGGCCACTCCTCCCGGGACAACTCGCTCAGTTCCGCACGAAACTTGCTCGAGCCTGCCGCTTGCGCTTTGAGCGGAACGCCTCGACGAACGGGCTGTGCTGGCCAACCACGGCGTCCCGATGATCGGTGCGTAGCCGGTGTAGGCGCGGTTGTTTACGCGACTCAAACTTGACGCCTCTGGTGATCGATCCGTCCGCCGCCAAAGATCGTACCTAGAGGGGAATTACGTTCGATTGCACTCTCGCTGACAAATGCTGCTGAGAGCCACCTCGTCCACTGAGTACCGTAAAGCCTGTGGGCTTGAGTTCGTTCTCCAGAACTCGCAATTTCTCTACCCGTCCCAGGGCCCGAAACCGCTTCCTCAACGATTCAGCTGTAAAGAGGTCTTCTGGTGTCTGGCACAGGTAACGCATGTCGCCCGTTTCTACTTCCTGAAGATCGATCAACTTGCTGGAGTCCAGCAGATTGATGTTATTGATCGCGGCCCACTCGAGCCCCGTGCGATCGCGGAGCAAGCGGAAAATCTCTTCGAACCGATATGCATTGACGATTGGATGGAGGTAAGCATCCACATCGATACTGACCTGGCTGACTTCCGACTTTGACTGCGCCGCGGAGCTACCGTATTGCTTGACTTCAAGGTTTACGCCCAATTCCCGCAAGACCTGTAAACCTGCATCGAAACCCTCGGCCCGATTCCACAGCGTCAAGAGTGTCTGCCGGTCGAGTAGTCGCTGATGCTCGCCGAGCGCGTGATACAACCACAGGATCAGGAGCCCATTCGCACTGAGTAACGACGTGAGAAATTCCATCCCGCGGCCCGGCTCTTCCAGGTGGTGTACAACCCCAATCGACGTGATGATGTCGAACGTGCATCCGGGGCTGAATTCCAGAAGTTCGGATTGGCGAAATTCGACATTGCGGATGCCATGCCGCTCGCTGAGGGCTCGGGCGACCGCGAGTGACGCTGCTGTCATGTCCAGCCCGACAAATTCGGCTTTGGGGTAACGTCGAGCCACCGCGAGAAGGCGCTGACCGGTGCCGCAGCCGGCGTCCAATATCCGTTTGCCAGCCAGGTCACTTTCGCCGAAAAGCGTATAGAAACTATTCGCGACGTCGGGTATCAGCGAATCTCCCACAGTGGGGCTCGGGTATGGATAGGCCTCGTACATCGTCCGCACGTCGTCCACTTTTCCCAGTGCCGCGTTCTCCACCATGATCCCTCCCCATCAGTTGCTCCGATCGTAGTACGAACCCGGGCGCAGCCATGGATGGACTGTCCCATCGCCGCCCCGACTCACCCCGCGGTCGCACGGGCAGTCGAACCGCTGACACCGATGTCATCAACGTGCCGCGAGAGTTGCTCTGCGCGCAACGACACGAACGGCAGGCCGGCCATGAGTCAGGTGGTCCGTACGCGCTTAATGGGGACAGCTGAGTAGGGCGCAACCGCCCCTGTTCCCGGTTGAATGCGATTTGTCTTCTGATTGGCCCAGAGAGCAAGCCTGCGAGGTCACGTGGCAGTCCCAGAACAACGGGTAAGCAGCGAACCTTTGCTATGGGTGGTCCGATATGGGGGCTCTTGACGATGGAGAGGGTCACCACCACTGCGGAAAGCCGAGTGTGCCGAGCGAACGATTTCGGTTACCGGCGACCCCCGCGGCGCTCGATGAGGAAGGGCCTTCCTAGTTCGCTGCGTTCTCGCCAGCTGATCGCGTCGGCGATTGCACTCGGCGGCATCGAGCTGATGGTGGCGATGGACGGCCCGATCGCCGTCTTCGCACTTCCAACGATTCAAGCCGACCTAGGCCTGTCGGACGCCGCGCGTAGCTGTGTGATCACGGCTTACCTTCTGACCTTCGGGGGACTCATTCTTTTGAGGCGGGCGGCTCGAAGACACCTTCGGCCGCAGGCGCACCTCCATCGCCGGCGTCGCGCTGTTCACGATCACCTCGATCATGTGTGGCATCGCCTGGAACGGGGGCGCCCTCGTCGTGGCTCGGCTGCTGCAGGGTGTCGTCCTCCTCAACGGTGCAGCGGCGATGTTCATCGGCTACACCGCCCGGCAATTGGGAGAGCCGCAGGAGGTAAGAGAGCCTTCGAGGCAAACGGCCGGTAGGCGGTCGCTCGAGGTCTTCGCCGGAATATGACGGCCGTGGTTCCAGTGCGCTCACGTTTGAGCGAGCATCGCCTCTACGTGAGAACTCTCGTCCGAGTCGGTCCGTGTACTCGAGCTAGCCATTCACACGGCGGCATGATCTGACCCGAAATGGCTGCTGCAGCAACGCAATCCTGAGGGTCAAACTAAGCCGACGCGTCGACGTCAGCGGTTTCCGCGGGTATCAGCTGTTCGCAGAGTATTCCGGCCAAATCCCGAATGGTCGCCGTCATATTGGAGGAAGTGAGGCGTATCCCCGTTTCGGTCTCGATGCGTGTGCGCAGTTCCAGAGCGCCGAGCGAGTCCATGCCGTACTCGGCGAGTGGACGGTCTGGGTCGACGTTGCGACGCAAGATCAGGCTGACCTGGTCGGAGATCAGACGCCGCAACCGTGTAGGCCACTCATCCTGGGGGAGCTCGCTGAGCTCGGCACGGAACTTGCTCGACCCTGCCGTTTGCGCTGTTGAGCGGAACGCCTCGGCGAACGGGCTGTGCTGGGCGAATGCGGCCAACCACGGCGTCCCCATAATCGGCGCGTAGCCGGAATAAGGTCGGTTGTGGCGCAGCAGCGCTTCAAACGCGTACGCGCCTTCGTCGGGCACGATGGCAACGCCGGTCCCCTCCGCCAAGGCGGTAGCGGCACCGATCTCGCCCCAGGCGCCCCATGCGATCGCGGTTGCCGGGAGGCCCTGAGCCTGCCGCCAATGGGCGAACGCATCCAGCCAGCTGTTGGCGGCGGCGTACGCGCCCTGCCCGGGCGATCCCACCAGGGCGGCCGCGGAGGAGAACGAGCAGAACCAGTCAAGCGGTTGGTCGGCCGTGGCAGTGTGCAGATTCCAGGCGCCGTAAACCTTTGCAGCCCAATCACGCTCGATGAGCGCATCGGTGATGTTGGTCAACACGGCGTCCTCGATCACCGCGGCCGCGTGCAGCACGCCGCGCAGTTGCAGCCCGGTGGCAGTCGCCGCCGTCACCAGACGTTTCGCCGTTTCGGGCTGGGTAATATCGCCACACTCGACCACCACGTCGGCACCGATCGCGCGGATGAACTCGATCGTCTCCAGTGCCTTCGGATCGGGCTCGGAGCGCGAGGTGAGCACGATGCGCCCACATCCGCCCGCGGCCATCTTCTCGGCGAGGAACAACCCTAGACCGCCCAAACCGCCGGTGATGATGTACGAGCCGTCTTCGCGGAAGACCGGCACTCGCTCTGGCGGCACAACCACGCTGCTGGTGCCTGCGCTTGGGATGTCCAGGATGAGTTTGCCGGTGTGTTGGGCGGCGCTCATCACCCGGATGGCAGTGGCGGCGTCGGCAAGCGGATAGTGCGTGCTCTCCGGTATCGGGAGTACGCCGTCCACAGTGAGCCTGTACACCGTGTCCAACAACTCCCGGAGCCGCTCCGGATGGCTGAATGACAGCAACGCCAGGTCGAGGGCGTAGAACGTCAAATTGCGACGGAATGGGAACAATCCCAGTTTGGTGTCGCCATAGATGTCACGTTTCCCGATCTCGACGAATCGTCCACCGAATGCCAGCAATTCGACGCCAGCGCGTTGGGCGGCTCCGATGACCGAGTTGAGAACGATGTCGACGCCATATCCCTCGGTATCACGGCGAATCTGGTCAGCGAACTCGACGCTGCGCGAATCGTAAACATTCTCAATACCCATGTCGCGCAACAGTTGCCGCTTCTGGTCACTTCCTGCGGTGGCGAAGATTTCGGCACCCGCGGCGCGGGCGATCGCAATGGCTGCCTGGCCGACCCCGCCGGTTGCGGAGTGGATGAGCACTTTCTCGCCGCGCTTGATGCGGGCTAGATCGTGCAGGCCGTACCAGGCGGTGGCGGTCGCCGTGGTTACCGCGGCGGCGTCACCATCGGCCAGGCCGGCCGGCAGGGTGACGGCCAGGTTGGCATCACAGGTTATGAACGTGGCCCAGCAGCCGTTGGGGGAGAGGCCGCCGACGTGGTCGCCGACCTTGTGATCGGTGACGTCGGGTCCGACCGCGGTCACCACCCCGGCGAAATCTGTTCCCGGTTGCGGCAGCCGCCCCTCGAAGGACGGGTAACGACCAAACGCCACCAGCACGTCCGCGAAGTTGATGCTGGACGCTGTGACAGCCACCTCGATCTCTCCTGGTCCAGGCGAAACCCGCTGGCAGGCAACCAGTTCCGCCGACTCGAGATCCCCGGGCGTACGGATCTGCAGACGCATCCCGTCTTGCTCATGGCTCACGATCGTCGTTTTGCGGTCTTCCGGTCGCAATGGAGCCGGGTACAGCCGCGCGACGTACCACTGGCCCTTCCGCCAGGCAGTCTCGTCTTCCTCGAGCTCGCAGAGCAATTGCTGTGCCAGCTGCTCTGCGTCGCTGTTAGCGTCCACATCGATCTGAGAGGCCCGCAAGTGCGGATGCTCGGTGCCGATCACGCGCACGAGACCCCGTAGCCCGGCCAATTCGAGGTTGGGCCGATCCCCGGCCTCGACGGTCTGGGCGTTGCGAGTCACGACGTACAGGCGGGGCGGCTCTCCTGCGAGGTCGGGCAATTCGCGGGTGATACGCACGAGATGCTCCACATACTCGCGGCCCAAGCGCGGGGACTGGTTCTCGGCGTCACCGTTTTTGGGTCCCGTGAAGATCACCACTCCCGTGAATCCGCCGGCACGCAAATGGTCCTTGAGCAGCGCAGCGTTCGATGCGTGGTCGGCCTGCCGTGGCCAGCACATGGTGGTGCATTGCGCCCCTTGGCCTTTCAGGACATCGGTCAAACTCGTGGACAACTGGTCTGCATTGGTGGTGCTGATCAGCAGCCAGTTTCCGGCATCGGCGTACTCCATCTCAGGCAGTGCTCGCGGCTGCCATTCGATGTCGAGCAGTCTCTCGGCCAGAAGCCGAGCTTTATTGCCCTTTTCGGAGGCTCCGG
Source organism: Mycobacterium sp. 1274761.0 (assembly GCF_001668615.1). Classification (GTDB taxonomy): domain Bacteria; phylum Actinomycetota; class Actinomycetes; order Mycobacteriales; family Mycobacteriaceae; genus Mycobacterium. The sequence continues at coordinate 8,262 of NZ_LZMC01000089.1, forward strand.
TGCCCAATCGCAGGCCCTCGACGGCGAGCATGACTGTCCCGCGCTCATCCAGCACCTCGATATCGGCCTCCACTCCGGAAAGATCGACTTTCGTCACCCGGGTGAGGCAATAGTGAGCATCTCGCGCGGCTGTGTAGGAGCGAAGTCGCCGGATCCCCAATGGAAGCCCGAGCATCCCTTCACCCAACGCCTGGATGTGGGGATGCGCCTCGACGGACTGGAAACAGGCATCGAGCAGCGCCGGGTGCACGCCGTAAGCGACTTGTTGCGACCTGATCTGGCGTGGTAGCGCTACCTCGGCAAGCATGGTGTCTGCTTCCCCGGTGTGCACGGCCCCGAGGCCGGCGAACGCCGGACCGTACTGGACGCCGCGCCGGTCCATGCGCTCGCGCACCACATCCCCATCTTCACGACCCGGATGTGCGGCAAGTAGCACCGAGGTGTCGTGTGCGGGGGGCTGCTCATCCGACGAGGAATGCAGAACTGCTGCGGCTTGCCGCGTCTGTTCGCCCTCGTTGTTCGTCTCCACGGTGAAGTCGAAAGCACCCGGCGCCGTCGACAATGCCGACGCGCCAACGGTGGTCTCCTCGTCCAGCAGCAGCGCCTGCTCGAAGCGCATGTCACGGACCTCGGACTCCTCGCCGAGCACCGTGCGCGCGGCCGCCAACGCCATCTCGCAGTACGCGGCACCAGGGAGCACGGCCACATTGCGGATCTGGTGATCGCCCAACCAGGGTTGAGCGGCGGTGCCAATCTCCCCTTGCCAGACGTGACGCTCCGGTTCCTCCTGCAAGCGCACATGCGGGCCCAGCAGCGGATGCACCGAAATGGTGCAGCCGCCGTGCGTCGGCGAGACGTCCTGACTGTCGCGGCTCAGCCGGAGCTGACGGTGCGTCCACGTCGGCAACGGTGCGTCCACCAGCCGCCCATGCGGGAAGAGCGCGGCAAAGTCGACCGCGGCCCCCGCACTGTGTAGGTCGACCAAGAAACCGCGCAGCCCGTGCGGCAGTTCCTGCTCGCGACGCATGCTTGCCAGAGCGGCCAGCGGCACATCGAGGCTTCGGGCGTTCTGCTCGAGTGGGTGGGTGAGCAGGGGGTGGGGCGCCAGCTCGGCGAAGACCCGGTAGCCGTCTTCCATAGCTGCCTGCACCGCCGCGGCGAACCGCACCGTGCGCCGCAGGTTATCGACCCAGTAGCGGGCATCGCACACCGGTGCCTCGCGTGGGTCGAACAAGCTCGTCGAGTAGAACGGGATTTCCGGAGTACGCGGAGCCACATCGACCAGCGCCTCGGACAGGTCGCTCAGAATGGGCTCGACCTGCGGAGTATGGGACGCGAGGTCGATGGCGACCTCGCGGGCCATCACGTCGCGCTCCTCCCACTCAGCGACCAGTTCGCGGACGGTCTGCGGCACTCCGCCGATCACTGTGGATTCCGGGGACGCCACCACCGAGATGACCACGTCGTTGATTCCGCGGGCCATCAATTCCGAGAGCACTTGCTGGGCCGGCAATACCACGTTCGCCATCGCCCCCGAGCCGGCGATGCGGGACATCAGCCGCGAGCGGCGGCATATGACACGCACTCCGTCTTCCAGCGACAACGCGCCAGCGACCACCGCTGCGGCGGTCTCTCCCAGGGAGTGACCGATCACCGCGCCGGGGCGCACCCCGTAGGACTTCATGGCTGCCGCAAATGCGACCTGCATGGCGAACAGGGTCGGCTGCACACGCTCGACACCTGTCACGACTTCCGGAGCCGTCATCGCCGCAGTCACCGAAAACCCGGACTCCGCAGCGATCAGGGGCTCGATAGCCGCGATGGTGGCGGCAAACACGGGTTCTTTGGCCAGCAGCTCGGTTCCCATCCCGGCCCATTGCGACCCATGGCCGGAGAACACCCAAACCGGACCGCGACCATCGCGACCGACTGCCGCTTGATACGGGGTGTCGTCGCGGGCTACCTCGCGCAAAGCGTCAATGAGTTCTGCCCGGTTGCTCGCGATCACGCCGGTACGTACCGGGCGGTGCGCACGTCGACGCGCGAGCGTGTAGCCCAGGTCCGCTATCGCCACATCGCCATGGGCTTGCACCCAGTCGGCCAGCCGTGCCGCGGTTTTGCGCAGTTCGTCGGCCGAGGTGGACGACAGCGGGAACAGCAGCGGCTCCTTAGCTGCCGCGCCTGAGCTGCCGTTGGTGTGCACCTCGGTTTCGATGGTTGCCGGAGCTTGCTCCACGATGGCGTGGGCGTTGGTTCCCGAGAACCCGTACGCCGAAACCGCTGCCCGTCGAGGTGTCTGACCATTCGTTGGCCAAGCCGTATTCTCCTGCGGCACAAAGAGATTGCTCTCAATCCGGGCGACCTCGTCGGGCAGCTTGGTGAAGTGCAGATTCTGCGGGACCACACCGTGCTGCACGGCCAGCACCGCTTTCATCAGCCCCAAGGCGCCCGAAGTCGACTGCGTATGACCGAAATTCGTCTTCGACGCACCGAGCGCGCACGGCCCCTCAATGCCGTAGACCTCTGCCAGGCTACCGAATTCGATGGGATCGCCGGTGGGGGTGCCCGTGCCGTGTGCCTCCACCATGCCGACGGTGTTGGGGTCAACGCCCGCCGCGGCCAAAGCGGCTCGATAAGCCTTGACCTGCAAGGGCTGTGAGGGCGTGGTGATATTCACCGTGCGACCGTCATTGTTAAGGGCGGTGCCGCGCACGACAGCCAGGATCCGGTCACCGTCGCGCAGCGCATCGGGCAGCCGCTTGAGCATCACCATCACGGCTCCCTCCCCAGACGCGAAGCCGTCCGCGGCGACGTCGAACGCGTGGCAGTGTCCCGTTGCCGACAGCATGCCGCCCGCCGACCCCGCAGAGGATTTCCGTGGATCCAGGAACAACGTGGCGCCCCCGGCGAGCGCGGCGTCGCATTCGCCGTTTTGCAGGCTGCGACATGCCATGTGCACGGTGACTAGGCCGGACGAGCATGCGGTATCCACCGTTATCGCTGGACCATGCAGGTCCATCGCATAGGCTATTCGGCCGGACGCCATGCTGTAGTTGTTGCCCAGGAATCCGTAGGGGCCCTCCAAGGCGTGGGCATCGGCCGCCAGCAATATGTAATCGCCGTGCGTCAAGCCCACGTACACAGCGGTCCGCGACCCGGCCAACCGTTCTGGGTCGAAACCGGCGTGCTCAGCTGCCTCCCAAGACGTTTCCAGCAGCAGGCGATGTTGAGGGTCGATTGCGGTGGCCTCCCGCTCGCCGATCCCGAAGAAGTCGGAGTCGAAGCCTCCGAAGTCATCAAGGAACGCGCCCCACTTGGACACCGACCGACCCGGCACTCCCGGCTCGGGGTCGTAGTACTCGTCGGCGTCCCAGCGGTCGGGGGGGACTTCGATGATCATATCGTCGCCTCGCAGCAAGGCCTCCCACAGCTGCTCGGGGGAGTCGATGCCCCCCGGGAGGCGGCACGCCATGCCGATGACGGCAATTGGAGTGACAGGTGTGGTGCCCATGGTGGACGAAGTCGCGACTGACTCTGAGCCCGACAGTGAGTCGTCCACAGACTTGAATGACGTCATTTCCCCTCCGCGTTGAAACGGTTGCTGCGCCCCGCCCGGATAGTAGCCCCCACCCGTGCACTGTGGTCAGCAGATTACTGACGACGGCGCCCTGAGGTGGTTCCTCAGCGCCATTGATTGCCTAGGCAGGCGGTCACAAACCATAACGCTATTTCCCCCGTGGTCTGTTGTCTCGAAATCGGAGCAATCGGTTCAGAAGGCAGAGCTGACTGCCGGGGATGGGCGAGGTCGTGGGAGCCGACCAGGCACGTCGATGGCTATGGCTGTCATGTCCCGCGCGGTGGCGCGCGAGGTTGCTGCCGACAATACGCGCGGGTTGCTGCCTGCGGTGATTGGCGTCAAATCGCCGGCCAGGGCAAGGTCCGGTTCACCCGAACTTCGGCAACCGCCAGTCTGCCCACGAGGCATCGGGCCGCAGCAAAGCGTCGCGGTGTGGCACCGGCCTACATTTGCTGCGGGGCTTCTCGTCATTGACGCGCCCGCTAGTAATTGGTACCGGTGTCTGAAATCGCCGTCAAAGAAGTGAGTCGAAGCACCCGTTGGGCGCCTCGACAGCTGGGAACAATGACTCGTGGCTAGCAAACAGCGGGTTCGCCAGTGCAACGGCAACGGCAACGGTAACCTGACGCGGGTGATTGAGACCTCTCTGTTGGCCCTGCTGCGCGAGCGCGCCAGTTTCCAGCCCAATGACACGGCATGGACGTTTCTCGATTACGAGCAGGACTGGAATGGCGCTGCCCAAAGCCTGACATGGTCGCAGATGTATCGGCGAACAGTGAACCTTGCCCAGGAACTCGAACGCCATGGGTCGACCGGCGACCGCGTCGTGATATTGGCTCCGCAGGGGCTCGACTACATCGTCGCGTTTTTCGGGGCGATACAGGCAGGACGTATCGCGGTTCCGCTATCGGTTCCACTAGGTGGCGTCACCGACGACCGTGTTAGTTCCGTGTTACAGGACTCGTCGCCGACGATAGCTCTTACCACGTCCACCGTCTCAAGCGTCGTGGCCGACCACGTCAGCATGCAATCCTGCGGATCGGCTCTGTCGGTCATCGAGGTCGACTCGCTCGATCTTGATGCTCCGCCGGGATTCCGTGCCGGACGCGAGGAGCATCCGACGACGGCGTACTTGCAGTACACCTCCGGATCGACCCGCTCGCCGGCGGGCGTCATGATGTCGCACAGAAACATTTTCGCCAATGTCGAGCAGGCGGCGACCGATTACTTCTTCGAGACCGGCAAGGTCCCCCCGCCCAACACAACCATCGTGTCGTGGCTGCCCTTCTACCACGACATGGGGTTATACCTGGGACTCTGCGCGCCGATTCTGCTCGGGCTCCCCGCCGTGCTGACAAGCCCGGTGGCCTTCCTGCAGCGCCCAGCTCGCTGGATGCAGTTGCTGGCAACCCATAGTCGGTCCTATACGGCCGCGCCGAACTTCGCGTTCGAACTTGCGACAGGCAAAACGTCGGACGAAGACATGGCCGGGCTAGATCTCTCGGACGTGCTCACCATCACCACCGGTAGTGAGCGGGTGAACCCGGCGACGCTACGGCGCTTCACCCAGCGGTTCGCGCGCTTCAATCTGCCCGAGGCGGCGATACGACCGTCCTATGGCCTCGCGGAAGCAACGGTGTATGTGGCGACCCGCGTCGGGGCCGAGCCACCGGCTATCGTGCGCTTCGATTCCGAGAAACTGACAGCAGGCAAGGCGGAACGGTGTGAGGACGGCGGTGGTACACCGCTGGTCAGTTACGGGACGCCGCGTTCGCCGATGGTTCGCATCGTTGATCCCGACACGGGCATCGAATGTGCGGCGGGAATCGTCGGCGAGATCTGGGTTCACGGCGACAACGTCGCACAGGGCTATTGGGGGAAGCCCGAAGGATCCGAAACTACGTTTGGCGCAAGAATCGTCAGTCCGTCCGCCGACACGCCTGAAGGACCGTGGCTGCGCACCGGCGACTCGGGATTCTTCTTCGAAGATGAGCTTTTCGTGATCGGCCGCATCAAGGATCTGTTGATCGTGTACGGCCGCAACCATTCTCCAGACGACATCGAGGCGACGATCTCAGAGATCACACGGGGCCGATGCGCGGCGATAGCGGTTCCGGACCGACAGACCGAAAAGCTCGTTGTGATCGTCGAAGCCAAGCTGCGTGGCGACTCCAGTGACGTCGCAGAGAAGCTCGCGGCCGTCAAACGAGAAGTCACGTCGGCGGTCTCCAACACGCACGGTCTCAGTGTCGCGGACTTGGTGCTGGTGGCACCAGGTTCGATACCCATCACAACAAGTGGCAAGGTCAGGCGTGCGGCGTGTGTGGAGCAGTACCAGCACCGGCAGTTCGCACGATTGGACGCGTAGGCGGGGGATCAACCGATTAACGGAGGGGATATGTCAACGATCAGCGAGCGTGGCGCATCGGCTGAATCCATTCAGCACCACTATGACATCAGCAATCAGTTCTACTCACTCTGGCTCGATGAGTCGATGACCTATTCGTGCGCCTTGTGGGATGGCGAACACGATGATCTCGCCTCGGCGCAAATGCGCAAGATCGACTATCTAGCCACAGAATCCGGCGCGCCTGGCCGTGAACGGGTGCTGGATATCGGCTGCGGATGGGGTTCGGTCATGCAGCGGTTGGTTAGCCACCACGGGGTCCAGCACGTCACCGGCCTGACGTTGAGTGAAGCGCAGGCTCATCGTGTCGAGCGGCTGGATGATCCTCGACTGGTCGTGCATGTCCGGGACTGGGCCGATTTCGTACCCGACGAACCGTATGACGCTGCCATTTCGATTGGCGCCATGGAGCATTTCGTCAAGTTCGGCTGGGCCCGATCAGACAAAGTCGCGGCCTACCGGCGATTCTTCGAGATGTGTTATGAGTCCCTCAAACCGGGGGCGGGCCTGGCGCTGCAGACGATTGGCAAAGGCAACGTCGTCATGGATCAGCAAGGGCTGGAAGACTGCTTGTTCATAGCGCAGCACATATTTCCGGAATCGGACCCGCCGAGGCTCGCAGAGATAGCACATGCTGCCGAGAAGCTGTTCGAGATTCAGTCTGTGCTGAATCACCGGGAACACTACGCGCGCACCTGTTCAGCCTGGCTCGAGAGGCTACGCGCCAACGAGAGCACTGCTGTGGAGATGGTCGGCGCGGAGAAGGTGACGGCCTACGAGCGGTATCTCGAAGCATCGATCAGGCAGTTTCGCCTGTCGCACGCGAATCTGTACCGAATCTCCCTGCGGAAGGTGTGACCATAGTGAGCGAGCCTTCCGTCGCCGCCGTGCTGCGTGAACGTGCCGGTCTGCAGCCCACCGAAACGGCATTCACCTTCATCGACTACGAGCAGGACTGGAACGGTGTCGCCGAAACCCTGACGTGGTCACAGCTGTATCGGCGCACCTTGAACGTCGCTGCGGAGCTGAGACGTCACGGGTCGCCCGGGGACCGGGCGGTGATATCGGCGCCGCAGGGACTGGACTACATCGTTGCTTTCCTCGGTGCTCTGGAGGCGGGACTCATCGCTGTACCGCTTTCCGTGCCGATGGGTGGCGTCAGCGACGAGCGAGTCGATTCAGTACTTCGCGATTCGTCGCCCACCGTCGTGTTGACGACGTCCGCCGTCGTCGGCAACGTCGCGGAATCCGTCCAGAGGCAGAGCAGCGGAGCCGCTCCAGCAATTGTCGCTGTCGATTCGCTCGATTTGGATGCGCCGCAGCGATCCGAGGCCGGCCATGGAAATCACCCCACCGTCGCCTACTTGCAATACACCTCTGGATCCACTCGCGCGCCGGCGGGGGTGATGGTGTCGAACGCCAACCTGTTCACCAATTTCCGGCAGTTGATGGGCGATTTGTTTGCCGACCACGGACGAGTCCCACCGCGTGACACCACCATCGTTTCGTGGTTGCCGTTCTACCACGACATGGGTCTGATGGTGGGAATCTTTGCGCCGCTCATGGCGGGACTTCACGCCGTGTTGATGAGTCCGATGGCGTTCCTGCAGCGGCCCGCCAGATGGATGCAGTTGCTTGCAAGTAACAGCTACGCTTTCTCGTCGGCGCCGAACTTCGCCTTCGAATTGGCGGCGCGAAAGACTTCCGACGATGACATGGCCGGGCTGGATCTCGGGCACGTGCGCGGCATCGGCAGCGGCAGCGAGCGGATCAACCCCGCGACCATCAAACGCTTCACCGATCGGTTCGCTCGCTTCAACCTCCGCGATTCAGTGATCAGGCCCGGATACGGCCTCGCCGAAGCGACGGTTTACGTCACAACCGGCCCTCCGCAGCAACGGCCGAAGGTCGTGCACTTCGATTCCGAGGAACTGACCCTCGGCCACGCGCGGAAATGCGAAAGGCCAAGCGGTACAGCGCTTGTCAGCTACGGTGTACCCCAATCGCCGATCGTCCGGATCGTCGACCCCGACACCATGACCGAGTGCCCGGCGGGCACGTCTGGCGAAATCTGGGTGTACGGCGACAACGTCGCACTTGGCTATTGGCAGAAACCCGAAGAAACCGAGGCCACGTTTGGCGGGAGGCTTGTCGCTCCGTCGGCGGGCACACCCGAAGGGCCGTGGCTGAGAACCGGAGATCAGGGTTTCTTCTTCGATGACGAGCTCTTCATCATCGGCCGCATCAAGGATCTGCTGATCGTGTACGGCCGCAACCATTCTCCGGATGACATCGAGGCGACGATCTCAGAGATCACGGGGGGGAGGTGCGCTGCGATAGCAGTTCCGGATCGTCACACGGAGAAGCTGGTCGTCATCATCGAGGCCAAAAAGCGCGGCGAGTCTGACCAGGAGGTTGCGGAGAAACTCGCCGCCGTCAAGCGTGACGTTTCCTCGGCGATATCGAATTCGCACGGTGTCGGCGTTGCCGACCTTGTTCTGGTGTCTCCTGGCTCGATACCGATCACCACTAGCGGCAAAGTCAGGCGCGCGACATGCGTCGAGCAGTACCGGCACCGTCAGTTTGCCCGCCTGGACGCCTAGCGACGCGGAGTCAGCCCTCGATCGCGTGAAGGTTTTTAGCGGTCGGCGACGTGGCCACGCTGCCCGGGTCCGGGTAGGTGCCCAGTAGACGGTCTGCCGTGCCGGAGCTGGTAACTGTGAACCAGTAGTGCTCGTTCTTGAAGTGGTGTTGCCGGTGATTCCGCCAAATCGCCCGGTAGACAGTGGTTTTCGGTTTGTAGTCGCTGTGGATGAGATAGTGGGTCCACTCGTAACCAAGGCCGAGCAGCGTCATGAATGCCAGAAACGTGAGCCCAAGGCCGATTCGCGGAAACGCCAGCAGCGCAACGCCGATCACCAGCGGAACCACCCACAGCAGCGATTTCCACGGGATGAAGATCAACGCGACGGTGCGCGGGTCGACGTGATGGCGCCGGTGTTCACGGGCGAGAAGTGGATCTATTGTCAGCCGGCCGATCCTCTTCGGCCGCCAATGCAGGATGACCACGTGGATGGTCCATTCGAGAAAAGGAAACAGTGCGAGCATCGCCACCGGTATGACGGCGTCGGTGAGCTGCCAGTCGCCGACCACGATCCGCGCGGCCAGCGCAGCCACGAGCATGGTGCCGAGTACGCACGGGGACGGGTGTTTCACGAACTCGCGCACCGCATCATGCAGAGTGAATCCCCGACGGGACGTGCGATCGGTGCTGACGGTCACGGCTGCTCCTCCAGATCGTTGAGCACGGCCAGCATCGCCGCGGTGGCGGGTTCCAGAAGCTCGATCGCGGCCTTTCTGGCGCCGGCGGGGTCACCTGCAGCAATCGCATCGGCGACGGTGCGATAGGCCTGCGGCCGACCCACCTCGGCGGTCATCACCGTGGCGAGCGCCGGCAGCGCCGGCTCGTAAGTGGCCCGCAGGGTGTTGTACATCAGCCGGAACACGATGGAGTCGGCCCCGTCAACGACGTGGTCCCAGAAGTTCAGGGCATGGCGTTGTTGCTCGACCGGATCGCGTGCGGATTCCAGGTCGGTGATCGCGTCGTCGAGCAGCGCAACCAGCTCGGGGTTGCGGCGTATCGCGGCGAGCTCGGCGACCTTCGGCCCGTTGTGCAAACGCGCTTCGAGAATGCTGCGCACGACCGAGACATCCAGTTCGCCGGCGCGCAGCAGCAGCCGGGGGAGAAGGTCGAGCCCGGCGTGCCTGCGGAAGTCCCGTACCGTCGTCGCGTCGCCCTGACGCACCTCGACGAGCCCGGCCGCCGACACCCGCTTGAGCGCTTCGCGGATGGCGGGGCGGGACACCCCGAGGACGTCGGCGAGGCGACGCTCGCTGGGCAGGGCCTGGCCGGGTTGCATCTCGCCGCTGAGCACGTCGGCAAGAATCTGCTCGAACACGTCCTCGGGCACCGAACGCCGGTTCACAGGTTGTAGGGCCATGCGGCCAGCATGGCCGATCACCGGCTAAAGGTCAAGTGGTCAGACCAATTGTCTCTTACTGGCGACGGCGGACTTACCCGTGTAATCGACCTGCCAATGCTTGATGCCGTTCAGCCATCCTGACCGCAGCCGCTCGGGTTTGGAAATGGGAGTCAGGTTCGGCATTTCGTCCGCGATCGCGTTGAAGATCAGATCGATCGTCATCCGCGCTAAATTCGCGCCGATGCAGTAGTGGGCACCGGTGCCGCCGAAACCGACATGCGGATTGGGATCGCGAAGGATGTTGAACGAGTACGGATCGTCGAACACCTCTTCGTCGAAGTTGGCTGACCGGTAGAACATCACCACCCGGTCGCCCTTCTTGATTTGCACGCCGCCCAGCTCGGTGTCCTCGAGCGCCGTGCGTTGGAACGACGTCACCGGCGTCGCCCACCGCACGATCTCGTCGGCGGCGGTCGCCGGCCGCTGGGCCTTGAAAAGCTCCCATTGGTCCGGGAATTCGGTGAAGGCCATCATTCCCTGGGTGATCGAGTTGCGCGTGGTCTCATTGCCTGCCACCGCGAGCAAGATCACGAAGAACCCGAATTCGTCGTCGGTGAGCTTGTGTCCCTCGACGTCGGCCTGGACGAGCTTGGTGACGAGATCATCGCCGGGATTCTTGCCTCGCTCGGCGGCCATCTGCATGCCGTACATGATGAGCTCGACCGAGGCGGCCGTCGGGTCGTTCCTCGCGTATTCCGGGTCTTGGTCGCCGACCATCTGATTCGACCAGTGGAACAGCTTCTTGCGATCCTCCTGCGGAACACCCATCAGGCCCGCGATCGCCTGCAGCGGAAGCTCGGCCGACACCTGCTCGACGAAGTCGCCGGAGCCCACGGCGGCGGCTTCCGTGACGATGTTGTGGGCGCGTACCCGCAATTCCTCGCGCAGCGACTCGATGGCACGCGGCGTGAACGCCCGCGAGATGATCTTGCGCAAATGCGTGTGGTGCGGAGCGTCCTGGTTGAGCAGGACGACCTTCCCTCCCTCCAGCGAAGCGGCATCGGCTTCGTCGCGGTAGCGCGGCAGCGCGGTCTTCTTGTTGCTGGAGAACACGTCGCTGCGCCGGGACACCTCCTTGACGTCCTTGTGCTTGGTCACCACCCAGTACCCCGTGTCGCCGAAGGCCAGGTTCCCTCTCGTCTGCTCGTTCCACCAGATCGGTGCGACCCGACGCATTTCGGCCAGCTCGTCGATTGGCAGTCGCTCGGCGTAGATGTCAGGGTCGGTGAAGTCGAACCCGCGTGGGAGGTTCGGAGTTGGCATCAATGGACTCCTCATACGACGTTGTCTAGTGTCCGTAAGGCATACCTACACCACAGATCGGGCGCGGTGAAGGAGTTGCGAGAACTTTCCTGGAAGTCTCAACTGAAACGTGTTCTCCACCGGATGCGATAACTGACGACTTGGTCACATAATGCTCAGGTGTAACAATCTTTGCGCCACGGCTGAAGCATCGGTAACGCGCTGCGAAGCGGAGGGGGAGCAGTGATGAAAGAGACCGTCAAACTGTGGTCGCTGTCCGTGGCAGCCGGCGCGTTGATGCTCGCCGCGCCCGCCGCACACGCCGATCCCGACACCCCGGCTCCGCCGCCGTCACCCGCCGCGGAGCGGTCCGTTTCGACGCAGGCCGCCGAGGTCGCCCCCGCGGACCAGCCGCCCTCGCAGCCGGCGGAAGTTCCGCATCTGTCGAGCCCGCAGAACCTGCCGCCGGGCACCACAAATGTGCCGCTCGACCCCGGTCAGGGACGAACGACGTCATATCTGCGCGACCTGTGGCACGCCGTTCAGACCCAGGAGATCAGCGGCAAGGACGCGATCCTGTTGCTGACCCAGCGCCCGCTTGACCCCAAGGCGATGCCCACGAACAGACTACCGGCAGGGCCGCAGGCGCCACCCGGTACGCCGCTTCCCCAGGAACCGGCACCGGAGGCCGCACCGCCGGTGGACGCGGCGCCGCCGACGCCGTAGCTCAGGCGCCCGCGGCCGAGCCGCGAATCAAACGGAAGCGGCTTCGTTGAGTTCGTCGAGCCGGTTCGTCGCCTCGAGATACTCCTGCACCCAGCGCTCGATGACGGCCGACGTCTTCTCCACCTTGGTGAACTGACCGACGACCTGACCGATCGGGTTGAACGCCACGTCGACCGACTCGTTCGGGTACTTGTGGGTGGCGGCGACGGCCATGCCGGAAACCATGTACTGCAACGGCATTCCGAGCGGCTTGGGGTTGTTGGGGTCCTCCCACGCCTCGGTCCAGTCGTTTTTCAGCATCCGCGCCGGCTTGCCGGTGAACGACCGGCTGCGCACGGTGTCGCGGCTGCTGGCCTTCACATAAGCGGCGTGCTGGACCGGGGTGTTCTCCGACTCTTCGACCATGACCCACTGTGAGCCGGTCCAGGCACCCTGCGCGCCCAGCGCCAAGGCCGCGGCGATCTGCTGGCCGCTGCCGATGCCGCCGGCGGCCAGCACCGGAAGCGGGGCCACCTCCTTGACCACCTGCGGCCACAGCACGATGGAGCCCACCTCGCCGCAATGCCCGCCGGCCTCGCCGCCCTGGGCGATGATGATGTCGACGCCGGCGTCGGCGTGTTTACGGGCCTGCGACGGCGAGCCGCACAGCGCGGCGACCTTGCGGCCTTCGTCGTGGATGTGCTTGATCATGTCCGCAGGCGGCGTGCCCAGCGCGTTGGCGATCAGCGTGCACTTCGGGTGCTGCAGTGCCACCTCGACCTGCGGCGTGGCCGTCGCCTCGGTCCACCCCAGCAGCTGCAGCGCGTCGTCGTCGCTGTGCTCGACCGGCACCCCGTGGTCGGCGAGGATCTTTTTGGCGAAATCGATGTGCTCTTGCGGGACAAGGTCATTGAGGGTCTTCTTGAGCACCTCCGGCGACAGGTCCGCTGCGTCCATGCCTTCGTACTTGTTGGGGATGACGATGTCGACGCCGTAAGGATGGTCGCCGATGTTCTCGTCGATCCACTTGAGCTCGATCTCCAGTTGCTCGGGCGTGTAGCCGACGGCACCGAGCACGCCGAAGCCGCCCGCCTTGCTCACCGCCACCACGACGTCACGGCAGTGCGTGAAGGCGAAGATCGGGAATTCGATGTTGAGGTCGTCGCAGATGGCCGTGTGCATGCCTGCTCCTTGGGCGCGGTAAGCGAACTGAAACGTGTTCTAGTTTAGTACGCCCTGGTCCGGCAAGTCACACGGGTGGCATCACGCCGACGCCGATTTGGAGTCGTCCTTGGTGTTTGCGTCCTTGGTGTCTGCGTCGTCCTTGGTGTCTGCTTCGTCCTTGGTGTCTGCTTCGTCCTTGGTGTCTGCGTCGTCCTTGGTCTCTGCGTCGTCCTTGGTGTCTGCGTCGTCCTTGGTCGAAGCGTTGTCCTCGGTGTCGGAGTCGTCCTTGCTGTCGTCTTTCGCCTCTTCGTGCGCCTTGACGATCTTCTCGTTTCGTTCCTTGTCCTCTTGGACCGTCTCGTCATATGACTTGCCGTCATCGTCGCCGTCTGACCGGGCGCCTGAGTCGTCGCCGTCCGGCTTGCCGCCTTTCGACTCTGACTCCTCGGAAAACTTCGGGTTCCCTTCGTCGTCGAGCCACTCGTTGACGGCTGTGCCCGCCACAGTGCCGCCGCTGCCCGGCATGATCACGGTGGGACGCTCTTCCACGTACTCCTTCCGCATCTCCCGGGCCTTTTCTTCGTGCTCGTCCTGCACCTCGGGCTTTTCGGTACGCGGCCGGTCGTCCTGCTGCTCGTCTTGTTCCTGGTCTTTGTCCTGTGTCTGTTCCTGGTCGCTCGACACGTCTGCCCCCTACCTGATCGATGGGATGTCTCGGCGTGCTTCTAGGACTGCCCGGAACCGTGATTTACGAAACAGTGCGCGACCGCGGCACTATCAGCGAACCCAGGACCACCACCAGTCCCACGACTGCCAGCGGGATGGACCACGACCGCCGGCTCGACACCGCGTGGTTGCACTCGGCGACGTAATCGGTGTGCGGCACGATCTGGTTGAGGATCGGCACCTCGGCGACGGTCTGGCCGTTGGCGGATTCCGCCGCGGAGGTGTCGGCCGCCACGGCGTTGCCGCAGCCGATCGATTTGCCGTCCCCGGTGATCGACACCGGCACCAGCAAGGCGATCACACCGGCGATGAGGATCACCGCACCCACGATCAGGATCAAGCGACGCGCATTCACGTTCGGCCCTCGTTTCTCACAGGAAAATGGCGTGGATGGCCGACATGGCCGGCGATCCGGCTCAGGGATTGCCCACGGGCGCCGCCATCAAACTCGACGTTTTCGGCCTTCGGCGGTCACGCGCAGCACCGGCCAACCATTGGCCGCTGCAGCAGCCGCCAAGCCGGCGCGCGGGTTGACCGGCCGCGGATGCCCGACCACCGACATCAAGGCGACGTCCTCGCCGCCGTCGGCGTAAAAGAAGCTGCTGGCGAGGTCCACCCCGTTGTCGCGGCAAAACCGCTGTGCCGCATCGGCTTTGCTGGCCCCCCAGATGACCGGGCGCACGATGCCGCCGGTCAGCAGACCGTTCTCGTCGACCTCGAAATGGTTGCACAGCACCCGGCTGATGCCCAGCGCGCGGGCCACCGGTTCGGCGTGGATCGTCAGCGCCGACGAGCACAGCGCCACCGTATGGCCGCGTTGCTGATGTGCGGCCACCACCTCACGCATCAGCGGGTAGACCCGCCCCGCGATATGGCGGACGAACAACGTCTCACCGAGCGCGTCGAGCTCGCGCAACGACTCACCCTTCAGGTAGCCCGCGGCCCGCACGATGAGACGCTCGAACTGCATGCGGCCCAGGCGATATCTGATCGACGCCTCCAACACGCCGAGGATCTCGCCGATGCGCGCCTGTCTGCGCCGGATCCGATCACCGGCGTGGGCCGTGGCCGTGAAGCCGGACACCAGCGTGCCGTCCAGGTCGAAGAACGCACCGACCCGGGCTCCCGGCGGGCTTGCAGCGATCTCGGCGACCCGACCCGACGACTCCGCGATCATGTCGCAGAGACTACGGTTCTACTTCACAATCAGCTCAGGGTGCGTCGTCGACCGTAGTGTCTTCGATGACGTGTATGCGAGGCGTCCGAAGCGACCGAGAGGAGAGTGCCATACCGCCCCGGCGTCGCAGGACACTCTCCGCAATCCTCATCGTCTTGCTGCTGCTGACCTGTGCAGGATCGCTGCCCAGCTTCGTCAGGCCTCAGCAGCCGCCCGACCGGATGGAACTGTCTGACGGCTGGCAGCTGGCGTCGGCTACCCGGGTGGGCAGCGACGGTGCGGCGATTTCGCGCGCGGACCATCCGACGCCGGGCTGGCACGGCGTGCGCCACATGCCGTCGTCGGTGTTGCAGGCGCTGCAGGACGACGGCACGTTTCCCGACCTGTACTACGGCAAGAACCTGGTCGACGAGGTCCCACCGGATCTCTACAAGCAGGACTGGTGGTACCGCACGTCGTTCACCGCGCCCGCCGGCCACACCACCTACCTGCTGGAGTTGCCCGGCATCAACTACCGCGCCGAGGTCTGGCTCAACGGGCACCTGGTCGCGGGCAACACCCAGATCGTCGGCATGTACAACGCTCACGAACTCGACGTCGCACGCTGGATCCGCCCCGGCGAACCGAACACGCTGGCCATCAAGGTAACCCCCGAGCGGGCGTTGCAGGACGTCAACGGCGTCGAACTCGCCGACAGCTGGTGGGACTGGATCAACTGGAACTATCTCGGTTACCAAGGCCCGGGAAAGAACCCCGAGCGGGGCAATTCGTTTGTGTCCGATCGTAATGCGGGCATCTTGAAGCCGGTCTACCTCAAGACAGCGGGCGAGGTGGCTCTCGGGCCGTCGGTGGTCAACACCGAATTGCCATTGCCGCGGACCGATTCCGCGCGGCTGTCGATCTACGGCTCGGTCCGCAACTACTCCACCGACCGGGTCCGCGGGGTGCTACGCGCGACGATCAGCCGGCCCGGTAAACCCACCATCGACGTCGAACAGCCGATGACGCTGCTGGCGGGCGAGCAGCGTGAAGTCACCTTCAGCCCCGACCAGTTCGACGACCTGACGGTGGACCACCCCGACCTGTGGTGGCCCTACACGCTCGGCGACCCGAATCTGTACGACCTGCATCTGGAATTCACCCAGTCCGGGCAGGTTTCGGACTCCTCCGACCAACGGTTCGGGATCCGTACGGTCGTTCAGCACCGCGACAGCGACGGCGATTTCCCCGATCTCGGAAAGGGCGGGAACTTCTATCTGACGGTCAACGGGCGCGATCTTCTGGTTCGAGGCGCGGCATACACGCCAGACCTTTTGTACGCCTATGACCAGGACCGCGAGGACGCGATCCTGCGCTACGTCAAGGATCTCGGCCTCAACATGGTGCGGCTGGAAGGCAAGTTCCCCGGCGAGCACATCGCGGAGAAGGCCGACGAACTCGGCATCCCGCTCATGTTCGGCTGGATGTGCTGCAACCAATGGGAGAAGTGGTCGCAGTGGGACGACGAGGACCGCCGGGTCGCCACCGAAAGCCTGCGGTCGCAGATCCTGATGTTGCGGTCACACCCGTCCGTATTCATCTGGGCCAACGGCAGCGACGGCAAACCACCGGCCGACGTGCTGGCGAGATACCATGCGGTACTTGCTGATTCACATTGGCAGAACGCCATTGTCGACACCGTCTCGTCGCTGGCGCGGGATGCCACCGGCGAGCGCGACTGGGACGGCATCCACATGGCAGGCCCGTACAGCTGGCGACCGCCGGGCTACTGGTTCAGCGGGCGCTACGGAGCAACCCGAGGATCGACTGCCGAACAGGGCGACAACGAGCACATCCCGCCGTTCGAAAGCCTGAAGAAGTTCATTCCGCCCGACAAGCTGTGGCCCATCAACGACACCTGGTACTTCCACGCCGGATCCAACCCGAAGAACGCCACCCTGCAGAGCATCAAACGGGCGGTCGACCGGCGCTACGGCCCGTCTGACGACGCCGAGGAATTCACGCGCAAAGCCCAACTGGCGCACTATGAGTCGACGCGCGCGCAGTTCGAGGCGTTTGCCGCCAACGGGTGGGCAAGCCACAAGATGACGATTTACTGGATGCTCAACAACCACTGGCCGTCGTTCTTCGGCAACATCTTCGACTACTACCTACGGCCCGGTGGCGCCTACTACGGCGCCAAAAAGGGACTGCGGCCGCTGTCTGTGGTGTTCGACTCCTACGCCACCGGCGACCACACCACAGCACACGTGACGCTGGTCAACCAAACGCCGGAGGACCGGTCGAACCTGCGCGTCCGCGTCCGGATGTACGACCTGCAGGGCAAGTTGCGCGATGACCGGACGACCGACAACCTGCGCGTCGCCTCTGGCAGCAGCACCGAGGCGATGACCCTGCCGAGGGTCGTGCGCGACTCGTCCGTGTTCTTCGTGCGGTGCGAGGTGCTCGACGACGACGGTGGGGTCCAAGCCGAAAACGTCTACTGGCAGTCACAACAGCGCGACGAACTCGGCGACCCGACCAACGACTGGGCGTTCGAACTGAAGCAGGTGAGCTGGGCAGACATGACCGCGCTGAACTGGATGCCGCGGGTACCGCTGCAGATCAGCGCACAGCACAACGACGCCGCGGGGGAGAACGGCGTGACCATCCGCCTGCACAACCCCACCCAGCGGGTGGCGTTCTTCGAGCGGGCAGAAATTCTGGCCGCCCCGAACGGCGACGAGATCCTGCCCATCGAGTACAGCGACAACTACGTGACCGTGTTCCCCGGAGAAACCGTCGACGTGCACGGCGTCGTACCGACCGACGGCACGGATGCCAAGTGGGTCCGCGTCGCCGGCTACAACACGCCGCCGACCGTGGTGCCGATCGGCTAGCTACTAGCGCAGCGCCGCGGCGAGGCGGCGCCACTCCTCGCGGGGGTAGGAGTTCAGGTCGGCGCTCAGCACCTGAACGCACACGTGGTCGGCGCCGGCGGCGAAGTGCTCGTTCACCCGCCCCGCCACCGCGGCCTCGTCGCCCCACCCGATGATCGCGTCGAACAGCCGGTCGCTCACCGATGCCACCTCGTCGCGGGAAAAGCCGAGCCGCAGCATGTTGTTCGCGTAGTTCGGCATGGCCAGATACCGCCGAATCCAACCGGTTCCGATGGCGCGCGCCTCGTCGGCGTCGTCGGTGAGGATGACCGTCTGCTCCGGCAGCAGCAGCGGGCCCTCGCCCAACACCTCGCGGGCGTAGCGGGTGTGCTCGGGGGAGACAAGGTAGGGATGGGCACCGCGGGAGCGGTCGGCGGCCAGCTGCAGCATCTTCGGCCCGAGCGCCGCGAGCACCCTGGCGCCTGCCGGCACCGGGTGTTCGGCGCTGTCAAGGGCGTCGAGGAATGAGGCGGTGGCGGCCAGCGGTTTGCGGTAGCGGCCCGGCTCGGTCGCGTCGATCAACGGCGCGTGGCTGACGCCGATGCCCATCAGGAACCGCTCGCCGTGCGCGCCGGTCAACGCCGCGTAGGAGGCCGCCACGTCGGCCGGGTCGTTCATCCAGAGGTTGAGAATCCCTGTGGCGATCACGATGTCGTTCGTCGCCGACAGCAGGTGCTCGACCGAGTCGAGTACAGGTGTCCGTCCGACGTCGGGTATCCACAGCGCGGTGTAGCCGAGCTCGGCCAATTCGGCTGCGGCATCGGCCGATTGGCCCTTGTCGCCGTATCGCAGCTGGTGACTCCAGATGCCCACGCCCGTCAGATCCATGCTGTTGCAGTCCTCTCCGATTATCCGACCGCGGCGAAGTTGACCGTGGCTGTCGCGCCCAACTCGCCGTCGTCGCCGCGGAAGATATCGACCTGGATTACGACGGACCGCTTGCCGGTGCGCAGGATCCGGGCAACAGCCCGCGCGGGTCCGTTGCGGACCTTGATCGGCCGAAGGTAGCGGATGAACAGGTCGGTGGTCGCGATCGCATGGCCGAACGGCGTGCTGCGAGCGGCCAGCTGCCCCGCCGTCACGTCGGCCATCGTGGCGATCAGACCACCCTGCAGCCCGCCCGCGGTGTTCGTCACCCGCTCATCGACGGGCATCTCCATCACGACGGTTCCGTCGCCGGAGGCCACCTCCCGCAACCCGATCTGGTTGAACAGCTCGCGCAGGGATTTCGGCGCCGTCACGCGAATGACAGTAATCGAGATGGGTATCCGAGCCGGGTGACCCTCCTCGCCGGACGCCAGTCGCCGCTTGTGCAGGTGCTCTCAAGCCAGCAGCTGTCATCAACGTTGGGCGTCGAGGCCATAGACTGGCCTCGCTTTGCCCGGCACTGGGAAGCCCTGGCGCCCGACAGCTACGCCGCCGAACTCGGCATCAACCGGCTGCGGCGCTACGGGCACTTCCAGTATTCGGCCGCCGACGGCTCCGTCCGCCTTCTGCCGCATGACGAGTTCGTTCAGCCGGAGAACTCCAACCCGCTCTACATCGATCGCGGCCGCGCCTTCGAGCCGCTGACCGCGGCATTCGCAAAAGATCCGCTGCTGCATCGACTGCTGACATTCCTGGGCGGAATCGCGATCACCCTCGACGATGCCGCCGTATGGAGCGCGAAGGTCACGCCGTTCCGGGTGTTGAGCACGGCCGGTGGCGCCGGCGACCCGACGCCCGAGGGGTTGCACCGCGACGGTGTCACCCTGGTGACCTCGCTGCTCATCGGGCGGGAGAATGCCTCGGGCGGCCAGAGCACCGTTTGCGACCCGTCGGGCACGCCGCTGTTGCAGACGACACTGCGTGAGCCGGGCACCATGCTGGTTGGCGACGACCGGTGCACGCTGCATCGCGTCTCACCGATCCGGCCGCTCGATCCCGCACGACCGGCGCGCCGCGACGTTCTCGTCGTCACCTTCACGCCGTACCGGTGACTTTCGGATGCAGACATTCCTCCCGTACCCCGGATTCACCGATTCGGCGCGGGTGCTTGATGTTCGTCGTCTCGGCAAGCAGCGAGTCGAGACCATCCAAGTGCTGCGTGCCCTGACCGTCGCGGGCTACGGATGGCGCCATCACCCCGCCGCTGCCATGTGGGCGGGCTACGAAGAGGCGCTCGTTCGGTACGGGCTCGACGTCTGCGCGGTGTGGTGCGAAAGCGGTAGGGCGGACACCTGTGCGGCCACCCTCGTCGGCGATCTGACACAGGCGATAGGGACTCGGACGGTGCGTACACAAGCCGAGCTGGCGACGGCCGCGGAGCTGCCGCCGTGGCTCGGCGACCGGGACTTTCACCGCAGCCACCAGGCCGCGCTGGTCCGCAAGGACCCCGAGTTCTATCGTCGGTTCTTCCCCGACGTGGCCGACGACTTGCCCTATGTGTGGCCGGGCTCGGATCGGGGCCGCCGAGTCCCGGTGTGATCACGCCGCTTTCGGCCTCGACAGGCACGTTGGCTCGTATGCTCGGGACATGGGTGCCCCCGCGCGCGAGCAATTGCCGCCGGGCCCGCGACTGCCCGCACCCCTTCAGGCCGCATTGATGGCGCGCTACTGGCCCCGCTTCATCTCGGCGTGTAGGCGGCGCTACGGCAGCGTGTTCACGATGCGGATCGCCACCATGGGCACGCTCGTGTACCTGGACGATCCGACCGAGATCAAAAAGGTTTTCGCGGGCAACCCCAGCGTCTTTCACGCGGGTGAGGCGAACTCGATGCTGGCCGGCCTGCTGGGCTCCAGCTCGGTGTTGGTCATCGACGACGATGTTCACCGCGAGCGACGCAGACAGATGCTGCCCGCCTTTCACCGCGACGCGGTCGCTCGGCAGACAACCGTCATGGCCGAGATCGCGGCGGACAATATCGCGACCTGGCCGGTGGGCACCGAGTTCCCGGTCGCACCGAAGATGTCGGAGATCACGCTCGAGGTTATTCTGCGGACGGTCATCGGCGCCTCGGACCCGGCTCGCCTGGCGGCCCTGCGCGCCGTGATGCCCAAGCTGCTCAATGTGACGCCATGGGCGACGCTGGCCATCGCCAACCCGAACCTGCAGCGGCTTGGGCTGTGGCGGTCGCTGCGCCGCAACATGGAGGAAGCCGATCGGCTGCTCTACGCCGAGATCGCCGACCGCCGAGCCGATCCCGACCTCGAGGCTCGCACCGATGCACTCGCGATGCTGGTGCGGGCTGGGCATGACGGTAGCAGTGCGGGTGGCCCGGCCATGACCGATCGGGAACTGCGCGACCAGCTCATCACGCTGCTCGTCGCGGGCCACGACACCACCGCCACCGGCCTGTCCTGGGCACTGGAGCGACTGACCCGCCACCCGGCGATTCTCGACAAGGCGGTGCGCGCCGCCGAGGGGAGCGATGACGAATACCTCGACGCGGTCGCCAAGGAGGCGCTGCGGATCCGCCCGGTGGTCTTCGACGTCGGCCGCGTGCTCAAGGAGCCGGTCGAGCTGGCCGGCTACCGGCTGCCCGCCGGTGTCATGGTCGCGCCGGGAATCGGGTTGGTGCACAGCAGTTCCCAGCAGTACCCGCAGCCCGATCGCTTCGTTCCCGATCGGATGCTCGGCGCTACGCCGGGGCCGACCCAATGGCTGCCGTTCGGCGGAGGCAATCGTCGCTGCCTTGGCGCCACTTTCGCGATGGTCGAGATGCGGGTGGTGTTACGGGAGATTCTTCGCCGCGTCGATTTGGACACCACCACGGCCACCGGCGAACGGCAGAAGGTCAAACACGTCATTCTCGTGCCGCACCGCGGGGCACGGGTGCGGGTACGCGCGATGAAGCACCCCGTGACGACGACCGCTGACGCGGCGTCAGGTTCGCCCTCCCGTATGCATGCGTGTATGCATGATCCGTGAGTGCACGCGCCGGCATCGTTGTCACCGGGACAGAGGTTTTGACCGGACGGGTTGCAGACCGCAACGGCCCCTGGCTCGCAGACCGGCTTCTCGAGCTCGGCGTTGAGCTGGCCCACATCACGATCTGCGGTGATCGGCCCGATGACATCACGGCGGCGTTGCGTTTCCTCGCCGACGCGGGGGTCGACCTCATCGTCACCAGCGGCGGCCTCGGCCCCACGGCCGACGACATGACGGTGGCGGTCGTGGCCGAGTTCTGCGGCCGCGAACTGGTGCTCGACGACGACCTCGAGGAGCGGATCGCCGCCATCCTCATGCGGTTGCGCGGGCGATACACCGACCTCGACTTCGATGCGGTGCGGGCGGCCAACCGCAAGCAGGCCATGGTGCCCGTAGGTGCGACGGTGCTCGACCCGGTCGGCACCGCTCCAGGAGTCGTGGTGCCGGGCGCGCCCACAGTCCTGGTGCTGCCGGGTCCGCCGCGAGAGCTGCAGCCGATGTGGCACACCGCGCTGAAAACGCCTGCGCTGCAGGAGGCGATCGCGGGCCGGACACAGTACCGGCAGGAGATGGTGCGCATGTTCGGACTTCCGGAGTCCGCACTTGCCGAGACGCTACGCGAGGCCGAGGTTCGGATCGATGGCTTTGATCGGCTCGAGATCACCACCTGCCTTCGGCGGGGTGAGCTCGAAATCGTCACGCGGTATGAATCCGACGCCGCATCCGTCTACGCCGAATTGCTGGACGTGTTGCGCGAACACCATGCGCGCCATATCTTTTCGGAAGACGGCAGCCTCGTCGACGACCAGGTGGCAGAGCTGCTTGCCGGGCGCCGCATCGCCACTGCCGAGTCGTGCACGGCCGGACTGGTCGCGGCGCGTCTCACCGACATTCCGGGGTCATCGGCATACGTCATGGGGGGCGTGGTGTCGTACAGCAACGAAGCCAAGGCGGACATGCTGGGCGTGGATCCCGCGCTCATCGAATCGCACGGGGCGGTGTCGGAGCCGATCGCCGAGGCGATGGCCGCCGGAGCACTGCGTCGCTTCGACGCCGACACCGCCGTGGCGACCACCGGCATCGCCGGGCCCGGCGGCGGCACGAAGGACAAACCCGTAGGGACAGTGTGCTTTTCGGTGATGCTTGCCGACGGCGCGACGCTGACGAGAACCCTGCTGCTCCCCGGAAACCGCTCTGATATCCGGGAGAGGTCGACGACCGTCGCGATGCACCTACTACGACGAGTACTTCTCAGCGTGAAAGACCCTGCGCTGCTTGAGGATTGAGATAATCAGTTCTCATCTGTCACGGTGAAGCCGGCCAGCCAGTCCTCGTGCATCTCGTCGTCGATCGAGACCCGCCACTGGTAACGCTGTCCTGCGACGAGCTTCAGCGGGGGAATAGTGGCGGTGAACGGGATGGTGACCGGGGTGCCCTCGGGGTGGACAGGTTTGTGCTTGGCCTTGATGACCCCGTGTTCGGTGTGTGCGACCCGAACACCGTCGCTGTCGACCAGCTCGGCGCGGATCGGGAACGACGTGTTGAGCTCTGACCACTCGACCTCGACGAAGATGACAAGCGCATGCTGCGGCACGGGTGTCGAACTCGCCGTCCAACCGAGGCCGAGAGCATGAACCGTGCCCGCCTGATCCAACGCGGCGCTCTGGGCGAGCAGCACGATGGCCCTCATGGTGTCAGTGTGCGCCGGCCTTGTCCCAAAGCTCGAGCATCGACCGCAAGATCTCCTCGGCACGGCCCAGCCCGCCGAGGTGGCTTTCGCCCGGCATGGGGAAGAGCTCGGCGTCGGGCAGCCGCGAGACCACATGCTGACCGTGCGCGAAGGGCACGATGTGGTCGGCGTCGCCGTGCCACCACCGCACGTGCACCTTGACCTCGTCCAGCCGGAATCCCCAGTCGCGCGCGAATACGACGATGTCGTAGAACGGCGCGGCCATCTGCCGGCGGCTGCCGTTGAGCAGGTCGTCGAGGAACATCGCCTTGATCTCGGGGCGGGCCAGCAGCGCACGGTCGGCCGGTGGCGACACCAGGCCGTACAGGTCGGCGGCCAACCCGCCGACCGGCCGGATGAGTTTGATCAGCGTGGTGGCCACCACACCGATCGGAACTTTGGCCACCTGCAGCACCGGCGCGACACGCGTTCCAAGGTTGCCCATCAAGCCGCCGCCGATGCTGTCGGGCCCGGTCGCGGGTGCGACACCACCGACGACGCCGACCGCCACGACCCGGTCGGGCATCGCCGCGGCGCACGCCAGCGTGTACGGGCCACCGCCGGACAGGCCGACGACAGCCATCTTGTCGACACCCAGCGTGTCGGCGATGGTCTTCATGTCCTCCGTGAAGGCGAGCACGTTCGGGTACTGGTACGGCGTCGACGACCCGATGCCCGGCCGGTCGATCCCGATGAGCCGGATGCCGGCCTCCTCGGCGTAGGCCCGCGCCTCGGTCGGGATCTGCCTGCGGGCGCCGGGAGTGCCGTGCAGCCAGAAGATGGCGCGGCCCCGCGGAGCACCGAACTCGGCGAACCCGATCCTGCGGTCCGCGCCGACAGCGATGTTTCCCTCGAGCTTGGGGCGATCGATTGCGACAACCATGGCCAAAGTGTCTCATGCCGCCTGCGAGCGCCCCGCCGGGCTTCCCGCGTCGATGGCGCATCATGGCGTCATGGCCGCTGACGAGCTCGACGAACTCTACAAAGCCAGGCCGGAGGAGTTCACCGCCCTCCGCTCCAAGCTTGCCGCCGCGGCCAAGAAGCGCGGTGACTCCGCGGCGGTGAAGCAGCTTTCCTCAGCGCGCAGGCCGACGACCGCCGCCTGGGTCGTCAATGTGCTCGCGCATACCAATGCAGACGCCAAGCGTTCGCTGATCGATCTGGGGGAGCGCTTGCGCTCCGCGCACGCCGCGATGGACGGCGCCGCGATCCGCGAGCTGTCCGCCGAACAACGGTCGCTCGTCGACGAGCTCACCCGTGCCGCGATCGACGGCGCGGAGGTGACGAACCCGACGGCATCGCTGCGCGAGGATGTCACCGCGACGCTGCAGGCGGCGATCGCCGACCCCGATGTCGCCGACCGCCTCGGACATCTGGCGAAGGCCGAACAGTGGTCGGGCTTCGGCGACTTCGGCGCGTCGATCGCGGTCTCCGCCGCCGCGCGAAGCGGCAAGGCCAAAGAGAAGGCCGAAGCGGAAGCCACGCCCGACACCGATCACCGAACCTTCCGTACCAGTCGACAGAAGACGCAAATCTCGACTGGTATCTCGACTGTTAAGGAACGTTCGCGGCGTCAGTCCGCCGAGGCGCGCGAGGCGTTGGCCGCTGCCGAGCGCGCCAAGGACGACGCCGACAACGAAATGTCGGACAGGCAAACGGATCTGGCGGTTGCCCGGCTTCGCCGCGACGAGATGCGGCAGCGGCTCGAGGAGGCCGAGCGCAACCTCGACGCGGCCGAAAAGGCCTACGACGCGGCGAAGCAGGCCAGCCGAACCGCCGCTGAGTCGGTCAAAGAAGTCAAAGCGCGCCTGAGGCAGGCCGAACGCACGACGTGATCACTGCACGGCGGCTTTAGCGTCGGCGAGGTTGTCGGCGCCCAGCACCAGCCGGGTTTTCGTCGCGAGGTAGGCCAGGGTGAGGTTCACTCGAGCCGCACCGAGCTCACGGGCGGCCTCACCCAGCGCGCCGGGCCTGTCCTCGATGTCGAGTACGAGCACCTCCTGCTCGGCTGCGATCTGGATGCCCGCACCTTGTAGAGCCTCGAATGCCGACGTCGCATCGTCGACGAGGATGTGCAGCTCGGCTTGCCCGCCACCGCTGGTGACCGCGCACAATCCAGAGATGTTGGCGCCGGCGCGGCCGAGGATGTCACCGATGCGTGCCAGCTCGCCGGGCTGGTCGTCCAGGTAGAGCGTCAGGTCGGTTGCCATGACCGGGTCCTTTCGTCGCACTACCAATTCTGGCCCTGGTCTGGCGGAATCGCACCGTCGGCGGTCGCACCTTTCGACGGCTCGCGAAATGGACTGCTGCTCGCCGCCTTTCTGCCATACTGCGACGGTGCGCCGCACATTACCGGCTGTTGCCGCCGTGCTGGCAGTCGTTGTCAGCGGTTGCGGATCCAAGATCGATCCGAACGGCGCTGCCAAATCGGTGGTCGACGTCGTTTCGCGGGAGACGAAGTTCAAGCCGAAGGACGTCACGTGTCCCGACGGTGTGGACGCCGAAGTCGGAGTCGAATTCGACTGTAAATTCACCGGTCCCGAAGGCACGCCGTACACCGCCCACATGAAGGTCACCAAGGTCGAGGGCGACGACGTCGAGTTCTACGTCCAGTCCAGACCGAGCTGAGATTTTCGTTTCGGGCCCAATCGATTTCGGCCGTTACCGCCGGATGTCGTTCTGCGCGAAGGTATTTCGTGCGCGATGGTACCTACGCGACGACCGGCGGCGGGGGAACCTCCCCAGCCGGAGGCGGCGGCAACTCGCCCGGAGGCGGAAGCAGTTCGGCACCGGGCGGTGGGGGCAGTTCGGCACCAGGAGGCGGCGGAAGCGGAGCCTCCATCCCGACCCCGACGACGGGACCCTCCGGCGGCAGCGGGGCCTCTGGAGGCGGAGGCAGGACGCCGGGCGGAAGGGCTTCCTCGGGCGCGGGCGCTTCTGGCTGCGCCACCTCGAGATACATGTGCTTGGCGAATTGGCTCTGGAAGGCGCCCCCGCCGCCGACCTTCACTCCGCCGCCCTCTCCGGACGACACCGGCGTCCCGTCAGGGAGCGTCGCGGCGGTGTGGCCGCCGTTCCATCCCACGTTCAGGGCTCCCGGCTTGGTGCCGTACTGGAAGCCGCGCGCCTTGAGAGCGCCCTCGATGTTGCCGGTATTGAACCGGTCGCCGTAGATGGGGCGGCCGGTCGCGGCGTTGGTGACAAACGACACCAGACCAGAGCAGTCCGTTCCTGCGGCCGAATCTCCGCCGGAGATGTAGGGCGTGCCGGACAGCTGCTGGACGAGCGTAAGCAGCGATGCGGTAGCGACAGCAAACATGGCGTCGGACACTAACAGAGCTGCAATTTGGGTCCCAAAATCTGTGACACCCTTCACTACTCCGCACTGCAGTGGTCTGATTCACTTCAGTAATCATTCGAACAATGCTGTGCTGCAAGCAATTCCGGCGTACCCAAAAAGGGCGCCTGTCGAATCAGATCTGCGCTAAAGCATTGCACTGCAGTAATTTTCGACCATAGACCCCGGTGCTGAACCAATTTGACCCCGAACGCCCCGACCGGCCCATCACATCGCCGGGGCAAACCAGACCAACAACCGCAGCTTTAGCAAAGAAAACGCCCTGACCACCGACAAGCAGCCGGGTAGGTGCCTATCTCCTCGCGCAGCCGTATGGCTGCATGACGTGAAAGAATCCGCGCGATGGACAACGTGTTCAAGGCGCTGGCCGACCCGAGCCGGCGCCGCCTCCTCGACAGCCTCAATGAGCGCAACGGCCAGAGCCTTCGCGAGCTCTGTTCGACGCTGACGATGGCGCGCCAGTCGGTCGCCAAACACCTGGCGGTGCTCGAGGCGGCCGAGCTGGTGATCACCGAGCGGCGGGGCAGAGAAAAGCTGCATTTTCTCAACGCCGAGCCGATCAGGGTCATCGCCGAGCACTGGATCAAGCGGTACGACCGGGCGCGAATCTCAGCCGTGGGCCAGTAACAGAGGTATGCGCTGCTCGGCATCCGTGAGCGAGCCGTGGTGGCCGACCAACGACGACAACACGGGCTCCACGGTGCGCCGCACCATCGTTGCGGAGTCGCGGGCCGCCGCGACCACATCACCGATACGCGGCAGGACAGCGTCGCCGACCGGTCCACCGAACCACCCCGCCGCAACGGCCTCGTCGCGGGAGACCACCCACGCGCGGTCGGCGAGCGTCTCCCGCCACGCGGCGAGCACCGACTCGGCGGCGCCGTCGTCGACGTAGACGTGCCGCGCCCGCGGCTCCCCGCCGATGGCCGCCACGCCGTCGAGCAGATCGGCACTGTCATCGATGTCGACCGCGTTGTCGTCGACGGCCACCATGCCGTGGTCCGCCACCACCGCCAACAGCCCGCCGGGCGGAAGGCCCTCGACGATGGACTCGACCAGTCGGTCCACCTCGCGCAGTTGCATGCGCCACGCCGCAGAACCGGGACCGTAGAGATGGCCCATCAGATCCACCTCGCCGTGGTAGCCGTAGCAGAAGCCACCGTCGGCGACAGCGGTATGCACGCCGGCTGCCAAATCACCGAGTGCCAGCACCCCGACATATCGACCACCCCGCAGCACCGCACGGGTGAGACCCGAGCCGGTGAACTCGGCGCCAGATACGACGCTCACCGCGACCCCCGCGGCGGCCGCCCGTTCAAAGGTCGTCGGCAGCGGCTGTACCTGCTCGGGCGGTGCGGCGTCGCGAAGGTCACCGCCGCGCGGGTGCGGGCGCCACCGCAGCGGATTGATCAACCCGACACCGGGCAGCCGGAACGACAACCCGACAAGCCCGTGTTCACCCGAGCGGCACCCGGTGCCGACGGCGGCCAGTCCGGCCACCGTCGTCGACGGGAAGCCCGCCTGCAGCGTCCGGCCCCGCAGCGCCGCCATCACCGGCGCGTCGTCGGCATATGCGTCGAGCAAGTCGGCACCCAGTCCGTCGACCAGCAGCACACAGGCACCGCGGACCTCGGCGGCGACGTCGATCCTGCGGTCGAACTCGGCGACCCCCATTGCGGCTAGTACGGACGGCACGACGTCCGCAGATGGCGGCGCGCGGGTCCGGCTGCGGCAGGTCCACCATGCGAGCCTGCCATATTCTTTGCGCTATGCCGCTGCGGATGACGTTGGTTGCGGGCATCGGCGTGGCCATGCTCTCGGTGGCCTGCGCCACAGCGCACGCGACCCCTGACGGCGAGACGTTCTCCATCGGGTCCGCCGCCACCGACACGATCGGCGGATACCTGCCCGATGGTCACACCCTGTCGCCGTTCGAGACGACGAACCCGGTCATCACCTGGCTGGATCCGCCGTTGCTGGCCGCTATCCAGGCCGCCGCCCGTGAGGCCAAGGACGACGGAATCGACATGCAGATCACGTCCGGGTGGCGGACCAAGGGGTTTCAGAAGCGGCTGTTCGACGACGGCGTGCGCACGTATGGAAGCCCGGAAGCCGCAGCGCAATTCGTCGCCTCACCCGAGATTTCGCAGCACGTCGTCGGCAAGGCCGTCGACGTGGGACCCGTGCAGGCCGATACGTGGTTGATCCGCAACGGATCTCGGTTCGGGCTGTGTCAGATCTATGCCAACGAGGTCTGGCATTTCGAGCTCGCCGCCGACAAGGACGGCACCTGCCCGCCGTTGAAGCCGAATGCGGCGGGGTAAGTCAGCGCGACACGGCTGCGATGCGGGCCGCCACATCCTTGGCCACCGCGAGGGTGCCTGGATCGTCGGCGGCGTGATACCGGTCGGCTGCAGAGTCGTAACGGGCGCCTGCGATAGAGCCGTGATCGGCGTCGAGTTCGACGACCTCGACGGGCCAGCCGTGGCGTTCGAGTTCTGCGCCGAACTGCCTGCTGGCCGACAACGGAACGACGTCGTCGCCGATTCCGTGCAGCAGCGAGAAGAATGACCGCCGATCGGTGTTGCCCAGCTCGGCGGCCGGGGAGCGCCCGGAGATCGGGTCGGTTGCCATGAACGCGCCCGCCAGGCAGACCGTATGACGCAGAAAGACATCATGGCGCTCGGCCTGAACCGTCAGGCCCGCTGCCGCGAGACCACCCATCGACCAGCCGACCAACGTGAGTCCCTCACTCGTGCGCTGCTGCGCGAAGCGCAGCGACTGCAGTAAATCGTCGCGACCCCCGTCGGCCGCATGAGCGTTCCAGTCGGCGGCGATGACCGACAGCCCATGCTCTGCGACAAACTGCGCGAGCGGCCGGATCGCGGTGCGCGAGTCGGTTTGCATGCCGTGCCAGATCAGCACGGTGGGTTGCGTCGGGTCACCGAGAAGGTCGGCCCGCCGGCCCGGGGCGTACTCGACGGTCTGCATCCCTCGAGGCTATCTCTTGCCCGTCTCTCGCTGTCTCTCGCTGTATTCTGCCGTTCCCCGCTAGCGTGTGAGGCAGGCAATCGGCAGGAGGGGGCGGCCCAATGCCCGCATCGGGTGGCGAACTGACGGGGCAAGCGAAGCTGTTCGACGCGCTGACCACCAAGGGCACCGCGTTCACCCACGACGAGCGTCTCAAGTACGGCCTGTTGGGCCTGCTGCCCACCGCGGAGAAGACGCTCGACCAACAGAGCGACCACTGCTGGCACGAATTCTGCCGGCGCCGAGACGATCTCGACAAGCACATCTACCTGCGCTCGTTGCAGGACCGCAACGAGACCCTCTTTTACCGCGTGTTGCGGGATCACATCACCGAGACCATGCCGATCGTGTACACCCCCACTGTCGGACTGGCGTGTCAGCGGTTCAGCGAGATCTACCAACGCCCGCGCGGGCTTTTCGTGTCATATCCCGACCGCGACCGGCTGGCCGAGGTGATCGACAACCGTCCCCACCGCAACCCGGCGGTGATCGTGGTGACCGACGGACAGCGCATTCTCGGCCTCGGCGATCAGGGCATCGGGGGCATGGGCATCCCGATCGGGAAGTTGTCGCTCTACACCCTCATCGGCGGCATCGACCCGGCCTGCACCCTGCCGATCGTGCTCGACGTCGGCACCGACAACGTCGAGCTCCTCGAGGATCCGCAGTACCTCGGCTGGCGACACCGGCGGATCAGCGACGACGAGTACTACTCCTTCATCGGCGATTTCGTATCGGCCGTTCAGGAGCAGTTGCCCGACGTGCTGCTGCAGTGGGAGGACTTCGCCACCGCGCACGCGTTGCCGATTCTGGAGCGCTATCGCGACAAGCTGCTGACGTTCAACGACGACATCCAGGGCACCGCCGCAGTGACGCTCGGCGCTCTACACGGCGCGTCGAACGTCGCGGGCCGTCCGCTGTCACAGCAGCAGGTCTTGATGCTGGGGGCCGGGTCTGCGGGCATCGGCGTGCTGGACATGGTGAAGCGCGAGATGATCGCCCAAGGATTGTCCGAAGCCGACGCGTTGGCACGGATCTGGGTCGTCGACGTCAACGGCCTGCTCACCGACGACCGCACTGACCTGACGAGAGGCCAACGACAGTTCGCGCAGCCGGTGGACCGCGTAGCGGGCTGGGACCTGTCTGGCCCCGCCCAGCTTGCCGACGTCGTCCACCACGAGGACATCGGGATCCTGCTGGGACTGTCCACCGCGGCGGGGGCCTTCACCGAACCGATCGTGCGGGAGATGGCGGGAAAAACCGAGCGGCCCATCATCTTTCCGCTGTCCAACCCGACCAGCCGCGCCGAGGCACACCCGGCCGAGCTGGACCACTGGACCGATGGGCGCGCATTGATCGCCACCGGCTCGCCGTTCGCGCCTCTGCAGCGCGGCGGCCAGGCGCGGCCTATCGCCCAGTGCAACAACGTGTACATCTTCCCGGCCATGGGGCTTGCGGTGACTGCGGCCCAAGCTACCCGCGTCACAGACGAGATGATGCGGGTGGCCGCGGCCACGCTCGGTGAGGCATCGCCTGCCCTTTCCGATCCTGTTGCGCCGCTGCTGCCTTCGTGGTCTGAGGTTTCCGACGTGGCGTGGCGCATCGCCCATGCCGTGGGGCGCCAGGCCATCGCCGAAGGCATCGCACCGGTGCGCAGCGACGACGAATTGGCCCAACGCATCGCCGACGTGCACTGGACCCCCGAGTACCGCGGCTGAGCCTCTCGTTATCTCGGCCGGCGGTACTGTTGCACGAACCGCCGCAGTATGGTTGGCGGATGCACGATATGACGTTGGCGGGCAGCCTTTTTCAGGGCCTCAGCGGACTCGGGTGCAAAGTAGCCATGGTTCTTGTAGACGTCGATGCGGGTCAGGATCCCCGCTAGATCCAGCTCGGGATGGAACTGGGTCGCGTAGGTGTTGGAGCCGACACGGAACGCCTGGATAGGGCAATCGGGTGAGGATGCCAGGCACACCGCGTCGGCCGGTAATGCGCTGGCCGCCTCGCGGTGGCCACCGAACGCGTCGAAAACCTCGGGCAGCTCGGCAAACAACGGGTCCTGCCGGCCCGCCGACGTCAACGTGATCGTCACTGCGGCCACCGGTTCGGGGTAACTGCGGTCAACGGTGGCCCCGATGACCGCGCCGAGCATCCCGACGCCGTAGCAACATCCGAGGAACGGGAAGTCGCGATCGACAATGCGATCGATTAACGCCAGCAACTCGCCCTCGACGCGCTGCTGCGTCGAACTCTTCGCTTCCTGTGGATCGCTGGCGTTGTAGGGGCCGCCGCCGAGGATGATGCCCGACCAGTCGTCGAGATCGATATCGCCTAACGGGCTGTGCGTCAATCGGATTCGCGGCATCGCGGTCTCGTCGAGGCCGGCGAACCGCATCATCGCCTGGTACTCGTCGTCGGCAGCCGCGTCTTCTCCCCGAATGGAGAGCAACAGGAAGGGGAGATCGGTGTCGGTCGGCATGGTCGTCCTCGTCAACAGAAACCGAAGCACCCGCTACGGCGACTGCCTCCCTCTTTGTCGGGCGCGTCGCCGGGGATGTTGGACTCGCTGCCGGCGACCGGTTTAGGGACGGGAGCGACGCTCATCGGCGCCCGGGTGACGTCGACCCTCGGCTTCTGTGTCGGGGACGAATCGATGTACCGCGGCGAGTATTGGCGTTGCGGCGCCGAGTTGGTGGGCCGGGACGACGCAGGCGGTGGTGGCGGCGAAGACGTCGGCGGCGGGGGAGTCGCGGCGCGTTTCGGAGCCGTACCCGCCGGGGGCGGCGACTTGCTCGGCGCAGGTGGTAGGACACTGGTCGGCACCTCGGTCGTCGACTGTTCGGCGGTGGTGGCCCGACTGCGGAAAACGAGCCAACCGCCCAGCGCCACGGCGACGACGATCCCCGCGACGAGCGCGCCCACCGTCGGCTTGGCTCGGTACCACGGCTGCTTGCGCACACGGGCCATGGCGAAGCCGTGACTGGGCAGGGCGTAGGCCGCCTCGGCAGCCGCGGGCGCAGGTGGCTCGGCGGGTTCGGGGGAGGTCTCGAAGTTGTCCACTGGGATGGGTTCGGTCGTCGGTTCCTCGAGGGCGCTGCCGGCCGGGCGCGCCGACGCAGTTACCAGCGACGTCAAGAGT
The DNA here is from genome assembly GCF_001668615.1 of Mycobacterium sp. 1274761.0. GTDB lineage: Bacteria > Actinomycetota > Actinomycetes > Mycobacteriales > Mycobacteriaceae > Mycobacterium. The sequence goes on from NZ_LZMC01000089.1 coordinate 41,387, forward strand.
GCCTGGTCGGCGGCGCGGCGAAGGGCGCGACGTTCCATCAGACGGCTCACACGCCCCATACAGGAAGACTAACGGGCCGATGGAGATGCCACGTGCACCTGTTTGTGACCGATCATCACCGTGAGCGGTCAGTCCTCCTTGCGGATCAGCCGCATCAGCGCTTCGTGGTCGGCGGCCAGAAGTTCGTCGATGCGTGGCTGATTCACCTCGGCGACGATGACCTCGCCGACGTCTTTGTTGACATCGCGGAAGATGCCGTGGGACTTCATCTTTTCGGTCTGGTAGATGTTGTCCTCCGTCGGCTTGATGTAGTAGACGGCGTCGGCCTTGAAGCGGTGGATGAGCCATAGATGAATGAGCGTCATCAACCGCTTCTGCCGCAGCTGTTCGGCAAAGGTGTTCTGGTCGCGCACCGTCAGGATGCTGCGGCCGTTGCGGTCCTTGATCGGGTCGACGAGCACATTGGCCAGCTTCTCGTCGCCGTCGCCGCCGCCGTAAATGCCGAGCTCGAGCACCTCGCCGCCGGGCCGCAACGGACGGAACTGCACGCGCAGCTTCTCGCCGAGCTGGTAGTGCTCGCCCCACATCGCCAGCCACTCCTCGAGCAGCTTCTTGGGCACTTCGGTCTGCACCAGATGCTGGTGCTGCGTTGAGCCTTCGCCCATGGCCTTCGTCGTCGCGGTGCGGCCGGAGGATGCAGCCAGCGCGGCGTCGCTGCGGGGGCCGCCCACCAAGGTTTGCGGCGTGCGGTAGGGCGACTCCACCAGTCGCATCTTGCGTTGCAGGCGAGCGAGCGAGAGCATGCCGTCCTGCTTGAGCGCGCCGGCGAACTCCTCGGCGGCCACGCCGTCGATCTGGTGACCGCCGTAGGTCATGAAGTTGAAGACGAAGCCCATCTTGCCGATTTCCTCAGGGAACCGGCGCATTTCGTCGTCGCTCATGCCCGTGGTGTCCCAGTTGAACGACGGGGACAGGTTGTAGGCCAGCATCTTGTCGGGGTACACGGCGTGGATCGCGTCGGCGAACTGCTTGGCATCGACCAGGTCCGCGGTCTTGGTTTCCATCCAGAGGATGTCAGCGAACGGCGCTGCGGCAAGCGATTTCGCGATCGCATACGGAATGCCGCCGCGCAGCTGGTAGTACCCCTCGGGGGTTTTGGCCTTCTCACAGTCCCATCCCGCGTCCGCCCGCAGTTCCTGCGCCTTCGCGCGGGCCTCGTACAGCGACGCCTTCTCGGCGAACTTCCGCCATTCCGCGGCGCTCATCTCGAGCGGTTCACCCTCACGTTCGCGGAACTCGAGAAGATCGGCGACCGCCTCGCCGTAGGTCTCCAGCCCGGCATCGTTCTGCCACGCCTCCACGAAGCGGGATTCGACCTTGTCGTAAAGGACGTCGACCGCCTCGTCACCTTCCTGCCGCCAAGTCGAGACGACGTCGGCTATGAGATCCAGAATGCCTTGGCGCTCAAGCCAACTGGTGGCTGCAGCATATTCGCCTTCGGGCAGCGCATAGAGCAAATGTCCGTTGATGTGCGTCATCCCCGCCTGGTAGAAGCTCCGCATCATCGCCAGGAAGCAGGACTTGTACGACGGGATCTTCAGGTTTGTGACGCCGAGGAGGAACGGCTGGTCGCGCTCGTCGGCACGGCTGTCGATGAGGTTGGCCGCCTCGGCGTCGGTGCGCGCGACGATGATGCCGGGCACACCCATGATGTCGAGTTGGAAACGCGCGGTGTTGAGCCGTTTGATCTGTTCGTCGGACGGCACCAGGACCTTGCCGCCCTGATGTCCGCACTTCTTCGTGCCGGGACGTTGATCCTCGATGTGGTATCCAGGCACGCCGGCTTCGACGAAACGGCGAATCAGGTTGCGCACGTGCGGATCCCCGCCGTGGCCGGTGTCGGCATCAGCGATGATGAACGGGCGGAAGTCGACGGCAGGCGTTGCGGCCCTTTGCTCGTCGCTCATCCGCAGGCGCAGGTATTGCTGGTTGCGGTCGGCGGTGAGAAGCGCCCGCACAAGCCCCGCAGCTTCGTCGGGCACCTGGCTCAGGGGATAGCTGGCGAGGTCGGGGCCCGGATCTTCGTCGGTGGAGCCCTTCGCGGAGGTGGCCCAACCGCCGAGGTAGATCCCCTCGATGCCCATGCGCTTCATCGTGACGGCCTGGCCGGGGGAGTACGGCCCGAAGGTGGTGATGCTCTTGCGTTGGGCGAACAATTCCCGCAGCCGGTCGTAGAAGTCGGCCGCAGCCTCACGGGCGACGGGATAGTCGGTCGGGATTGTGCCACGCTGCTCGACGACCTGGCGTGCCGAATAGAGACGGATGATCCCCTCGAATCGGGGACTGTCGAAATACCGCTGCACGGCGGCGACATCCTGCTCGAACGGGGTCTGGGGCGCTGCATCAGCTTCGACGATGGCCATTCCCCAACAGTACGGCGCACGTTTGGCCGATAGTGCCGAATGCGCACGGCGGCCCTTCACGACCCGACAGTCACCGTTGCGTCACGGTATGGCCGCTCATTGGTGATGTGCCCTGCGGCGCGTTGCCGCTGGAGGCGCCGGGTTGTACAAGTAGCTGTGGTGACAACCGTCCACCAACGGGTCACCCAATCTGTGGTCGCGGTGAACGAAGAAAGTGACAGCTGAAAACATGAGACGCATTTTCGCCTTGGTGGTCGGTCTTGCCGTGTTGATGGCGACGCCGGGTTTGGCGCACGCTGACATCACCCGACCGCTGAGTTACCAGCAGGCAATCCAGTACGTGATCCAGCGCGGCCTGTCCCAGCGAGGCGTGCCCTTCTCGTTCGGTGGCGGCGACGCCAACGGGCCGACCCGGGGCAGCGGCCCTGCGGCCAACGCCCTCGGCCTCGACCCTCAGGGACATGTGGTCGGCCTGAACCCGCTCGAGAGCAATGTCGGCTTCGATGCGTCCGGTCTGATGGTCTATTCCTACGCCGGTGTCGGGATCAAGTTGCCGCGGTCCTCCGGGGCGCAGTACAACGCGGGCCGCAAGGTGCTGCCGCAGCAGGCGCTGCCCGGTGACCTGATCTTCTACGGGCCCAACGGTAACCAGAGCGTGGCGATGTTCCTTGGCAACGGGCAGATGCTGGAAGCCGGCGACCAGGGCGTGACGGTGTCGCCGGTGCGGACCGCCAATATGACGCCGTATCTCGTGCGGGTGATCGGCTAAGCCGACGGCCTACTGGTTGGGGCGCACGGTTTCCAGCGATCCGTCGATGACCATCGACTGCAGCCCTTTGCGATTGAGCTTTCCGCTGGGCAGGGTCGGGATCACCGCGCTGGAAGCCAGCACCCACCGGGTCGGAACCTTGTAGGCCGACAACTGTTCACGCGTACGCGCGGCCAGCGAGTCCACGTCGAGCGCGGTGACGGCGGGAACGACGACCGCGCACACCTCCTGGCCCCGCACCGGGTCGTCGAGCCCAACGACCACGCACTGCGCCACGTCGTCGAACCGTTCGACGACCGCCTCCACCTCCAGGGGCGACACATTGGCTCCGGCGGCCTTGATGAGTTCGCTGCTGCGGCCGACATAGAACAGCCGCGGATCACCGGCGTGCCGGTACACCCGGTCGCCGGTGTGATACCAGCCGTCGTCATCGAACGTCTCCCAGCGCTCGCGCTTGTTGTATCCGGCCATCACCCCGATCCCGCGGATCAGCAACTCGCCGACGGTCCCGTCCCCGACCGGATCACCGTTGTCGTCCACGATGCGCATCTCGGTGAACGCGAAGCCGCCCGCGGTCTCAGACATGGTGCGGTGCACAGGAAATCCGTCGGGCACATCGGTCATCGCGATATCGAGCGGCCCGTCGCGCAGCATCGGCGCGCTGGACAGATCACGGGAAGCAAACGACGGGTGCTCGCGCAAGCGCTGGGTGAACGCTGGCCATCCGACCATCCCGGTGGCGCGCTCGCGCTCGATCAAATCCAGCGCGGCCCCGGCATCGAGTCGCGGCAGCACCAGCAGGGCCACCGGCTCGTGCAGCGCGCCCGTGGTGGCCAGCAGTCCGCCGATCCAGAAGAACGGCATGGCACACAGGATCTGCGCCGACGACGCCGAACCCGTGACTGTTCGGATGGCGGCGGGCCATGTCGAGGTCTGCCTGACCAGGGTGCCGTGGGTGTGCACCACGCCTTTCGGGTCCGCGGTGGATCCGGAGGTGTGCACCATGACGGCCAGATCGGCCGGTGAGACCTCATCTTCGACGGCCGCCAGAATGCCCGGCGGCACAAGGGTTTGCAGACTATCGTGCAGATGGGTGGCCCAGCGCCGGTCGGTGTCACCGGTCAACACGATCCGACGCAAGTACGGAACCGCGGCCAGCGTCAGCCGCTTGGTCGACTGGTTCGGCAACCCCGGCAACGCCGCCTCGAAACGGTCGGCGACGTCGATGTTGAGCACACGGTCCGGCGCAACCAGCACGGCGATGTCGGCCAGCCGCATCACCTTGGCCAGCTCCGCGGGGGCGTACATCGTGCTCAGCGGTACGACCAGCGCCCCGATCCGTGACGCGGCAAGCCACCACAGCACCCACTCGACACCGTTGGCGAAGAACAGACCGACCCGGGTGCCCTTGCCCACACCCTCGTTCAGCAGCCACCGCGCGATCCGCGCCGACCGGGCCTCCGCGTCGGCATAGGTGAGCCGTTCGGTCGCAGTGATGACATAGGTCTGCTCGCCGAACTCGCGCGCGCTTCGCTGGAGGAGTTCGGGCACAGTCGGGCGGAAATCTGTCACCCGCCGATCCTCTCCGATGGCACGTGACCATGACCACACGCCTCATTACTGCAACTGCTGGTAACAGCAAACTATCCTAGGGGACATGAGGACCGAACCCGCTGTTCACAAGGGGCTTTGGCGGATCGAGGACGTGCTCGACACCGATGGGAAGATCGCGCTGCCGCCCGATGTCACGCTCATCTCGCTCATCGAACGCAATATCGCCAACGTCGGCGAGACGGTGGCGTACCGCTACTTGGATCACACCCGCTCGGAGAGCGGGATCGTCGCCGACATCACCTGGACCCAACTCGGCGTCCGGATGCGGGCGATCGGCGCGGAGGTGCAGCGCTTCGCCTCCCGCGGGGACCGGGTGGCGATTCTGGCTCCGCAGGGCCTCGATTACATCGCCGGGTTCTTCGCGGCGATCAAGGCCGGGACCATCGCCGTGCCGCTGTTCGCACCGGAACTGCAGGGGCACGCCGAGCGTCTGGCCGTCGCCCTCCACGATTCCCGCCCATCCGTCATTTTGACCACGTCCGCCGCATCGGCGGGCGTCACCGCGGCGCTGGACGAGACCGGGTTGACGCCCAGACCGCGCGTCATCGTCATCGTCACTGTTCCCGATTCGGCGGGCGAAGCGCTCACTCCGGTCCATCTCGATGCGCTGGACATCTCTCACCTGCAGTACACATCGGGGTCGACGCGTGATCCGGTCGGCATCGAGATCACCCACCGAGCGGTGGGCACCAACCTCACGCAGATGATTCTGTCCATCGATCTGCTGGACCGAAACACCCACGGCTGCAGTTGGTTACCGCTCTACCACGACATGGGGCTGTCGATGATCGGCTTCCCCACGGTTTACGGCGGCCACTCCACCCTGATGTCGCCTGCAGCATTCATTCGGCGGCCCGCGCGCTGGATCCGCGCGTTGTCGGACGCCTCCCGGCAGGGCCGCGTCGTCACCGCCGCACCCAACTTCGCCTGTGAGTACGCCGCTCAGCGGGGTATACCCGCTGCGGGCGCTGACGTCGATCTGCGTAACGTGGTGCTGATCCTTGGCTCCGAACCCGTGAGTACCACCGCCGTCGAAGCCTTCAATCGCGCATTCGCGCCGTACGGTCTGCCGCCGACAGCGATCAAGCCGTCGTACGGAATCGCCGAGGCCACGTTGTTCGTGGCCACGATTCCACCGGCCGCCAAAGCGACCGCGGCCCACCTCGACCGCGAGCTGTTGGAACGGGGCGAGGCCGTGCGGGTCGACGCAGGCAGTCCCGGTGCCGCCGAACACGTTTCGTGCGGTCGGATCGCACGCAGCCAGTGGTGTGTGATCGTCGATACCGATTCTGGCACCGAGATCCCCGACGGGCGGGTCGGCGAGATCTGGTTGCACGGCGACAACGTCGGTGGCGGATATTGGGGGCGTCCGAAGGAAACCGAGCAAGCTTTCGGCGCAGTCCTGCAATCGGATTCAGGTCCGGGCAGCCGCGCCAACGGCGTCCCGGCAGGAGCCTCCTGGTTGCGGACGGGCGACGTGGGGTTCTACCTCGACGGCGAGCTGTATGTCACCGGTCGCCTCGCGGATCTAATCGTCGTCGGCGCCCGCACCATCTACCCAGAGGATGTGGAAAACGCGACCGCACAGGCCTCGCCGCTCGTGCGGCGCGGATATACCGCCGCGTTCACCGTGGCCTCCGATGCGGGCGAACAACTCGTGATCGTCGCTGAGCGGGCGTCGGGTAACCGGGGCGCCGACTTGGCACCCGCGATCGACGCGATACGGGCGGAAGTGTCGCGTCGACTCAGCCTCGCCGTCGCCGACATCCGGATCGTGTCAGCGGGCACGATTCCACGCACGACGAGCGGCAAATTGGCCCGAAGAGCATGCCGTGCCGCATATCTGCGGGGCCACTTCGGCCCGGTCGCGTCGTAGTTTCACCCAACCTCGCGGTAGGCACTTCGGCCCGCCACTAGGGTCAACAAAATGACGTCGATAACCGAAACGGCCGACCGGGTTGTCGGACTTGCGCGCGGAATGCGGGACATGGTGCAATCCGAAGCCGCCGAGTCCGAACGCCAGCGCACCCTCACCCCTGCGATTGTCGAGGCGATGTGGTCGTCGGGTCTGCTGTCTGCGTTCAACCCGCGGCCCGCCGGCGGCGTGGAGCCTTCGTTTGCGGAGATGATCGAGACCTGGATGGAGATGGCTTGGCAGGACGGCTCGTTCGGCTGGGTCGGGATCGCGAACATGCCGTCGTCGTTCGCCGCTGCGGCATACCTTCCCGACGACGGGTTTGCCGAGGTGTTCACGGCTCACGACAATCGCGTCACGATGGGGGGCCAGTACTTCCCGAACGGCCAGGGCGCCGCGGTCGACGGCGGCTACCGGTTGAGTGGTTCATGGAGCTTCGGTTCGGGAATTGGCCATTCCCAGTACGTCGCTGCCGGATTCTTCCCGATGGACGACGGGCAGATGCGCTGGGTCAGCGAGGGCGTGCCGGATATGCAGGTGGCCGTCGTGCCGCGCGAGGAGATCTCGTTCAACGACGGCTGGTTCGTTCAAGGGCTCAAGGGGACCGGCTCCTATGACTACAGCGCCGACGACGTGTTCGTCCCCGCACGCCGGACCTTCGCCCTGTTCTCCCGTGAGCCGATGCGGGGACATTCACCGGCCACGCGCATGGGGCTGATGCCAGTCACGGCCGCTGGTCACGCATCGTGGGCGCTCGGCGTGGCCAAGAGCATGCTCGACGATGTCCAAGAATTGGCCGCAACCAAATACCGGATGAGCGACATGGCGTCGCTGGCGAGCCGCCCGACGTTTCAGAAGGGCCTGGCCCGCCACGTTTCGGCGTGGCGCGCCGCCCGCCTGTTGGTGCTGCAGGCCTTCACCACCGTCGAATCCGCAGTCGCCACAGGCGAAGAACTGACCCCGACGCTGCGTGCGGACATGCGGGCCGCGGCGGTCTACGCTACCGATGTGGCGCGCGGATGCGCCGAATGGGCGCATCTGGTCGCTGGCACCAGCTCCATCCGCGAAGGCAGCCGGCTCGAGCGGGCGTTCCGCGACATCTACACAGGCACCCAGCACGCGTTCATCAGCGAGAAAGTGGCGATCGACGTAGCGCAGATCTGGCTCGGCATCATCGACGACCAGTTCGGTTTGTAATCGGTCGACTCGATTTCCTGGAATTCGTGGACGAGGTCGTGGCCCTCACCACGGCGTGGCACGCCGCCGTGCACTGCTGCATTACCACGGGCCCGGCCTCACCCGGGGCTTCGTTCCACTCAAACGCCGTGTGCACAATTCCTCGTTCGCTCAACAACGAACGAATCACGTTGATCGACACTGAAGTACACCAGTCGTCATCTGAAAGTTTCCGCGCAATGCAGTCCCGTGGCACAACCGATTTCGCGTGGGCGCGGCGGACACCACGGGCGTGTCCGAACCAAAGACCGATAGGGTTCTGCCATGCGCGATCGAAGTGCTGCCTTGTCCACGGCCGCGCAGCACGCACGGGAATTTCTCAGCACGCTCGACGAACGTCCGGTGGCCGCCCGCGTCGACGCGGCAGGCGTGCGCGAGACGCTCGGTGGCGCGCTGCCGCGTGACGGTGAGGATCCCAGCGCCGTGATAGACGCCCTCGTTGCCGGCGCCGACGACGGGTTGGTAGCCAGCGCGGGGCCGCGTCATTTCGGCTTCGTCATCGGTGGGGCGCTGCCCGCCGCGCTGGCGGCCGATTGGCTTGTCTCAGCGTGGGATCAATGCGCCGCCTTCCACTCGCTGTCGCCGGCGTCCGCCGCGATTGAAGAGATCGCCTCCGCGTGGACGCTGGAGCTTCTCGGTCTGCCTGCCGACGCCGGGGTCGGCTTCGTGACCGGCGGGCAAGCCGCGAACACCACCTGCTTGGCCGCGGCCCGTCATACAGTGCTCGCCCACGCCGGGTGGAACGTCGAGGACGACGGGCTCATCGGCGCCCCAGCCGTGCGGATCTTCTGCGGGGAGCAGGCCCACGCGACGATTTACACCGCGCTGCGCCAACTCGGATTCGGCGCCGAAACCCCGGTCCGTATCCCGGCCGACGAGCAGGGCCGGATGCGGCCCGAGGCGCTTTCGGAAGCCCTTGCCGCGTCAACGGGTCCGGCGATCGTCTGCGCGCAGGCGGGCAATGTCGCCTCGGGCGCCTTCGACGCATTCGAACCGGTCGCCGACGCGTGTGGCCGCCACGGGGCGTGGTTGCACATTGACGGAGCGTTCGGCCTGTGGGCAGCGGCGGCGCCGTCGCTGCGGTACCTGACGACGGACGTCGGTCGCGCCGACTCGTGGGCCATTGACGCCCACAAGTGGCTGAATGTGCCCCACGACGGCGCCATGGCGATCGTCGCCGACGCCGACGCGCACGTTGCCGCGATGCGCCTGGCTGGACCGTACCTGGTGGCCGATCCCGGTCAGCGCGACAACACCAACTACGTACCGGAGAGCTCACGACGGGCGCGGGCAATTCCGATCTACGCCGCGCTGCGGTCGCTGGGCACATCCGGGATCGCCGAACTGATCGAACGCAACTGCGCTCAGGCACGCCGGATGGCCGAGCGGCTCGCGACCATTCCCGGCGCCCGGATCGTCAACGATGTCGTCCTGAACCAGGTGCTGCTGCAATTGCCGGGTGGTGACCACGCCAACCGCGCCGCGGTCGCGGCCGTTCAGCGCGACGGCACATGCTGGCTGGGCGGAACCACATGGGACGGCCGGTATGTGCTTCGCGTCTCGATTTCGAACTGGTCGACGACCGACGACGATATTGACCGGTCCGCGGCGGCGATCGCTGCCGCGGCAGCAGCCGTGGCTCGAGGGTGAGAATTTCGGCTGTGCAGCGCCGTTACCAACGGATTAGTAGCGCATTTTGAGAAATTTCCTCTACCGCGCCGTCATTATTCAATGCGTGCGGCGTTTCAGCGCCGGTCATGTTTTGGATGAGGGAGCACATGATGAATTCCGCAATGCGCTCAATGGTCGCTTCGACAGCGCTTGCACCTCTCGCAGTAGCAGCCGTGGCGCTCGCTGTATCCGCGCCGGCCGCCGCCGCCACCCCGGGCCCCAGTGGCGTCTTTGCGCAGTCACATTCGTTCAAGGCCGAACCCGGAGACGATGGCTCACAGTGGGATGACGCCTCCCCGGCGGGCGGCACCGGTGTGGACACCGGCCCGCAGACAGCTCCCGATGTCGCAGCGATACCCGAGGGGGCGGGGGTCCCCGATTCCTCGGCCGTCGGCCAGGATGCGGGCGGAACCGGCACTGACCCGGGACTGATATTGCCGCCCGACACTCCGTCCGGCCCTGGCCTCGACGACGGCGGCGAACCCGCGGGCGCGATCGGTTAATTTATCCCGAAACGGGGCGAGTACTTCTCAGCCGTAATAGTCGGACAGCGGCATCATCAGCACACCGGCGACGCCGGGCATCACTACCAGAGACCACCATGGTCACCTGGACCAGCCGACCACCCCCCGCGGATGATGGCCGCCAGTGCCACAGCCGCCAGGACGCAAAACAACCCGCCGAGCTCTTCTGGACGGGGTGCGGGTTCCATCATGTCCGACAGCTTCCCGCACCGAGCGTCGCGCCGGCATGATTAGGACTACCCGGTAACACGACTCCGCAGCGGCGCCAGCAGCGCGTTGAGCCCGTAGTCGAAGACGGCGTCATAGTCGGTCGGGGATTGCAGCGCCTCAACCAGCGACCGGTCGGGCCAGTCGTCGGTCCACAGCGAGGGATCTTCTTCGTCATGCTTGGCGCCGCGCACAGCCGAAAACTGCATCACCGCAGACGAAATCACATGGACCTGTATCGCGCGCAGAATCAGCGCGGCGTCGGTTCCGGTGACGCCGAGCCGCGCCAGCTCCGAAGCCAGCGTCTGCTGCACCGGCAGAAACAGACGCGGTGTCCGGTCGCGTTCGTGAGCGATGGCGAGCAGGTGTTGTCGCTCGATGAGCACTGTGCGCTGCGACCGGGCCAGCGACGCGATGCGTTCGACGGGATCGGCGCCCTCAACAGGCAGGTGCGCCATCTGGCTCACCAGCCGGTCCACCAGGCTGTCGAACAGCTTGTCCCGGCCGCCGACATGCCAATAGATGGAAGTGACTGCCACACCGAGGATTTCGGCAAGACCGCGCATGGTGAAGCCGTCGACACCGTCGAGCTCGATCAAGCGGGCCGCGGTGTCGAGAACCGTCTCGGCGTCGAGCCCTTCCCTCACGGCGCCTCGCCTACCCTCATCCGCGCGGACTCCGGAAGGTCGAGATAGTGTTCGAGGATGCTGTGGGTGTTGATCACGCGGCGTTCCTCGTTGGAGAGCGTGAGGTGGGTGAGGCCGGGCTGGTGAAGACCTCGCTGAAGCCCGGCCAGCACCGCGATGTCCTGGGTCAGGACCAGTCCGGGGTGGGCTTCATCGGCCGTGAAGCGCATGTCGGCGGGCTTGGTGCGGGGCGCACCGGGGGCCATCCGGGTCCACAGAATCATGACCAGCTCACCATGGTCGGGGTCGGGCCCCGGACGCGCCACCAACACCGTCAGATGATCGGCGTTGGTCAGCAGCGACATGTTGGGAAAGATGTTGTACTGCCGCAACTGCATGATCTGATCGGTCGATGCCCAGCTCAGGTCGACTCCGCGTCCAGCGGCGAAATCCCTTGTCCGGTCGGCGATCACATCCTTTGCCGGCCGCCCCGACTGATCGGCGGGGTACGGAGTGCCCTCCTCGACGCCCATCAGCGCACCCTGTGTGGTCACGTAGGCGTCCCACACATCGGCGTCCGATAGCGGCTCCTTGATCTGCGGGCTCGCCACCCCGTACATCTGCTCGGATTTGCCGGTGTGGCCCCAGATCACTTGGGGCGCATATACGTCGTCCATGCACCTGTGCAGTTCGGGGTGCAGCGTTCGGATGTGGTAGGTCTCGCTGAAACCGTCGGCGATCGTCTTCCAGTTGGCATCGACCTCCACCGTCATGGTGGCGTAGCAACGGAAGTCGCCGAGGCCACACCACGCGGTGTCCTGCGGTACGGCCTCCAGGTAATCGGCCAGGGGCATGGCGTCGGGGTCGAGGTTGACGAACACGAGACGTTCCCAGGTGTCGACGCGCGCGGCGAGCAAGGGGTAGTCGGACATGTGAAGTGAGCCGAAGCCCTTGCGGTGGGGAACTCGCTTGAGCGCACCGGCGAGATCCCACGTCCACCCGTGATAGCCGCATTTCAATTCCCGAAGGCCGGCTCCGGCCCCCGAACACAGTGAGTTGCCGCGGTGGCGGCACACGTTCTGGAATGCGCGAAGCTCACCATCGTCGGCACGGACGACCAGTACCGAGTGGGGCCCGCACCGGTATTCGAAGTAGTCGCCGGGGTCGGCGACGTGGTCGACGGTGCACGCGACCTGCCATACCTTCGGCCACATGCGCTCGACCTCGAGCCGCGCAAATTCCGGGGAGTAGTACCGCTCGGCGGGCACCAGTGTGGGCCCTTTCGGAGGGGTGCCGATGGCGTCTTCGCGGTGCGTCTCAGCGGCGCGTCCGTCGGCGGCGATCTCCTGCGCTGTGTGCGTCACGACCGACCCTCCTGATCCGGCGCCACCCGTCTGTAACGGTGTTACATTGACGACCGTAGCGGCTTGACCGGCTGCGTGGGGCAGAAGCAACGGGCAGATAGGGAGTTATCGTGTTCGACCTCAAGATCACCGGCGGCACCGTCGTCGACGGCACGGGCGCAGACAGGTTCACCGCCGATATCGCTGTCAAGGATGGCAAGATCGTCGAACTCCGTCGCCGCGGCCCGAACGATGCGCCGCTGGAAGGCAACGCGGCAGAGACGATCGATGCGACGGGCAAGATCGTCGCGCCCGGCTTCGTCGACATCCACACGCACTACGACGGCCAGGTCAGCTGGGACAGCCTGCTGGAACCATCGAGCGGACACGGTGTGACCACCGTAGTCGCAGGCAACTGCGGCGTCGGCTTCGCGCCGGTGCGGCCAGGCCAGGAGGACTGGCTGATCGGCTTGATGGAGGGCGTCGAAGACATCCCAGGCACCGCGCTCACCGAGGGCATCTCCTGGGGCTGGGAGAGCTACCCCGAATACCTGGACGTGATCGAGAAGCAGGATCTCGCGATCGATGTGGGCAGCCAGATCGCGCACGGAGCGGTTCGTGCGTACGCGATGGGGGAGCGCGGCGCCCGCAACGAGCCGGCCTCCCCGGAAGACATCGCCGCGATGGCGCGCATCGTGCAGGAAGGCATCGAGGCCGGCGCACTGGGCTTCTCGACGTCACGCACCCTTGGCCACCGGGCCATCGACGGCGAGCCGGTCCCCGGCACATTCGCCGCGGAGGACGAGTTGTTCGGGCTCGGGCGGGCGATGGCCGCCGGTGGACGGGCGGTGTTCGAGTTGGCACCACAGGGCGTCGCCGGCGAGGACATCATCGCGCCGAAGAAGGAACTCGAGTGGATGCGACGCCTCGGCGCCGAGATCGACCGCCCGATCTCCTTCGGCATGATCCAGGTCGACGCCGCGCCCGATCTGTGGCGCGAACAGCTCGAGATCTCAGCGGACGCTCATGCCGCCGGAGCCGAGCTGTACCCGCAGATCGCCGCGCGGCCGTTCGGCATGCTGTTCGGCTTCCCCGGGCACCACGCCTTCACGCACCGACCGACCTTCCGCCGGCTGAAAGCCGAATGCGACAGGCAGGAGCTGGCGCAACGTCTCGCCGATCCGGCCGTCAAGGCCGCGATCCTCAGCGAGGACGATCTGCCACCCGACCCGAACCTGTTGTTCGACAACATGTTCGCCCTTGTTCAGTATTCGCTGGGCCGCATCTTCGCACTCGGCGATCCGCCCGACTACGAGCCGACGCCCGATCGCGCGGTCGAGAAGATCGCCGCCGACCGTGGCGAAGATCCGCTGTCGGTGCTCTATGACCTGATGCTCGAGCGTGACGCCACGTCGATGCTGATGCTGCCGTTCTACAACTACTTTTACGGCAACCATGACGCAATCCGCGAAATGCTGCTGCATCCCGCGGGCGTGGTGGGGTTGTCGGACGGCGGTGCTCACTGCGGCATGATCTGCGACGCCTCGTATCCCACCTTCCTGCTTACCCATTGGACCCGCGATCGGCGTCGGGGCGAAAAGCTTCCGCTGGAGTACGTGGTGCGCAAGCAGTCTCACGACACCGCGCAGCTGTTCGGGCTGTCCGATCGCGGTGTGATCGAGGTCGGCAAGAAGGCCGACGTGAACGTCATCGACATGGAGGCGCTGACGCTGCACCCCGCGCGGATGGCCTACGACCTGCCCGCGGGCGGTCAGCGTCTGGTCCAGGAAGCGTCCGGCTACACGGCGACGATCGTCAGCGGCGTCGTGACGCGACGCAACGGTGTCGACAGCGGCGCACGTCCCGGCCGTCTGGTCCGTGGGGCGCGATGAGCCCGGCGAATCTCGCTGCATGAAAGCCGTTGTCGCAAACGACCGCGCCGCCGGCGTCGCCGCACTCGCGGTGACCGAGTTGCCCTACCCGCATTTGGCGGAGAACGACGTCGTCGTCAAGGTCCATGCCGCGTCGTTCACCCCCGACGAACTCAGCTGGCCGGGCACATGGACCGACCGCGCGGGCCGGGACCGGACGCCGACCGTGCCCGGGCACGAAGTGTCCGGAGTGGTCGCCGAGTTGGGTTTCGGCACCACGGGGCTCGAGGTCGGCCAGCCCGTCTTCGGGCTCACGGATTGGTGCCGCAACGGCACGCTCGCGGAATATGTTGCGGTGGAGGCGCGTAACCTCGCCCCGCTGTGGCCCGATGTCGACCACGTCGGGGCGGCGGCGGTGCCGATGCCGGGGTTGACCGCCTCGCAGGGCCTGTTCGACCACGGGCATTTAGCCGCCGGGCAGACCGTCCTGATCCACGGCGCGGCAGGTGGAGTCGGATCGATCGCGGTGCAGCTCGCGGCTCAGGCCGGAGCACGGGTGATCGGCAGCGGACGGAGCGCCCACAGGCAGACGGTGCTGGACCACGGAGCCGACGAGTTTCTGGACCTGCAGCAGGACCGACTGGACGACGTCGGGCAGGTCGACGTCGTGTTCGACGTTCTCGGCGGCGAGATCCTCGACCGCTCCGCACCTCTGGTGCGTCCGGGCGGCACGCTGGTCACCATCGCCGAACCCCCCAGTGTGCTACCCGAGGAGGGACGGGCGGTGTTCTTCATCGTCGAGCCCGACCGCCGCGGGCTGGCGGCGCTGGCGCAAAAAATGCAGGAAGGCGCAGTGAAACCCGCTGTCGGCGCGGTGTTCTCACTTGATCAGGCGCCGGCGGCATTCGACCCTGCTCACCGGGCACACGGTAAGACGGTCATCCGGGTCGCCGAGTAGCCGGCGCTACCCGCCGAGGGTGTCGGACCGTCCTTCGGCAAGCCGCGACCACTGCGGGATGGGCCGGCCGTCGATCCGCGTGTTCGAACCGTCGACCTGCCAGTCCTGCGGCCACCCGGGCGGCGAGTCCTCCCACGGCTCCTGACGTCCGTACACCGTGAGGTCCATCAAGGCCAGGCTGTAGTCCATCGCCTCCACGCCGCGTCGCGTCGTCCAGTACGTCTCGAAAACACGACCACCGTCGCGCAGGTAGCACACGATGTGCATCATGCCGGGGATGCGGCCGACGAGAAGCGTCTCGAGGGAGGGAAGCGCCGAATACCACGGCATCTGCCAGCCCATGAACTCGCGGTAGCGCGCACTTTCGGGGTACGGCCCCTGGCAGAACACCGCGTAGGTGATGTCGCGGGAGTGAAGGTACGACAACTCCTGCACCTGCGTGGTCACCCACGTGCATCCTTCGCACTGCTCGGGCGCCGACTTTCCTGCATGCCACATGAAGTAATAGGCCAAAAGCTGCCTGCGCCCGTCAAAGGTTTCGAGTAATGTGACCGGCCCGTCCGGTCCCGTCAGTTCGGAACCGGCGTCGACTTCCACCATGGGCAGGCGTCGGCGCGCCGCGGCAAGCTCGTCACCCTGGCGAATGTGCGCCTTCTCGCGAACGCGCAGGCGTGCGAGGGCAGCCTCGAAGGCCGCCCGGTCAACGGGCGGCGGCGTCGGCGCATTGCTGACGGAATCATGGTGTGGCGAGTCGCTTTTCACCGTCTCTCTCCCTCGGGCTACTCGACGACGTCTGCTTCGGCGGGGCCGAACAAGAACAGGTGATCGAGTACCGGAGCCGGGTCGCTCGACCAGTCCATCGCGGCCAGCTGGTTCCGACTGCGCCGACCGGTGCGCCAACGTAGAGCCTCGAACCGTGTGGTGAATAAGGATAATTCCCGTCCACCCTCCGGCCCGCTGCGATACTCGGCGTCCTCCACCTTCACGCGCAACGGCACCGGCGTCCGAAGGTTGGCGAGCAAGCGGTCCGACGAGTAGTGGACCGCGTCCGAGCCGCGGGCCCCCGGTGTGCCCAGCGCAGCGCGGATGTCGTGCTCGTGGCACGCGATATCGCCGACCGGCGGCTCCAGGCCATCGTTCGCGGCGCGTGAGGTAAGCCGGGCCACCGCATCGGCCCAGACCGCGTCGATCTCCGTCACGTCCTGGCCCGCGAAGCGCGCAACTTGGTCGGCTGTCTGCGCATCGCTCGGCGCGCCCGTCAACCGTCCCTCCGCCCAGTCGTCGGCGACAGCGGCGAGGTGGGCGACGACATCGCGCACCGACCAGCCGGGGCAGGCCGGTACCGAGGTGTTCAGCCCGGCGTCATCGAGACCGCCGACCAGTTCCATGATCCGATCCTTGGTGTCCTGATAGATCTCGGCCACCCGGAGCGGGTGGGCAGTCGTCACATCGATCACCGTTCCTCCGTGGGCTCTTCGCGTCCGTACTCGTCGTGCCAGCGCCACCATTCGTAGGGTTTGGTCTGGGGGTAACCCTCGGGGGAATCCTCCCAGACCTCTTGGCGCCCAAGGGCGGTCATGTCGAGGAAGTTCCAGGTGTTGACGAACACCTCGTCGCCGCGGTCGTCGATGAAGTATGTACGGAAGATGCGGTCCCCGTCACGGATGAACGCGTTGGTGCCATGCCATTCAGCGACACCGAAGTCGATGTCGAACGCTGCGTCGGGTCCGGGCACGATGGTGTACCAGGGGTGGTCCCACCCCATGCTCGCCTTGATGCGGGCGAGATCGGCCTGCGATCCGCGGGATACGTACACCAGCGTGGTGTCGCGGGCATTCAGATGTGCCAGGCTGCCGATGTGGTCGGCCATCAACGAGCAACCGACACAACCATGTTCGGGCCAGCCGTGGACGCCGGGATCGACGAACGCGCGGTAGACGATCAGCTGGCGTCGGCCGGCAAACAGATCCAGCAGGCCGACCCTGCCGTCCGGCCCGTCGAACTCGTAGGTCTTCTCGACAGGTGTCCAGGGCATTCGCCTGCGCATCGCGGCGAGCGCGTCACGCGCGCGGGTGTGCTCCTTCTCCTTGATTAGCATTTCGGCTCGAGCGGCCTCCCACTCCTGCGCGGACACTATCGGCGGCGTGTTCATGTGATCTCCTTCGGTGTGTCGAAGATCGTTCAACATTTCAGTTGAATAACATCGCCCAGCACATCACGGGCCGTGGTTATAGTCAACAGAATGGTTGAAGATCAGGTGTTGGACCGCGCCTATGCGGCGCTTGCGGATCCAACGCGGCGCCGTCTGCTGGAAACGCTGCGCGGGGGCGACGCCCGCATCTCCGACCTGGCCGCACCGCTGCCGATGACGTTCGCGGGCGTCTCCCGACACATCGGCGTGCTGGAGTCGGCGGGGTTGGTCCGCCGCGAAGTTCGCGGGCGTGAGCACTGGCTGTCTCTGCGACCGGACGGGTTGAGCAGCGCCCAGCAGTGGATCAACGAGCAGACGGAATTCTGGACCGCGCGGGCCGACGCGCTGTCTGCGCGCCTGCGCCGCAAGAAAGACATGCGATGAGCGACGCGGCAACCGTCCGTCTCCAACGGGTCATGCCGGCCCCGCCGGACGTCGTCTTCGATGAGTGGATCGACCGGGAAGCGTTGCGGGAGTGGATGTGCCCGCGACCGGTCCGGGTTCTCGACGTCACCGTGGAACCTCACGTAGGCGGCACGGTGCGCTTCGACGTGGACGACTCGGGTACCCGCGTAGTGATCAGCGGCCGGTTCCTGGCGATCGATCGGCCCCGGCTGCTGCGCTTCACATGGACGAACTCGAATTGGCCGGAAGCCACCGACAGCGTCGTCACCGTCACCTTCGAACCGGTCGGTGACGGCGAGACGCTCATGTCGCTCAAGCATTCTCTGTTGCCGCCAGAGGAATTGGAGAGCTTCGACAGCGGCTGGGCTCTTACCGTCGACCAGCTCGCAGCGGCGTTGGGCGGTCGCGGGTGACGCAGCGCTGGATCGTCGACGCGATGAACGTGATCGGCAGCAGGCCGGACGGCTGGTGGAAGGACCGCCGACAGGCCATGGCCCGCTTGGTGAACCGGCTCGACCGCTGGGCATCGGCCGATGACCGCCGAGTGACTGTGGTCTTCGAGAAACCGATGTCACCGCCGATCATGTCGTCGGTGATCGAGATAGCGCACGCGCCGCGGGCAGCACCCAATTCCGCTGACGACGAGATCGTCCGACTCGTCTACGCCGACGATGCCCCGCACGACCTCACCGTGGTGACATCGGATGGCGCTCTCGCCGAGCGGGTCCGACGCGCAGGCGCATCGGTGTGCCCAGCCGCCGGTTTCCGTGACCTCATCGATCCCGCAGGCTGATTGCCGCTCCGCAGAAGCACAATGTCGCGGTGAACGTCCTCGCCTGCGCAAACGGTCGATTCGCGCTGCGCCCGCTGCGACGGCGTACGCGACGACTGCGTCGCCGTGGCCGCTGCCCTCGAAACCCCTTGGCGCAGCTGTCATTTAGGCGGCTCTGTGTGCCGGTTGCGCGCACACCGCCGGTTCGTATACGTAAGCGGCGTCAGCCCGGGTTCTGGCTCATGCCGTAGCACGTGCCGTAGTGCTCGGGCGAGCACGGGATGCCGTTGACCGAATCGAAGCCGTTCGGGTTATTGACAATGTGAGGCCCGGCATTCGACGGAGGCGGAATCGGTGGGAGCGGCGCGGCCGCACCACCACCTCCGCCGCTGATGCAGACGCCTTCGAAGCGGGTCGGCTTCGTGCCCCATGGGCACGTGGTCTCGGCCGCGGCGGGTGACGCGACGGCCAACGGTCCGGCGGCGAGGGCGATAGCAAACCCAACCAGCACCGCACCGCGCTTTACAGTCACCATCTCAGCTCTCCGAACGTCTCGACCGGCCCGGATCAGCGTAACCCGCGCAGCCGGTTCCTGCGGTCGAGGTGAGGCGCTTGGCTACATCTACTACCGAGCGTAGTATAGGATGAAGACCTACCGACAACGTCCGGAGGTGCCCGTGAAGTGGAGTTTCGCCCAAATCGGCGTGCTGATCATCGCCGCGTTCCACGTCATTCAGGCGGTCGTCGGTCTCATCATGGAACCCAGCTTTGCGACGGGCCCCGGCGCGCCGACCGTTCAACTGCTGGGGATGGACTACAACGGGTGGCACGCGGTCGCGGGCCTCGCTTTGTTCGCCCCCGGCTTCGTCTTTGCACTGCGCAAGTCCTGGTCGGTGCTGTACCTGCTCATCGGCGCGGTGGCGGGAGCGCTGCCCGGTGTCTGGGCACTCTTTTCCCACCAGGTCGCCTACGTGTTCACGTTTCCCAACAACACCGTCGATGCGGTGGTGCACTTCGTGACCGCCGCCGTGATGATAGCCGTCGCCGTGATCCAGATCCGGATCGACGGCGGCTGGCGGAACTCGCTTGCCGACCTGCACACGCCCTCGACCCGAAACGCCCGATAGCCTCTCAGCTCACGCGACGGCGCGCGTATGCCTTGAGTTCCGACGAGAGCGCCTCGACGTCCAACAACTGCGGCAGCAGCGTCGGATCGGACATCCTGGCGCGGAACACGAGATCGATCGTCACGTCGTGATCGGGCCGGTAGTCGACGATGATCGCGTCACCGGCGCGCACCGTGCCCGGCGAGATGACGCGAAAGTAGGCGCCGGGTTTCCCGGCGTCGGTAAACGTTTTGATCCAATTCCTCAGCTGCAAGAACGCCGAGAAGGTGCGACATGGGGTGCGCGGCGCGGACACCTCGAGGACGAGCCCGTCGTCGCCGACGCGCCAGCGTTCGCCGATGCGCGCGCCAGTGACGTCGATGCCGGTCGTGGTGAGGTTCTCGCCGAACATGCCGTTGATCAGCGGACGGTCCAGCCGGGTTTCCCACTCGTCCAGGTCTTCTCGCGCGTAGGCGTACACCGCTTGGTCGTCGCCGCCGTGCAGTTTGGGGTTGCCGATCGTGTCGCCGACCAGGCCGCTGCCCAGACCGCCGCGCATCGGTCCCGGCGGCCGCACCAGCACGGGTTCCTGTGTCGCCAATTTGTCGATGCCCGTGGAGCGCGACGGCTTGTCGGGGTTCTCCCGGACTCGTGCGATGTTGACCGACAACACATGTGCCACCGGCACAGCGTATGGGGCCCATCTGCGAGGCCGCAGTCCGGCCACCGCCGGCATTTGAATCTGCGGTGGCGGAAAGGTTGGTTCCTCCAGCGGTCACGGGCATCGTCGGGCCATGACGACCACTGCCGAACCCCGTGCCGCGCTCACCCCCACCCGCATCTCGCGCCTTGACGTGCCAGAGGTCGAGGACCTCCAGAACGGCGGGCTCACGGCGCGTGAACGCGAAGTGATCGCGACAGTCGTCTCGGGTGAAAACCGTTGCGCCCACTGCCATACCAACCACGCCAACAAGCTCGGCAAAGTCGCGGGGGATTGGTCGTTCGGCCAGCGGGTGGCCATCGATCACCACCAGGTCGCCGAACTGACCGAGCGCGAACACGCACTGGCCGATCTCGCCGTGGCCGTCAACAACGATCCGCAGTCCATTCGCGACGGTGATTTCGACCGGTTACGCCAACTCAGGCTCGATGACCACCTAATCCTGGAGGCGATCTCGATCGCGGCCTTCATCGGCGCGACCAACCGGATCGGCATCGCCCTGGCGGTGCCGCCCAATCCTGAATACACCGGCGTCCCGCAGTACTGAGCGCGGCCCACCCGCGGCACAAACGGCGCTCCTCGCGTGTTGCGATGGAGACCGGTGACGCGAGGAGGCGCGAGTGAAGATCCGTTTCGGTGTCGGCCTTGGCCCGAGTCCGGGCCCCGATCGGCTGGTTGATGTCGTCGATCAGCTCGAGACAGCGGGCGTGGACTCGCTGTGGTTTTCCGAGCTGGTGTATTCGCCTCTGGTCGACCCGTTCGTAGGGATGGCGGTCGCGCTCGCGCGGACCACGCGGCTCAAGGTGGGCACCTCGGTGGCGGTACTACCGGGCCGACATCCTGTGCTGGTGGCCAAACAACTGGCGTCGCTGGCGGCTATCGCACCCAAACGGGTGCTGCCCGTCTTCGGTCTGCGCTCGGCGCTTCCGGTCGAGCGCGATCTGTTCATGGTGCCCGACGGTAAGCGCGCGGCCGTCTTCGACGAGTCACTGCGGTTGTTGAGCACGGTGTTGCGCGAGGACGACGTGACGTTCCGCGGTGAATACTTCACCGTCCGAGATGTCCGGGTGCTCCCGAAACCGGATCCGCCGCTTGATATCTGGATCGGCGGGGCCACCGCGGCGGCGTTCCACCGTATCGGTGCACTGGGCGACGGCTGGTTGGGCAGCTTCCTGACTCCGGCCGAGGCGGGCCGAGCACGCCAGGCGATCATCGCAGCAGCCGAGGATGCCGGCCGCGACATCGAACCGGACCACTACGGCATCAATCTCGCCGTCGGCAACGGGGAGCTGCCTGCGCCGGTGCTCGCCGCGGTGCGCAAACGCCGCCCCGATCTAGATCCCGCCGAGCTGGTGGCTGCCGATTGGCCAACCCTGCATCGACGGCTCGACGACTACATTGCGGCAGGGCTGACCAAGTTCGTCATCAGGCCGGCGGGAGAGATCGACAGCGCAAATTTCGTGGAAACGTTCGCGGCCGAACTGCTGCCGCGGCAGACCTAGGCCGTCGCTATCGTTGCCGGAGTGGCCGAACCATCCGTCGCGGAGTTGCGGAGCCGCCTCGACGGGCTGGCCATCCGCGACGCCGCTCGGCTGCGCAGACGTTTGAAGAACCTGCGCGGTGCGAGCCCCGACAAGCTAGGCCAGCTTTCCGAGCAGATCACTCGCGCCGAGGCGCTGGTCGCCACCCGGCAGGCCGCGCTGCCCACGATCACGTATCCGGACCTGCCGGTCAGCTCGCGACGCGACGAGATCGCCGCGGCGATCCAGGCGCACCAGGTTGTCGTGGTGGCCGGCGAAACCGGGTCAGGCAAGACCACCCAGCTGCCCAAGATCTGTCTAGACCTCGGCCGCGGCATCCGCGGCACCATCGGCCACACCCAACCGCGGCGGCTCGCCGCCCGCACGGTCGCGCAGCGCATCGCCGACGAGCTGAGCACCCCGCTGGGCGATGTGATCGGCTACTCGGTGCGGTTCACCGACCAGGTCAGCGACCGCACGCTGGTCAAGCTGATGACCGACGGCATCCTGCTCGCTGAGATCCAGCGCGACCGGCGGCTGCTGCGCTACGACACGCTCATCATCGACGAGGCGCACGAGCGCAGCCTCAACATCGACTTTCTTCTCGGTTACCTGCGCGAATTGTTGCCCCGCCGACCCGATCTCAAGGTGATCGTCACCTCGGCGACGATCGAGCCGGAGCGTTTCGCCGCGCACTTCGGCGGTGCCGAAAGTGGATCCAGCGGCGGTGCGCCGATCGTCGAAGTGTCCGGCCGCACGTATCCCGTCGAAATCCGTTACCGCCCTTTGGAAGTCCCGGTCGTGTCCTCAGACGAGGACGACCCCGATGATCCTGACCACGAAGTCGTGCGTACCGAGGTGCGCGACCAGACGGAAGCCATCGTCGGGGCCATCGACGAGCTCGCCTCAGAGCCGCCCGGCGACGTCCTGGTGTTCTTGTCCGGCGAGCGCGAAATCCGCGATACTGCGGAGGCTTTGCGTGCCGTCGTCGACGAGCTCACTGAGGTGCTGCCGCTATACGCGCGGCTGCCGACCGCCGAACAACAGCGGGTTTTCACACCGCACCGGACCCGTCGCCGGATCGTGCTCGCCACCAATGTCGCCGAGACGTCGCTGACCGTGCCGGGCATCCGCTACGTCGTCGACCCGGGCACCGCACGCATCTCGCGCTACAGCCGCAGGACGAAGGTTCAACGGCTTCCGATCGAACCGATCTCGCAGGCGTCAGCGGCGCAGCGGGCGGGCCGCTCGGGACGTGTCGCGCCGGGTGTGTGCATCCGCCTCTATTCCGAGGAGGATTTCGCGTCGCGGCCTCGTTATACCGATCCCGAGATCCTGCGGACGAACCTCGCCGCGGTGATCCTGCAGATGGCCGCTCTTCACCTCGGGGACATGGAGAGCTTTCCGTTTCTCGACCCACCCGATCGGCGCAGCGTCCGCGACGGTGTGCAGCTGTTGCAGGAACTGGGCGCTTTCGACGACAAGGGCGCGATCACACCCGTCGGCCGCCGGCTCGCACAACTACCCATCGATCCGCGGTTGGCCCGAATGATCCTGCAGGCCGACGCCGAAGGGTGCGTCCGCGAGGCGCTGGTGCTGGCGGCCGCGCTCGCGATTCCGGACCCACGTGAACGCCCGGCCGACAAGGAGGAAGCCGCCCGGCAGAAGCACGCCCGATTCGCCGATGAACACTCCGATTTCATCTCCTACCTCAACCTGTGGCGCTACCTACGAGAGCAGCGGAAGGAGCGGTCCGGCAACTCGTTTCGCCGCATGTGCCGTGACGAGTTCCTGCATTACCTCCGCATTCGGGAGTGGCAGGACCTCTCCGGGCAGCTGCGCAGCATCACCCGCGACATGGGAATCCGGGAGCAAGATGCTGCTGCCGACCCCGCGCGGGTTCACGCCGCGGTGACCGCGGGCTTCTTGTCGCATATCGGTCTGCGAGAAGGTGATTCGCGCGAGTTCCAGGGCGCACGCAATGCTCGCTTCGTGCTGGCGCCAGGGTCGGCACTCACCAAACGGCCGCCCCGCTGGGTGGTCGTCGCCGATCTGGTCGAGACCAGCCGGTTGTTCGGCCGCACCGCCGCACGCATTCAGCCCGAGGACGTCGAACGCGTCGCGGCCCATGTGGTCCAGCGCAGCTACAGCGAGCCCCACTGGGACGCCCAGCGCGGGGCGGTGATGGCCTTCGAGCGGGTCACGCTGTATGGCCTTCCGTTGGTGACGCGCCGCAGAGTGAACTACGGTCCGATCGACCCGCCACTGGCCCGCGAGCTGTTCATTCGCCACGCCCTCGTCGAAGGGGAGTGGGAGACGCGTCACCACTTCTTCCGCGACAACGCGCGGCTACGCGCCGAGTTGGAGGAACTGGAAGAGCGGGCCCGGCGGCGCGATCTACTCGTGGGCGACGACGAAATCTACGCGTTCTACGATGCCCGCGTTCCCGCCGCTGTGGTCTCCGCGCGCCACTTCGACGCGTGGTGGAAGAAGCAGCGCCACACGACACCTGACCTGCTGACGTTCACCCGTGATGACCTGCTCCGCGCCGACGACACTTCCAGCGCCGGGCGCCCCGACGCCTGGCAGGCCGGCGATGTCACGTTGCCGCTGACGTATCGGTTCGAACCCGGCGCCGCCGACGACGGCGTGACGGTACACGTCCCCATCGACGTGCTGGCGCGCCTCGGCGGCGACGAGTTCGCGTGGCAGGTGCCGGCGCTGAGGCAGGAGCTCCTCACCGAGCTCATCCGCTCACTGCCGAAGGACTTGCGCCGCAACTTCGTCCCCGCTCCCGACACCGCCCGCGCGGTGATGGCCGCGATCAACCCCGCCGACGAGCCGCTGCTGGACGCCCTCCAGCGCGAATTGCGCCGCCGCACCGGCGTTCTTGTGCCCATCGACGCCTTCGACCTGGACAAGCTGCCCGCCCATTTGCGGGTGACGTTCTCGGTCGAGTCTGCCGACGGCACCGAGGTCGCCAAGGGCAAGGATCTGGCCGCGCTGCAGGAGCGGCTGGCCGGCTCGGCCCAGTCGGCGGTCGCCAGCGCCGTCGGCGGTGAACTCGAACGCGCGGGACTGCGCGGCTGGCCCGACGGTGTCGACGAGCTTCCGCGCAGCATCGAACGCACGGTGGGCGGTCGCACGGTCCGGGGCTTTCCCGCGTTCGTCGACGCAACCGCCGCGGTGGATCTGCGTGTGTTCGCAACCGCGGCGGAGCAGCAGCGACACATGGGGCCGGGGACGCGACGCCTGGTGCGGCTGAGCGTCGCCTCGCCGATGAAATCTCTTGAACGACAGCTCGATCTGCGCACCCGTCTGACGCTCGGCGCGAACCCCGACGGGTCCCTGTCGGCACTGTTGGACGATTGCGCCGACGCCGCGGTCGATGCCCTGGTGCCCGCGCCGGCATGGACGGCGGCCGACTTCGCTGCGCTGCGAGACCGGGTGGCCAACGAATTGGTGCCGGCGAGCATAGACATCGTCGCAGGCGTCGCCAAGGTGCTGGCCGCCCAGCACGACGTGCAACTGCTGCTGCCCGCTCAGCCGCAGGCGGCCCAGGCCGAGGCGATCGAGGACATCCGCGCGCAGATGGACCGACTGCTGGCACCGGGATTCGTCACCACGACAGGGCGAGCCCGGCTCGCCGACCTCGTCCGCTATCTGACCGCGATCCGCCGCCGCCTCGAGCGGCTGCCGCATGGTGTCGAGGCCGACCGCCAGCGCATGCGGCAGGTGCACGCCGTCGAGGACGCCTACGACGACGTGGTGCAGGCGCTGCCCGTGGCGCGGCAGGAGTCCCCCGAGGTGCGCGACATCGCATGGCAGATCGAGGAGTTGCGGGTGAGCCTATGGGCCCAGCAGCTCGGCACGCCGCGCCCGGTCAGCGAGCAGCGGATCTACCGGGCGATCGACGCCGTGGCGGGCGGCGCCTGATTCTTGGGATCGGTAGCGATCCCACGGCGCTGTACTAACCGCAACGTTCGTCACCCGACGAGCGATACGGCATACAGAGCATGAATTCGCCACGGCGAAGGGACCTCCACACATGAGCACCCATAAGCGCACACGGATTATTGCGGGGGCGCTGCTGTCGGCGGGCATCGCGCTCGGCGGGGCAGGACTTGCCGAGGGCACCGCGCAGGCGCTGCCGGGCGGATCGCTGCCACTCGGCTCGTGGCCCGGATGCCCCGAGAACAGCCCGGAGGGCCCCTGCACCTGGTGCCCCGGCGACCCACCGGTGGAGACCGGCAACAAGCGTGTCTACCCGGTGGTTTGGGATGAGAGCGTCTGCCACACCTACTGGTACGTCTACAGCGGCCAAGGCAACGTCGCCCACAACATCTTCGAGGGAGCCACGCCGCCGCCCCCGCCACCGCCGCCGCCGAACCTGACGCCGCCGCTTCCGCCGGGGTGGTGCTGGTCGCTGTTCATCCCGACGACCAGTTGCCCTAACGGGTGAGCGATCGCCCGTTACGATCACCGGATGTTCCGCATCGATGGGATAGACGGCGAAAGCATTGTTGTCGACGGCAATTGGGTCGAGAAGCTGCGAGCGAACTCCTCGCGCGGGCGCAATCCCGCCGACAAGTACGCCGGCACGCAGATCGAGGAATTCAGCCGGCGCAAGAAACTGTTCGGCAGCGAGAAGGAGCAGCTGCTGCAGGTAATCGTCAACGTCGGCACGTTCTACTCGCTGAAGGTTCCCGCCGAGCGACGTGCTGAGGTAGATGCGCTGGTGGCCGAGCTGGAGAAGGCACGCGATCGCGCGTCGTCCTGAGACTCGGCGTTGAGACTGCGTTGACGGCGGGCCTTACTCGTACTTCTTCGCCACCACGGCAGTCTCGATGCGGTGTCGTCAACAAAGACCTGGCCCGCTGATAGCCGCCTCGACGAGTGCGCATCCTGCACCATCGACATCACTCAATTATCTGCCGTCGACGGCACCGTCTTGCACTGGTTTCGCGGGCCCGCGACTGTGCGAAATCGCGGGGTTTTGCGGCCGCTGGCGTCCGAAACCGCACGGTCACCGGCGCGGGGACGGATATTGGGATCGGTAGCAGGCCGTTGCCGCTGTACTTGGCTGCACCAGGCGATGCCGGCGAAGGCGGCGCCCAACGAAAGGAACCCAATGAACCGAATCTCGCGATTCGCAGCGTCGGTCGCCGTGTCCGGCGCCGTTGCGGTGACCGGCCTGACGCTGGGCGCGGGCACCTCGACCGCCGAGGGGCCCAGCTACAACGGCGGCAACTGCCCCGGCGGTATGACGTGCACGCACTGGTGCCCCGGAGATCCCGCGATCCCGGGCAGCCAGGTGCTCAGCTGGGACTGGAACGTCTGCCACGACTGGTACTGGAACTCCTACGGCATCGTCGACGTCGCGACCAGCACGCTTTACTCGTGGTCGGGCGGCGCGCCACAACAGGTTGCGCCTCCGCCGCCGCCTGCGGGCCCTCCGCCGGCGCCGTTGACGAAGCCGCCGGGCACACCGTTCTGCAGCCCGCGCGGAGCGCTGATCATCATCCCGCCGATCTGCGATGAAATCGGCGTGGATTGGCCGCCAGGGTCACTGAAGCGCTAGGGCGAGGTAGCGTCACGGCCGTGGCCGTGTACGCGCTGAACCTGTTCGATGTCGCCGACCGTGACGAATACCTGGCGTATTCGAAGCGCTCACCGGCGGAGGTGGCCAAGCATGGCGGCCGGGTGGTCGCGCTTGGCCGGTTCCGGGAGTCGGTGACCGGCGACATCGAACCCCGCACGGTCCTGATCGTCGTCGAGTGGGAGTCCAAGGACGCCTTCCAAAGCTATTGCGACGACCCAGAACTGGCCGATCTGCACGCCCACCGCGAAAACGGGACGTCGTCTTACGTATGGCACCTTTTCGACCGCCTGGACGATCTGCGGCCCCTGCTGAAAGCCCAGTAGAGGACCGTTTTTCGCTCACCACGATTGAAATGTCCCCACGGCCCGGTGGGTGGCGCAATCGCTTCGCCTCGCCGTAAAACCGCAGGTTTTCGCCCATAGCGACCGGCGCATTGGTCCCGGCCGGCGATGTTCGCCGCCGGCACGTATCGGTGTGAAGGACGAACCCCGTTACGGTCACCGCACAGGTCAGTCACACGACGATCAGCCCGTGAGGAGGTGACCGTGACCTCTCCCAATCCGACAGCCGAGCCGACCCCGCTTCGCCGACCGCGCGCCGACCAGGCCAGGTTGGTCGCCGACGTGCTGCGGCACCAGATCCACGCCGGCGGCTACTCCGACGGGCTGCCGAGCGAAAACGAACTCGCGCAGGAGTTCTTCGTGTCCCGCAACGCCGTCCGCGAGGCGCTGGCCACATTGAAAGACGAAGGCCTCATCGACCGCGGGCCCCGAACCGGCACGCACGTCGCGATCCGTAAGTACGACCACGGGCTCGACGCGCTGGTCGGCTTGAAAGAGACATTCAAGGGCTACGGGGACATCCGCAACGAGGTACGCGCCACCATGACGCTCGCCGCGCCGCCCTCGGTCGCAGGCAAGCTCCGACTCAGTCCCGGCGAACCGGTCGTCTTCATCGAGCGGCTGCGATACCTCGGTGAGCTGCCGCTGAGCTTGGACATGACCTACCTGGCACCCGACATCGGTGCGCAGGTGGCAGAACACGACCTTGAGAGCAACGACATCTTCGCGCTCATCGAGCAGGTCACCGGACAGCGTCTCGGTTCGGCCGGTCTGGCCGTCGAAGCGGTGGCGGCCGAACCGCATTCAGCGGCGATACTGCAGATTCCCGACACCGCCGCCATGCTGCTGCTCGAGCGGCTCACCCATCTCGACGACGGGCGGCCTGTCGATCTCGAGTACATCCGCATGCGTGGTGATCGAATCACACTGCGCGGCAATCTTTTGAGGGGACAGTGATGGCTCAGGTCAACCAACGCGTCGACGTACCGGTGACGATCGACGAGTCGCTGTGCATCGAGGGATGCACGCTGTGCGTAGAGGTATGCCCGCTGGATTCGCTGGCCATCAACCCGGAGAACGGCAAGGCCTACATGCACGTGGACGAGTGTTGGTACTGCGGCCCGTGTGCGGCCCGGTGTCCGACCGGCGCCGTCTTCGTCAACATGCCCTACCTCATCCGCTGACCAAGGACACGCACATGAAACGCATACTCTCCGCAGCCGCTGTCTTCTCTCTTGCGCTTGCCGGCTGCTCGCTGGACTCGGCATCGCAATCCGATGACACCGTCAACGTCGTCGTCGGTTACCAGTCCAAAACCATCAACACCGTTACCGCCGGAACCTTGTTGCGCGCCAGAGGCTTTCTCGAGCATCGACTCGAGGATATCGGTAAGTCCAACCACAAGAAGTACAACGTGACTTGGCAGGACTACGACACAGGCGCACCGATCACCGCGCAGATGGTCGCCGAGAAGATCGACATCGGCTCGATGGGTGATTACCCGATGCTGATCAACGGCTCCAAGACGCAGGCCAACGAGCGTGCTCGTACCGAACTGGTTTCGGTCACTGGTTACAGTCCCACCGGTTCGCTCAATATGGTGGTCATACGGCCGGATTCGACGGCCACCAGCGTCGCAGATCTCAAGGGACAGAAGGTCTCCGCCAGCGTCGGGTCGGCCGGACACGGCACGCTGGTGCGGGCGCTGGACAACGCGGGCATCGACCCCAAGAACGGCGTCGAAGTGCTCAACCAGCAGCCGCAGGTAGGCGCGTCGACTTTGGAATCGGGACAGGCGCAAGCGCTTTCGCAATTCGTCGCGTGGCCGGGACTGCTGGTCTATCAGGGCAAGGCCAAGCTGCTTTACGACGGCGCCGAAGGCAACTACCCGACCTGGCATGGCGTCGTCATCCGCCGTGACTACGCCAAGCAGCATCCCGAAGTGGTCGACGCCTTTTTGCAGGCCCAGCTGGACGCCACCGACTTCCTCAATCAGCATCCCCTCGAGTCGGCCAAGCTGGTGGCCGAGGGCAGCGGGCTGCCCGCAGAGGTGGTGTACCTGTACAACGGGCCAGGCGGCACAAGCTTCGACACCACGCTGAAACCCTCACTGGTGCAGGCGCTCAAGGGTGACATTCCGTACCTGAAGTCGATCGGCGACTTTGCCGACCTCGACGTCGACGGCTTCGTCGACGACACCGCGATCCGCAAGGCCTTTGCCGACCGCGGACAGAACTACGACGCGGCACTCAACGACGCCGCCAACCCGGACGCGGTCCGCGGTCAGGACCCGGTCTGCAACGTCGCCGTCACCGACGCCAAGCTCGCCGGCGAGGTGTGGATCGACGGCAAGGACGCCACCCAGCCCGCCGCCAACCCGGCCTGCCTGCTGCGGGCCGTACGCGAAGCCACCGCCCGCGGCGAAAAGGTGCGAGTGGCCTACGTGCCCGATACCGAGTACGGCACACGGTGGTTCGCCGACAAGTCGGTCTGGGTGAAAGACGGCACGAACTACCTGCCGTTCGGGACCGCCGCCGGCGCCGGCCGCTACACCCAGGTACACCAGGGCGCAGCGGTGGTGGACTATCAGCAGGCGCTGGCGGGTGCGGTATGACCGCCCCGCCCGCGGTGCTCACACCCGATGAGCCCGCTGTGGCCGTACCGACGGCGCCGGCTCAGCCTGTCAAGCCGCGCCAAGCGTGGATCTCCTGGCTGATCCGCATCGCCTCGGTCGCCTCCGCGGTCGCACTATGGCAGGTGTTGACGGTCAACGACGTTCGGCTCTGGCTACGATTCGACACGCTGCCGTCGGTCACCGACGTCGTCACCGCGTTCGGCGCGAAGCTCGGCACCCAAAGCTACTGGCTGGACCTCGGCCAGTCGTTGATCAGGATCTTGACCGGGTTTGCGCTCGCCGCGGTGGCAGGCGTGGTCACCGGAATCCTGCTCGGTCGTTCCCCGAAGTTCGGCAACGTCTTCGGTCCGCTGACCGAGCTGGCCCGGCCCATCCCCGCCATCGCGATCGTTCCGGTCGCGATCCTGCTCTTTCCGTCCGATGAGGCCGGAATCGTCTTCATCACGTTCCTGGCCGCCTATTTCCCGATCATGGTCAGCACCCGTCATGCGGTACGCGCTCTGCCCACCTTGTGGGAGGACTCGGTGCGCACCCTGGGCGGAAACCGTTGGGACGTCATCACCAAGGTGGTGCTGCCCGGGATCCTGCCCGGCGTGTTCGGCGGCCTGTCGGTCGGCATCGGCGTCGCTTGGATCTGCGTCATCTCCGCCGAGATGATCTCGGGCCGACTGGGAGTCGGCTACCGCACGTGGCAGGCCTACACCGTGTTGGCCTATCCCGATGTCTTCGTGGGCATCATCACCATCGGCGTGCTCGGCTTCGCGACGTCGGCCGCCGTCGAGCTGGTTGGCCGCCGCGTCACCCGCTGGCTGCCCCGCGGCGAGGAGAACAACCGATGACCGGTATGAGCCTGACCCTGCGCGATGTGGTGCTGAGCTACGGCGGTGCGCCCGTGGTCGACGGGTTGGATCTCGATGTCAGACCAGGTGAAATCCTCGTGCTCACCGGTCCGTCGGGCTGCGGCAAGTCGACAGTGCTGCGCGCGTTGGCAGGATTGCTGCGCCCCGACGGGGGAGAGGTGATCGCCGACGGCGCCCGGGTGAGCACCACCTCCCGTGACCGCGCGATGGTGTTTCAAGACAACGCGCTGTTGCCCTGGCGCACAGTGCAGTCGAACATCGAACTGGCGTTGAAGTTGGCGGGGCGGCCGAGCGAACACCGGCGCGACGAGGCCCTCAAGTGGATCGCTGACGTCGGGCTCACCGGTTTCGAGCGTTACTTGCCGAAGAGCCTGTCCGGCGGTATGCGCCAACGGGTTCAGCTGGCCCGCGGGCTGGCCGGCGCGCCGCGCGCAGTGATGATGGACGAGCCGTTCGGTGCGCTGGACACCCAGACCCGCGCGACCATGCAGCGCCTGCTGATCGACACCTGGCGGGCACACCCCACGACCGTCGTGTTCGTCACCCACGATGTCGATGAGGCGCTGCTGCTGGGCGACCGCATCGCGGTGCTCGGCCGTGCCGGAGAGCCTCTGCGCGCCCTCATCGACGTGCCATCCCCACGTGTGGCGGAGGTGTCCCGAACGCCGCTGAGATCACAGGTTGTTGCGGCACTGGATCATTCGGCGGAGCTTGCGGCTTGATGGATATCCCGGCAATCGAAGACGCGGTTCGGCTCGACTGCGACGTGCTCGTCATCGGTGGCGGTACCGCGGGCACGATGGGCGCGCTGACCGCCGCCGAGAACGGCGCCCAGGTGCTGCTGCTGGAGAAGGCGCATGTGCGGCATTCGGGAGCGCTGGCGATGGGCATGGACGGCGTCAACAACGCGGTCATCCCAGGGAAGGCCACCCCGGAAGACTACGTCGCCGAGATCACCCACGCCAACGACGGAATCGTCAACCAGCGCACCATCTATCAGACCGCCACGCGCGGATTCGCCATGGTGCAGCGGCTGGAGCGCTACGGCGTCAAGTTCGAAAAAGACGAACACGGCGAGTACGCGGTGCGCCGTGTCCACCGGTCAGGCTCTTACGTGCTACCGATGCCCGAGGGCAAGGACGTCAAGAAGGCGCTCTACCGCGTGCTTCGCCAGAAGTCGATGCGGGAGAAGATCCGCATCGAGAACCGAATCGCTCCGGTACGGGTCTTGACGGACAACGGTCGGGCGGTCGGCGCCGCCGCGCTCAACAGCCGCACCGGTGAATTCGTCCTTGTCGGCGCCAAGGCCGTCATTCTGGCCACCGGGCCGTGCGGTCGGCTGGGGTTGCCGGCGTCGGGATATCTGTACGGCACCTACGAGAACCCGACCAACGCCGGTGACGGCTACTCGATGGCGTTCCATGCCGGCGCGGAACTGTCGGGCATCGAATGCTTCCAGATCAACCCGCTGATCAAGGATTACAACGGGCCGGCCTGCGCCTACGTCGCCAACCCGTTCGGCGGCTACCAGGTCAACGCCAACGGCGAACGGTTCGTCGATTCCGACTACTGGTCGGGCCAGATGATGGCCGAGGTGAAGAAGGAGATCGAATCGGCCCGCGGCCCTATCTATCTCAAGGTCACGCATCTGCCCGACGAGACGCTGACGGCGCTGGAAGGCATTCTGCACACCACCGAGCGACCCACTCGCGGCACATTCCACGCCAACCGCGGACATGACTACCGTACGCACGATATCGAGATGCACATCTCCGAAATCGGTTTGTGCAGCGGGCATTCGGCATCCGGGGTCTGGGTCGACGAGCACGCTCGCACCACGGTTGCCGGCCTGTACGCCGCAGGCGATCTGGCCTGTGTACCGCACAACTACATGATCGGGGCGTTTGTCTACGGCGAGTTGGCCGGCACCGACGCCGCATCGACCGTCACCGATA
Organism: Mycobacterium sp. 1274761.0; assembly: GCF_001668615.1. GTDB lineage: Bacteria > Actinomycetota > Actinomycetes > Mycobacteriales > Mycobacteriaceae > Mycobacterium. Next base: position 74,652 of record NZ_LZMC01000089.1, read on the forward strand.
TTCCCGCGCCGCAACATCTCCCGTCAGAGCAGATCGCCGAGGCGCATGATCTGATCTACCGGCCGCTGCGCCATCCGGACGGACCGCCGCAGACGCAGGTCGAGTACAAGCTGCGGCGCTTCGTGAACGACTATGTCGCTCCGCCCAAGACCGCAGCGAAGCTCTCGATCGCTGTGCAGACATTCGACCGGATGCGCGAGGAGATCGCAGCCATCGGGGCAGTCACACCACACGAACTGCTACGCGCCGTGGAGGTTTCGTTCATCCGCGACTGCGCCGAAATGGCGGCCAGGTCATCGCTGACGCGCACCGAATCCCGGTGGGGCCTCTATCACGACCGCAGCGACTTGCCCGACCGCGATGACAGCGGCTGGCGCTACCACCTGAACCTGCGCAAGACCAGGGACGGTCACATCGAGTTCCTCAAGCGGCCCGTCGCACCGTACTTCGTCCCGGTGCCCGGGTTCGACGACTTGCCCAGCGGTGAAACCGAACCCATCGCCGTGCGTCAACCCGACCTCGTCGGTGGTCAGGCACCGGCCACCGAGGTGTCGCGGGTGCGCGACGACTCGGCGGAGCCGCCGCCGTCGCCGCGCATCGCCGATGTCCTGGCCCTCGACGAGCCGACCGTCGCCGATCTGGTGCCCTTCCTGGGCGATCCCGATCCCGGCGTGCGGCGCACCGCGGTCGACGTCCTCACCGAACATCTGGCCGACGGCTACGCCGTCCCATTGGTCGAGGCGCTCAGCGATCCGCATCCCGATGTTCGCAGGATCGCCGCGAACGGCATCCGCGAACTCGTCGAGGTGCTGCCCGATCCCGTGGCGTTACGCCCGCACGTCGACTCCGGGGATCCCGTCGTGCGCGGTACGGTCGTTTACGTGTTGAGTTCGCGCAGGGTAGGGGAGCGTGACCAGTACCGGCGGTCGCTCACCGACGACGACCACCGGGTCCGCATCGAGGCGGTGCGCGCGCTGGTGTCCGTCGACGACGTCGACGGCGTCGCCACGGCCTACCGGGACGCCAACCGCGAAGTCCGGATCGCCATCGCGAACGGGCTGGGAACGCTGCGCGCGGGCGCGCAGACCGTGCGTGCGCTGATGGTCGACGACGACCCGCTGGTGCGCGCAGCCGCACTGGCCGCGATCGGGCTCATCGGGTGGGACGACGCCGACGTGTCCACGGTAGAGCAGGCGCTGGCCGCGTCGGCGTGGCAGATACGCCAAGGCGCTGCACGGGCATTGGCGGGGGCACCGTCTCCGTCGGCCGCGGTGCCGCCGCTGTCGCGGGCGTTGTCAGACCCGCACCTCGACGTCCGCAAGGCGGCGGTCCTGAGCCTCACCCGGTGGGCGGATTCTGAGGCCGCCGCCCGCGAGGCGCTGACCGGCGCGCTGGACGACGGTGACGCCGACGTGCGGGCCTACGCTCGCCGCGCGCTCGCTGCCAGGAACTGACGCGGCGGGCGCGGCTCAGTTCGAGGCGCTACCGACATCGCAAAAGGATTTCAACGACGAATTCCAACGGTTTGTCGATCCGTCATCCTCGGCAGCAGCACTTCGTTCCCCCCGCTAGCGCAATTTCTTCAACTGCGATCGTGCGGGATGATCGGCACGTGTTCGCGCGTTCAATAACGCAAAGGTGCGATGTTGGGCGTCGGATCCACGAAGCACAAGCTGATCGGATTGGTGGTGAGAGTTGCCTGGCCCGGCCGATGATATGACTGCCATTGTGGCGTCCGGCTCTCGTCGCATCGACGGTCGCGGGGTTATCGAGAGCGCATTTGAGCTGTTGGACCACGTCGGTGCGTTGGAACCGGTACGGCTGCTCGACCTGGCGAACGCGAGCGGGATACCGCGGGAGACGGTACGTCGACTGCTGCAGCAGTTGATCGCAGTGGGAGCGGTCAGTCGCGAAGGTAACCGGTATCGGCTCGGCGCGAGCTTGCTGGGGCTGGGCGCACGGGTGAGCCCGGAGCGTCGACTGCGGGTGGCCGCCCGGCGGCCGATCGCCGAACTCGCAATGGCCACTGGCGCCGCTGTTCAGCTATCTGCGGTGATTGGTGGCGAAGCAGTATTCTTGGACGCGGTGGAGGCTCGGATTCCGTTGGGATTCATAGCTGAACCCGGAGCTCGGGTACCGCCCGGCACGGCGGCTGCGCGTGCCCACAGTGAATTGGTCCGCGCCGCACCGATCGTGGATGCCGGCGAGGTGCTGGCAAATCTAAGCTGTGTCGCGGTGGCGATTCCGCTGGGAAACAATGGAGCGGCGGCCGTGTCGGCGCTTGTCGCGGAACGCCGCCCACCGCTCGGACTGCTGGCTGCGACAAGGGCCACCGGCGCCCGTATCGCCAGCCTCATTCGTGCCCCTGAAACGGTGTCCGCCCGAGAAAAGCTCACTGAGTGAGCGCCGGTTTGCCGCTGGGCAAGGTCAATTCTTAGCGTCACTAGTGTGCAATGCGGCGGCAGCGGTTTCGGCGCCTGTCGCGGGGCTGCACCTTGGGCGGCCAGTCCTTCGCTTCGCGTTCACCCGCAGATTGGGCAGTATCAAAGCCTTTTCCTAAGTGAGGGTTTGGGCGACCGCAGCACTTACCGTCGATAACGTCGTGGTTCGGCGCTGCACGATGACTCGCCGCGACTCGTCTGAACGCCTTTCGGTGTGTGGATGGTGGATGCTCTCATCATCGCATGGCTGATCACGTTCATCACACAGCGCACTATCCTCAAACCAGACGCTTCTACACCGCGAAAGGGTGACCTGCGAGAAGCCCACCCAGTGGGCGCAGGCTCGGGGTTGGTCCCCGCCGCTTCTTAATGTCACAAATGTGACGGGAGCAATGACAGCCAAGAGTGGTACCGCGGTGTTGCTGAAACTGCTCGAATCTCAGGGCAGGGGCTGCATTTTCGCGTCTCCCATCGCTGTGATGGCGCCAGTATGGGAGGCCATTGCGCGGCACGGGAATGACATGAAGCATCCCAAAGCCCGAATCTCGTTAACTATTACCGCGATAGCGCCGCGGTCCGCGAACAAGATTTCGTCGCAACGTGATTCAACCCCCGCGACTACGTAAAACAGGCATTGCAGCGGGCGCTAGAGGCCGTCGTGTCAGGCGAGGCGTGCTGGACGTCGTCGCCAACCCGTAGGAGACAGATGAATACAACCGACGTGACAGCCGCAGCCAACGATCTGGCGAGCCGAATTGGTTCAGCCCCGGTGCAGGTGCCCAAAAGTACGCCTTTGATTTGGAATTCGGCGGTGCAACATCGTCCGGCTGTAATCGTGCGGCCCGCCTCACCGCGTGACGTACAGGAAGCCGTCCGTGTGGCGCGTGCCCGCGGGTTGCGGCTCTCGGTGCTCGGCGGCGGCCATGACTGGTTGGGCCGCGCTGTGTGTGACGGCGGTTTGGTGATCGACATGTCCGGGATGCGAAGTGTCACCGTCGATACCAGGGCGCGGGTCGCAACGGTGGGTGGCGGCGTTTTAGCGGCTGACTTGATCGACGCGGTCGCGCCGCACGGGCTGGTTGCCGCCACCGGTGTCTGCGGTGGCGTTGGCATGACCGGCCTAACACTTGGCGGGGGCTACGGACCGCTCAACGGACGTTTCGGACTGGCGCTGGACAACCTGCTCGGCGCCGAGGTCGTTCTGGCCGATGGCCGAATCGTCACAGCCGACCCGACTCACGAGCCGGAGCTGTTCTGGGCACTGCGCGGTGGTGGCGGCAACTTCGGCGTGGTCACTTCCATGCGGGTGCGCTTGCATCCGCTCGACCGATTGATCGGCGGGATGATCGTGTATCCGTGGTCGCAGGGAGCGTCGGTGTGGCGTGGACTTAGTGAGGTGATGTCCACCGCACCGGACGAGCTGACCGTGGAAAGCGGCATAATGTCCGGCCCGGACGGCGATCCCGCTGTTTATGTTGTGCCGGTCTGGAGTGGTGATCATCGTTGCGGCCAAGCCGCCGTCGACGCGCTCGCTACGCTCGGAACGCCGCTGATAACCCGAATTGGGTCCATCACCTACGGCGATGTGCTGGGCCTGTTAGACGTGGGATATGTCCCCGGACTGGGCCTGGAGGTTCGAACTCGTACTGTGGCGGGATACACGCCCGAGGTCATCGAGGCGCTGGTCGAGGCAGCGCGGACGCTGACCTCGCCGCGCAGCGTCATCCCGATCCACCCCTGTCACGGCGCATCGACTCGGGTCGCCCCCGACCAGACCGCGTTCGGGAACCGCAGCCCACATTTCGTCGTCGAGATCGTCGCCGGCTGGGAAGGCGGCGACAGCGCCCGTCATCGCGCCTGGGCGGACGCGGTCTCGGCCGCGCTTGCCCCGCACGCGCTTCCTGGCGGCTACACCAACCTGCTCAGACCCGAGGACCACGATCAGATCGCAAATGCCTACGGCGAGAATGCCTTTCGACTGGTCACCGCAAAGAAGCACTACGACCCCGACGGTGTCTTCACCGCCATTCCCCTTCCCAGCATCAGTTAGAAGGAGCGATCGAATGTCGTACATCATCGATAGTCACCACGTCACAATGTCGGTCAACGGAGCGCAAGAGGACATTGACTTCCACGTCAAGGCGCTCGGGCTGCGGCTGATCAAACGAACGGTGCTGTTCGACGGGACAATCCCGGTCTACCACCTGTATTACAGCAACGCCGACGGCGACCCGAGCGCGGTGCTCACCACGTTCCCATTTGCCCAGGCCGGGATCTACGGCCGACGTGGCACCAACCAGGCACGTGAGGTATTGCTCGCCGTCCCTACGGGTTCGCTGAACTACTGGTCCTCCCGGTTGCAGGAGCGCGTCGCGGACGTGCGGGACGCGACCGTGTTCGATCGACGCCGAGTGCTGTTCCGGCATCCCTCCGGCATCGAATACCAGATGGTCGAGGTCGCCGACGACCCTCGTCGTGGTTACAGCGGAAGCGGTGTGCCCGAGGAGTACGCCGTTCACGGAATTTACGGCGTCGGCGTACACGTGACGGGGCCGGACACCGCGGTCGAGTTCGCCGCCAATCACCTCGGCGCTCGCGAGGGCTTGAGCGAAGGTAACCGGTTTGCGTTGGAGGCTGGCAAGTCCGCGCTCGGCGGCGCGGTCGAGCTTGTTATCAACCGCACAGATGAGCCGGGCACGTGGACTCACGGCGCCGGAACGATTCACCACTTCGCCTGGAACGCGGACACTCTCGAGAACCAGAGCGAGCTGAAATCTGAGATCGAGGGTGCGGGCTACACAGATGTGTCCGAAGTTCGAGACCGCAAGTACTTCAAGTCGGTTTACGTCAGGTCACCCGGCGGCGCCCTCTTTGAACTTGCAGTGACACACAACGAGGGTGGCTGGAACTGCGACGAGTCGCCGCAGGAGCTAGGCCAAGGATTTCAGCTACCGGAGCAATTCGAGGCACGGCGCGGGGAGATCCTCGGTCGCCTCGAGCCGATCGGGCTCTGAGGATCTGCGTCGGACGAGGACGGGCGCGTTGCCGGCGGCCAATGAGCTTTGATCTATCGAGTTCTGACGACCCCAGAGGGAGTAATTCACATGAACGCACTCACAATGCATGAAGCCACCAAGGTTCTGGCTGACCCGTCGGCGTACGCCGACGACGAGCGATTGCACACGGCGCTACGACAGCTGCGGGCAAACAATCCGATTGTGTGGGTGGATCATCCGCCGTATCGGCCGTTCTGGGCGATCACCAAGCACGCTGACATCATGGCGATCGAGCGCGACAGTGACCGATTCATCAGTGCGCCCCGCCCACTACTCACACCCGCCGATGCCGACGATCTGCGCAAGGCACAGCAGGAAGCCGGGACGGGCATGCGCACTCTGGTCCAGATGGACAACCCATACCACCGCAAGGTGCGCTCGATCGCCGCGGACTGGTTCCGCCCCAAGGCAATGGGTGTCCTCAAGGCGCAGGTGGACGAGCTCGCCAAGCGCTATGTCGACAAGATGCGCGAGATCGGACCTGAGTGCGACTTCGTCACCGATATCGCAGCCGACTTTCCGCTCTACGTAATCCTGTCCTTGCTAGGTCTTCCCGAATCGGACTTTCCTCGGATGCAGTTACTGACCCAGGAGATGTTTGGCCGCGATGACCCCGAATACCAGCGAAGTCAAGAGCCCGAGGCTGTACTCGCGGTGATGCAGGACTTCCTCAACTACTTCGCTACGCTGACCGCGTCGCGCCGCCACCGGCCCACGGGTGACCTCGCCTCAGCCATCGCCAACGGGCGCATCGACGGCGAACCGCTCTCGGATGTGGACACCGCCTCCTATTACGTGATCATCGCCAGCGCCGGCCATGACACCACCAAGGACGCCATCTCCGGTGGGCTGCGTGCGCTCATCGAAAACCCCAGTGAGCTAGGGCGATTGAAACAGGACCTCATGCTGATGCCGACGGCGGTGGAGGAGATGATCCGGTGGACCACCCCAGTGAAGGAATTCATGCGCACAGCCACCGCCGCCACCACGGTTCGGGGGGTCGACATCGCCGAAGGAGAGTCGGTGTATCTGGCCTACGTGTCCGGCAACCGCGACGAGGAGGTCTTCGACGATCCGTTCCGCTTCGACATCAGCCGCGATCCCAACAAACACCTGGCCTTCGGGTACGGTGCACACTTCTGCCTCGGCGCCGCGCTGGCGCGGATGGAGATCAGCAGTCTCTACCGCGAACTGCTCCCCAGGCTGGAATCGATCGAGCTCGCCGGCGAGGCCGAATTGTCCGCGACGACACTCGTCGGTGGCCTTAAACACCTGCCGATCCGCTATTCCCTGAAGTGATTTCGGCCCGAAAACCGCCGGGGCTCGCGCGGGCCCATTGCCGTGCACCCTTTCCGCTTCTCGACACCGAAAGGCAAACCGTGACGCAAGTATTGACTTATGTACTGGTTCCGGGCGGCTGGCATGGGGCCTGGTCCTGGCGACCGGTTGCGAAACGGCTTCGGGCGGCGAGCCATCGGGCGGTCACCCTGACACTTCCCGGTCTGGGCGACGGCGATGATCCGTCAGGTTACAAGCTCAAAGACGCGGTTGATTACGTCGTCAACGAGGTGCGTCGGCTCGACCTCGACGACGTCATCTTGGTTGCGCACAGTTGGGGCGGCTATCCCGCCACTGGCGCCGCTCATATGCTCGCTGACCAGGTCGCCAAGATCGTCTACTACAACGCATTTGCGCCGCTTCGCGGCAGATCCCTCGTCGAGGAGTATCCGCCCAACACGCGTGAGTTGATGCTGCGGTTGATCAGCGAATCGCCGTGCCGCGCCATGGCGCCGAGCCTGGACCTCGTCGAGCAGCTACTTATGCAAGGCGAAGTCCCGGAGCTGCAACGGTTGGTGGCCGACCTGTTGACCACACAATCCGGCGGTTACTTCCTCGATGCTCTCGACGTTGATGCGGAGAGTCTGAGCATTCCCGCCACCTACATCGCCAGCGACAACGATTGCGCGCTGCCGCGGCCAGCGGCTGAATTTGCCGCCCGGGTGGGTGTCGAACCCATCGTCGTTCCTGGAACGCACAGCAGTATGCTGACCCACCCTGACGATGTGGCCAATGCAATCCTCACTGCTTGAGCGGGGGAGAACCGCGGCATCGCGCCGCCAGGGGCCGCCTCGTCTCAACCGCTTCGCCGTTCAGCCTCATCGGAGCCGCGTCAGCTGGATGTCGATGAGTAAGAACCATGACTGCGCGCTGCCAGTAAAAGCGGTGAGTGGCCAGCGGCGGCTCAGCCGCCGGCTGTTGGCGATGGTGGTGCGGCCGTCGGCGCCACCCCTGTGGCTAGGGATCATTGTGGCTGCGGCGTTCATCATCGCCGAGACGCTGATGGTTCATGTTCTCCGAGAGGTTGCATCGAACACCGCGTTCGGAGCGCTGTTCCTGCTCGGCGTGCTGGTCGTCTCAGCTGGATGGGGTTTTCCGATCGCGGTAGCAACATCGCTGGCGAGCGCCCTGGTGTATGGCTACTTCCACCTGGTGGCCACGGCCGGGCTGGCGCCGTTGAAAATCAACGACGTAGTGGCGGTCTTCGTGTTCCTGCCCATCGCGCTGCTGGCCAATGTTCTCGCGCGCGAGGCCCGCCTGCGTGCCGCAGAATCCGAGCGACGCCTCCTGGAAGTCGCTGCTCTCGCCGAGCAACAGGCCGCGCTGCGTCGAGTCGCGACGTTGGTCGCACGCGGCGTCGACTCCACCGAGGTGTATTCGACCGCCGTCGCCGAACTTTCCCGATTTCTCGGAGGGGTAGCCAACGTCGTGTTGCTGCGGTATGTCAGCGACGGCGCCTCGGTGCTCCTGGCCAGCCGCGGCGAGCACCGAGTGCCGAGGATGCTTGTCGGCGAGCGGATTCCGTTCGACGGTGAGAACGTCGCAACGATCATCCGGCACACCGAAAAATCGGCGCGGCTGGACAGTTACGAGCACGTCACAGGGTCCGTCGCCGAGCGGATGAACCAGCTCGGAATACGGTCGGCGGCCGGTGCGCCGATCGTCGTGGACCGCCGGCTATGGGGTGCGCTAGTGATCGGCTCGGCGCAGTCGGAACCCATGCCGCCGGAGATCGAAGCGCGTATCGGCGATTTCGCCGACCTGGTGGCCATCGCCATCTCCAACGCCCAAACTCGCGCCGAACTCACCGCCTCGCGCGCCCGCATCGTGACTGCTGGCGACCAAGCACGACGCCGCTTCGAGCGAGACCTGCACGACGGCGCACAACAGCGGGTAGTGTCGCTTGGGCTGCAACTGCGCGATTTCGAGGCGTCGATACCCCCCGAGCAGCGAAATCTCCGCGACCGAATTGCTCATCTGATCGCCGAGATACGCCTTGTTTCAACAGAATTGCAGGAGTTTTCGCGAGGCATCCATCCGGCCATCGTGTCGAAAGGCGGTCTTGGCCGCGCGATCAAGTCGCTCGCCCGTCAATCCGCCATTCCCGTCACCCTCGATCTCGGTCTCGACGTCGATCGCCGGATGCCGGAAGCGGTTGAAGTCGCCGCGTATTACGTTGTTGCGGAGGTGCTGACGAACGCCGCCAAGCATTCCCAGGCATCCGAGGTCAGCATCCGGGTAACCGCCGGGAACGACCAACTCCGCCTCGTGATCTGTGATGACGGGATCGGGGGCGCCGTCGTTGGCAAAGGCTCTGGACTGATTGGTCTCAAGGATCGCGTCGAGGCGCTCGGTGGTCGCCTGGACATCTCCAGTCCGGCAGGTAGCGGGACGACGTTAGTGGTGGTCATCCCACTCGACGTCAAATCGGCAGTCCTGGCCACAGGTCCTGATACGTCACTGCTACCTACAAGCGATCGTCGCCAACGATCGTCGTTCGAATCGCGTTGAGGATCATGGCTTCACTGCAGTTTGGCAATCTCGTGGCTTCCTAACGTCGTGGGCATGTCCGCCGCAAATCCGGGCGACGAACGGCGCGAGAAAATTCTTCGTCCAGCCTGTCGAGGAGAGTCGATGACGAACAGTTTTGGTAGGCGAATGGCTAGAGGCGCCGGCGCTCGGCGAACGCCGGGGTGGCTCATCGCGGTTTGGTTGGTCGCGATGCTGGCACTAACGGCGGGATGTGACTCAACAACGACATCGACGGCGACGCGGGCGTCCGCCGGACTGCCGCAAATATTGCAACGCGGCACCGTCCGCGTGTGCAGTACCGGGGACTACCGACCGTTCACGTATCGCGACCCGCAAGGCGATTGGAGTGGACTCGACATCGACATGGCCAACGACATGGCCGGTCGACTGGGAGTGCGAGTGGACATGGTGTCAACCGCGTGGGCAGATCTGGTCAGCGATTTGGACAACAAGTGCGATGTGGCCATGGGAGGAATCAGCATCACGCTCGATCGCGCCAAGCATGCCATCTACAGCGACCCCTACCTACGTGATGGCAAAGCGGCAATCGTCCGTTGTACCGACACGTGGAAGTTTCAGGCCCTCAGCGATATCGACCGCCCCGGTGTCCGTGTGGTGGTCAACCCCGGTGGTACGAATAGAGAATTCGACAACGCCCAGATCCATAAGGCGCAGGTGCTGAACTACCCGGACAACAACACGATCTTTGAGCAAATCGACGGCAATGCGGCCGACGTCATGATCACCGACGTCAGCGAGATCCGCTGGGAAAGCAGTCAGAATCCGAGGCTCTGCGGTCAGAGCCTTGACCATCCATTCACGTTTGAGCAGAAGGCCTATCTCATCACGCGAACCGCAGCGGACGTGCAGCAGTGGATCAACCAGTGGCTCAACATCGCACAGCACGACGGAACGTATGCAGCGCTGAGCCGGAAATATCTTGGCGGGGTATTCGGGCCGTAATAGTTGTCGGCCGATCAAGTCTCTTGGCCGGTCTCACTTCCTCCCGGCGGGCGACGCTACCGCGTTGCGGCCAACTCATCGGCGATCCGCTTGGCCACCCGCGGTGCCTGTCTGCCGAGATAGCCGATTAGCGAAGGCCGACTGAGATAGCCGACGAACCGCAGCCCGGGAGCAGCCGCCGTCTCGCCCATGACGCGGGGCCTACCGCCGCCGTCGAGGACCTCGAGGTGGCCGACGAGCGGCGCCAGAGCGCTGTGGTAGCCCGTCGCGGCGATGACGACATCCGCGTCCAGCCTGGAGCCGTTAAGGAGCACAACCTTGTCGGCGTCGAACGACTCAACGGCACCCACTACTTCGATTGAACCGTCCTTGATGGCATCCACAATCTCCATGTCGACAAGCGTCGGGGATTGACTCAGACGGCGATCGCGGGCGAACACACCCTCATGCGGAATGGGCAGCCCGAACCGGCTCAGGTCACCCAGGCTGGCCCGGCGCGCCGCACGGGCGATCGCATCGGCGACGCGGACCGGCGCACGGTAGAGCGGCAACGCGATCCAGTCGGCAGGCAGCCCCCCGGGCATCGACCTCAACATGATGTTCGGCGGTGTCCGCACCGCTAGCCACACTTTTTGGGCACCACCTGTCGCCAGGTCGTGCGCGATCTCCATCCCCGACGAGCCCGCGCCGACGACGAGGACCTTCTTTCCGCGGAACAGCTCGGGATTTCGATATTGCGAGGAGTGCAGCAGCTCGCCGCTGAAGTCGTCGCTGCCTAGCCAGGCCGGAATTCGCGGTGTGTGTTGTTGACCCGTTGCCACCACCACCTGGTGGGCGGCGATGCGACCGGTCGACGTCTGAAGCAGCCACGCGCCCTCCAACCAGTCGATGCGCCGTATTTCGGTGCCCAACAACAGGTCGATGCCCGCCTCGCGGGCGTGCCGGTCGAGATAAGCCACCACCTGGTCGCGGTGCGGGAACGTCGGGGTTCCCTTGGGGTAGGGGCGATTCGGCAACTGTGAAAACCGCCTACCGGTGTTGAGCTTGAGGCGGTCGTACCGACCACGCCAGGACGCCGCGACCTCCGCCTTCTCGATTACGAGCGGACGTAGACCCCGGTCGCGCAGGCTCACGGCTATTGCGACGCCGGCAGTCCCCGCACCGACCACTGCGACTTGCACCGTGGTCATCTGATGATCCCGACCATCGACCATCGTTGTGATCAACTACTTTCGGCTTCTCATTAGCTCTCATTCCGTCGCCCCCGCCCGGGCTGCGCGGATGACTCGATCGCCGTAGTGCCGACCGCGCTGCGTGTGACGTCATGTGCGGGTCGAATTCCCGTCACGCGTGTGACACTAGGAAGCGGCCGGGCCGGCTGCGAACTTGCGCCCACTGAGTGAGCGTCTTTTGCCGGCCCACCGTTTCGGGGAGCCGCTCACGGCTCGGGCGGTGAGGCTCAGGTTGTAGCCCTGAGGATCTTGATCGCGAAAACGAGGCTGTCGCCCTTCTGGATTCCAGCGCTGGGCTGCCCCTCGGGGTAGCCGTCGGTGGATGTCATCGCGACGGCGACCGTCGACCCGACCTTCTGTCCGGCGATGGCCTTCTGGAATCCCGGCACAACTGCGTCGAGCCGGAAATCGACCGGCGCGCCCCGCTCGTAGCTGCTGTCGAACACCGCACCGTCGCGCCCGTTGACGCCCATGTAGCAGACCGAGACGCTGGCCCTGTCGGCGACCACGGGACCGTCGCCAGGCCGCAGTGTGTGCACCTGGGTCTCGGTCACGCTGAACGGCGCCTCGACGTCGATTCGCGGTGCGGCCGTGTCCGTCGATCCGGTGACCGAGACGCTGCCGGTAGCGCCGCGCTGGGTCCATTCGGGTGTACCGCCCGCCGGGGCTGCCGTCGGGCACATGGCTGCCGCTGCCGGCGTGTCGGCGACCGACGGGGCGGTAAAGACGTCGCTGGCAGCCGCTGTGGTCGTCGCCGACGTGGTGGTCGCCGACGAGCCGGCGTCGGAGCCGCAACCGGTGAGCAGAACGGCGATCGGCGCGGCGGACACCGCGAGCGCGGCCGAGGTCTTGCGGGAGAATTTCACGGCCGTCACGCTACAGCCCGACGGGGCACACCCCAGACGCCGACCACGACGAGAAGGACGAAGCTGGCGGCGGTGAATGCGGGCAACCCGAATGCCGTGATCAGCGGCACCGACAGCGCTTGATGAGGCCGCCGCCGAGGAGGGGCTCGTAGGCAAGCTGCTTGTAGCCGTAGTCATCGGCGGTGCTGGTGCGAGGATCACCAGCGCGAGGCCGACCATCTGCGCGTCGGTCAGGCGGTCGATCACCGAGTGCCTTCCGACGTTATGCGCGGCCGAGAACGACGTTCGCGCTCTTTGTCTCACCCGTTGGATCGACATAGGTCAGGGTCACGTGGTCGCCGGGCGACCGGGACCGCACACCGGCAACAAGGGCGTTCGCACCGCCGATCACACGATCGTCGAGCCGGGTGACCAACGCGCCGACGGGAATACCGGCCGCCGCGACCGGACCGCCACGCGCCACGGCGATGAGCCTGGCGCCTCCGCCCGCGGGATCGTCAACGGCCTGCGCGCCGATGGACCCGTGCGATGCGCTGCCGGTCGCCATCAGCTCGTCGGCTATGCGCTTGGCCTGATCGATCGGAATGGCGAAACCGAGTCCGATGGAACCGGCCGATGGGCCCCACGGTCCCAGACCGATCGTCGCGATCGCGGCATTGACGCCGATCAGGTGGCCGTCCATATCGACCAGCGCACCACCGGAATTCCCGGGATTCATGGCGGCATCCGTTTGGATCGCATCCAGCACCGTGTTCTGGTTGGCGACATCGCCTTCGGCGAACACCGGCCGATTCAACGCGCTGATGATGCCCGTGGTGACCGTGCCCTCCAGCCCGAGTGGCGATCCGACCGCGACCACGGGCTGGCCGACCCGAAGATTCGACGATGCGCCGACGGTGATGGGGGAGAGATCGGAGACACCTTCGGCACGGACGACGGCGATGTCGCTGCTGGGATCGGTGCCCACGACGCGGAATTGCGCCGTGCGCCCGTCGAAGAACGTGACGCGGGTGGTGGGCCGGGGCGAGCCGGGCGGGATATTGACGGGCGTCGCAACAACGTGAGCGTTGGTGATGATCGTCCCGTCGGCCGTCAGTACTACGCCGGAGCCGTCTTGACCCTGCCGCCCGATGCTCGTGTTCAGTCTCACCACGCTGGGCAGGACATGCTGGGCGACGTATTCGATTGAGCCCGGCGCGGGCCCGGCTGGATCGCTGTCGGAGCGGGAATGGTGTATCCGCATCAGAACAGCGGTGCCCACTCCGCCCGAAACCGCCGCAACGGCCAGGACTACGAGTAGCAGGCGTCCGGCGCGTGACGGTTTGCGCCGCGGCACCGTCGTGTTGGTCAGCTCACTCGGGCTTTGGTTGATGCCTACACGTTAGGAGAACACGGTGCGTTTTGCGGACGAGTTCCGCCGATCAAGGTCGTTGTTGCCTGTCAGTGCAGGCTCGGACGGAAGATGAGCTCTTGGATATTGCCGTCGAGTGTTCGGCTCTCGATCAACTCGAGGTCGAAGTCGGCCGCCCCCTGGAAGATCGGGTCATCGCCGGTCTGACCGGTGATCACGGGGAAGAGCGTCACCTGGAGACGGTCGACCAGGCCGGCGGCCATCAGCGCCCGGTTCATCGACAAGCTGCCGTGCGAGCGCAGCGGCACGTCGGATTCCTTCTTCAAGCCGGCGACGACGTCGACGGCGTCGCCGCTGGCGATGGTCGCGTCAGGCCAGTCGAGGGGCCCCTCCAGCGTCGTCGACACGACCGTCGCTGGCAGGTGCCGCATCCGGGTAACCCACGGGTCGCGCACCTCCGACTGCTCGGTGCTCTCGGCCAACATCTGCGCAAATAACCGATACGTGTTGGCGCCGAACACCATCCGCTGCTGCTCGTCGTACAGGGCGAGGCGGTGGTCGAGCAGCTCGGGGCCCTGCTTGCCCCAATATCCTCCCCAGTCGCCACCGCTGACACCACCGAAACCGTCGAGGCTGGAAAAGACGTCGAAGGTGTAGGTGGCGGTCATCGGGCCCTCCTCGTATTGATGGCGTGTTGGAGATACAGACCAGCAATCGCGACGAAACTCATCGACCGTCGGACGCGGCTAGGCAGACATCGACAACTTGGCTTTGGCGTCGCGTGACGAAGCGTCGGCCAGCACCTCACGTTCGCCGCTGAACAGGCCGTCGAGTGCCGTCCTGGCCACTGCTGCCGGATCGGCCTTCTGATCGTCGGGAACGTAGCTCACCATGTCGGTGTCCATGTAGCCGACATGCAGGGCGGTGACATTGATGCCTTTCGGGGCGAGCTCGTCCCGTATCGCGTCGGTCATCGCCCACGCGGCGGCCTTGGCCGACGAGTAAGCACCGCTGGTTGCCGGATGCAACCAGGAAAGGACCGACAGCACATTCAGGATCGCTCCGCCGCCATCGCGCTCAAGCACCGGTGTGAACGCTCGGGTCACCTGCAGGGTGCCGAAGTAGTGGGCCTCCATCTCGGCTCGGATATCTTCCATTGACCCTTCCAGGAGGCCTGCGCGGGTAGAGATTCCAGCGTTGTTGATGAGCACGTTGACGTCGGCTGCCTGTTCGGCGGCGCGTCGGATCGAGTCGGGGTCGGTGATGTCGAGTTGGACCGCGACGGCGCCGGGGATGTCAACGGAGTTCGGGTTGCGGGCCGCGGCGTAGACCTTGGCACCGCGTGCGATCAGCTCGATGGCAAATCGCCGTCCCAGGCCCCGGTTTGCCCCGGTGACCAGTGCGGTGACGTGTTCGGCGTTCATGATTATTCCTTGGTCTCAGATGTTCGAGCTGTGACGGCTCGGTTGTCGACCGGCGGTTCACCGGTGTCTTTGCGTTAACCCTAATCAGCGCAGTGGAATTCCCTAAATGGAGTGGCTTCGTTGGGTAGAACGGTAAACGGCGCCGGATAGTCTCTCGCCAGCACGACCACGAAGGAGCAGGTATGCCAACCGCGACAAGGGGCGGTGCCGGACTCGGGGGACACTTCCCGATGAGCAGAGCGATCGGTGCGGCGCGCCAGCGATTCGCCATCGGCGTCGTGGGGGGTCCCACTGTGGTGATCGATTACGGCGGAACGCGTTTCGTCACCGACCCCACCTTCGACGAACCACGCGACTACGGCACCATGACCAAAGTGCTGCCGCCTGCTGTCAGCGCCGACGACCTGGGCCCCGTCGACGTGGTTCTGCTGAGCCACGACGACCATTACGACAATTTCGATGTCGCGGGCCGCACATGGGCACGCATCGCGGTACCACTGCTGCTGACCGGGCCCGGCGCTGCGTCACGCTTGGGCCCACCCGCGGTCGGACTGCCGACGTGGGCGCACACCGAGGTAGCCCGCGGCGATGGCTCCTCGCCGATCACTGTCACTGCGGTGCCTGCTATCCACGGCCCGCTGGACGGCACCCGTGACGCTTCGGGGCACGTCAACGCAGAGGTCACCGGATTCGTCCTGCAATCGGCGGACCTACCCACGGTATACATCAGCGGCGACAACGCCTCGCTGGAGCCGGCGGCTCAGATCATGCAGCGATTTCCCGACCTCGACGTCGGCGTGCTGTTCGCCGGAGCTTCCCGGCTGTCGACCAAGAACCAAGGGCGACCCCTGACCCTGACCGGACCCCGCGCCGCCGATGTGGCTGTGGTGCTGGGAGTGCCGCAAGTGGTGATCGCCCATATCACGGGGTGGTCGATCTACAGCGAGGACATCTCTGTTGTGCGGCATGCGTTCGAGGAGGCCGGAATCGGTGCGCGACTCGTGACTGCAGAGGCAGGGTTCTGGTCGGCACTGCGGCCGGTCGGCGATCCCGGTCCTCCCCGAGACTGAAGTCTGTTTCCTCATCCGTCGTTCTCGGCAAGAGGCGATGCCTGGTATTGGGCTATCTGCCACGTGTCGTCGGAACGTGTGAGCACCACGCCGATGGCCAACTTCACCGCAGGCCGATCGACATAACCAAACACCGCGGCCAGATATCCGAGCACGACTTCGCCTGCAAGAGAGCGACTTTGAAGCACACGGTAGGTGACCGTCATCCCGATAGGCTGCGAGTCGTAATATTCGGCCACCGTTTGCCGGCCCACCCCGTAGGGCCGCAGACCCTGGAACACCGCGTCCTCGGTGAACACCGCCGAAACCCGGCCGGGATCGTGGGTGTCGATTCCGGCCTTCCATTCGTCCATGGCCGAGGCAACGACCTGCGCAGCGTCCACGTCAGTGGCCTGCACTCTGACCACCGTCGACGTGAATAATATCGCCGGTGACGAACGGCGCATTCTCCAGATAGAGCACGGCGTCCACGACATCGCCCACTTCACCGATGCGTCCGACGGGGTGTAGTGCCGCCAGAGCATCGATGTCCGAGGGCTGATGCATCGGCGTCTTGATAATGCCCAAAGCAACTGCGTTGGAGCGGATTCCGTGAGAGGCGTACTCAACCGCCAGGGCGCGCGTGGCCGCGTTCAAGCCGCCTTTGGTCAGCGACGCCAAAGCGGATGGGACGGCGGAGTTGGCGTGATCGACCAGCGAGGTCGAGATCGTGACGAGATGACCACCCTCACCTTGCTCGATCATTCGGGCCACGGCCGCACGGGAGACCTCGAAGAAACCGCGGAGGTTAACGCCGGTGATGGCGTCGTAGTCACCGTCGGTGTATTCGGTCAGCGGCTTGGCGATGAAGATGCCCGCGTTGTTGACCACAGTGTCGACGCGCCCGAAATGTTCGATGGCGGCATCGATGACGCGTGCGCCGACACCGGGCTGACCGATGTCACCGGGGACGGCGAGCACCATCGGGTCATCGCTGTCGGTGATGGTACGAGAGTTCGCCACGACGGCGTAGCCGAGCTTGCGGTACCCGGCCACCAGGCCGGCACCGATTCCTTGCGATGCGCCTGTGATGACCGCGACGCGGGGGGTGGTTGTCATGGTGGTGTTCCCTTCAGTGAAGGCTGCTCTTGGTGCTGCTCTCGGCAACGCGCCGCCCAGCCGTTAGTAGTCCCAGGACAAGGGACCGCTTCGCTCGCAACTGGTAGCCCCAGGCTCTTACTGCACTACGCTGCACCGTGTGGAGCTGCGACAGCTGCGCTACTTCGTGACAGTGGCTGACGAGTTGAACTTCGGCCGGGCCGCCCAAAGGCTTCGCATCGCGGGTCCGTCGCTCTCACAGCAGATCAAGGCACTCGAGCGCGATCTGAAGGTGCAATTGTTCGACCGGGACAGGCGGTCGGTCGCGCTGACGGCGGCAGGCTCGGCGCTGCTTCCGCAGGCACGCGCGCTCATCGGACAGGCCGACGAACTGCGGCGGCAGGCCCTGGGCCTGTCGTCATCCGAGCCCATCCGTATCGGGTATGTGCAATGGTGTCCGACGAACTGGGCAGAGCGGGCCGCTGCGGTCGCGAAAGTACGCATGGACACGTGGGTGATGCCCTCGCATGCGCAGGCGGCTCGCGTCGCGGACGGCAGCTTGGATCTCGCGATTTGTTGGGTCGAGCGAAAAGATCTGCGGGCGTTATCTCTCGAAGCACAGTTGATCGGCGCCGACCGGCTGTATGCGTTGAATGTCGGACCGGACGCGTCGCCCGTCGATGCGGGCGATCTGACGGTACTGGTGGACTCCGACGAGTCAACCTGGTCGTCGTGGAACCGGTACGCCGAGCAGTTCGCCCGGGAGTCGGGCGCGCGACTAGTTCGTGTCGAGGACGGGGGAGTGACGGGTGCGACCTTCTTCGACCACGTCCGCCGGCTCCGCCGGCCGGTCCTGAACAATCCGAAAGGCCAAAACGACGCGTCGCCGCCGGACATGACACGGCGCCCGGTGGAGCGCCCGGTTCCGATGTGGACTTGGTCGCTCGTGTGGCGTCGGGATGATCCCAACCCGTTGGTCCGCGCAGTCGCCGGTGCCGTCGTGGCCGGAATCGATCGGCCAGACGTCAGCCAGCCAGGCTTCTGGCTGCCGCGGGACGATCCGCACCGCGCTGCGGCGGCGGGCTGAGTTCTCGGCAGCCCACGCGAAGCCAGGCTGCCGTGGCCGCCGACGCGGCGACCACTAGCGCCGCGGTCAGCAATGCATTGCGGAAACCGTGGTGCAGAAGGGGTGTCACGACGATCGGACCGGCGATCTGGCCCACCGAATAACCGGCGGTCAGCACGGCGACGGCACCGGGGACGGAAAGCTCCCGTCCTGCCGCCAACGCGACGTTGCTGATGCCGATGAAGGTCCCTCCGAACAACACTGCACCGATCAACGCCGGTGCGACGCCGTCGACGAGGGCAGGCAGCGCGATTCCGACGGCTTGCGCCAGCAATGCCACGATGAGCAGTGCCGGACGTGACCTCCTGGCGCTGAACCTCGCCCACAGCGCCGCCGAGGGTGCGGCGGCCAGCCCGACCATCACCCACGCGCCGCTGCACAACCAACCGGGCGAAGCTTCGCCGATGGCGGCGACCAGGAACGTACCGGCGATGATGTAGCCGACGCCTTCCAACGAGTAGCAAGCCAGTAGGACCACAAACCAACGCCGTGAACCGGTGCCTGCGGTCCTCGTGTCAACGGACAACTCGTCGCTGCCCCGCATATGCCATGCGGCCATCGCCAGCACGGCGGCAAGTGCGGCCGACGCCCACCACAGCCCACGCCACCCGGTGGCCGGGAGAACTGCCACGACGAGTCCCGACAAGGCGATACCGATGCCCACGCCACCGAAGCCCCAGCCGGACAATTGCACCGATCCGCCCCTGGAATGGTCGAGTATCCAGTCGACCGCGATGACGAACAGCACAGCGCTCGCAAATCCGGTGACTGCGCGAATCGCTATCCAAGCAAAGTCGTTGCGCGTCAGGGGCATCAGCGCCAGACCGACGACTACGGCAACCAGCGACAGCCGCCATGTCGCGGTCGTCCGGACGACACGCGGTGCCGCCGCGCCTACGAGTGCGCCGCCGAGGTAGCCGACGTAATTGGCAGTCGCGAGACCACCCGCGCCTACCGGAGTCAACCCCGTCTGCGATGTCATCAGCGGAAGGATCGGGGTATAGACGAACCGGCCGATTCCCATGGCCGCCGCGAGCGCTGCTGCGCCGCGGGCGATGTGGAGGTGCGATCGATGCCAGGCCATTCGACCATCGTCGGCGGAATTCCATAACAGGCGCCAGGACGCGATTACTCGCAGCTGGAAGGCGTTGCCTCACAGGCATGCGACCCCGGTCTGGGTGAGAAAAGCCGCCGTAACGGGTACCGGTGCTGTATCGACGCCCGTTCGATTTTCTACCGAAAGGCCGCGGATTCCGAACTTCAATTTAGGGGGTGAAGTCGGGTGACTGACGACTCTCGACCGGCGCAGGCCACATCCGACCGGGCCGACCGCGATGACCGGCCAAAGGTGCTGATCATCGGCGGAGGTTTCGGGGGTTTGTTCTGTGCTCGGCGTCTCGGACGGGTCGACGTCGACGTGACACTGCTGGACCGGGCCGCCTGCCACGTCTTTCAACCGTTGCTGTACCAGTGCGCGACGGGGACGTTGAGCATCGGCCAGATCAGCCGGTCGTTGCGTGAGGAACTGGCGCAGCACCGCAACGTGAAGACTCTGCTCGGTGAGGCGATTCGCCTGGATGCCGACCACCGTCGCGTGACGGCTCGTCGCCCCGACGAGTCGACCTTCGAGCTGGAATACGATTATCTCGTCATTGCAGCTGGGATGCGCCAATCCTATTTCGGCAACGAAGAATTCGCCGTTTGGGCTCCCGGGATGAAGACGCTCGATGACGCGCTGAGCATCCGTCGCCGAATCTTTGCCGCGTTTGAGGTCGCCGAGTCACTCCCGCCGGGTCCCGAGCGAAACGAGTGGCTGACGTTCGCTGTGACCGGCGCTGGCCCGACCGGCGTCGAGCTGGCCGGCCAGATCCGCGAATTGGCAACGCGTGCTTTAGCTAACGAGTTCCACAGCATTCGGCCCGAGGACGCGCGGGTCTTGCTGTTCGACGGCGGCGATCGCGTTCTCAAAGCGTTTTCGCCAGAGCTGGCCCAACGGGCGCAGCGCACACTCGAGGACCTGGGTGTCGAACTTCACTTCGGCGTGCACGTCACCGACGTCCGGCGCGACGGTGTGACCGTCACGCCCAAGCGCGGCGGTGACGCCGAGGTTTACCCCACCCGCACGGTGCTGTGGACGGCCGGAGTGGAGGCCGTGCCCTTTGCTCGCCACGCCGCAGAGATGTTGGACGGGAACACCGATCGATCGGGTCGTATCGCGGTGAACCCCGATCTGACGGTGCCGGGGCATCCCGAGGTGTTCGTCGTGGGTGACCTGGCCGGACGCGAGGGCCTGCCGGGTGTCGCTGAGAACGCCATGCAGGGCGGCCTACATGCCGCGGCCTGTATCCGGCGGGACGTGACCGGTGCCAAGCGCAAGGACTACCGATATCGCGATCTCGGCTCAGCGGCCTACATCAGTCGCGGCCACGCGCTGTTGCAGGCGGGTCCGGTCAATCTCAGCGGACTGCTCGGATGGCTGGGGTGGGGGTTCATTCATATCGCCTTTCTCACCGGGGTGCGCAACCGATTCAGCACGGTCGCGACGTGGTTGGCGACTATCGCGCGGGCCAACCGCGGGGACCGCGCGTTCATCTTGGGCGGGTCGGGACATCCCGAGGAGCCCTACACGTGGGAGTCGCCTGTGCATCAGAGTTACCATTCGCGCGAAGAGGATTCACCGCGCGACCAATCGGCGTAGCGAGACGGCGATATCAGTCTTCAAGCCTGCAGTCGGCGAACAAGCCGTGACTGATTCGAAGGACCTCGGACAACTCTAGATTCAGGCACCCGCGGCTTAGGGGTCGCGGCTCGGCCGTTCCGGATCGCGTTGAAATCGAAAGAGGCGTCTGGGATCTAACGCGTCTCTCACACCGCGCAAGCGTGCTAGGTCGTAGGCAGAGAAGGCCCCGGCTGCGCCCAGTGTTCCCTCGCAGAGTGAAGGCGCAAAGTGGCCGGCGTCTGCCGCGCGGGCTGCGGTGAGCTGGCGTCGGGGTGGGATGGCAGCATCGATAAGCGTGGCTTCGATAGAGCGGCCGATGCCGCCGATGGTTGGTGATGAGCGCACGACGCTGGAGAATTGGCTGGACTTCTATCGCGCGACATTGGCGCTGAAGTGTGAAGGTCTTCACGACGAACAGCTACGCGTTGCATCGGTACCGCCGTCAACTTTGACGTTGATGGGACTGATGCAGCACGCGGCGGAGGTGGAGCGGAATTGGTTTCGCCGGGTCCTTGCCGGCGAGGCGGCGCCACCGATTTTCGGGCCGAGAAATCATCCCGAAGGTCATGACGGCGGTTTCGAGGTATCCGAGCCCTCGTCCTATCGGGCCGCAATTGAGGTCTGGCAGAACGAAATCACGCATGCACGCGCCAATTGTGCTGAGCGTGGGCTCGATGACACCAGCGAGTTCATGGGCGGCCGGGTGAGTCTGCGCTGGATCTACACCCACATGATCGCCGAATATGCCCGCCACTGCGGACATGCTGATCTGATCCGTGAACGTATCGACGGCGCAACCGGAGTCTGACACCTCATACGAGGTGGCGATCGGAGCAGTAGCATCGCGGGGCAGCGCATGAAGCTCAACTTGACATAATGTGGCTTATCGGCATTGCGAAGTAGCGCGGGTTTCGCGGAATGAAGTATCCGCCCCTCGTGGGTGCCTGAAATTTGCGCATCACTCATTCATGCGTCCAGCGTTCGAAGAGATGCATGGAGGCCGGAGACAGGAAACACGTTCGGACGCATTTATTTCGGCACTCTTCACGCCGCAGTCTCATAACCGCAGCCAACATCGTGGGCCCCTCTTTCCGAGCCCTCCTCCATCCCACGGCGCTCCCTAGATACGTCACAGTGATGAATTGCTCTGGGCCGCAGGGCTTATGCACATCTGACGGTCGGCGCGCATCGGAGGGATTCGGGCCGAAAGCAGGGGCGCCGTAGCGAATAGTTACACTCGCGGTGGATTTCGCGTCAGTTTCGTCCAACCTGTCGTGCTTTTGATGTGTGGAGCATTGCGTCGCGAAGCCCGGTGCTCCCCGATCCACTTCGTCACAGTGACGTAATGTCCTTGTCCAGACTTCCGCTGGCGGCACGTGTTGAGCGTTCGTCGGCAAGCCGCAACGCCCTCCAGCTCCGCCGCCGCAATGCCCGAGCGCGCATACCAAAGCTACGACGATTAGACGGGTATGTCTTTCCCGCTGGCTTCCCCGCTCTCGGATTCTCGATGAATCTGCCGACGAGCCGCTAACTTCGTTGCGCCGAATGTGATACCGAGAAGGAGAAAAGGGGCGGCAAAAAGACCGAAAAGTGTTGGCAGAAACCAGATATGCCAGAATCGGTCGATTACTGCATCCTGCGGGTTATCCGGGCTGTAGCGGACAGGTACATGGTCTCCCACGTAGAACGACGGCGGGTTGGAACCCAGCCAGTTGGTGAACCGGACCGGGCCGCTACCCGGCGGCACGAATTCGACGACCGGACGGTAACCCTTGCCGGCATGAGAGAGGTCGACGACCGTACCAGCGGCGAAATGGTCCGCTGAAATCGACTTAGCGACCACTGCAGCGCTGATACCGGCGGTCAACGCGAACACCAGCCCGATCGACGTGAACACCACCGCCAAGACCGCCTTGGAGCCGCGGCGCCTCCGAATGAAATCGGGTGCGTCCAAGTCTGGTTGCCCCACAAATCCATCCGCCGACCCCTCCGCACCATTCGTTGGCGCGCAGACAGTGAGGAGGCTTGCGATCCAGGCGGCATTGTCGCGGACGTAGAACGCGATTTCGCCGGAAGGTGTCTGGACGACCAGGTGTTGCCGCCCGGACTTGATCGCCCGGTTGAAGGTCGTGGCTTCCCGTACACCGGTGATGTCGCCCACGGGCACCTCGATTACCTTGCCGGTCAACGAGTGAAAGAACAGTCCCCGCCGCGTCAGTGCAATCATCCCGTCGTTGTTGACGATCGGGTATCCGGCGACGGTCGCTCCCCGGTAGGTGCCCGGCTCAGGTGAACGGACTATCGCCTCGGCCGCGATCTGCGAATCCAACCGCCGGGCGATGACACGTCGGCGCCGGCGAAACCACAGGAAGACCAAACCCCATGCCAACAGCTGTGCCGCCAGAATTCCTGCAACCAGCGCAACGACGAACATCGTCGTACTCATCCGTGCGACCTCTATCCGCCTGCCCGCTTGCCGTCGGTGGATTGCCGACATGCAACAACGCCTGCGGCAAAGCTTAATCTGGCATTGGCCTGAACATCCGAACAATCGATGCGCAACGAATCTGGTTATGCGTGCAGCCGGTTGTCATCCTTGCAGCGCGATTGCTCATCCAGGTACAGACTTGGGCACCGAAACCCGGACAAGGGTGAGCGCTGGCGACATCTGCTCATGAGCCCGGGCCTGACAGGCCTATTACGTGACTGTTGCGTTTGCCAGAGAGCGGCGGGAACGGAAATTTCTGTACGACAGACACTTTGACGCTTCCGGCACACCGGCCATTCGAAAGGTGACGACTTCCGCAAAACGCCACTGCTGGGTCTACCGGTCGGCATTGCCGTCTACCTCGCGATGATCCCAGCCGCCTATTGGTTGGCCTTTCAGGTGTGACGTCTCCCTCGCCGGATGGGCCGGCATTCTTGTCGGTGTGCTGTGGCAGTATCGAATGTATGTTCGACTCCGAAGGTGCCGCGGTGGCGGTGCGTCCGATCGACCGTCTGGAGGTGTTGTTCGAGGAGTTGGCGGAGTTGTGCGGTCAGCGCAACGCGATCGATGGCCGCATCGTGGAGATCATCGCCGAGATTGACCGCGATGGGTTGTGGAGCATCACCGGGACGCGGTCGGTGGCGGCGATGGTGGCCTGGAAGCTGGGCGCCTCCAT
>NZ_LZMC01000090.1 GCF_001668615.1 Mycobacterium sp. 1274761.0
CGCTGCTTCGAAGGCGAGCAGACGCAGCTGACTGTGTGGGCCACCGCCGAGCCGGCGGACGTCGACGTCGCGGTGGCGGTGTCGGGTGCAACGGGGATGAGCATCGACACCGCCGAGGCTGAAACCGTTGGACGGCAGATGGTTACCGTGGCAGCCGACCGGTGGGGCCGCTACCCGATCCGCGCCACGGTCGACGTCGTCGCGCCGGGCGGGCTGCTGTCGGCCACCGCGACGTCGACGTCCGCCGGCTCGGCGGTGGCCCACACAGTCAGCTGCGTCTGCTCGCCTTCGAAGCAGCGCTGCAGTGCAGGCTCGGCGTGCACATAGACCGTCGGCACCGAGCGCTGCCATGCGATCGAACACAGCACGCCCAGCAGCGGCGCCGCGAACGCGATGAGCTGCCAGCGCGCGCCGATCAGCGCGGCGACCAGCACCACTCCCGCACATGTCGCCATCGCGCGCGCCAAAGGAGATGCGTGCCAATGCAACTCGGCTTCGATGCGTCGTGAGCCGATGATGTCTGTGCTCGTCACGTGCGGGCCCGCGGCACCGGCAGCCGCCGCAACAACTCTTCGATGACGTCGGCGCCGTGCACGCGACGCACCCACATCTCCGGCTTGAGGCTGATCCGGTGCGCCATGGTGGGAACGGCGAGCGACTTCACGTCCTCGGGGATCACATAGTCACGGCCCAGCAGCAGCGCCCGGGCGCGGGCATGTTGCACCAGGTCGAGCTCGGCCCGCGGACTGGCGCCGACAGCCAC
This sequence comes from Mycobacterium sp. 1274761.0, assembly GCF_001668615.1. Taxonomy (GTDB): domain Bacteria; phylum Actinomycetota; class Actinomycetes; order Mycobacteriales; family Mycobacteriaceae; genus Mycobacterium. The sequence continues at coordinate 764 of NZ_LZMC01000090.1, forward strand.
CTGCGGGTGCTGACGCGTGGCATTGGCCAGCGACACAACGTAGTGCAGAACGTCGTCGTGCACGGTCACCTGCTCCACCGACTCCCGCATGGCAATCAGATCATGGGAGTCCACAACCTGGTTCACCGTCGGCTCCGCCGATCCGCGCTCGAGGCGCCGGCGCAACATCGAGGCCTCCTCCTTCTCGGACAGGTAGCGCAGTTCCAGCCGCATCGCGAAACGATCCAGCTGCGCCTCGGGTAGCGGATAGGTGCCCTCGTACTCGATGGGGTTGTCGGTGGCCAGCACGACGAACGGCTTCGGCAGCTGATGGGTGACGCCGTCGATGCTCACCTGCCCCTCGGCCATGGCCTCGAGCAGCGCAGCCTGCGTCTTCGGGGGCGTGCGGTTGATCTCGTCGGCCAACAGCAGGTTGGTGAAGATCGGCCCCCGCCGGAACTCGAACCGGCCCGACTGCATGTCGTACACCGTCGAACCGAGCAGGTCGGCCGGAAGCAGGTCGGGTGTGAACTGCACGCGGGTGAACTCAAGCCCGAGCGCCGCGGCGAATGACCGCGCGATCAACGTCTTACCCAGGCCGGGCAGGTCTTCGATCAACACGTGCCCGCGCGCGAGCACCGACGTCAGAATCAGCGTCAACGCCCAGCGCTTGCCGACGACGACGCGCTGGATCTCGTCGAGCACCGCCTCGCAATTGGCAGTCGTCGTCGCGGCAGGTAGCGAATCGGTCATACCCGTTCCAGCCTCCTGAGGATTTCATCGAGCGCTTCCCGGCCCGGCCCGGGCACGTGCGCGTCGGTGCGGGCGATGTTCTCGGGATCCACCCACGCCCACAGCTCGTCGCCGAAGAGCATTCGGCCGGTGGCGCGGAAGCCGTCCGGGTTCTTGTTCTGCTTCTGTCCGGTCGCGATGCCGAACTGCCGCGCGAGCATCGGGCGCAGGTGCCGATCCCAGTCCGATCGTGTCGACTCCGCCCATTGGATCTGCGTCTCGGTGCGAGACAACCAGCGGCGCAAGGACTCTTCGGCGTCGTTCGCCTTGATCGGTGCTTGCGGCTCGTCGCTGAGATGCGCGAGATAGAAGCGCAGCGCCAGCAACGCCATCGCCACTGCGATTCCGATGATCACCAGCGAATACCGACGGTCGGGCATCATCATCGCCAGCGCCTGGACACCGATTATCAAACAAAGGCCCGCGGCGACAAGCTTTTTCAGTGTCATGCCACGCTCCGCAGCTCGTCGAGAACCAGCCTCAGCACCCGCACCGCCGTCTCGCGATGCGCCTCGGTCATCACGTGCGGGCTGAACCGCGCCTCCTCGAACAGCTCGACCAGTTCGGTCGCACTGTTGGCGCGTAACGCGCGATGCTCCACCGCCCGCGCCAACACCTCAGTCGGCGTATCCGATTCCCGCGGAACGATATCGGGCGAGTTCTCAAGCTGCCGCTCCATCGCGGCGTAGCACGCGATGATCGCTTCGCGCGGTTCTCGGCTCAGGTCGGCCGCTTCGGCCAGGCCGACCTCGGCGGCGCGGGCCAGTGAGCCGGACGCGGGCGCGACTGGCGCGGGCCGGTATTCGTCGGGCGGCGCCACCGGTGCGGCTCGACGCCGCTGCCGCCGCCCCGCGATCACTGCGGCGACGAACGTCAGCAACATCAGCAGCATCGTGGCTCCGGCGAGCATGGAGAACACGGTCGACGACGGATCCGGGTCGTCGGGTGGTTCGGGCGGTGGCTGCGGTGTGCCGGGCGGCGGCGGATTCGCTGTGGGTGATTGCTGCTCGAGACCCGCCGGCGAATTCAGACGGGACAGCAACGCGATCAACAACAGCCATGCGATCGCCACTGCCACCGCGACGAGAATCAGCCGCCACGTCAGCGGCCGTCGCTCCCCCGTCATCGCGCGTGGCGGTTCGCCCGGGCCGTAGCCCACCGGCCGGCGGCGGGACTGCGTGACGATCGCGATCACGATGATCGCCATCGACACCACGAGCATCGCAATGACCGCGAACAGGCTGCCGAGGCTGGTGGTCGGGCGCTCGCGAGGCGGAGGCGGCTGCGCGCCGGGCAGATATCCGTGCAGCGCCGCGGCGGCCACGATCACGAGCACGATCACGGCGACCACGCGCGGCCGATGGGCCATAACCCATCCTGGGCGCGGTCAGGTCACCGCCGCAACGGTATGGCTATATCTGCCAGTCGTTGGCGCCGTCGGGCTGGGTGTAGCTGCCCACCGAGTTCTTGATGACGACCGGGTCGCCACTGCCGAAGTTGTCGTAGAACCACTGCGCGTTGGCCGGGCTGAGGTTGATGCAGCCGTGGCTGACGTTGCGCTTGCCCTGGTCGCCGACGGACCACGGCGCACTGTGCACGAACGCGCCGCTGTTGTCGATTCGCACCGCGTCCTGAACGGTCAGCTTGTAGCCGTCGGGCGCCGTGTTGGGCACGCCGTAGGTGGCGGAATCCATCACGATCGACGCGAACTTCTCCAGCACGTAGTACGTGCCGTTCTTGGTTTCGTGCTTGCCGTCGGGCTTACCCATCGACACCGGGAATGTCTTTTCGACCTTGCCGTTGCGGGTCACGGTCATCTGATGGGCCTTGTCGTCGATCGTGGCGATCAGGGACTCGCCGGTGCGGAAGCTGGATTTGGCGCCGCTGGCGTCGATGTTCACGGTGGTGTTGGCCGGCCAGAAGTTCAGCGGCCGCCAGCGCACCTGCTTGTCGCTCATCCAATAGAACTTGCCGGGCACCGGCGGGTTGGACGAGATGTGGATCGCCTGCTCGGCCATCGGCCGGTCCACGATCGGTCGCGCGAAGTTGATGATGATCGGCTTGCCGACGCCGACCATGGAACCGTTCGTCGGGTTGAAGGACGGCGGCACGAACACCGGCTCGCCCGTATACGGCGTCGGGTTCTGGCCCGCGGGGGTGCCCTCGGGGATGGTCGTCGGCTGTGACTGCGGCGTGGCCGGAGGTGCGAACGGGTTGGGTGGCTGCGCCGCGGGATCGGCCGGCGGTGCGGGCGGAGCCACGGCGAGCGGATCGGCCGACGGCGGGTTCACTGGTGCCGGCGGGGGCGCCACCGCAGCGGCGGGGTCGACGGGCGCCTCGGGCGGCGGCGCGACGGCGGCGGGATCCGGGCCTGGCGGGGGACCGAATGGGTCGGGGGCCTCGGGATCGGCGAAGGCCAGCGGGCTGCCCAACGCCGCAGCACCGATCAGACCGACCGCGACCGTCGCGGTGACGAGCTTCCGCATCTTGCGCTGCGGCATGGAACACCTCCAGTCAAAGCTTCGACCAGTTTCGCACAGGGAGCGGGTCGGCTAACCCCGCAATGACCCTCCCCGAGCCGGACAGCTGTCCAGGAAACGCCGGTGAGCTGGTGTGTTCATCGACACGACGCGGCAGAGGTTACTTCCTGGTGGTTACCTGAACGAACTCTGAAAAGCCCGCGGACCGCTACGACGCCGCTGAACGCGACAGTCATCAGCGCCGACGACGATGCGATCATCACGGCATGACCGGCGTGCTCGTAGAGGAGACCGCCGCCCAGTGAGCCCGCCATGATCCCCACTTGGAACGCAGTGACATAGACGCTGGACGCGCCGTCGGGGTCGTCGGGTGCGGTGCGCATGGCCGCGGCCTGCAGCATCGGCGACAGCGCCGTCGAGGCCGCGCCCCACAGCACGATCGCCGCGGCGCCGAGACCGAAGTGCGGCCTTCCCGCGAGCGTCGCCAGCACCGCGAAGACGGCAGTGAGCACGGCAAGGCAGCCCCCGACCGAGGCTTGCGGGTAGCGGTCGGCCGGGCGCGCCATGACCGCCATTCCGGCCAGACCGGCGACGCCGAAACCCACCAGCAGCCACGCCAGCTGCGTGCCGCGCACGCCGACCACGTCGCGGATGATCACCACGATGAACGTGTAGGAGATGAAGTGGGCGGTGACCCCGATCAGGGTCAGCGCGCTCAGCGTCACCAATCGGCGGTCGCGGTGCGGGCGTCGGTGGGTGCGGACCGTGTCGAGGCCGGCGGCCATCGGCGGGAGTGTCGCCCTGGCGGCGACGGTCACGCCGGCAGCGGCGAGGGTGACCGCGCTGACCGCTTGCCGCCAGCCCCACAGCTCGCTCATGGCGGCTGTCAGCGGATTGCCCACGACGAGGGCCACGGTGGTGCCGACGTAGACGGCGGCCGTGGCACGACCGGTGTGCGTCGGCGGCACCAGCCGCGCGCCGATCGGGGCGATCACCGACCACATCAGCCCGTGCGTGACCGCGCACAGCACCCGGCCGCCGGCCAACACGGCGAAATTCGGAGCGAGCGCCGAAATGAGTTGCGAGGCAGTCAAACACACCAACGTGACGAGCAGGGTACGACGGCGCGACCAGTGCGCGGTGAGACGCACCAGCGGAACCGTCGTCACCGCGGCGACGAACGCGTAACTGGCCAGCAGCGTCGCGACCAACGCCTCACTCACGTCAAGGCCGGATGCGATGTCGGGCAGAGCACCCACCGGAACCATCTCGGCGGTGACGTAGACGAACGCGGCCGCCGACAGCACAGCCAGTTGCAAGGCGATTCGGGGTGACCATGTGCGGCGCGACTGGTTGTCTGGTGGAGTCGAACTTTCCGCCGTAGATAGCCCCATAGATAGAGAGGATCCGTCATGGCCGCCATTCCGCAGGGTTACGAATCGCTGCTGGAACGCCCCAATTTCGGGCACCTCGCCACCGTGAGACCCGACGGCAACCCGCAGGTGAACCCGATGTGGTTCGACTGGGACGGGGAGCTGCTGCGGTTCACTCACACGACCAAGCGGCAGAAGTTCCGCAACTTCGCGGCCAACCCGAACGTCGCGATGTCAATCGTCGACCCGGACAACCCGTACCGCTATCTCGAGGTACGCGGCGTCGTCGAGGAAATCGTCCCGGATCCGACAGGCGAGTTCTATCTGTCGCTCAACGACCGCTACAGCGGTCCGCTGACCGAGCCGCCGGCCGACAAGGCCGACCGGGTGATCATTGTGGTTCGGCCAACCGCGTACACGAAGCAGTGATCGTCGCATTCAGCGTCAGCCCCTCGGGCGGCGACGACAGTGTGGGCGTGGCCGTCGCCGAGGCGGTCCGCGTCGTCCGGGCTTCGGGATTGCCGAACGAGACCAATGCGATGTTCACCAACATCGAAGGTGAGTGGGACGAGGTGATGGCGGTCGTCAAACAGGCGGTGGAGGCCGTGGCCGCGGTTGCGCCGCGGGTGAGCCTGGTGCTCAAGGCCGACATCCGGCCGGGTTACACCGGCCAGCTAGCGGCGAAGGTGCAGCGGATCGACGAGGCGCTGGGCGGTTAGCTCTTCACCAGCCGGGCGATCGCGGCCGACGCTTCGGCCAGCTTCGCCTCGGCTTCGTCACCGCCCTCGGAAACGGCCTGGGTGACGCAGTGGCCGAGGTGCTCGTCGAGCAGGCTCAGCGCAACCGACTGCAGCGCGCTGTTGACGGCGCTGATCTGGGTGAGCACGTCGATGCAGTACTTGTCCTCGTCGATCATCTTCGCGATGCCCCGAACCTGGCCCTCGATGCGCCGAAGCCGCTTGGCGTAGCTGTCCTTATTGGACGCATACCCGTGGGTGGCAGTCATAGCTCCAGCGTACGGTACCCCGCGGGGGTATGCATATTGGTTTGGCCGGGCGAAACGAGGCGAGCATACTGGCAGGCATGCCCTCAGACTCCATCGATATCAAGCCTCGAAGCCGTGATGTCACCGACGGCCTCGAGAAGGCCGCCGCCCGCGGGATGCTGCGGGCGGTAGGCATGGAGGACGACGACTTCGCCAAGCCGCAGATCGGCGTCGGGTCCTCGTGGAATGAGATCACCCCGTGCAACCTGTCGCTGGACCGGCTGGCTAAGGCCGTCAAGGACGGCGTGCACGCCGCGGGTGGTTTCCCGATGGAGTTCGGCACCATCTCGGTGTCCGACGGCATCTCGATGGGCCATGAAGGCATGCACTTCTCGCTGGTGTCGCGCGAGGTGATCGCCGACAGCGTCGAGACCGTCATGCAGGCCGAGCGTCTCGACGGATCGGTTCTGCTGGCCGGCTGCGACAAGTCGCTGCCCGGGATGCTGATGGCCGCCGCCCGGCTCGACCTCGCCAGCGTCTTCCTTTACGCAGGCTCGATCCTGCCCGGCAAGGCGAAGCTGTCCGACGGCTCCGAGCGCGACGTGACGATCATCGACGCGTTCGAGGCGGTCGGCGCGTGTGCTCGCGGATTGATGCCGCGCGAGGACGTCGACGCCATCGAACGCGCGATCTGTCCCGGTGAAGGCGCCTGCGGCGGCATGTACACCGCCAACACGATGGCGTCGGCGGCCGAGGCGCTGGGCATGTCACTGCCCGGCAGCGCCGCGCCGCCCGCCACCGACCGCCGCCGCGACGGGTTCGCCCGCCGCAGCGGCCAGGCCGTCGTGGAGCTGTTGCGCAGAGGCATCACCGCCCGCGACATCCTCACCAAGGAGGCGTTCGAGAACGCGATTGCGGTCGTGATGGCGTTCGGCGGTTCCACCAACGCGGTGCTGCACCTGCTCGCGATCGCCAACGAGGCCAACGTCAAGCTGACGCTCGACGATTTCACCCGCATCGGGCAGAAGGTTCCGCATCTGGCCGACGTGAAGCCGTTCGGCAAGCACGTGATGTTCGACGTCGACCGCATCGGCGGTGTGCCCGTAGTCATGAAAGCGTTGCTGGACGCCGGTCTGCTGCACGGTGATTGCCTCACGGTGACCGGCGAGACCATGGCCGCCAACCTCGCTCACATCGCCCCGCCGGACCCCGACGGCAAGGTGCTGCGCGCCCTGTCGAACCCGATCCATCCGACCGGAGGCATCACTATCCTGCACGGCTCGCTGGCACCGGAGGGCGCGGTCGTGAAATCGGCCGGCTTCGACTCTGATGTGTTCGAAGGCACCGCAAGGGTTTTCGAGCGTGAGCGGGCCGCGCTCGACGCGCTGGAGGACGGCACGATCACCAACGGCGACGTCGTCGTCATCCGTTATGAGGGCCCCAAGGGCGGCCCAGGCATGCGGGAGATGCTGGCAATCACCGGCGCGATCAAGGGCGCCGGGCTCGGCAAGGAGGTGCTGCTGCTGACCGACGGACGGTTCTCGGGCGGCACCACGGGCCTGTGCGTCGGGCATATCGCGCCCGAGGCGGTCGACGGTGGACCGATCGCGTTCGTGCGCGACGGTGACCGCATCCGCCTCGACGTCGCCAAGGGCACGCTCGACGTTCTGGTGGACCCGGCCGAATTCGACGCGCGTAAGGTGGATTTCGAGCCGCTGCCTCCGACATACACCACCGGCGTGCTGGCGAAGTACACCAAGCTCGTGGGCTCCGCCGCAACCGGTGCCGTCTGCGGCTAGCCGCCCCGCCCTTCCCGCCGAGGGTGCGTGTCTGCACCTGACACGCCGCGGGATTTCAACACTCTGCGCGCGCTCACGCCGTCTCGAGTGTGCCCGCAATCAGGTGGAAGGCGGCGGATCGACTGGTGTCAGCGCTATCGGCACCGTATGGGTTCCTGGCCCCTCACCCGGGCATCCTGCGCCCTCGACAACCAGCGTCCGCACACCGAAGAAACTCCCGTCGGGATTGGGGACCCAGTAATCCGAGCGCTGGGCTGCCACGGCACTGTTGGGGTCGCTGCGATCGCAGAAGTAGGGATACTCGCCGCTGGTCGCCCAGCGGTCGCCGGTCCACCGGTACTCATAAGCCAACGGAGCACCCGGATTGCGGGCATGGTCGTCGGAGTTGTCCATGCGCACGACGCATCCGTTCACGTCACAGTTTGTGGTGAACAGGACTGGAAAGGTCTTCGAGTCCATCGGGGTCGGCGTGCCGTTGAACGTCTGCTTCGCGAAGTCGACGAACAGGTTGTAGTACCCGTACAGCGGCGGGGGTTCGACGCGGTCGGCGTGGGCGGCGGGCGAGGCGACCAACAACGCGGTTACAGCGAAGGCACTGAGCTTCACGACTTTCCGCATTGTGCCTGGGTAACATAGACGGTGCCGCACGCACCGGCGAATCGGTGAAACAGCGCTAGCTCACCATGCGGTCGATGCGCTGCAAGGCGATCGCGAGAACCGGCAAATACGCCGGCGCCCACCACGGCGCGGACATGGTGGCCCGGCATCCCGTGCCGGTCGGCTCGACACCGTGTGCTGTGGCGGGTACGCCGGCGACCGCCCACTTCCAGTGGCGGCCGGGCTCGAACTCGATGATCGTGAAGGGCAGCGCCACCCCGACGGGTGTGTACACCCGTCCGGTCGCGCCTAGCGTCAAGGTGCCGCCGTCGATCTCGCCACTCGACACTGTCGGGCCCCACTTCGGCCAGGCGTCGGTGTCGCACAGGACTTTCCACACGGCGGCGGCCGGAGCGTCGATCTGTCTGCTGATGGTGAGCATCTGCATTGCATACCCATTCGGGTGCGCGTTACGTGTTGCGTCCCCCGTTGACACCGAGGATCTGGCCCGTGATGTAGCCGGCCTCCTCCGACACCAGGAACGCACACGCCGCGGCGATGTCTTCGGGCTTGCCCATCCGGCGCACCGGTGTCATCGCGATCGTCTTCTCAACGTTGGTGAAGCCGCGGTCCTCGGCGCTGCGCAGCATCGGGGTATCGATGAAGCCCGGCGGCACCGCGTTGACGGTGACTCCCATCGGGCCGTATTCCAGCGCAAGCGATTTCGTCAGCCCGTTGACGGCGGACTTAGCGGCAACATAGTGCGCCATGCCTGCCACACCGGAGTGTGTGCTCGACGAGCTGATGTTGACGATCCGGCCCCAGCCGGCGTCGACCATGTCGGGCAGCACCGCCTGACAGCAGTGGAAGACGCCGTTGAGGTTGACGTCGACGACTCGCTGCCAGGTGTCGAACGAGATGTCCGCGAAGCGCGAGAAGCCGTCCAGCCCTGCGGCGTTCACCAGAATCGAAACGGGCCCGAGCTGGGCGCGGATCGCGTCGAGAGCAGTGTCGATCTGTCCGCGGTCGGTGACGTCGGCGGTGTAGGCGAAGTCTCCGTCGGAGCGCTGCAGGTCGATCGTGGCGACGTGGTGACCGTCGGCTTGCAGACGCTGCGCAATGGCGCGGCCGATGCCCGACGCTCCGCCGGTGACCACAGCTGTCTTCATGACCCGTTTCCTTTCCTGCGCAGCCCTAGGGTGCGCCGTCCTGTTTCTACGAGATGGGCCAACAGGTCGTCGTCGTCGAGGGTGATCCACGCCGGTCCGACGGCGCTCGAGATTCCCGCGAGTGCCACCGTGGCCCTGATGAGCCCTGCCGGTTCGTGGCCGCCGCCGGCGAGCAGCACGAGCTGGCGGTTGATCAGCTCCGCCCAGTGCGGTTGGTCACGCAGCAGCGTCGTCACGCTCGGATCGCAGGCCAGCACCGACACCAGCGCGCGATTGGCCACCGCCAACTCGACATAGCCGCGCAGCATGTGGTCGGCGCGGGCGGTGGCGCTGCGCTGCGCCTCGGCGGCCGCCACGATTCCGCTGAGCTGCTCGCGCATCGGTTCAACGACGGCGGCGAGCAGTTCTTCACGGGTGCGGAAGTGGTAGTAGATGGCGGCCTTGGTGAAGCCCATCTCGTCGGCGATCATCTGCAGCGACGTCCCCGCGAAGCTGTGCTGGGTGAACAGGTCGACGGCGACATCGACGAGGCGCTGCCGAGTGTCGGCAACGCCTGGCGCTTGCACCGCCATCTTCATACTTGCCGATCGTACAGCACGGCACTTGCCGATCGTAAAGCGAGGGCTGGCCCTAGCGCCCAACGCCCCGAAAGCCTCTTACATCTGCGCTTCAAGAGGAGGACGATGGGTTTGCAGCGATGGGTAGCACGGGGGTGAGCCGTGAATCTCAAGAAGATTCTTCTCGCAACAGCTGTCGGCGGTGCGCTGAGTGTGGGCGTGCTGGGACTGGGCGCGGCGGGTACCGCGATCGCCGCTGCCTCGCCTTTCGTCCCAGGTACACCGATGCCTCAACAAACTTATGGGCAAGACGGAGACGTTTTCGGATACGGGCCGGGATGGTTTTGGCCCGGCGACCCCATAGACGGCACCGGTGTGTGGTACGACCCAGGTCTTCCTGTCGGGCTGAATGTGCCCCCAATCAGTGTCACGTGGCCGACCCTGCCTACCGCGCCGACTCTGCCAACTGTGCCTCCGGTGACCCTGCCGACCGCGCCGACTCTGCCAACTGTGCCCACGGTGACCCTGCCTACCGCGCCGACTCTGCCAACTGTGCCTACGGTGACCCTGCCGACTCTGCCGACGGTGACGCTCCCGACTTTGCCGACGCTGCCCACCATTACCCTGCCGACGTTGTAAGCCAGCAAGCACGCAGTCGGCGCCGTCAGAATTACTTAGATCAGGTAGCGTTTGTAGGGTGAATCTCGGTCCATGGGGTGATCTCACGGTGCTGGCTGCCGTGCTGGAAATCGTGTTCGCCACTTGCGTATTCGTCTACATCAGCCGGCTGGAGCGGCGGCCGGCTCATCCGCTGGGCGAGAAGGTCGGCGCCCACAAAGAGGTGCTGGCCAAACTCCGTAAGGGGCAACCCCTCTCGCAGGACGAAGTGGACTACGCGAACGAACTCATCGCCGATGCCCGCTCGCCGCTGGCCTACGCGATTCCCGCGGCGCTGTTCACCATGGGATTCTTCTACGTGGTCGGCTGTCTGTTCATGCTGCACATCCACGGCGGCAACCCCTCGTTCCGCACGTTCATCGGCGGCATCCCGATGCTGACCTCCATGAACATGGCGGCTCAACTGAGACGGGTCGCACGCTTGAAAAACCGGCTGCCGTCGCCCGAGCCCGCACGGGCCTAGTCCCACAGGGGTAGTTGCTGCTCCTTGCGGCTCGCGGCGAACGACTGCGGGACGGGCCGCTGACGCACCCGCAGCGGCCACCAGAACCAGCGGCCCATCAGCGCCGCGATCGACGGCGTCATGAACGACCGCACGATCAGCGTGTCGAACAACAGACCCAGCGCGATCGTGGTGCCGATCTGACCGAGGATCCGCAAGTCAGCGAACAGGAATGACGCCATCGTCGCGGCGAACACCAGACCCGCTGCCGTCACCACCGCGCCCGAGCCCGCCATCGCCCGGATGATGCCGGTGTTCAGGCCGGCGTCGATCTCCTCCTTGAACCGCGATATCAGCAACAGGTTGTAGTCCGACCCCACGGCCAGCAGCAGAATCACGGCGAGCGCCAAGACGATCCAGTACAGCTCGATACCGAACAGGTCCTGCCAGATCAGGACCGACAGCCCGAACGAGGCGCCCAGCGACAGCGCCACAGTGCCCACGATGACGAACGCGGCGACGATGCTGCGCGTGATGAACATCATGACGAGCAGGATCAGGCTCAGCGCCGCAATCGCGGCGATGATCAGGTCGTATTTGGCGCCGTCCTGGATGTCCTTATACGTCGCGGCGGTACCGGCGATGTAGATCTTCGATCCGCCCAGCGGAGTCCCCTTGACGGCTTCGGAGGCGGCATGCCGGATGTTGTCGATGTGTGAAATGCCCTCGGGCGTAGCGGGATCGCCCTCGTGGGTGATGATCATGCGGGCGGCTTTGCCGTCGGGTGACAGGAACAACTTGAGCCCGCGCTGGAACTCCGGGTTGGTGAATGCCTCGGGCGGCAGGTAGAACGAGTCGTCGGTTTTCGACGCGTCATATGCCTGACCCAGCGCTGTGGAGTTCTGCAGGGCCGCCGCGGATTGATCGTTGATGCCCGAGGTGGTGGCGTAGTTGGTCATGGTCAGGTCGCGGTTGGTCTGCTGGCTGGCGATCTGTGGCGGAATCAGCGCAAGGAGCTTGGGCTGCAAGGCATCCAGCTTGGCGATGCTGCCCGAGACGTTGCCCAGTTGCTCGGTCAGCGCGTCGACGCCGTCGAGCGCGTCGAACAGCGACCGCAGCGCCGCACACATCGGGATGTCGAAACAGTGCGGCTCCCAATAGAAGTAGTTGCGCAGCGGCCGGAACTGGTCGTCGAAGTTGGCGATCTTGTCCCGCAGGTCGTTGGCCGTGGCCACCGTCTGCTGGAACGCTTTGGCCTGTTCGTCGGTGATCTCACCGGACTGCTGTTGCAGCGCGTACTGCTGGCGCAGGATGTCGATCGAATTGTTGATCACGCCAACCTGTTTGAGCAGGTCGTCGCCGCGGGCCTGTTGGAACGGCAGGTTGTTGATCTGCGACGCGCTGCTCGCGCTGATCTGGAACGGGATCGATGTGTGGTCCAGCGGCGTACCGAGCGGGCGGGTGATCGACTGGACCTGTGCGATGCCGTCGGTATGAAAGACCGCCTTGGCGACTCGCTCCAACAGGATCATATCGGTGGGGTTACGCAGATCGTGGTCGGCCTCGACCATCAGCAGTTCTGGGTTGAGCCGCGCCTGCGAGAAGTGGCGCTCGGCGGCGGTGTAGCCGACGTTGGCCGGCGCATTGGCGGGCATGTAGTGGCGGTTGTCGTAGTTCGTCTTGTAGTTCGGCAGCGCGAGCAGCCCGATGAGCGCGATGGCCACCGTGGCCACCAGCACCGGTCCCGGCCAGCGGACGATGACGGTGCCGATGCGCCGCCAGCCCTTGGTGCGCATCGGCCGGGCCGGTTCGAACAAGCCGAAGTGCCGGCCGATAACCAGGAGGGCCGGCGCCAGCGTCAGCGCCGCCACGACCGCGACCATGACGCCGATGCCGGCAGGGACGCCCAGGCTGTTGAAGTACGGCAATCGGGTGAAGGTCAGGCACAACACCGCGCCGGCGATCGTCAGGCCGGACCCCAGGATGATGTGGGCCGTGCCGTGGTACATCGTGTTGTACGCCGAGACCCGGTCTTCACCGGCGTAACGCGCTTCGTGAAAGCGGCCGAGAAGGAAGATCGCGTAGTCGGTTCCGGCGGCGATCACCAGCAGCGTCAGCAGGTTGGTCGAGTACGTCGACAGCTCGATGATGCCGGCGTTGGCGAGCACCGCAACCGTCCCGCGGGATGCGGTCAACTCGATCATCACTGTGAAAATCACGAATAACACCGTGGTGAGGCGGCGGTAGAGCCACAGCAGCATCACCGCGATCACGCCGATGGTCAGCAGGGTGGTTTTCAGCGTGCCGTGGCGGCCCACCTCGAACTGATCGGTGACCAGGGGTGCCGGCCCGGTGACGTAGGCCTTGATGCCCGGCGGCGGTGTCGTGTGGTTGACGATGTCGCGCACCGAGTCGACGGACTCGTTGGCCAGCGACTCACCCTGGTTGCCGGCGAGGTAGACCTGAACCAACGCCGCCTTGCCGTCGGCGCTTTGCGAGCCGGCCGCCGTCAGAGGATCTCCCCAGAAATTCTGGATGTGCTCGACGTGCTTGGTGTCGGCGCTGAGCTTGTCGATCAGGCCGTCGTAGTAGTGGTGGGCCTCGGCCCCGAGCGGCTGATCGCCCTCCAGCACGATCATCGCCGAGCTGTCTGAGTCGAACTCGTCGAACACCTTGCCGATGCGTTTGGCGGCCTGCAACGCGGGCGAGTCTTGCGGGCTCAGCGACACGTTGTGTGACTCGGCCACGGTCTCCAATTGCGGCACGAAGACATTCGTCACCACCGCCAAGCCCAGCCAGAACAGCGCGATCAGAACCGCGTACCGCCGGATGAAGTCCGGAAGCCGGTGACCGCTCATCCCGACTTGTCCAGACAATAGGTGAAGGCGTTCAAGGTGTTGATCGATCTTTCGTCCTTGACGACATCGTCGATCTTGATGCGGCAGCCGATCGAGTCGCTGTCACCCTGAGCCGAGACGTTGACGAAGACCGCCGGCTGGGTGGTGGTGGTGTCGTAGGACCAGGGCAGCGGGGCGGCGTCGGCCCGCCGCGGTTGAGCGTTCACGTCGGTGTAGGTGACGGTGGCGACCGTGCCCGGGGGGCCGAACACCTCCATGACCACGTGCTTGGGATTGAACGGAACGATCTCGTTGTCAGAGCCACTCGGCGTCGACGTGACGTCAGCGGAGGCGAAGATGCCGTTCAGCCGATACACAGCAAACCCGGCGACTGCGATCACACCGACCGCTACCAGCAGCATCCAGCGCCGGGCCAGTCGGCTGCTGATCGAAACCCGCTGCAAGCGTGACCCTTTCATGCGCGACGACAGGCGCCGCACGCTCGTCGAATCCTAGGAAAGCTAATCAACTAGGTTGACGGTACGACATGGGTCTGGCGGCCACAACTCCGGCCTGGCTCCGCCCCTGAAGCGCTCGTAAAGGCCGGGCAGGAATTCTGCGGGACCGCATCTCGGCGCCGGCGTCTCCGCGCTGCATGCCGCCGTTCAATCAGCCGGCTGGACGTCGCGGCTACCTGACCAGCGCCACCGCGAAGCCGTCCCAGTTCTTCGTGCCCACCGTCTGGATCGCCGCGGCATCCAGGCGCGGGTGCTCGCCGATCATGTCGAACATGGCGCGCACGGCCTTGGCCTGGTGGTCGTCGTCGGCAGGTTGGAGCACCCGGCCCATGCGAGCGATGTTGTCCACCACGATGACTGACCCCGGCTGTCCCAGCTTGACCGCCCATTCGACGTAGGCGACGTTGTTCTCCTTGTCGGCGTCGATGAAGAACATGTCGAACGTCTCGCCGCGCTCAGCGAGCCGAGGCAAGGTGTCCAGCGCGGCGCCGACGATCACCTCGATGCGGTCGGCGACTCTAGCCCTTTCAAAGTTCGCGCGGGCCACCTCCGCATGTCGCGGGTCGAACTCCAGTGTGACGACGTGGCCGTCGGCTCCGACTCCGCGCGCCAGGTTGATCGTGCTGTAGCCGGCCAGCGTCCCGATCTCCAGCACCCGCTTCGTGCCTGACATCCTCGCCAACAACTGCAGCAGCCGTCCGTGCTGCGCGGACACTTCGATGGCCGGCATGCCTTCGGCCGCAGCCGATTCGCGCGTAGCGCGTAGTGCGTCGTCTTCGGTGTGCAGCACCCGGGTGAACAACTCATCGAGCGCCTTGGGATCCGTCACGCTCCCGACGTTACCGTTCGTGCACACCCTCCTTGGCGTACACGACCCGCAGCACGTGTGCCACCTCCGGACCCATCACCGCCTCGGCGAGTTCACAGAACGTCACGACGAACTCCGGCCCGTGTGGGGGTACCGCGTCACACAGGTGGTGCGCGATCTCGTGCAGCACGACGAGTTCCCGCAGCGCCCACGTCGTCTGCCGCTCGGGCACTGCGATCACGGCTCCATGGTCACCGCGTTCATAGTGTGCGGCCGTGACACCGCGGCGGGGCCGCACGATCAGCGGTGCAACGTTCGGCCAGCGCACCCGCACCGAGCCGAGCGCGAACACGTCGTCCACATACTTCTGCACACCGTCGACGGACCCGAACCGCCCTTCCGGCGGCAGTGTCAGGTTCGTGCCGAAGAATTCGACTGATCGGTTGCCGTGTTCGGCCGCGCGGTCGAACAGGGTGCGCACGAATTCCTCTGCGGCGTAGACCTTTGCGCGTTGAGAGTCGCGGACATTCACCGGTTCAGTGCGCTGCGCGCGCCGTTGATCTCCTGGCTACCGCCGAGCCGCGCGCGACGGCCCGCCCGATCACCAGCCCGTCGCGCCGATGACGAATACCCTGCCGTGGCGCTGGTCGCCCGCCATGTCCCGCGAGCCTGAGACGTCTGCCGATAGAAGTCCTTCAGCTCGATGTCCTTGTCCCGCAGTGCGATTGCGGTGCCCGGTTGGCTCGTCTTGCCCTTGGTTGCCTCCTGCCGCGCCTGCTCACGGGCCTCTGCCAGCCGCTTGCCGATGCGGGCGCCGAATGCCAGCTGGAAGTTGATGCGGGCTGTGATCGTCGGCGTGGGCCGGTGCTCGCCCGAGGCGATGTAGGCCTCCGACGCTTTCACCATCTGCGTCACCAGGCTGGCGTAGAGCGCGTGGCTGGCGTCGATGTCCTCGGCGAAACCGTAGGCGTAGACGAACGTCGAGTTCGACGCGATGTCGCATTTGACGTCGTTGGCGCCGGCGATCAGCACGAACAGCTGCACATACGTGCGCAGCCCCCGCGCGCCCGCATTGCCGATGGTGATGGTCCGCTGCACCGGCATCTGCGCCTTGGTCCGCTGGTCGGAATGCGAACGAGCGACGGCCAGATCAATCGACGTTGCGGTGGCCAGCCGTTGCGCGGCTGCCATGAACGCTGCGGCTTCGTGTTCGTTGTCGGTGCCCTCGGCCTGACGCAGCAGGGCGGCGATGCGGGCCAGCATCTTGTCGTCAGTCATTGCGACCCAGACTAAAGCTACTTTCCGACAAACCCGTCGAGCGCGTTCACAAGCTGTGGAGAAAGCGGAGCGTCCTTCGCGAGGTTGGCGATATTGTCGCTCGGGTCGTCGCGCAGCACGTGGTTGACGCCCCTGAGTTCGACCACGGTCAGCGCGGTGTGTCCCAGCGCATCGATGAGTGGCCGCATCGTCGAGCACAGCGCTTGCCGGTCGGTGTCGGAGCACGTCAGCAGCACCGGCGTGCCCGCGGGCACCTTCGCCGCCAGCGCGACGGGGTCGATCTTGTCCGTCTCGATGACGGCCTTCACGTTGCCGGGGTTGAGGATGGCGCCCAGCCCCTCCGGAAGATCTTTCGCCACCGTGCCCTTGGTGCGGACCTCGTCGACGGCGGCCAGCCAGGTTTTCAGCGTCTCGGGGCTGGCGTCGGAGCGCACCCGGTTGGTGATGATGTCGAGATAGCGCCCGGACAGTGGCTGCAGCAGGCCGAGCGAATGGATCTTGGGCGCGCCGGGCGACGTGTCGGAGGCCAGCGTCATCGCGTGCACGGTGCCCTCGCCGACCGCATATACCGAAAGTCGGTTCTTGTCGGTGCCCGCCTGCTCGGCGAGGAAGCGGGCCGCGGCCTTGGCGCCGGCCGTGTAGACGGAACTGACGACGTCCTCGGGCCGCGCCTGATAGGGCCCGAGGCCGGTTTTACCGGTGCCGACCTTGTCGTAGCGCAGGCTGGCTTCCCCCTTGTCGGAGAGCAACTCGGCGAGCTGGCGCATGTTGCCGATCTTCCCGACGACGTTGTTGTCGCCGTTGCGGTCGGTGTGTCCGCTCTCGGAGATCAGCAACGCGGCGGGCCCAGGTGGCGCGTCGTTCTGGTGGCGGTACGTGCCATGGATGGTGAGGCCGCTGGCATCGAAGCTGACCTCGTCCTCCACCCATGGCTTGTCTTTGGCATCGTCGGACGAACAGCCGGCCGACAGCAGCGTAAGCAGCGCGAAGGCGAGGGCGACAACAGCTTTCACAGCCGTGTCTCAATCCACGACGCGACATCGTCGAGCACCGTGGCACGCTCGGGTTCGTTGAACACCTCGTGGTAGAGCTCCGGGTACACCTTGAGCTCCGCGTCCTTCGACCCGACGCACTCCATCAGGCGCCTGCTGCCGCTGACCGGGATCAACTTGTCCTGCTCGCCGTGCACGACCAGCAGCGGAGCCGTCAGCACCGGTGCGCGCTGCGGCATGGTCTCGCCGACGCCGATGAGCGCCCGGGCGATACCGGCGGGCAGCTTGCCATGATGCACCAGCGGGTCGGCGTTGTAGGCGGCGACCACCTCCGGGTCGCGCGACACAGCGTCGGTGGGGAGCTGTTCGACGGGCAGGCCGGGCAGCAGCCTGCCGAGCACCTTCGCGGCGACCATCATCACCGGCGGTACCCCGTCCTGGGCGGCGACTGCAGGGCCGGACAGCACCATTGCGGTGTAGTCGTCGGGATGTTCCACGCCGTAGGCGAAGACGACCCCGCCGCCCATACTGTGGCCGAGGACAATGCGCTTGAGCTCCGGGTACTCCGCAGCCGCGATGCCGACCAGGGCGTGGAAGTCGTCGGTGTATTCGGAGATGTTCTTCAGGTACACCCGCTTACCCCCGGAGCGGCCGTGGCCGCGCAGGTCGAGGGCATAGACCGCCAGGCCCGACTGGCCGAGTCGCTGCGCGACGTGGTCGTATCGGCGGGCGTGTTCGGCGTAGCCGTGACACAACACGACCAGACCACGGCAGTCCTCTTCGGGTTCCCATACGTCGTAGACGATGCGGACGCCGTCGACGCCCTCGAAGGACCGCTCGTAGCGACTACTGGCCATCAGCGCAGAGTAGCTAACCCGGCCGAACGGATAGCCATGAGTTGTCGGCGGTACTGCGTAAGCTCGGCGGCGTGAGTGTGCTCGCCGAGAGCTACGGACCGGCTGACTCAGAAAATTCGGCCGCCGATGCTGATGAATTCCTGACCGAAGCGCAGCGCTACCGACGCGAGTTGCTTGCGCACTGCTACCGGATGACTGGCTCTATTCACGACGCCGAGGATCTGGTTCAGGACACATATCTGCGCGCGTGGAAGTCCTACAAGGGCTTCCAAGGCAAATCGTCGGTGCGGACCTGGCTTTATCGCATCGCGACCAACACCAGCCTGACGGCGCTCGAGGGCAAGCAGCGGCGGCCGCTGCCGACGGGCCTGGGCCAGCCGAGCGCCGACCCCGCCGCTGAACTGACGCGCCCCGAGGTCAGCTGGCTGGAACCGCTGCCGGACACTGCGGACGACCCTTCCGATCCGTCGGTGATCGTCGGCTCGCGGGAGTCGGTCCGGCTTGCGTTCGTTGCGGCTCTTCAGCATTTGTCGCCGCGGCAGCGGGCGGTGCTGGTGCTGCGCGAGGTGCTGCAGTGGAAGGCCGCCGAGGTCGCCGACGCGATCGGGACGTCGACGGCCGCGGTCAACAGCCTGTTGCAACGGGCGCGCGCGCAACTCGACGCCGCGGGTCCCAGCGAGAACGACACGCTGGACGCGCCGGACTCCCCCGAGACCAAGGACCTGCTGGACCGCTACATCGCGGCGTTCGAGGCGTACGACATCGACAAGCTTGTGGAGATGTTCACCGAGGAGGCGGTGTGGGAGATGCCGCCGTTCGACGGCTGGTATCAGTCGCCGGCGGCCATCAAGGCGTTGATCAAGAAGCACTGTCCCGCCGAGAAGGCCGGCGACATGCGGCTGCTGCCGACGACGGCCAACGGCCAGCCCGCCGCGGGGTTATATATGCGCAACAAGGACACGGGTGTGCACGAGGCGTTCCAGTTTCATGTGATCGATGTGACGGGCCAAGCCGTAGCGCATGTCGTCGCGTTCGGCGACGCCACGCTGTTCGAAAAATTTGGCCTACCCGCCTCGCTATAGCCCGCGAGATCAGACTTATGCCACGAATTTCGCTGTTTGCCGTGAAACAAGTCTGATTTCGCCCCGCCAACCTGCCTGCCGTAATGCGTCGACGACCCGGGCGATGACAACACCTGGCCGGTTGCGAAGCAATTCGCTGCTGACACGGACGATGAGCCAGCCGCCGGCGGCGAGTTTGGCCCATCGATCGATGTCCCACGTCCGCTGCCTGGGATCGAGCCAGTGCTGGGCCCCGTCGTACTCGACTCCCACCTTCCACTGCTCCCAGCCCATGTCGATCCGCGCATAAGGAAACCCGAACTCGTCGACGACCGCGATTTGTGTCTGGGGCGTTGGCAAGCCGTTTCGAACGAGCAGCAAGCGGGTGCGCGATTCCTGCGGAGACTCGGCGCCGCCGTCCATCAAGTCGAGCGCCTGGCGCAGTTGAACGATTCCTCGTGCGCCACGATGACGCGCAACCACCGGATCAATGTCGCCGCGAACGAGTCCCGTCGCGCGAGCGAGCGCGTCGAGCCGGACGACTGCTTGCGTCAGGTTCCCTCGACGTCCGAGGTCGTACGCGGTGCGGGCCGGTGTAGTAGTCGGCATGCTCTCCACGACGCAGTACTCGTCATCGGCCAACCTGTCGCGACGAATGAGAATTCCGTCCACCTCATCCCCGGTGCGAATGAGCTCGGCGGGTAGATCCGGATCAATCCACAACGAACCATGCATCGCCGCTGCCGAAAGCCCGGCCAAGGTGGCGTTGCGTCCGGACCAGAGCCACGCAGCCTTCGCGCGGGATCGCGCGGTCAGCTGGGTCCCTTTCCTGACATACACGTTGCGATATACCGCTGTGTACTGGCGGCTCAGCTGCCGTCGGCTCATCCCTGCTGCCACAGCTTCGGTACCGATGAAAGGTTCTGCTGTCTCGTCCATGGCTCGACGCTCGCCGAGGGCGCCGACATCGCCCGGTCAGATCAGACTTATGGCACGTAAACCTGTGGATAAGCGTGCTGGAACCTGATTTCACGCCGTCGCTACCCTGGGGTTCATGACGGCACCCGTCGACATCCGCCGCGCGAACCAACGCGGAACCAGCACGACGGACTGGCTGAACTCCAGGCACTCGTTCTCGTTCGCGAGCTATTACGACCCCTCCAACACCCACCACGGGCTGCTGCTGGTCAACAACGACGACATCGTCGCGCCGGCCGCCGGGTTTGATACCCACCCGCACCGCGACATGGAAATCGTCACGTGGGTGCTGCACGGGGCACTGGAACACCGCGACTCGATGGGCAACTCGGGCGTGATCTTTCCGGGGCTGGCGCAGCGGATGTCAGCGGGGACCGGTGTGCTGCACTCGGAGAAGAACGGGTCCGTCAGCGAGCGGGTGCATTTCATACAGATGTGGCTGGCGCCCGACGAGTCGGGCATCGAACCCGGGTACCAGCAGGCTGAGATCGACGACGCGCACCTCGCCGGGGGCCTGACGACCATCGCGTCGGGGCGCAGCGACGACGCGGCGATCAGCATCCACAACAAGAACGCCACGTTGCACGCAGCGCGACTGCAGCCGGGCGACACGGTTGCTCTGCCGGATGCGCCGTTCGTGCACCTGTTCGTGGCTCGCGGCGCCGTCACACTCGAAGAGGCCGGGTCGTTGAGCGAGGGTGACGCCGTCCGGTTCACCGCTGCGGGTGGTCGGCGGGTGACGGCGACCGAGCCGTCAGAGCTTCTGGTGTGGGAGATGCATGCGGATTTGGCTGGGGCGTAACACGATAGCCTCCGCACTGGTCGGCGTCGCGCTTCTGGCCGGGTGCTCGTCGGAGCCGCCGCAACCGCAGGCACCACCATCGACACCGTCGAACAACCTTGTGTCGGCTCCTGTCGACGTCCCCGCCCGGTTCGCCCAAGCCCCGTTCGACGAGCCGCGGCACGCGATGATTCCCGGGGGATGGTCACTTTCGGTATGGGCCCGCATACCGAAAGCCCGGCTGGCAGTGTGGACGCCGGACAAAGCGCTACTCGTGTCGGTGCCGGCGACCGGACAGATCGTGAAGCTGACGCCGAAACCCGATGCGGCACCAGACCAATCGGTCTTGCTCGACGGGCTTGAACAACCGCACGGGATGGCGTTTGCCGGGTCGACACTCTATGTCGCCGAGAGCGACCAGATCGACGCATACGACTACGCCGGCGGCGCCGCGGTCAACCGCCGCACCATCGCCGACGATCTTCCCGACGCACGCAGCCCCGAACTGCGCGGTGCCTATGCGCACGCGCTGAAAAGCGTTGCGGTTGGCCATGATGGCGCGGTGTACTTCTCGATCGGATCGACAGGCAACGTTTCGGCCGAAGATCGCGACGCCGATCCGCCGCGCGCCACCATCATGTGGATCCCGCCGGGCGGTGGTCGGGCCCGGCCCTTCGCGACCGGAGTTCGCAATGGAACGGGCCTGGCCGTCGCGCCGGATGGTTCAGTGTGGACCGCGGTCAACAACCGCGACAACGCCCCGGACCCCCGCGGCAATGTCGACATGCGTTACGTCAACGATCATCCGCCGGAGTCTTTGGCACGGCTGACGCCGGGCCGTGAAATGGGTTGGCCCTTCTGCAATCCCGAGGGTGGGCCGTCGAACTTGCCGTTCATCCGCGACATGTCGACCAACCGCGACGGGTCGCGGATGGATTGCGCCGCGTTGTCGCCGGTGGAGCAGAGCCTGGGCGCCCACGCCGCACCGCTGGGACTCGCTTTCACCACCGGGTTGCTGCCGCCACCGTATGCAAACGGCGCGTTGGTCGGCGTACACGGCTCATGGAACCGGCAGCCGCCGCAGGCGCCGGAGGTATCTTTCTTTGCTTGGCGGGCGGGGACTTTGGGCAACCAGCAGACGCTCGTCGGAGGATTTCAGGCCGACGACGGCTCCAGATGGGGCCGCCCGGTCGCGGCTGTCCCCGGACCGGACGGCGCCGTCTACATCACCGATGATGACGCGGGCGCTGTTTACCGCCTCACCCCGCGCGGCCGCTAACGCGTCGTCGGCGTCCTGGTGCCGCGACGACCGGTGATGCCCACGTAAATCGCGATCAGGATGATCGCCACGATGATCCCGACGAGGAACGGGATGATCTCGAAGCCGCCATTGGAGTTCTGATAACCCAGCTGATACGTCAGCCACGTCCCGATGAACGCGCCCAGTGCGCCGAGGACGATCGTCATGATCACGCCGATGTTCTGCTTACCGGGCATAATGAGCCGCGCCAGCGCGCCGACGATCAAACCGACGACCAACGCGCTGAGAATCGTTCCGATCATGTTTGCTCCTTAGTTGAGGGACCGACCCACACCGGATTACCCCTCGACGCCGGTTTCCACGCCCCGCGCGAGCGATATCGGATCGTGACTGTCGCGTTACGGAAGTTGACTGTGAGGTTGGTGTGATGGGGAGGTCTCGTTTCCGCGCTTCGAATGAGGTCAAACCGTGCCAACACCAGCCGCTCCAAGCCGGGTGCGGTTTCTGGCGTACGCCGCCGCGCTAGTGCTGGTGACGGCGCTGTCGGCGACAGCCGCGCCGGTGGCACGCGCCGACGGCCGAGCCTTGCTCGCAGGCGCGATCGCCAACACACAAGGGTCATACCTCGTCTACAACTTCGGCGACGGCCACCCCGCACCCATGCTCAACGCCGGCGGCAATTGGTATGAGATGAACAGCGGCGGGCACTTGATGACGATCAAGAACGCGTCAGACCGACTGAAACCCCGCTTGCTGGTCGACAGTCACCAGGGCTACCAATCGCGCTGCGAGCGGACCGCGGGCGCGCGCACCGGCGAAGGATTGTGGCAGGCCTCCGAGGTCTATTCGCCACTGGAGGCGTGGCAGGCGCTCGGCCAGCCGACGATCGCCATCAACGCGAACTTCTTCGACGTGCGCGGCCAGAAGGGCGGGTCGTGGCGCGACACCAAATGCAGTTCGCCACTAGGCGCCTACGTCGACAACACCAGCGGCCAGGGCAGGGCCAACGCCGCGGTGACGGGCACGCTGGCCTATGCAGGTAAGCAGGGGTTGTCCGGTGGTGACGAGCAGTGGGCCGCGCTGGCGACGATGATCCTCCCGTCCGGCGGTGCGCCCTATGTCGTCATGCCCAAGGGCCCCAACGACTATGACGCCGCATCGCCAGAAATCCAGAAGCTGCTCGACCAGAACGCCAAGTTCGTCGCCGTTGCGGGCCTGGGCCTGTTGGCTCCCGGTGACAGCGGCCAACTCAACGACGCAGGACCGAGCGCCGCCCGTACGGCGTTGGCCTACAACCGAACCAACGATCAGCTGTATGTGTTCCAGGGCGGCAGCTACACACCCGACCAAATTCAGGACCTGTTCCGCGGGCTTGGCTCTGACACCGCGCTGCTGCTGGACGGCGGCGGGTCGTCGGCCATCGTGCTGAGACGGGACACTGGCGGAATGTGGAGTGGTGCAGGCGTTCCCAAAGGCAGCTGCGACACCCGGCAGGTGCTGTGCGATTCACGCGAACGCGCACTTCCGAGCTGGCTCGCGTTTGTCTGACCCGCCGATGCCGGAGATGACACGCCGCACGATGTTGCGGCTGGGCGCGGGACTCGCCGGTGCATATGCGCTGGACCCGGTGTGGCAGTTGGGGTTGGCGACCGCGGCGGGCGCTCCCCCCGCCGACCCGCCGTCACCCTCCTCGGCGGGCGGGTTACCGACGATGCTGACGGGGTCGTTCGTCTCGACGGCCCGCGGTGGAATCGAGACGAAGTGGGCCATCGCGCTCCCACCGGGCCGGTTCACCCGACCACTGCGGACCGTCATCGCGCTGCATGGCCGCGACATGGATGCCGAGGGCGTGATGGCCATGGGTGTGGAAGCGGGCCTGGCGGAGTTGGCGAAAGCGGGCTACCCGCCGTTCGCGGTGGTGTCCGTCGACGGGGGCAACGGGTGGTGGCACCGTCGCGTTACCGGTGAGGACTCAGGGGCGATGGTCCTCACCGAGCTGCTGCCGATGTTGGCGGCCAAGGGTCTGGACACGTCGCGGGTGAGTTTCATCGGCTGGTCGATGGGCGGCTACGGCGCGCTGTTGCTCGGCGGGGCGTTGGGGCCGAAGCGAACCGCGGCGATCTGTGCGGTAGCACCCGCGCTCTTCACCGACTATTCCGAGGCCCTCCAGGAACGCGCGTTCGACGGCCCGGCGGACTGGATCGCCTACTCGGTATACGGCACGCCTTCCCTGTCGGATATCCCGCTGCGCATCGACTGCGGCGACAACGACCGCTTCTATGACGCCACCAAACAGTTCGTGTCGTCGTTGCGCCGGCCGCCGTCGGGTGTGTCGTTCGTCGGTGGTCACGACGTGGCGGCGTGGCGGGAGAAGCTACCGCGTGAGTTGGCCTGGCTGGCGAGATAGCGCGTTGATCCTCGGGCCGATCACCACGTCGTGAGACGATCGTGGCTCGAGTGAATTACCTTGCCACTACGCCCAGCACTGCCTCCCGACGCGGCGCCCCTGCGAACGGGCGAGGACCTCTGCTGAAGAGGCAGTTCCGCCACGACATCGAAGGGTTGCGAGCCGTCGCGGTCATCGCGGTGGTGCTGTTCCACGCAGGGCTACCCGGGGCCAGTGGCGGGTTCATTGGTGTCGACGTCTTCTTCGTCGTCTCCGGATTTCTGATCACCGGGATGTTGTGGCGTGAGGCGTCGAGTACCGGAACGGTGCGGATGGCCAAGTTCTACGCCGCGCGGGCGCGCCGATTGCTGCCTGCCGCGATCACGGTGCTCGTCGCGACGTGCACCGCATCGGCGATGCTGCTGCCACCCCTTCAGGCGCGCAGCGTTCTCGGCGACGGTATCGCGAGCGCACTGTATGTCGGCAACTACCGATTGGCGATCGAGGGCACCGACTACCTGAGCGCTGATGCCTCGCCATCACCGCTGCAGCACTACTGGTCGCTCGGGGTGGAGGAGCAGTTCTATCTGCTGTGGCCGGCACTGATCGTCGGTATCGCATGGCTATTCACGCGCTTGGCCCGGCGACCGACGCTGTGGCCGCCGGTCGCGATGCTCGCCGTGCTGGCGGTGCTGTCGTTCGTTGGGTCTGTCGTCTGCACGGACAACTGGCCGTCGTGGGCGTTCTTTTCGCTGCCGACGCGGGCGTGGGAGCTGGCGGTCGGCGGGCTGGTGGCGTTGACCACCGGTGTGTGGCGGCACCTGCCGGGCCCGTCGGCTGCGCTGGTGGGTTGGGGCGGACTGGCGCTGATCGTGGTCACCTGCACACAGATCGGCGAGGACACGCCGTATCCGGGCACGACGGCGCTGTTGCCGGTGCTTGGCACGGTGCTCGTGATCGGCGCGGGTTGTGCAACACCGGATCTGGGTGTCGGACGCTTCCTGTCGAAGCCGGCGATGCGGTCGGTCGGTCGGTTGTCGTACTCGTGGTACCTGTGGCACTGGCCGGTTTTGCTGCTGGCGCCTTTCGTGTTCGGCGCAGCGCTCGGCTTGGCCGCCCGGTTGGCGATGATAATGGTGTCGTTCGGGCTGGCGATCCTGACTCTGCACCTCGTCGAGAACCCGGCGCGGTTCGTGCCGGCGTTGACGTCGTCAGCGAACCGCAGCTTGGCAGTCGGCGGCGGGCTGACGGGAGCGGCGGTCGGTGCGTGCCTGGTACTGCTCCTCGTCACGCCGGTGCCGCACGGCCACGGCGTCGCGGCCGCTCCCGTCACACCGACGACTGCTGCGCCACGTGCGGTCCTGCCACCGCCGTCGGTGCGCGATCAGGTGGTGGC
>NZ_LZMC01000091.1 GCF_001668615.1 Mycobacterium sp. 1274761.0
CGTCCTTTACCGCACGCGGTGTGCGGTTGTATCCCGTGCCTTCGTACGCCACGTCCTCTCCGCTCAGTGCCTTGGTCAGGACGTCCAGGGCCTCGTCGAGCAGCGCTCCGCGATTGTCGAAATCAATTCCAAGCGCTTTGAATTCGGGTTTCAGATAGCCCGCCGCTGTGCCGAGGATAAGCCGTCCACCGGAGAGGACGTCGAGGCTCTGGATCGACTTCGCGCTGAGGAACGGGTTGCGGTACGCGGCGATGTAAACATTGGTCAACAGTTTGACGTCGGTGGTCGCCGCCGCCGCAAACGACAGCGCGACGAACGGGTCCAGTGCGTGGTGGCCTCCGTGGTCGAGCCATTTGGCGTCAGGCGCTGGGTGGTCGGTGACGTGTACGGCCGCAAATCCACTGGTCTCCCCGGCACGTGCGATGTCCGAGATGGCCGCGGCGGTGACGAACTCGGAGAGTGCGTCCACCCGGTGAGTGGGTAGTTCCAGGGAGTAGGAGATGGTCACGGTCGTCCTTCCGGCTAGCGCTGTGATGAGGTGACGAGGGTTGCCAAGCGTTGCGCGTGGTAGTCGGGGGTGCCGAAGATCAACGCGGTTGCCTTCGCGCGCCGGACGTAAAGGTGTGCGTCGTGTTCCCAGGTGAAGCCGATGCCGCCGTGGATCCGCATATTGTCCAGCGCGACCTGTAGGAGTGCATCCGAGCACACCATCTTCGCCACCGACGCGGCAACCGGCAGATCATCGCCGATTTTTGCGGCGTGGGACACGGTCGACTTGGCGCCTTCGACGGCTACCAGCATGTCCGCGCAGCGATGCTTGACGGCCTGAAAGCTGCCGATCGCCCGCCCGAACTGGATCCGCTCCCTGGCGTAGCCGACGGCCATGTCGAGACAGCGCCGCGCGGCACCGGTCTGCTCGGCGGCCAGCGCGACCAACGCGATGTTCGAGGTTCGGGCCAGACCGGTCGCAGCGTCGCCTTCGGTCCCGATCAATTGCGCGGGTACGTCGTCGAATTGCAGGCGCGCCACCTTGCGTGTGCGATCCAGGGTGGCCAACGGCTCCCGTGCCAAACCCTCCGAATCTCCCGATACCGCGAAGAGCGACGGTCCGAGCCCCGTATTCGCCGCTGCCAGAATCAGATTCGCGGTGTGGCCGTCGACGACGTAACGGGCCGTACCGTTGATCCGGTGGTCGGTGCTATCACGGCGTACCGTCAACGTGAGGGCGGACTCGTCCCACGGGTCCAGTCGACCATTGAGGATGACCGTCGCGGTGGTGGAACCGTCGACGAGGGTTGGCAGGTATCTCTCCATCGCCTCGGAGTCGCCACTGAACTGCAATGCATGGGCGGCGAGCGCCACCGTGCTGAAAAACGGTGCGCACAGAAGCGCAGCGCCCATCTCTTCGAAGACCACTGCGAGTTCGCTCATGGTGGCGCCGGCGCCGCCGAAGTGCTCACCGATGGCGATGCCGTGCAGCCCGAGCTGCCCGGCCATCTGTTTCCATACCGCCCGGTCGTAGCCGTCGTCGGTGTCCATGAGCTCACGCACGCGCTCCGGCGGCGACGTGGCCTGGAGAAACTCCCGCACGGCCTGCCGAAGGTCGTCCGCTTCAGTCATCGATTGCATGCCTCCAGGGGGCCCGGCCCCACCCGGGATAGGCATTCCCGGGAGAGGATAGTATCTTTTCTGAAATAGGAGAATGCCCATTCTCGCACGAAGGAGCCGCGCGGTGACGACGAAGCTCGATTACGGGATTTTCGACTGCGATACCCACTGCTACGAGACGCGCGATGCGTTTACCCGCTATCTGCCCAAAGAATTTCACGATCGAGCCATCGCTCCGGTGCGGTCCGCGGACGGCAAAGAGGTCATCCTCGCCGGCCATCGGATCGCGACGTTCAACAGCGAGGCGGGCCTGGGTTTCGACCTGGCCTACCGACCCGGCTCGTTGAAGGAGATGCTCAAGCAGATGGGTTCGGGCAACCCGGATGAGACCTACGAGCCGCAGCCAATGCAGCCCGAGTGGCTGGAACGCGACGCGCGACTGAACGTGATGGCAGAGCAGAACGTCGAACGGGCCGTCATCTTCCCGGCGGGTATGGCCCTGGCGGCCGAACACTACGTCGACGACACCGAGGCTCTCTACGCCAATCTGCGGTCGTTCAATCGCTGGTTCGACGACACGTGGGGTTTCAATTTCGAGGACAAGATCTACGCGACGGCGTTGTTGTCGCTACGGGATCTGGAGTCGTCCGTCGCCGAAACCGAGGCCATCATCGCCCAGGGGGCGAAGATGGTGCTGCTGCCGACGGGTCCGGCGCACGGTCGGTCACCCGGCGATCCGTACTTCGATCCCATCTATGCCCGACTGCAAGAGGCCGGCTGCACGCTGGTGTTCCACATCCAACCGTTCTGGTATTTCAACGCCATTTCCCCGGCATGGGGACACAACCCCGACCCCGCCGCATGGCACATGTCGGCTTGGCAGTGGATGAACATCTACGGTCAGCGACCGATCGAGGACACGCTGTCGGCGCTGATCTTCGACAACCTGTTCGGCCGATTCCCCGGATTGAACGTGTTGGTGGCCGAACACGGAGCGGAGTGGGTGCCGCAGTTCGTCATCCACATGGACAAGAGCCGGGGGATGGGCCGCAACGGGCCGTGGATCGGCGGCAAGCTCACCGAGCGGCCATCGGAGATCTTCAAGCGCCATGTCGGCGTCGTGCCCTACCCCGAAGACGACATCCCCACGATTGTCGACCGTCTCGGCTACGACGAATGTCTGCTGATGGGTTCGGATTACCCGCACGCTGAGGGCCTCGCCGAGCCCGCCGACTTCGTCAAGCTGCTCGACCCGCTCGACGACGCCGCCAAGAAGCGGATCATGCGAGACAACGCTATTGCGCTGCTCACCCGGAGCTGACAGCCGATGGGCGAGGCGCACGAGGATGACATCGACCTCGATCTGCTCCGCGAAACGGCGCGCGATTTTCTTGCCCGGCGGGTCGCGCAGGACTGCCTCAAAGAACTTGCGGTTATGGATTGGACCGGGTTGCTCGTCGGGGAGGAACTAGGCGGCAGCGGATGGCGTCCCACCGAGGCGTCCGTCATCGCCGAAGAACTCGGCCGCACCAGGAACTCGTCGGCGTGGTTCGGAAGTGTGATCGCCGCTGCCGCAGTTGCTTCGGCGCCGGACGACGTGCGCGACCGATGGTTGTCCGCGATTCTCGAGGGCACCGCCGCGGCGTGGTGCGCTTCGGCCGGCGATACGGTCCGAGTTGCGGGTGGCGACGCGATCGACGTCCTGATCAGGTTGGGAAGCAACGGTATTGATCTGTTCGAGGACGTCGACCGGATGCCAAAAAAACGCGATGAAGAGCTGTTGGACGTCGACCGTGCAGCCTGGCGCGTCGACGTCTCTGAGGCGCAGAGCCTGCGGATCGGAGGTCCCGAGCGGGCGGACCAGCTGCTCGCGGTAGCCCGGGTACTGCTCAGCGCGGATTCGTTGGGAGCCGTATCGGCCGCGTTCGGGCGGCTGACCGCCTACCTCTCCGAACGTGTCGCCTTCGGCGTGCCGATCGCGAGTTTCCAGGCGGTCCAGCATCGACTGGTGGATCTGCTGGTGTTCGAGGCGAAGGCGCGGGCGATCATCATGAAGGCCGCCCGTGCCCTTGGGTCCGGCGATCGATCTGACGACGTCATCGCACTGGCCGCAGCGGCGCATGCGTTCGCCACGGCGAAGGCGACCGCAGCCATCGACGAGTGCATGCAGTTGTCCGGCGGTATCGGATTCACCTGGGAGTACCCGCTGCATCACGAGTTGCGCCGAGTGTTCACCAACGCGTACCTGCTCGGCACGGCTCGGTCCAGCCGTGTGCTTTTCGCCAAAAGGTCCGGCTGGTGAGCGCTTTCGGCGCACGGCCCACCGCGGCGCAGCTGACCGAGTACCGCGACCGCGTCAGGGCGCACATCAGCGAGCATGCGCCGCCTTTCGCTGCACGGGAAGGGCGGCGAGCGCCGGAGAATCCCGAACAAGAAGCTCACTTGCGCCGATGGTTCGCGACGCTGTTCGACGCAGGATTCGTCGGTGCCGACTGGCCCGTCGAACACGGCGGCCGCGCCGACCATCATCCGCTGCACGACCGGATCCTCAGCGAGGAACTCTTGCGTGCACGTGCGCCGCGCCCCGTCGACCAGGTCAACCTCGCCGCTCATGTGTTGCTGCATTTCGGATCGGCGGAACAGAAGGCGGCACTGCTGCCACCCATTCGGCGTAGTGAGCATGTCTGGTGCCAGCTGCTCAGCGAGCCCGATGCCGGCAGCGACATCGCCAATGTCCGCAGTCGTGGAGTTCGACAGGACGACGGCAGCTGGGTGCTCGACGGGCAAAAAACGTGGATCACCGACGGGCACTGGGCCGATATGGGTCTCGCGCTCATCCGCACCGACCCGTCGTCGTCGCGCCATCACGGCCTCTCGGCCTTCATCGTGCCGTTGTCGGCCCCGGGCGTCGAGGTGCGTCCGATCCGGACGATCAATGAGGCGATCGAGGTGAACGAGGTCTTCCTCGACGCTGTGAAGATTCCTGAGGACAATCTGATCGGCGAGGCCGGTCAGGGTTGGTCGATCATCATGGCGGGCCTGGACTTCGAGCGCTTTGGAATCGGCGGCAACGTCATACTGCTCGAGCTTCTGATTGACGACTTGGTGACGGTGGTGCAGAACGCCACACTCGACGGCAGGCCTGCATTCGAGCATGACGACATTCGACAGACGGTGGCCGAATTGGCCGTGGAAGTCGAAGTGGCGAAGTCATTCATCGACGACCATGTCGAACGTCTCGTCGTAGGTGCCGAGCAACCGGGCGACGGTTCGATCGCCAAACTGAGCTTCGCCGAGACCTACCACAGCGTTTCGGCCTACGGCGCCGAACTCGCCCCGTTGCTATGCACCGTCGCCGCCGATCCGACTGTCGACGAAGCCAAACAGCGTCTGCGAGAATGCTGGTTGTGGTCGCGTGCGTACACGGTGTCTGGCGGAAGCAATGAGATGATGCGCAACATCCTCGCGAAGCGTCGGCTGCTGTTGCCGAACCGCTGATGCGCGGAACGTATTGGGGTCTGGTCGAACAGGCCGCACGTGCGCACCCCGATCGGGTTGTCCTCGTCGACGACTTCGGTCGCAGCCTGACGAATGCCGCGCTGCGGGCCGCGGCGGAAAGCGCCGCGGCGGCGCTGGCCGAAAGGGGAGTCGGCCCCGGATCCGTGGTGTCCTGGCAGCTGCCGTCCACCCTGGAGACGCTGGTCGTCATGGTGGCGTTGACGCGCATCGGCGCCGTCCAGAATCCGATCCTACCGATCTGGCGGGAGCGCGAAGTCGGTTTCGCTACAACGCAACTCGGCACCGACGTGTTCATCGTTCCTGGTGTGTGGCGCGGGTTCGATCACGTCGCGCTCGCCGAGGACCTTGCGCGAGATCGACCGATGACGGTCGTTGTCGTTGATCACGCGGCCCGGATCGGCACGGACCTCAGACTCCCGCGCGGTGAGGTCTCGTCACTGCCGGCGCCTCCGACAGATGCCAATCTGCCGCGTTGGGTCTACTACTCGTCGGGCACCACCGCGGCGCCCAAGGGCGTTCGGCACTGCGATCGCTCGGTGATCGCAGGATCCGCAGGGGTGGTCGGGATGTTCGGTGCATCGAACACCGACGTCAATCCGATCGCTTTCCCGGTGTCGCACATCGGCGGCGCAGCGATGCTGGCGGCAAGTCTGCTCACTGGCATGCGTCTGGTGCTCTTCGACACTTTTGATCCGGTGCAGACCCCGAAAGCGATCGCGGCGCACCGGCCGACGATTCTCGGCTCGGCCACGCCCTTCTTCGTTGCGTTCATGGCCGCGCAGCGCGCACACGGTCCCGAGCCGCTCTTTCCCGATCTGCGTGGCTGTGTGGGTGGCGGCGCGCCGATCACCGCTGAGCTCGGACGGCAGGTGCGCGAAACCCTCGCGGTGGCGGGCGTGGCAAATGCCTGGGGCCTGACCGAGTTTCCGGTGGTGACCTCGCCGCCGCCGGACGGACCCCCGGCGGTACTCGATCACACCGTGGGTCGGCCCGTGACCGGGGTGTCTGTCCGCGTGGTCGATGACAACGAGCGCGAAGTTCCGCCTGGCGAAGAGGGCGAGTTGCGGCTCAAGGGGCCCCAGTGCTTCCTCGGCTACGTCGACGAGACCCTGAACGCCGACGCGTTCGACGTCGACGGCTGGTTCCGCAGCGGCGATCGCGGACGGATCGACAGCGCGGGCAACGTGACAGTCACCGGACGCATCAAAGACGCGATCATCCGCAACGCGGAGAACATCTCGGCGCTCGAGATCGAAGGTGTGCTCGCGACGCATCCCGGTGTGGCTGACGTCGCCGTGATCGGTGTGCCCGACGAGCGTACCGGCGAGCGGGTGTGCGCGGTGGTCGTCGCGCAGGCTGGGGTGGAGGTGACGCTGTCGTCGCTGTTCGACCATTGCCAGGCCAGCGGTCTGAGCAAGCACAAGTCGCCGGAGCGCCTCGAATTGGTGGAAGCGTTGCCCCGCAACCTCACCGGCAAGGTGCTCAAGAACGAACTGCGGACGCGGTTCGCTCCCGGCTGATTCGCGCTATCTCCCGAAGCAACGGCTTGGCAGCAGAGCGGATTTCACGAGAGGTCATGTGTCGTAGCGGGTGAATTCCGAGGATGAGTCGCACTCTGTCCGTGTCGTCCAGGACAGGGGCTGAAATCGTGGCAATCGGGTGAGCGCCGGGCGGCCCGTCATCCGACAGCAGATTCGCCGAGATGAATTCCACGCGCAGCTGGTCGATGACCGCGCGCAGATTGCGGGGCACTGTCTCGCCGGACAATGATCCGATCGCGTGGGCTGCCTGGGCCAGAGCGGGTGTCATCCAGTCGACGTCATATCCGCGATCCCGAGTCTGAGCCAATACGGCACGTAGGCGCTCCGCCAGGGGGCCATCGCCCAGGGCGCCGCGCTGGATCCACGCCTCCTGCTCGTCTATCGAATCCCAAGCGGCACAGGCGATACCGAAGGGCGGTGCGTATGGAATCCGATCGTGCGGGAGGATGGTGTCGGAGTAACCATCGGGGTTCTCGAACGCGGTGATCGCGAGATCGTCTCCGGTGCGCTCGACAACCGACGCCGGTACCCCGACCGACTCGGCGAGGCGGCCGATGGCTTCGCGCGCAAGGGCCGCCAGTGGGCGCAAAGTGTCCATTCTCTCGGCGATAACAGCCAGATTGAGGCCCAGCGCGAAGGTCTTGCGCACAGGATCGCGGGTGACCCATCCGCGATCGCACAACGTTTTGAGGATGGAATGCGCCGTGGCCTGAGAAAGATCGAGTTCTCTCACGACGTCGCTGAACCGCAGCCCACCGGTTGACGACCTGCTCAGGAGCTCGACGACGTCGATGACTCGCTCCGTCGGCGCTGAGCTGGCTCCCCGCACCTTGACTCCCTTCGACAGGCATTCTACGGTCGTCTCAATATTTAGAGAAACAACTCTCGAATAATAGAGAAGTGTATGCCATGTTGGAGGTGAGAGATGCGGGCGGTTGTGCTGCGGGGCGGTGAACTGACAGTTCGGGAGACCGCCGATCCCGTTCCGGGCCAGGGCGATCTGCTGCTCAAAACGCTCAGCACTGCCATCTGCGCCTCGGACGTGCACTACATGGACAACCCGCAACTCGCAATCGACGATCCAACCGGCCGCTCGCTGTACGACGCCGACCAAGACATCGTGATGGGGCACGAGTTCGTCGGCGAGGTGATCGGTCACGGGCCAGGTTGCGGCGATGCCTTTCCAATCGGTAGCCGCGTGACGTCCATGCCGATCCGGCTGGTCGACGGAGGTGCGGGCGGCCTCCGGATCATCGGTCAGCATCCAGAGGCCCAAGGAAGTTTCGGTGAACTCGTCGTCGTCCCGGAAGCCACTGCGAAGGTCGTCACGGGATCTGTATCCAGTGACGCAATCGCCGTCGTGGATGCCTTCGCGGTCGGCGAGTATTACGTGCGCGTTGCTGATGTGCAGCCGAACGAGGTCCCGATCGTCATCGGTGCCGGCGCCATTGGTTTGTCGGCGGTAGCCGCGTTGTCCGCTCGTGGCATCCAGCCCATCATCGTCTCTGATTTCAACGCGGAACGTCGCGAACTCGCGCGTTCAGGTTTCGGCGCCCACGTGCTGCATGATCCCGCAGAAGGGTCGGTGTTCGACGCGTTCCGAGAGACGCGTGCGTTGCACAAGTTATCCGGTATAGCCGTGGTGTTCGAATGTGTCGGAGCTCCCGGTCTGATCAACTCCCTAGTCAAGGAGGCGGACTTCTATACCCGGATCTATTGCGCCGGGGGCTGGTACACCGGGGACACCCTGGACATCACCGAAGCAACCCGTCAGGGACTGACGCTTCGGTTCGGCGGTGGTCCGATGCCGGAGGACTGGTACGGCGTACTCGACGCCGTCGTCGCAGAACGTCTGAACCCGATGCCCAGCATCGGCAGAATCATCGGACTCGATGAGGTTCCCGCTGCACTCGACGAGGCACGCAGGTCAGTCGGGCCTCCGCGCGTCGTCGTGCATCCGAACGGGCACGTCGCATGACGGCGCCGAGTGATCGCGACGAAATCGTCGAACTGACTCATCGCTACGCCAGCGCCATCGATGATCAGCAATACGCGCGTCTCGCTGAGGTTTTCACGGAGGACGCCGACATCGACTACGGCGAGGTCGGACACTGGACAGGTGCGGCAGAGGTGGCGCAGTTCATGGAGGCGGTGCACGTGGGTGCTGCCCACACCATGCACCGGATGACCAACCAGGTGATCAACGTGGATGGTGACAGGGCCAGTGTACGGACCTACGTCGATGCGTTGATCCTGACCGCGGATGGTTCGGGCGTCAACCCGGTCGGGTACTACGACGACGTCGCGGTGCGGACTGCTGCAGGCTGGCGAATCGCTCAACGTTCCTACACCTCGGTTCGACTGGTCGCGGTCGGCAGCTGATCATGGGTGAATTCCGCGACAAATACGGTCCGTGGGCGATCGTTGTCGGCGCATCCGACGGGTGCGGTGCCGTCTTCGCAGAACGGTTGGCCGAGGACGGTATCGGTGTGGTGCTCGTAGCGCGCCGAGAACACGTCCTGGCCGACGTCGCCTCCGGGATCACCGCCCGCACCGGGGCCGAGACGCGGACGCTGGCCGTCGACCTGACCGACCCTGATGCCGCTTCGCGGATCATGGACGACACGTCGGACATCGAGATCGGCATGTTGGTCTATTGCGCGGGCGGCGATCCGAACTACCAACCTTTCCTCGCGAACCCGGTAACGGCCGCGGAAGCCCTGCTGCAGCGCAACTG
>NZ_LZMC01000092.1 GCF_001668615.1 Mycobacterium sp. 1274761.0
CCCCGCGGCCCCCCCCCGCCCGCTCCCCGGGAGCCGCGCGATGCGAATTGGATCGGCAAGGTTCTCGCCGTCGCAGGCGTCGCCGTCACGCTCATAGGCGTCGTCATGCTGCTGGTGCTGGCCGCCCAGGCCGGCATCCTGCGCCCCGAGATCCGTGTCGGTGCGGGCGCTGTGCTGGCCGCGGGCCTCGTCGGTGTCGCGACGCGGCTCAACACCCGGCCCGGGGGACGAGTCGGCGCCATAGCCCTCGCCGCGACCGGCATTGCCGCGGCGTACATGGACGTCATCGCTATCACCACGATCTACGACTGGGTGCCCGCTGCCGCCGGGTTGGTGATCGCGACGCTCATCGGCGGTGGCGGCCTTACCCTGGCCCGGCGCTGGGATTCGCAACACCTCGGTCTGCTCGTGCTGGTGCCGCTGATCGTGCTCGCGCCGATCATCACCGACGGGATCACGATTTTGTTGATCGGGTTCATGCTCGCCATCTCCGCGGTATCCCTGCTGGCTCAGCTTGGCAAGGACTGGCTCTGGCTGCACGCCGCCCGCATCACCGCGCCGACCTTGCCGCTTCTGATCGCGTTGGTGGCGGCAGTGGTGGGGCATAAAAAGCGGCGGGCGGCACATAGTGTTGCGGGACGGGCATGGGAGGTGGCACCGATTGCCATACGGGCTGCGGTGCGGCTAGAGGTTCGGCGAGTACACGGTCGAGTTCGGTCAGGTCGGCCGAGAGCCGGGCAAATTGTGCCGACATCGCGGCGAAGTCCGCCGAGAGCCGGGACACGACGGCATGATGCGGTGCGGTCATGTCGTCATGGTCGCAACGCCGGGGCGACCCGCGGATGAGTAGGACTACCCAAATACGCCGGGCCGGCGGTTATTCATCCAGCCCGTGCTCAATGGCGTAGCGCGCCGCCTCGACCCGGTTGGCGACCTGAAGCTTGCGGAACGTCGCCTGCACATGGTTTTCCACCGTGCGGTGGCTCAACGACAGCCGGGCAGCGATCTGCTTGGCCGTCAGGCCCTTCGCGACATAGCGGAGGATTTCCGTCTCGCGTTCGGTCAGACTCGGCGCGGATTTCGAGTCGGGTCCCTGCGCGATCCGTCGGTACTCCCCCAGCACGAGCCCGGCCAGCCCGGGGGTGAAGACTGCGCGACCCTCGGCGGTCGCCCGCACGGCATCACCGAGTTCGGTCTTCGACGCGCTCTTGACGAGATAGCCTGTCGCCCCAGCCTTCACGGCCTCCAGCACGTCATCGCGTTCGTCGGATGCAGAGAGCACCAGGATCTTCGACGACGGCGACACCGTCAGTACCTCGGCGGTGGCCTTGGCTCCGTCTCCGTCGGGCAGCCGCATGTCCATCACCACGACGTCGGGTTGCACCACCGCGGCCCGCCGACGCGCCGAGGCCACCCCGTCGGCGGTGGCCACCACCGTGAAGCCGTCCTCGGCGAGGTCGCGCGCGACGGCGTCGCGCCAGATCGGATGGTCGTCGACGACCATCACCGTCGGGGTAGCGTCAGTTCCCATTCCGTCCCGCATCCCGGCCCGGTGTTCAGTTTCGCGCTGCCGCCGAGCCAATTCATCCGTCCCACAATTGATTTGGCAATCCCTAACCTGCCCTCTCCGACAGCCTCATCGAGCCGGCCGTCGGCGATCCCGACTCCATCGTCGCGGATGCTCACCGTGACACTGTCGCCGAGGTCCTCCAACAACACATAGGCGCGTGCGTCGTGGCCCGCGTGCGCTGCCACGTTGTCGAGAACATTTCCCGCTGCAGCGCAGAACTCCTCGGCGACAGCGGCGGCCAGCAACACCGGCTCGGCGGGCACGCTCACCGACACTCGGTCCGAGGCACGCCGTCGCAGCAGGGCACCGACATCGGTCAGCCCGCCGGCAGGTGGCTCGGCGTCCGCGCTGCTGACCAGGCGCCGCAGCGCGCGCTCCTGCTCGCCGGCTAGCTCTGCCAGTTCCGCTGTCGGACCGCCGATCTCGCGACCGCGACGAGACACCAGCGCAAGCACCTGGATGGCGCCGTCGTGAACCTGGCGGGACAGCCGTTCGCGCTCCTCGGTTCTGGCCGCCAGCCGCGCGGCATGTTCCAGATCGGCGTGAGCGCGGCGGGCAGTCTGCGCGGCCATCCCGACTCCGAGTCCGACGGCCAGTTCGATGACCACTGTCGCGTTGCGCCCGAGGTCGTAGTTCAACACGCCTTTCGCGATGGTGCTTGCGGCGACGAGGACAACGCCGCTTAGCATGCCGTAGATCGGTCCCAGCAGGATGGCCGCCGAGATCGTCGCGTTGGTGGCCCACAGTGTGGTGGGCCAGGTTTGGTTGTTCAGCGCCCACTGGTCGGAGGCGACGAATTCGGTCGAAAGCATCAGCGCCACCACCACGACGAGTTCGGCCGCCACCCAACCCACTCGGCGGCCGAACCCTTTCAGATAGCCGACCGCGCAGCCGATGCTCCAGCCGATGAGGACCGCGAACAGCAGCCATCCGATCGCGGGACGGTCGAGGTCACTGCTGACGGCGATGTGAAAGCCGAGTGCGTAAATGCAACTGAGCAACCGGAATACCTGCGCGGCCCGCCACAGCGGGGCGGCCGGGTCCGGTGTCACTGCCCGTGTCAACGCTAGAGCACCTTGGACAGAAACGCCTTCGTGCGTTCGTGCTGGGGCCTGCCGAGCAC
Source organism: Mycobacterium sp. 1274761.0 (assembly GCF_001668615.1). Lineage (GTDB taxonomy): Bacteria > Actinomycetota > Actinomycetes > Mycobacteriales > Mycobacteriaceae > Mycobacterium. The sequence continues at coordinate 2,694 of NZ_LZMC01000092.1, forward strand.
CTCACGCGGCGGTCCGCTCTCCACGACGATGCCGCCGTCCATGAACACCATCTGGTCGGCGACCTCACGGGCGAAGCCCATCTCGTGCGTCACCACCACCATCGTCATGCCTTCTTCAGCGAGCTTTTTCATCACCGAGAGCACCTCGCCGACGAGTTCGGGGTCCAGTGCGGAGGTGGGCTCGTCGAACAGCATCAGCTTCGGGTCCATCGCCAACGCTCGGGCGATCGCGACGCGCTGCTGCTGTCCGCCCGACAGCTGCGCGGGATAGGCGTCGGCCTTGTCCGCCAGCCCCACCTGGTTCAGCAGATCCTTCCCCCGTGCAATTGCATCGTCCTTCTTGACGCGTTTGACGTGAACCGGCGCTTCGATCACGTTCTCCAGCGCCGTGCGATGCGGGAACAGGTTGAAATGTTGGAACACCATGCCGATTTCGCGGCGCTGCCTGGCCGCGACACGCGGTGAGATCTCGTGGAGCTTGCCACCGACTTCGCGATAGCCGATCAGGTCACCGTCGACATACAGCCGGCCCGCGTTGACCTGTTCCAGATGATTGATGCAGCGCAGGAACGTCGATTTGCCCGAACCCGACGGCCCGACCATGCACATCACTTCACCCTTGCCGACCTCGAGTGTGATGCCCTTCAACACTTGCAGGGCACCGAAGTTCTTGCACACCCCCTGTGCGGCCACCATGGGGGTCATAGGCTTGGGTTTTCCATCTGCGCCTTCGCCAGCGCCTCAAGCTGTCTGGAGGTCAGTTTCCGGCTGGCGCCGCGCGAGTAGTAGCGCTCCAGGTAGTACTGCCCCACCATCAGGACACTGGTGATGACGAGGTACCAGGCGGCGGCGACCAACGCCAGCGGCACGGGTTCGAATTCCCGGGCGGCGATTTCGCGCATCGCGATGCTGTACAGGTCGTAGCTGTAGGGCACCGCGGTCACCAGCGATGTGGTCTTCAGCATGCTGATGACCTCGTTGCCGGTCGGGGGGATGATGACACGCATCGCCTGCGGAAGAACGGTGCGGCGCATCGTCATCCGCCACGACATGCCCAACGCGACGGATGCCTCGGATTGGCCCTCGGGCACGGAATTGATTCCGGCACGGATGATTTCGGCCATATATGCGGCCTCGTTGAGAGCAAGACCGAGCATGGCCAGGATGAAGTAGTTCGGGTCGGTGAGATGGATCTCCAGCAGCCTCGGGCCAAACGGGACACCGAGGTGAATGTTGCGGTAGATCGTGGGAATCAGTCCCCAGAACGCCAATTGCACATAGATGGGCGTGCCGCGAAAGATCCACAGGTAGACCCAGGACACCGACGTGAAGACAGGGTTCGGCGACAGCCTCATCACCGCGAGGAGCACGCCCAGCACAATGGCCAGCACCATCGAGGTGACCGTGAGCAGTAGGGTGATTCCGACACCGGTGAGGATCCGCTCATTGAAGAAGTATTCGGCGAACACCGACCAGCGATAGAGCGGGTTGGTCGCGGCTCCGTAGACGAACAGCGCAACAAGGATGACGATGACGACGGCCGTCACCCATCGCCACGGATGGCGCAGTGGGACAGCGTCGATCGCGGTGGCCGACGGCGCGTCGACATCAGTCATGGTGGCTGCCTAATTGATCGCGCCATTGATGACCGGCTTGTCGATCATCCCGGTTTCGACACCCCAGTTGGTGGCGATGGTCTTGTAGGTGCCGTTCTGGATCAGGTGCTCGAGCGCCTGTTTGAGCGACTGCCCCAACGGCGAGCCCTTCTTCACTGGCCAGCCATATGGTGCGGAGCCGAAGATTTCGCCTGCGGCTTCCAGCTTTCCGTTCGTCCCCTTGATCGCATACGCAGTTACTGGGGAGTCGGCCGACATCGCGTCAACCTGGCCGACCACCACGGCGTTGGTCGCCGCATCCTGTGAGTCGAACTTCACGATGTCGATAGGCGGCTTACCCGCATCCGTGCACGCCTTGCTCTTGGCGGGCAGTTCCTCGGTGTCCTCGGTCGTCGTGGCCTGCACCGCCACCTTCTTGCCGCAGGCGTTGTTCGGATCAATCGGTTCACCAGGCCTTTGCGCCCACAGGATGCCCGCCGAGAAGTACGTGACGAAGTCGACCGCCTGCTCGCGCTCCTTGGTGTCGGTGAACGACGACATTCCGACGTTGAAGGTGTCGCCCTGAATGGACGGGATGATCTTGGCGAAGTCGGCTTCGCGGTACTCCGCCTCCAGACCGAGCGTCGCGGCGATCGCGTTCATCAGGTCGACGTCGAAACCGACCAACTTGCCGCTGGGGTCCTTGAACTCGTTCGGCTTGTACGGGATGTTGACGCCGACAATCAATTTGCCCGACGACTTGATCGCTTCGGGAACGGTGTTGGCAATCGTGTCGACCTTTTCGGCAGACGGGGCCGCGGGGGTTGTGTCATGGTGCTCTTCGTGCTTGCTCGAACATCCCGACACCGCAAGGACGCCGGCGACCGTAAACACCGTCGCTGCGCGCCACAACTTCCCCCGACAGATTTCCCATCCACCTAGCACGGTTGCCTCGACTTTCCGTTGGGTGTTTAACGTAGGGAAGATTAATGGCGGGGGCCCCATTGCGCCGCGCTTCGGCCTATTGTGCTGGCAGGCCCAATTTCCCGCGAGTTTGCTTGCAAACTCTCGTATGCCGGTATGCGCTGTGAAACACTTTGACTATGACTACTGAAGCTCCTCCGGCACTGTTGCCACACCTCTGGAAGTCGGCGTTGCTCTCCGGGCTGCTGGCTGTTGTCCTCGGCGCCTTCGTCCTTGCGTGGCCGGCCAAGTCGATTCTGGTCGCTGCCATCGTGTTTGGGGCGTATCTGCTGGTGACCGGCATCGCTCAGGTCATCATGGCGTTCAGCCTCCACGTGAACGCGGGCGGGCGGGTCCTGCTGTTCATCAGCGGAGCCGCGGCGCTGGTCCTCGCCGTGTTCGCGTTCCGCCATTTCGGTGAGGGCTATGCGATTTTGCTGCTGGCCATCTGGATCGGCGTCGGGTTCGTCTTCCGCGGTGTAGCGACGACGGTGGCGGCCGTCAGCGACCCCACCCTGCCGGGTCGGGCGTGGAACATCTTCATCGGCGTCATCAGCCTCATCGCGGGTGTGGTGGTGATCGCCTCACCGTTCGAGTCGATTGTCACCCTGGCCATCGTGGTGGGCGTGTGGCTGGTCGTCCTCGGAGTGTTCGAGATCGTGTCGGCGTTCGGCATCCGCAAGGCCGCCAAGGCGGGACGACCCGCTTCACCTGCTCCATCTGCCGCGGCCCCTGACACCGCCACACCGTCCGCGCCTGCCGACTCGCCGACGCCATGACCGAACCGCAGCAGCCGCAGCCGCCCCATTACCCGCAATATCCGCAATACCCGCCGCCGCAGCCGCCGGGCGGCGCCTACCCGGGCAGCTATCCCCCGCCGCCGCCGCAGCCCTATTCGGGCTACACCCCGCCGCCGGTCGCGCCGAAGAACGGGTTGGGCCTCGCCTCCCTGGTCGTCGCGATCGTCGCGCTGATCTCGGTGTTCGGCGGCGTCGTGCTCGGCATCGTCGCGGTGATCCTCGGCATCCTCGGCTGGCAGCGCGCCCGCCGCGGGGAAGCCACGAACGGCGGCATTGCGATCGCGGGCATCGTGCTGGGCGTCCTCAGCATCATCGAGGCGGTGGTTGTCATCGCCTTGTCCGTGTGGGCCTTCAACGAGGTGGGCGGCTCTGACTACATGGACTGCCTGTCGCGGGCGGGTTCAGACCAAGAGGCCGTTCAGCGCTGCGCCGACCAGTTCCAGGACCGCGTCGAAAACCAGTTCAGCGTCACGTTGACGACGCCTGCCGCACCGACGCGCTAGTCAAATGCCGTCGCCGCGGCATGAACTCGAGCGACAAAAGCACGATCAGCAGCGGCACCAACTGGGTGAGTGTCGCCATCACGTAGCGCCGGTCGCCGAGCGTGTGGAATTTGCGTAGGTAGCGGTACAGCGACTCGAGCGCGATGAGCGGGTCGCCCAGGTGGACCGCGGTGAAGACAAGGCTGCGGGTCAGGTTGCGGTTCTTGTCGGTGAAGATTTCGGGGAACGCGGCGAAGGCAAGCGAGAGCCGTTGCGCGCCTCGCTCTTTGGCTATCGCGATCATGTCGACGGTGAGCCGCTCGTCGATGCCGTTGGGCGCGCCGCGTCGCCGCCACGGCACGTCCAGGGAAACCTCGCTGCCGCCGCCCGCGGTGGCGTAGCGGTGAAAACCTTGCACGCGGCCGACCTTGTCGCGAGCGACGATCAACGAGACACCGGGATACCGGCCTTCGAGCGCCCCGTCGAGGCACATCGAGAAACCTCGCTCGGTACGGGCCCCCCGCGGGGAGGTGAGGATCACGTCGGTGAGCTCGGCGAGCAGACCGGCGCTGAGGCCTTGTTCGTCAACGACTTCGGTCGTGACACCGAAGTTCTTGGTGCGCTGCACGGCCTGGCGGAGGTTGCGGTACTTCCTGCCGACCATGTCGAACGTCGCTACGTCGATGACGACGTCGCGTCCGATGGGCACGGCGGTCAGCTTCCTGCCGAACACGACGGAGTCCGTCCAGAGGGCCACCCGTCGTTGACTGCATCCGAGCACCACGATGCGCCACCCGCGGGTATGGCACATGGCGGCGAAATCGGCGACCAGCACAGGGAATCGGTCCTCGTTGCCGATCGGATCCCCGCTGACCACCGCGAATCCCAGTCGGGTGCGGTAGGCGACCGCGGCGGTGCCGTCAGCGCTGAAGTGGTAACACTTAGACGCCTGCATGGCGAACGGTGCCAGCGGATCATTGGCGGTGGCGGCCACCAACGCAAAGATCCTCGGTAAGTCGGCCGGGTTGGGACGCGCCGACGTCGGCGCCATCAGCACGACCGCCGAGGCGACCAGCAGTAGGTTGCCGAGCAAATCGAACGCCAGGAACACGGCCGCGATGCCGACAACACACACCGCCAACGCCGCCGTCGCGTGCCCGGCGGTGACGGGCCTGCCAAGGAAGATGCCGCGGGCGATCAGGACGACGGCGGTCAGAATGGTCAGCGACCAGGCGAAGTCCTTGTGCAACAAGAACAACCACGCCGACAGGCTCAGCACCGCCAGCGCGCTGATCCACCGGGCCGCCGGCGAGTCGACGTGGACGACCACCCGCTCGCGGACCCGAAGACCAGTTGCCACCTTCATCGCTACCCACCCGGGAAGTACTTGATTATGCCTTCCTGCACTACGGTAGCGACGATCTGGCCGGTTTGGTCGAAGAAATGCCCAGTTCCCAGCCCGCGTGATTCGGCCGCCACCGGCGAAGACGTGGAATAGAGCACCCACTCGTCGAACCGGAACGGACGATGGAACCACACCGAATGGTTCACGGTGGCAGCAAAGATGCGGTCGTAGCCCCACGACAACCCGTGGGTGGTGATGATGGAGTCGAGCACCGTGGTGTCCGAGGAGTACACCAACGCCGCCGAATGCAGCACCGGGTCTTCAGGCATCGGCCCGTCGGCCTTGAGCCACACCCGGTTGTAGTCGAGCCGCTCCCCCTTGTGCCGCATCACCCAGGCCGGATCGTTGGTGTAGCGCCACTCGATGGGCCTGAGTGCCTCCACGAAATGCGGCACCGTCTTTTCGTAGCCGACGAGCAGGTCGTCGATCCTCGGCAGCGACAAAGGATCTGGCACAGCCGGGCATTCGATGCCGTGCTCGAGCCCGCGCCCGCCGTCGACGTAGGAGACCATCGCCGTGGTCAGCAGCTCGCCGCCTTGCATGACATCGACGCGGCGATTGGCAAAGCGGCGTTCGTCGCGCAGCCGCACAACCTGAAACTCGAGATCCTTGGCGGGATCGCCGCCGGCGATGAAATGCGCGGAGATCGCCCCTGGGGGCAGGTGACGGTCGAGAGTACGGCTGGCGGCTACGAAAGCCTGCGCCATCATCTGGCCGCCGAACGTGCGGGGCGGGTTCTTGCTGGGGTGCGACCCCATGAACGTGGCCTCATCGATGCGGTTGAGGTGCAGTACCGCCAGCAACTCCTCGAAATCGCTCGGCAGCACAATTCCCCTTACCTCGGCGATGATCGCCCTAGACGTCGTCCTCCCCGATCCGGTGTACATGGATCAGGTTGGTCGAGCCTACTGTGCCGGGCGGAGCGCCAGCGATGACGACAACCAGGTCGCCCCGCTTGTAGCGGCCGAGCTCGAGCAGGGACTTGTCGACCTGGCGGATCATCCCGTCGGTGGTCTGGATGTGCGGCACGATGAACGTCTCGGTGCCCCAACTCAATGCCAGCTGGCTGCGCACCTCCGGCAGCGACGTGAAGGCCAGCAGGGGCAGCGGTGTATGCAGCCGCGCCAGCCGGCGCACCGTGTCGCCGGACTGCGTATAGGCGACCAGTGCCTTGGCGTCCAGCCGCTCGCCGATATCGCGCGCGGCATACGAGATCACGCCGCGCTTGGTTCTGGGCACGTGGGTCAGCGGCGGCACCACCACCGAGTTCTCTTCTACCGCGCTGATGATGCGGGCCATGGTCTTGACGGCCTCGAGCGGATACTTGCCGACGGACGTCTCACCGGAGAGCATCACCGCATCCGCGCCGTCGAGAACCGCGTTGGCGACGTCGGAAGCCTCGGCACGCGTCGGCCGGGAATGCTCGATCATCGACTCCAGCATCTGCGTGGCAACGATGACGGGTTTGGCGTTCTCCCTTGCCATTTGGATGGCACGCTTCTGAACCAGAGGCACTTCCTCCAACGGCAGTTCAACACCGAGGTCGCCGCGCGCCACCATGATCGCGTCGAACGCCAGCACGATGGCCTCGAGATTGTCGACGGCTTCCGGCTTCTCCAGCTTGGCGATGACCGGTACACGACGTCCGACACGGTCCATCACCTCGTGCACCAGCTCGACGTCGGCGGGTGACCGGACGAACGACAACGCCACGAGGTCGACTCCGAGCCGGAGCGCGAACTCGAGATCTTCGATGTCCTTCTCTGACAGCGCGGGCACCGAGACGTTCATGCCGGGCATCGACAGCCCTTTGTTGTTGCTGACCGGTCCGCCTTCGGTGACCGTGCAGACGACATCGTTGCCGTCGATGTGGTCGACGGTCAGGCCGACATTGCCGTCGTCAACTAGCAACCGGTCGCCGGGAGCAGCGTCTTGCGCAAGTTGCTTGTACGTCGTGGAGACGCGGTCGTGGTTGCCCTCGCAGTCGTCGACGGTGATGCGCACGGTTTCGCCGTTGGCCCAGTAGGTCGGCCCGCCGGCGAATCGACCGAGCCGGATCTTCGGCCCTTGCAGATCGGCCAGGATTCCGACAGCGCGGCCCGTCGCATCGGAGGCGGCACGTACCCGCTTGTAATGCGCCTCGTGGTCGGAGTATTCACCGTGGCTGAAGTTCAGCCGAGCGACATCCATTCCGGCCTCGACCAGAGCCCGGACCACGTGGTCTTCGCTGGTCGCCGGGCCGAGAGTGCAGACGATCTTTCCGCGTCTAGTCACGATTTCTGAGCATAGTCGGAATCGATGACCTGTCATGCGACCGCGAGTGGCAGCGCACCCGGCAGCACCGGCGCCGGCAGATCTGATTCGCCCATCAGATAGGCATCGACGGCGTGGGCCGCGCTTCGCCCTTCGGCGATCGCCCAGACGATCAGCGACGCGCCGCGACGGGCGTCACCACAGACAAACACACCCGGCGCGGTGGTCTGCCAGTCCGAACCGCACGACAGCGCTCCGCGACCGTTCAGCTCGAGCCCGAGCCCATCGAGCAGCGCCATGTGCTCGACGCCGTCGAACCCGATGGCCAGCAATGCGAGGTCGCAGGGAATCTGCATCGATTCGCCCACCGGCGTGATGTGCCTGCGGCCGGATGCCTCGCGGGTGACCCGCACCTCGGCGATCTCCATCGCCCGGACGTGACCGGTGTCGTCTCCGATGAACCGCTGCACCGCGACCTCGTAACGGCGGGCACCGCCCTCGGCATGTGCAGGTGACATGCGCAGCACCAGCGGCCACGTCGGCCACGGCGACAGCGAATCGTCTCGGTACTGCGGCGGCTCCGGGTTGTAGTCGAGCTGGGTCACCGACGCGGCGCCCTGGCGGTGGGCGGTGCCGAGGCAGTCGGCGCCGGTGTCGCCGCCGCCGATGATCACGACGTGCTTGCCCTTGGCCGACAGCGGTGACGGGCCATCGCCTTCGCACTCCCGGTTGGCGGGCACGAGGTGTTCCATCGCAAGGTGGACTCCGTCGAGGTGGCGTCCTTCGACGTCGTTGTCCCTACCGCGCAACGCTCCGACCGCGAGCACCACGGTGTCATGCCGCTCACGCAACTGCTCGACCGAAAGGTCGATTCCGACTTCGCACTCGGTGACGAAACGGGTTCCCTCTGCCCGCATTTGGGCCAGCCGCTGGTTGAGGACCGCCTTCTCCAGCTTGTATTCGGGGATGCCGTAACGCATCAGGCCGCCCAACCGGTCATCGCGTTCATAGACCGTGACGTTGTGCCCGGCGCGGGTAAGTTGTTGGGCGGCGGCCAATCCGGCCGGACCCGAGCCGACCACGGCGACGCTCTTGCCGGTCGAGATGGCGGCGGGCTGCGGCTCGACGTTGCCGTCCATCCACGCGTGATCGGCGATGGTCTGCTCGATCCGCTTGATCGTGACGCTGCCGCCGGTCTTGTCCTCGGCTATCGACAGCACGCAGGCGGCTTCGCAGGGCGCCGGACACAGCCGCCCGGTGAACTCAGGGAAGTTGTTGGTGGCATGCAGCCGGTCGCTGGCGGCTTCCCACCGTCCGCGGCGCACCAGGTCGTTCCACTCCGGGATGAGGTTTCCCAGCGGGCAGCCGGCAGTTCCTGAGTGGCAGAACGGGATTCCGCAATCCATACACCGGCGCGCCTGTTGGGACACTTCGCCGGCCCGCTGCTGCGGGTCTTGTTGTTCGTAGACCTCGCGCCAGTCTCCGACGCGCTCGTCGACGGGCCGCTTAGCGGCTTCGACCTTGGGTACCTCGAGGAATCCATGCGGGTCAGCCACGGCTTGCCTCCATGATGGCGGTGTCGACGTCGCGTCCCTCGGCCCTGGCCATCCTGGTCGCGGTCAGCACGCGCTGATAGTCGGTGGGCATGATCTTGGTGAATTGGGCACTGCGCCTTGGCCAGTCGGACAGCACCGAGGCCGCAACGGTGCTTCCGGTGAGCCGGGCGTGACGGGCGATCACGTCGCGTAGCCAGGTGAAGTCCTCGGGGTCCGGCCGCTGCAACTCGACCATCTCGGTGTTGACCATCGCAGGGTCCAGTCCGAGCACGAACGCGATACCGCCGGACATTCCCGCGGCCATGTTGCGCCCGGTCGGCCCGAGAACCACGACGCGGCCGCCGGTCATGTATTCGCAGGCGTGGTCACCGACACCTTCGGTGACGGCCAGTGCGCCGGAGTTGCGGGCACAGAAGCGCTCCCCCACCCGGCCACGGAGGAACACCTCGCCGGACGTGGCGCCGAACACCAGCGTGTTGCCGGCGATCACGTGGTCTTCCGGAAGGAACAACACGTCGTCGGGGGGCCGGACGATCACGCGGCCGCCCGAAAGTCCCTTGCCGACATAGTCGTTGGCGTCGCCGATCAGATCGAGGGTGACCCCCGGCGGCAGAAATGCGCCGATGGACTGGCCCGCAGAGCCGCTGAGCGTTATGTGAATGGTGTCGTCGGGCAGGCCCTTTGCCCCGTATCGGCGGGTGATCTCGGCGCCGAGCATGGTCCCGACCGTGCGGTTGACGTTGCGCACCGGCAGCTCCAGCCGCACCGGGTGGGCGTCTTCGAGCGCTCCCTCGGCGAGCTGGATCAGCGTCTGATCAAGCGCCTGATCCAACGCGTGGTACTGCTCGCGGACGCAACGGCGCACCGTCTGCGCCGGGTCGTGGGCATTGTTCGCCTGGGCGAAGATCGGCGACAGGTCGAGACCCTTTGCCTTCCAGTGGGCCACGCCGTCGGCGGTATCGAGCATCTCGACGTGGCCAACCGCTTCGTCGATGCTGCGGAAGCCGAGGTCGGCGAGGTAGCGCCGGATGTCCTCGGCGATGAACCGGAAGTAGTTCTCCACGAATTCCGGCTTGCCGTTAAACCGCGCCCGCAGCTCGGGATTCTGGGTGGCGACCCCGACCGGGCAGGTGTCGAGGTGGCATACCCGCATCATGATGCAGCCGGACACCACCAACGGTGCGGTGGCGAAACCGAACTCCTCGGCTCCTAACAGCATCGCTACGACGACGTCACGGGCGGTGCGCATCCCGCCGTCGCATTGCACGGTGATTCGGTCGCGCAACCCATTGAGGATCAGCGTCTGCTGCGTGTCGGCCAGTCCGATCTCCCATGGCGCGCCCGCATGTTTGAGCGACGTCAGCGGCGCCGCTCCGGTGCCGCCGTCATACCCGGAGATCAGCACCACGTCGGCGTGCGCTTTGGACACGCCTGCTGCGACCGTGCCCACACCCACCGAGCTGACCAGCTTGACGTGGATGCGCGCATCGGAGTTGGCGTTCTTCAGGTCGTGGATGAGCTGCGCGAGGTCTTCGATCGAATAGATGTCGTGATGCGGCGGTGGCGAAATGAGCCCCACGCCCGGTGTCGAATGACGGGTCTTGGCGATGTTCGGGTAGACCTTGTAGCCCGGTAGCTGGCCGCCCTCACCCGGTTTGGCGCCTTGGGCCATCTTTATCTGGATGTCCGAGGCGTTGACCAGGTAGTCGCTGGTGACACCGAAGCGGCCGGACGCCACCTGTTTGACGGCGCTGCGCCTGCGCGGATCGTAGAGCCGGTCGGTGTCCTCGCCGCCCTCACCGGAGTTCGACCGCCCGCCAAGGTTATTCATGGCGATCGCCATGGTCTCGTGCGCCTCGGCCGAGATCGATCCGTAGCTCATCGCACCGGTGTTGAACCGCTTGACGATCGACTCGACGGGTTCGACCTCATCGAGAGCCACCGGCGACCGCACGCCCTTCTTCAACTCGAACAGTCCGCGCAGCGTGCCACCCTCGCGGGACAGCCGGTCGACTTCGTCGGAGTACTGCCGGAAGATGTCGTATCGCCCGGTCCTGGTGGAATGCTGCAGAAGGAACACCACTTCGGGCGTGAAGAGATGAAGCTCGCCCTCCCGCCGGAAGGCGTATTCGCCGCCGACATCGAGCCGGCGGTGCACGCGTTCGGTCGGGTTATCCGGATACGCTCGGCGGTGCCGTAGCTTGACCTCTTCGGCGATCACGTCCAGACCGACTCCGCCGATTTGGCTCGGTGTGCCACTGAAGTACTCGTCGACCACGCTCCTGTCGAGGCCGATCGCCTCGAAGGCCTGCGCGGCGGTGTAGGACGCAACGGTAGAAATGCCCATCTTGCTCATCACCTTGATCACGCCCTTGCTGAGCGCCTTGAGGTAATTTCGCACCGCCGCAGCGGTTTCGATGCCGGTGAGCTCGCCCTCGCACACCAGGTCCTCAATGGACTCGAACGCCAGGTACGGGTTGACCGCGGCCGCACCGAACCCGATCAGCATCGCGATGTGGTGCACCTCGCGGGCGTCACCGCTTTCCACGACCAGGGCGACAGATGTGCGCTTCTTCGTGCGTACCAGCTGGTGGTGCACGGCCGACACCGCAAGCAGCGACGGGATCGGGGCGCGGGTGTGGTCGGAGTCGCGATCGGAGATGACCAGCGTGCGAGCGCCTTTAGCGATCGCCTCACAGGCCTGGATGCGCAGTTCCTCGATGGCCTCGGCCAGTCCCCCACCGCCGCGCTCGACGTCATAGAGCGCGCGCAGCACCACTGTGCACAGACCGGGATGTTCGCCGTCGTCGTTGATGTGGACGATCTTGTTGAGCTCGTCGTTGTCGAGCACCGGCCACGCCAGCTTGATCTGCCGGCACGACGCCGCAGACGGTTCGAGCAGGTTCTGTTCGGGACCCATGACGCGTGCCATCGACGTGACGACAGCCTCGCGGATAGCGTCCAGCGGCGGGTTGGTGACTTGGGCGAAGAGCTCGACGAAGTAGTCGTAGAGCAGCCGGGGGCGATGCGAGAGCACAGCGGTCGGGGTATCGGTACCCATCGACCCCAACGGCTCGGCACCCGATGCGGCCATCGGCGTCAACAGGGTTCGCAGATCCTCTTCGGTGTAGCCGAACGCGATCTGACGCCGGACGACCGTTTCGTGGGGGGACTGTGCCCGCACACGGTCGGGCAGCGTCTTGAGGTCGAGAAGCCCGGCGTGCAGCCACTCGCCGTAGGGCTGTGCGGCCGCCAGTTCGGACTTGATCTCCTCGTCGGGGACGATGCGTCCCGCGTCGGTGTCGACGAGGAACATCTTGCCGGGCTCGAGCCGGCCCTTCGCCACGATCTGCGCCGACGGCACATCGAGCACACCGGCTTCGCTGGCCAGGATGACGCGGTCGTCGATGGTGCGCCACCACCGACCCGGCCGTAAACCGTTGCGGTCCAATACCGCTCCGACAACCGTGCCGTCGGTGAATGTGACGCAGGCAGGTCCGTCCCACGGTTCCATCAGCGAGGCGTGGAACTGCCAGAAGTCACGCTGCGCCGCGGGCAGGGATGTGTTGTTCTCCCACGCTTCGGGAATCATCATCAGCACGGCGTGCGGAAGGCTACGTCCGCCGAGGTGCAGCAGCTCGAGAACCTGGTCGAACGACGCCGAATCGGAAGCGTCCGGTGTGCAGATCGGCGACAGTCGCGCGAGATCGCCGGGGATGACGCTGCTGGCGAGCATCGCCTCGCGGGCGTGCATGCGGTTGCGGTTGCCGCGCACGGTATTGATCTCGCCGTTGTGAGCGACAAAGCGAAATGGATGCGCCAACGGCCAGGACGGGAATGTGTTGGTGGAGAACCGGCTGTGCACGATCGCGATCGCGCTCATACATCGTTCGTCGCGGAGGTCTGGAAAGTACTGCGGGAGTTGAGCTGTCGTCAGCATGCCTTTGTAGGCGATGGTCCGGCTCGACAGCGACGGAAAGTAGACGTTGCCCGTCGAGGCCCTCTTGCGGACCGGGTATACCCGGCGGTCCAGATCGATGCCACCGGCGCGGTCAGATGTGGCCAGGAAGATCTGCGCCATATACGGCATGCAGCCCAGCGCGGCGGCACCCAGGTCGGCGCCCTCGGGGTCAACGGGCAGGTCGCGCCAGCCGAGAACCTCCAGCCCTTCCTCGGCGGCGATGGCCTCGATCCGCTGGCGAGCTGCCGTCCGCTCGGCGGAATCCTGCGGCAGGAAGCAGATTCCGGCCGCGAAGGCATTGCAGCCCTCGTCAGTCGGGGCTGGCAATTCGAAGTCGACGACCTCGCGGAAGAGTTCGGTCGGCAGCTGGATGAGGATGCCTGCGCCGTCACCACTGTTCGTTTCGGCACCAGCGGCGCCGCGATGATCTAGATGTTCGAGGGCGACGAGTCCGTCGGCGACGATGGCGTGCGACCGTCTGCCCTGAATGTCGGTGATCATCGCGACACCGCACGAGTCGGACTCGCGCAGCGGGTCATAGAGGCCTTGGGCAGGCGGCAATGCCGAGAACAACACTGGGATTGACCTCCGCAGTCTGGGAAATTCTTCGTCCGGGACTGCAGCGGCCCGCAAAAGGAAATTGTATCAGCGCGCTGGCGCAGCTACCCGTCGAGAACCGTCGGGACCAGCGGGAATCCCGGTAGATTGCGTCCCACGGTCCAGGTCAGGGCGAGCACGACGATGACGCCGGCCACGGGCATGGTGAAAATCGGCCGACCGGCCCGCCACCGCACCAGCACCCACGCCAGCAGCGCGGGCAGGCCGACAAGCAAAAAGACATTGTCGACGGCCGCGGCGGCGAGATCACCGTGTAGCACATCGTGCACCATCCGCAGACCGCCGCACGCCGGGCAGTTGAGGCCGGTCAGAATTTTGAACGGGCAGGCGGGGAAGACGGAACCGGGCCGGTGAGGGTCGACGAGCCCGACGTAGGCCAGGCCGCCGCAAAGCAGTGCGCCGGCGCCGAGTGCGCCGGACAAACGTTGCTTGCTGCCGACGGCGCTAGGTGCCCTCACGAAGGGGACGTCCCTCGGGGTCGCGCACTTTGTCGGTGAAGATGAGAACGGCGTCGATGATGCCCCACACCACCGCGCCGAGTCCGCAGGTGACCAGCCCGACGACGAGCTGAGCGACGCCGAGGCCGGTGTAGCCCAGGTAGATGCGCCCGATGCCGACAAGACCGAACAGCCCGATCAGTTGCAGCAGACCCGCGACGATCTTCGATTTGTCCGACAGCGGCTCACCGGTAATCGGGTGGCGGCCGTAGGGCGCCGACGGATCCATGTAGGGCTGCGGATATTGCCCGTATTGTCCGGGCGGCGGATATCCGGGCGGCTGCGGCGCATAGCCCGGAGGCGGCGGCTGATATTGGGATTGATGTGGGGGCGGGGATCCCTCGGTGCCACCGAACTGGGGCTCAGTCATGGCACCCAGCATGCCAGAACATGACCGCCGCGATAGCCGTTCTCGAGTCAGTCGATGTGTGTCAGGGGGTCGGAGAAGGTGAAATCCGCGGGGTGCCCGTAGGGACCCATCAGATCGCAGTTCTTGACCGGTGTCAGGTACGAACTGAGGCCGCGAGGAACGTATTGGGCCACTGCCACGCAGCGTTGCCACGTGCCGTCGGGCTGAATGGGCCCGTCGCACTTGCTGATATACGGTCCGCCGTAGAGGCAGCCGGCGCTTGCCGGCGGCGCGGCGATCAGGCCCACGGCTATCAGGAGGGCGGCCAACCCCCCGACGATGCAGCGCTTCATAGTCGTCTCCCCTCACATCGCCGCTGGGGGGTTGCCGGGTGGTGGGTGACAGCTACCGTCGACAACCCTGCCAGCAGCCAATGACGCTACGCCCTTGTAGCTGACCTTGTCGCTCCTTTTTGGAGCCTCTGAGATCGCTGTGGGAGGCCGATCAGTCGTGTTTCGCCTCGTAGCGCAGGAGGACCGTGCCACCCGGGAAAGTGCGGTTCTCGACCAGTTGCAGCGGGAGCCATGACGGCAGCGCCGGGAAGAACGGGGTGCCGCCGCCCACGGCGGTGGGCGCGATCACGATCCGGTATTCGTCCACCAGTCCGGCCCGCACGATCGGCGCTGCCAGGGTCGCGCCGGCCACTTCCAGCCTGCCGTCGGTTTCGGCTTTGAGCTTCCTGACCACCTCGACCGGATCACCGCGCTCCAGGCGGGAGTTCCAGTCGACGGACTCCAGCGTGTGCGAGAACACCACCTTGGGCTTGTCACGCCAGATGCGGGCGAAGTCGACGATCGTGGGGGTGGCGTCCGGGGCCCTGTCGGCGGTCGGCCAGTACGCGGACATGAGTTCATAGAGCCGCCGACCGTAGAACGACAGGGCGGTCTCCCGCTCGAAGTCGTTCCAGTACTGGTGCAGTTCTTCGCTCGGATCGCTCCAGTCGATATTGCCTTGCGCGTCGGCGATGTACCCGTCCACCGACACGTTGAAGCCATAGATGAGTCTGCCCATACCCATCAGACTGCACGACAGCGCGAAACTCATCGCGCGCCGAGTTCGGAAGCTCAGCAAGGATATTCACCAGCTACCTCGAATATGAAATTCCGGCCGCCCGTATCGGCCGTGGCCGTACTGTGTTCACATCCTTGGCTGCCGGATTGGAGAGCACAGTGAGCAACGACCTGGCCCGTAAGAAGTTCACCGAGCTCAAGAAACGCGCCGGACAGCGCCTTGTGACCGGACCTGCGCGCGTATTCATTCCCGATGCCGACCTTGACGAATTCTGGGCGTCACTAGAGCCCGCCACCATCGACTTCATGATCGGCGAATGGGAAGGCGGCGAGTTCGATACTGGCCACCGGGAAAACGGAACATTGGCTCAAATCAATTGGTTCGGAAAGACTTTCAACTCCGCTACCGACGTCAAGCCGCTGATTTGTCTGGACGCTGACGGCAACAAATACTCGAATACCGTGAACGGCGAGGGCAGCCTGTGGATGGAGGAATTCCGCGGCGAGGTCACCGCGACAATGGTGTTCGACGGGCAGCCTGTTCACGACCATTTCAAGAAAATCGACGACGACGCCGCGATGGGCATCATGGATGGCAAGAACGCTCTCGATAACGGCCGGTACGCGTACTTCTATCTGGAACGGATCTAGTCCGCGGAGATGGCGCGGGGACAACCTGATGACGCAGATTGATGAACAGCGGACGATCGCGGCGCCGCCGGAACGTGTATTCGACTGGCTGCTGAACCCGGAGAATCTGACCGTCTCCCGATGGTTTCGCCAAGCCGCTTGGGTCGACGCTTCGGGACCCGGCGTGGGAGCGACGCGGGAGGTGAGAACATTTGGCTTCTGGGTACACGAGCAGATCACGGCGTACGACGCGCCCCGCAGTTGCTCCTATCGCGTCGTCGACGGATTTCCACCGGTGCATCAGAACGGGACGCTCACGTGTTCACCGTCGGGCGGCGGAACGCACGTCGATTGGGTGAGCCGCTACACGATCGCAGCCCGAGGCGGCGGCAAGGTGCTCGAGGTACTCACCGCTCCGCTGATGCGCCTTTTCGTCTTCCGCGCCATTCTCACCGGATGCGCAAAGGCGCTGGAGAAGTCCTGAAAATATCACCGCACTTCATGTTTGGCGGAGGGGGACTAGCTCCGACGAAACCCGAATCGGCGTCTGATTCGTCGGCCTAACCCCCGGGCTTCTTCCCCGGCGGTTTCGGTGTCTCGGACCGCGGCCTCGTGCACCTCGGGCGCAGCCGCCTGGGCCTCCGCCATCTCATCAGCCTCGACGGTGCCCGCCCCGCCGACAGGCTCGGCCTCGGATTCCGTGGCGCCACCGTCGACGCTCTCTGATTCTTCGGAAGCTTCGGCCGACGCCGCGTCGCCCTCCTCTGGCGGCTCGCTCGCCTCTTCGGCGGCTTCGTCGGCGGTCGCGCCAGCTTCCTCAGCGTTCTCCACGGCGGCCTCATGCACCTCCGGCGCCGCCTCCTCCGCCTCGACCACCTCATCACCCTCGACCGCGCCGACACCACCGACGGCCTCGGCTTCCTGGGCCTCCTCGGCGACTTCGCCGGCTTCCGCGAAGGCTTCTGCCTCGGCGGCCTCGTCGGCGGTCGCGCCAGCTTCCTCAGCGTTCTCCACGGCGGCCTCATGCACCTCCGGCGCCGCCTCCTCCGCCTCGACCACCTCATCACCCTCGACGGCGCCGACGCCTCCGACGGCCTCGGCTTCCTGGGCCTCCTCGGCCACTTCGCCGGCTTCCGCGAAGGCTTCTGCCTCGGCGATGTCTTCGGCCGGTGCCGTTTCGACGTCAGCCGTCAATTGCTCGGCCTCCGCGACGGGTTCGGCCTCCGCTTGCTCACCTGCTTCCGCGAACGCCTCCGCCTCCACGATCTCCTCGGAGGGCGCGGTCTCGATGTCGGTCGTTAGCCGGTCGGCTTCTGAGACCGGTTCGGCCTCTTCACCGGCCGTTCCTTCGCCTTCGGCGGCGTCTTCGTCTTCCATCTCACCGGCGGCCTTGGCTGCCGCGACGACACCTGTGGTGGCCGCAACGGCAGCCAGTTCTTTGGTGACCTCGTCGACCGGCGATGGCTTCTCGACGCCCTCGACATCTCCGCGGAGTTCAGCGGGGTCCTCGCGCCCCTTGGGCGCGGCCATGATGTAGACGACTGCGCCGATGAACACGAACACCGATACGAACGAGTTGATCCGGATACCGGCGATGTGGGTCGCCATGTCGCTGCGCATCAGCTCGACCCAGAACCGACCGAAGCAGTACGCGGCGACATACAACGCGAAAAGCCGGCCATGCCCGATTCGGTATCGGCGGTCGATCCAGATGAGGAACGCGAAAACCAGAAGGTTCCACAGCAACTCGTACAGAAAGGTGGGGTGGACGATTTCGATCAGCTGACCGGTCGACACGCCGTTGAGCGAGTCGAGCGCCCCGTGCGAATCGCGGCGCTCGAAGATCTCGAGCCCCCACGGCATCGTTGTGGCTCTGCCGTAGAGCTCCTGGTTGAAATAGTTTCCGATGCGACCGATGGCCTGTGCCAACACGATTCCCGGCGCGATCGCGTCGCCGAACGGCGGAAGCGGAATGCCTCGCCGGCGACATCCGATCCAGGCGCCGACACCGCCGAGCGCGACGGCACCCCAGATGCCCAGGCCGCCCTCTTGAACCTTGAACGCCGCGACCAATCCCGCACCGCTGGGGCCGAAATACGTGCTCCAGTCGGTCAGGACGTGATAGAGCCTGCCGCCGATCAACCCGAAGATGATGGCCCACAAGGCGATGTCATAGATGACGCCCGGCTCGCCACCACGCTGCACCCACCGCCGGTTGCCGATGATCAAAGCGACGATGACGCCGACGAGGATCAACAGCGCGTAAGCGCGTATCGGGATCGGCCCGAGAAACCACACCCCCTGCGGCGGGCTCGGAAAAGAAGCAAGAAGGGTTGTTGTCACGCCGAAATCCTCTGCCGGACACCGTCGGCCAATTCTTCGGTCAGCGCACGCACGGCCGGAATCCCCTCCGTCAACGCCGACACCAGGGCCGAACCAACTATGACGCCGTCTGCGTAAGCACCGATCTGGGCGGCCTGCTCACGTGAGCGGACCCCCAGGCCGACGCCGACGGCGATATCTGACACTGTCTTCACCCGGCGGACCAGTTCAGGAGCCGCCACCGACACGACATCCCTTGCCCCCGTCACACCCATTGTCGACGCTGCGTAGACGAATCCGCGCGAGGCCTTGACCGTGGCCGCCAGACGCTCGGGCGTCGACGACGGCGCCACCAAAAAGATGCGGTCCAGACCGTGCGCATCCGAGATAGTCAGCCATTCGCCCGCCTCGTCGGGGATCAGATCCGGGGTGATCATCCCCAGCCCGCCCGCCGCAGCCAGGTCGCGCGCGAACGCCTCCACCCCGTAATGCACCACGAGGTTCCAGTACGTCATCACGACCGCGCGGCCACCGGCCTTGCTGATCGCCTCCACCGCCGACAACGAATCACGTACCCGGACACCGCCGCGCAGAGCGGCCTCGGTCGCCGTCGCGATCGTGGGCCCGTCCATGCCCGGATCGGAATAAGGCATACCGACTTCGACGATGTCACAACCGGATTCGACCAACGCTGTCATCGCTGAAATCGAGGTAGACACGTCCGGATAACCGGTCGGTAGGTAACCGATCAATGCCGACCGCTCCTCCTGCCGGCACGCGTCGAACATCGGGGAAAGGCCACGTGTCATGAACCGGCTCCAGTCGAGCGGTCGAGCAGTCCGAACCACTTGGCCGCTGTCTCCACGTCTTTGTCACCGCGGCCGGACAAGTTCACCAGGATCACCGATCCCGCGCCGAACTCCCTGCCTAGCTTCAGCGCACCCGCCACGGCATGAGCCGATTCGATGGCGGGGATGATGCCCTCGGTCCTGCACAGCAGACCGAAGGCCTCCATCGCCTCGGTATCGGTGATCGGCCGGTACTCGGCGCGTCCCGTGTCCTTGAGGAAAGCGTGTTCGGGACCGACGCCCGGATAGTCCAAACCCGCTGAGATCGAATGCGATTCGATGGTCTGCCCATCCTCGTCCTGCAAGAGGTAGGAGAACGAACCTTGGAACGCACCAGGCGAGCCACCGGTGAATGTCGCTGCGTGACGGCCGGTTTCGACGCCATCACCGGCGGCCTCGAAACCGACCAGCTTCACGCCGGGATCGTCGATGAACGCGTGAAAGACCCCGATCGCATTGGACCCGCCACCGACGCATGCGGTGACCGCGTCCGGTAGACGACCGGCCTGGTCCTGTATCTGCGCGCGAGCCTCCAACCCGATCACACGCTGGAAATCACGCACCATCACCGGGAATGGATGCGGACCCGCCGCCGTACCGAAGCAATAGTAGGTGTCGTCGGCGTTGGTCACCCAGTCGCGGAACGCGTCGTTGATCGCGTCCTTGAGCGTCTTGGAACCGGACTCCACGGAGACGACTTCGGCGCCCAACAACCGCATCCGCGCAACGTTCAACGCCTGGCGCGCGGTGTCGACCGCGCCCATGTAGATCAGGCACTCCAGCCCCAGTAGCGCACACGCCGTTGCCGTCGCAACACCGTGCTGGCCGGCACCGGTCTCGGCGATGACCCGCGTCTTACCCATCTGGCGAGCGAGCAGAGCCTGACCCAGCACATTGTTGATTTTGTGAGAACCGGTGTGATTCAGGTCTTCTCGCTTGAGGAAGAGTCGAGCACCCCCGGCGTGCTCGCTGAGGCGAGTCGCTTCGTACAGCGGCGAGGGTCTGCCGCTGTAGTGCCGCTGCAGCCGGTCGAGTTCGTCGAGGAATGCTTGGTCGCCGCGCGCCTTTTCGTAGGCCGCGGTGACTTCTTCGATGACCGCCATCAGCGCTTCGGGGACGAATCGTCCGCCGTAGACACCGAAATGGCCCTTGGCATCGGGATCGTGGACGGTGGGCTCTGCGACCGCCGCGCTCGAACGCGGCAACTCGGGGCCGGCGAAATCGGCCATGTTGTCAGCGCGAGGGTTTCGGGCAGGACGGGTGTGTGCCTGCGGTGACCAGATCGGCGACGGCGGTGCGGGGATCACCGCTGGTGACCAACCCCTCACCGACGAGTACGGCATCGGCCCCGGCACCGGCGTAGGCGAGCAGATCGGCCGGACCGCGCACACCGGATTCGGCGACCCGGATGATGTTGGTCGGCAGACCAGGCGCGATGCGGGCGAAGCAATCACGGTCGACGCTGAGCGTCTTCAAGTCGCGGGCGTTGACGCCGATCACCTTGGCGCCGGCCTGAAGTGCGCGGTCGGCTTCCTCTTCGGTGTGTACCTCGACCAGCGCGGTCATCCCGAGCGACTCGGTGCGATCGAGCATCGACACCAGTGCGGACTGCTCGAGCGCGGCGACGATCAACAGCAGCATGTCGGCGCCGTGCGCGCGGGCCTCGTGGATCTGGTACGGCCGCACGATGAAGTCCTTGCGTAACACCGGGATTGACACCGCGGCCCGCACTGCGTCCAAGTCGTCGAGCGATCCGTTGAACCTTCGCTGTTCGGTCAGCACGCTGACGACGCGCGCTCCGCCGTCCTGGTATGCACGCGCGAGCTTCGCTGGATCGGCGATGGTCGCAAGGGCACCCCGAGATGGGCTGGCGCGCTTCACTTCGGCGATGACGGCGATACCGTCTGCGCGCAGTGCCGCCAACACGTCTAGCGGCGGGGGCGCGGCTTTGGCGGCAGCTTTGACCTCTTCGAGGCTGACGACGGCCTCACGGGCAGCAACGTCGGCGCGTACTCCCTCGATAATCGAGTCGAGCACGGTCGCCGAACTCATAACCCGTGGACTCCCTCCGCGTCCGCGCCGTCTGGGTGACGCATGATCTTTATCGAAGGGTAGCCGTACCGAACGCACCATCTGTCACCGCCCCTCGGTGTCTGGTTTGGTCGGATCGCGCCCCTCGTCGAGGGCGTCCCACATCATTCGCTCGGACATATCGTCACCCCTCGCGGCCCGTCGACGCGCCGTCTCGCGGCGTCGCGCCGGCGTCTCGTATTTGTCGCTCTTCGACGCGTTTTTGGCCGGTGCCCGCAGAAGCAGCACCGCACCGACGAGCGTCAGCACGGCGGCGGCCAGCGTGATGCCGGCTCCCCAGTACTGCCGCTGGGTGCCCACCAGATCAGCCACCGGGAACTCGGCCAGGTTTGCGGCGCGCACCGCCACGTCGGCGACCACCCACAGGCTGATGCCCAGGTAGGCCATTGCGGCGCTGAGCACCCCCACGATCAGCGCAAGCAGCCGTAACTGCCACGTCGGCCCGACTGTCGAGGCAAGCGCGGCCGCCAACAGGATCAGGGCCAACGGCACCAGCGCCGTAGACCAGGTGCCCCCGTTGAGCGTCGCCGTCTTGGGCTGGCCCAGCCCGTCGAACGAGCTGACCGCGACCCAGGTCATCCGCGACGCCAGCCATAAGGCACTCGCGGCGATCACCAGCAGCAGTTGACCGAGGTGCTTCATGGCTCGGTCAGGGTCTCGGCCGCGGCGATCGCATTCAATACGGCCTTGGCCTTGTTCGCCGCCTCGTTGTACTCAAACGGACCGTTGGAGTCGGCCACGACTCCCCCACCGGCCTGCACATAGGCCGTGCCGCCGCGCATCAGCGCGGTGCGGATCGCAATCGCGAAGTCGGCGTCACCGGCGAAGTCCAGATATCCCAGCACGCCGCCGTAGAGGCCGCGACGGGTCTTCTCGACCTCTTCGATAAGTTCCATGGCGCGCACCTTCGGCGCGCCGGTGAGCGTGCCCGCCGGGAAACAGGCCGTCACCGCGTCCAGCGCCGTCTTGCCGTCGGCCAACTGTCCGGTCACCGTCGACACCAGATGCATGACGTGGCTGTAGCGCTCGATGTGGCTGTAGTCCTCCACGCGCACCGTTCCGGGTACGCAGACGCGGCCCAGATCGTTGCGGCCGAGATCGACCAGCATCAGGTGCTCGGCGCGTTCCTTCTCGTCTTCGAGCAGCTCCTTCTCCAGCAGCACATCCTCTTCTTCGGTGGTCCCGCGCCACCGCGTGCCCGCGATGGGGTGCGTAGTCGCACGCCCCTCCTTGACCGTCACCAGCGCTTCGGGACTCGATCCGACGACCGAAAAGTCAAGTCCGCCATGAGGATCGGGGACGTTCAGCAGATACATGTAGGGGCTGGGGTTGGACACCCGCAGCATCCGGTAGACGTCGAGCGGGTCGGCATCGGTGTCCATCTCGAACCGCTGCGACGGCACGACCTGAAACGCCTCGCCTGCCTCGATGTCGCCGACGAGCCGTTCCACGATCGAGGTGTACTCCTCGACCGAGCGCTGCCGCCGATTGACCGGCTCCGGCCTGCTGAACGTCGCCACCGTCGATGACAGGTTCGCGCCCAATGCTTCGGTCATCACGTCCAACCGTGCGACCGCGTCGTCGTAGGCCCAGTCGACGCGCTCGTCGGTGCCGTTCCAGTTCACCGCGTTGGCGATCAGCGTGATCGTGCCCTCGTGGTGGTCGACGGCGGCGATGTCGGTGGCCAGCAGCAGCAGGATGTCGGGCAGCCCGAGGTCGTCGACGACCAGTTCGGGCAGCCGCTCCAGCCTGCGCACCAGGTCGTAGGCGAAGAACCCGACGAGCCCACCCGACAGCGGCGGCAGCCCGGGCACGTGTTCAGTCCGCAGCAGCTCCAGCGTCGCGTGCAGCGCCTGCAACGGCTCGCCGCCGCGGGGAGCGTCCTTCGGTGTGACGCCCAGCCACGCCGCCTGCCCATTGCGCACCGTGAACGCCGAGGGGGCGCCCGCGCCGATGAACGACCACCGCGACCACGACCGCCCGTTCTCCGCTGATTCCAGCAAGAACGTGCCCGGACGGTTGGCAGCCAGCTTGCGGTAAGCAGACAGCGGCGTCTCACTGTCGGCCAGCACCTTGCGGGTCACCGGAACGACACGGTGCCCGGAGGCCAGCGCCCGGAAGTCCTCACGCGACGTAGTGACGGCCAGTGACGGGCCGACGCTGAGGTTGGCGGTGGTTTCCACGTGGTAATCCTCCCAGCCGCTACGGCTCGACCGGTAA
Source organism: Mycobacterium sp. 1274761.0 (assembly GCF_001668615.1). Taxonomy (GTDB): domain Bacteria; phylum Actinomycetota; class Actinomycetes; order Mycobacteriales; family Mycobacteriaceae; genus Mycobacterium. The sequence continues at coordinate 26,354 of NZ_LZMC01000092.1, forward strand.
TCAGCCAGGCGTAGGGTCGCTTACGTGACATCTCTGAAACGGGGTGAGCGGGCCCCCGAGTTCGAATTACCGGACCAGTCGGGCACTGTGCGAAGCCTCACATCGCTGCTCGCGGACGGCCCGATCGTGCTGTTCTTCTATCCCGCGGCGATGACGCCCGGCTGCACGAAGGAGGCATGTCACTTCCGCGATCTGGCCAGCGAGTTCGCCGCTGTCGGTGCGTCACGGGTCGGCATCAGCACCGACCCCGTCGCCAAGCAATCCAAGTTCTCCGATACCCAGCGCTTCGACTATCCGCTGCTGTCGGACGCCGACGGCACCGTCGCCGCGCAGTTCGGCGTCAAGCGTGGACTGCTGGGCAAGTTGATGCCGGTGAAGCGGACGACGTTCGTCATCGACACCGATTCCACCATCTTGGACGTCATTGCCAGCGAGATCAGCATGGAGACACACGCCGATAAGGCGCTGGAGGTGCTGCGGCAGCGGCAGTCCGCGTGACCGCCGTTCTGGCGCTGCGCGACGTGACGTTCCGTCGCGACGGCAAGCAGATCATCAACGGCATCTCGTTGACCGTGAATGCCGGTGAGCACTGGGCGCTGCTTGGTCCCAACGGGGCGGGCAAGAGCACGTTGCTCGGATTCTGTGCAGCGGTGACGTTCCCGACGTCGGGAAGCGTGCACATCCTCGGCGAACAGATGGGCCGGGTCGACCTCGCGAAGCTCCGACGTTCCATCGGTCACGTGAACCCGCGTCACCGCCTGCAGTATTCGCTGACCGTGCGCGAGGTGGTGATGACCGGCATCACCGGCACCATCGACACACCCATGCGGTGGACGCCGAGCACAGCTGAGCGCGACCGGACCGACGCGATGATCGCGGCGGTGGGGCTGACGCACAAGGCCGACGACGTGTGGCCGACGCTGTCGCAGGGCGAACGCGGCCGCACCCTCATCGCCCGCGCGCTGGTCTCCGAACCGCGACTGTTGCTCCTCGACGAACCGACGACCGGGCTCGACGTAGCCGCGCGCGAACAACTACTGGAAACCATCGACTCGCTCGATGAGACCCATCCGGATGTCGCGTCGATCCTCGTCACGCACCATCTCGAGGAGTTGCCGACCACGACCACGCATGCCCTGTTGATCGCCGAAGGACGGACGGTGGCCATGGGCACTGCACGCACGACGGTGACCACCGACAACGTCAGCGCGGCATTCGCCCATCCGGTGGTGGTCGGCTACGACGAGGGCCGCTGGACCGCCCGTGCGAAGGCCACCCGCATCATCGAGCCCTAGCCGGCGTCGCATCCAAGTTCGTGCGCAGGAAATCCACCATGCTGGCGTGGAAGCGCTGCATCGAGGGCGAGTTCTGAGCGACACCGTCGGCGACGTGGTACATCCCCGGCACGACGACCAGTTCACACGGCACACCGGCGTCCTTCAGTCGCTCGGCGTAGGAGACGCTTTCGTCGTAGAAGATGTCCAGGTTCCCGATGCCGATCCACGCCGGTGGCAGTCCCGCCAGCTCGGCGCGCCGCGCGGGCGCGGCGTATTCGGGTGCATCCGACATGCGCGGCTCACGGCCGAGGTACGCCGTCCACGCCCACGTGTTGGACGCCGGCCGCCACGTCAGCTCGCCCCTGCCCGCGAAGTCGGCCCGCAGGGCGGTCCTGTCGTCGAGCATCGGATAGACCATCGCCTGGGCGCGCAACGGGATTCCTTCGTCGAAGGCGCGCTGCGCGACGGCCGCAGCCAACCCGCCGCCGGCGCTGGCACCGGCCACGGCGATGCGGTCGGGATCGATGCCGAGCTCGTCGGCGTTGTTCACCATCCACCGCAACGTGGCGATGCAGTCGTCGAGCCCTGCAGGAAAGGGGTTTTCGGGGGCCAGCCGGAAGTTCGGCAAGACAGCGACCGCGCCAAGTGGCGGGACGAGACGCGATGTCGGCTGCACCTCCAGCTGCGCGGTCCCCGCACACATCGCCCCGCCGTGCAGCCACAGCACGCCGGGTCCCGGCGCCGACTGACGTGTGGGCGCAAGCACCACCACAGCGACGTCGGAATGGTCGAGCCTGCGCTCGGTCATCGCCACACCCGGCTCGGGTTTGGACTTGAAACGCATGATCGCCCGGTGAAACGGCAGGGTCCGCGAGTTCATCGGCACCATCCAGGGAATCACCGCCGGCGTCCGCAGCTCCGGCGCGACGGCCGACCATTTCTTCTGGAATGCGAGGTAGCGACGAACACCAAGTGCGGCCAGTCCGGCGACCACGGCGACTTTCTTCATCACAAATGAACCTAGCCCGGTGCTAGTCCTCTGGGCCGAGCAGCAGGCCCGCGTCGAAGCACGTGTGGTCGCCGGTGTGGCAGGCGGCGCCCACCTGGTCGACCTCGAGCAGCACGGTGTCGCCGTCGCAGTCCAGCCGGACCGACACCACGTGCTGGGTGTGGCCGGACGTCTCGCCCTTCACCCAGTGCTCACCGCGCGAACGCGAATAGTAGGTGGCCTGGCGGGTCTCCAGCGTGCGCGCCAATGCGATGTCGTCCATCCACGCGACCATCAGCACTTTGCCGGTGCCGCGCTCCTGCGCCACCGCCGCGAACAAACCGTTGGCGTCGCGCTTGAGCCGCGACGCGATACGTGCGTCGAGTGTCATCGCAGTCTGCTCTTCGCGCAAGCGCTCATCGCTGTTCTCTCCTCTTCGCGCAAGCGCTCATCGCTGTTCTCTCCTCTTCGCGCAAAGCGCTCATCGGCGCACCACAATCCCTTCCGCCGCCATCGCGGCCTTCACCTCGGCGATGGTCAGCTCGCGGAAGTGAAACACGCTGGCGGCCAGCACGGCGTCGGCCCCTGCAACAACCGCGGGCGCGAAATGTTCCTTGGCGCCCGCACCGCCGCTGGCGATCACGGGAATGCTGACCGCACCGCGCACCGCGCGCAGCATCGGCAGGTCGAACCCCGCCTTGGTGCCGTCGAAGTCCATCGAGTTGAGCAGGATCTCCCCCACCCCCAGCTCTGCCCCGCGGATGGCCCATTCGACGGCGTCCATGCCGGTGCCGCGGCGGCCGCCGTGGGTGGTGACCTCCCAGCCCGACGGTGTCGGCGGCGACCCTTCCGGCACCGTTCGCGCGTCGACTGACAAGACGATGCACTGCGACCCGAACTGCCGCGACAACTCGGCAAGCAGTTCTGGGCGTGCGATGGCCGCGGTGTTGACCGAGACCTTGTCAGCTCCGGCACGCAACAGCATGTCGACGTCGGCCAGCGATCGCACGCCGCCGCCGACCGTCAGCGGGATGAACACCTGCTCGGCCGTGCGCTGAACGACCTCCAGCATGGTGGTCCGCCCCGACGAACTGGCCGTCACGTCCAAGAACGTCAGCTCGTCGGCGCCCTCACGGTCATAGGCGGCGGCCAGCTCGACGGGATCGCCTGCGTCGCGGAGGTTTTCAAAGTTGACGCCCTTGACCACCCGGCCGTCGTCGACGTCGAGACACGGGATGATTCGAACCGCGAGGTCCTTCGGGTTCATCGGTAGTCGTCCGGATCGCCTGCAGACAACACGATGTCAAGCAATTCAGCGTGCACGCCCGGTCCCCCGGCCAGCGCGGACTTCGATTCGATGGTCCAGTCGTTCCCCGCCAGGTCGGTGACGGTGCCGCCGGCGGCCCGCACAAGCGCCACACCCGCCGAGTGATCCCAGACATGACCCCCGAAAGTGATGGCGCCGCCGAGTACTCCGGCGGCGGTGTAGGCCAGGTCGAAACCGATGGCTCCGTGCATCCGCATCCGGGAGCATCGCCTGCTGAGCCGTTCGAGGATGGCGAGGCGGTACCGACCCGGGTAGCGGCCGCGGGAGTCGATGTCGAAGGTTCCGGTCCCGACCACGCTCGCGGCCACCTCACCCTTACCTAGCGGTGGTTGCGCAACACCGTTGGCGTACAGCGGCTTTCCGACCACGGCGGTGAAGCGCTGACCGGTGAACGGCATCCACGTCAGGCCGGCCACCGGTTCCCCGTCGCGGACCAGCGCCAGCAAAATCGCCGCCGTCGGCAGGCCCGCGGCGTAGTTGAACGTGCCGTCGATCGGATCGAGCACCCACACCACGGGTGAATCGACCTCGGCGCCGCCGAACTCCTCGCCGTGCACGTCGATGCCGGTCCGCGACGTCAGCGCCTCGACCACCTGGCGTTCGATCGCCAGATCCACCTCGGTCGCGAAATCGTCGCCCTTTTTCTGGACCGCCGAGTCGGCGCGATGGCCGGCGATGAACGGCCCTGCGGCCTCGTCGAGAATGGCGGCAGCCTCGGCGACCAGCGCGTCGAGATCGGCCTCGGCGAGCGCCATGACCGGCTACCGTCCTACCGCGGCGAGCGCCTGTGGCAGCGTGAACCGCCCGGCATACAACGCTTTCCCGATGATCGCGCCCTCTACGCCGCTGCCGGTGAGCGTCGCGATGGCGCGCAGGTCGTCCAGGCTGGACACACCGCCTGACGCGATCACCGGAGCGTCGGTACGTGCGGCCACGCTGGACAGCAGGTCCAGATTCGGCCCCTGCAGGGTGCCGTCCTTGGTAACGTCGGTGACGACGAACCTCGAGCAACCTTGTGCGTCAAGGCGTTTCAGCACTGTCCAGAGATCACCGCCGTCGGTCTCCCAGCCGCGGCCGCGGAGCCGGTGTTCGCCGTTGACGATTTTGACGTCGAGTCCGACGGCCACCTTGTCGCCGTGCTCGGCGATGGCTCGCGCACACCATTCCGGGTTCTCCAGTGCTGCGGTGCCGAGGTTGACCCGGGCGCATCCGGTGGCCAGTGCGGCCGTCAGGGAGTCGTCGTCGCGGATACCGCCGGACAGTTCGACGGCGACATCGAGCTTGCCGACGACCTCGGCGAGCAGTTCGCGGTTGGACCCGCGGCCGAACGCGGCGTCCAGGTCGACGAGGTGGATCCACGCGGCACCGTCACGCTGCCAGGTCAACGCGGCCTCCAGTGCATCGCCGTAGTCGGTCTCGCTACCCGCCTGTCCCTGCACCAGCCGCACCGCCTTGCCGTCCACCACGTCGACGGCGGGCAGAAGGATCAATGGCTTATTTCCTGGCACGGGGGCTTAACCTAGCGTCCTCACAGGTCCGACACCCAATTGGCCAGCAGTGTCGCCCCGGCGTCGCCGCTTTTCTCCGGATGGAACTGCGTGGCCGACAGCGCGCCGTCTTCGACCGCGGCCAGAAACGGCACGTTGTGGGTGGCCCAAGTCAACAGTGCTTGCGGGTTGCCTTCCCAGGTCTGGGCGGCATAGGAGTGTACGAAGTAGAACCGCGTGTCGGCGTCCAGGCCGCGGAACAGCGTGGTTCCCGCTGGGGCGTCGACGACGTTCCAGCCCATGTGCGGGATGACCGGGGCGTCCAGGCGCACAACGGCGCCCGGCCACTGGCCGCAGCCCGTCGACTCGACACCGAACTCGACGCCGCGCGCGAACAGAATCTGCATACCGACACAGACCCCGAGCACTGGGCGGCCCGCAGCGACGCGGTCGGCGATGATATTTTCGCCGCCGATCTTGCGCAGGCCGGTCATGCATGCTTCGAACGCGCCGACGCCGGGCACCACCAACCCATCGGCGCGCGCGGCTGCGTCGGCATCTGCGGTGACCTCGACGTCCGCGCCCACCCGCTCCAACGCGCGCTGCGCCGATCTGAGGTTGCCCGACCCATAGTCGAGCACCACGACGGATTTCGTTGTCACAAGGTGCCTTTGGTGGATGGCACGCCGGTGACCCGCGCGTCGAACTCGACCGCTTGGCGCAGCGCCCGCGCTACGGCCTTGTACTGAGCCTCGGTGATGTGGTGCGGATCGCGCCCGTAGAGCGTCCGGACGTGCAACGCGATGCGGGCGTTCATGGCGAGCGATTCGAACACGTGCCGGTTGATCACGGTGTGGTAGGGCACTTCCGAGCCGGCGATCGTGCTGTGCAGCATGTGTTCTGGCTCGCCGCTGTGCACGCAGTAGGGTCGACCCGAGACGTCGACGGCGGCGTGCGCGAGCGTCTCGTCCATCGGGATGAACGCGTCGCCGAACCGGCGGATGCCTTTCTTGTCGCCGAGCGCTTCGCGCAGCGCCTGTCCCAGTACGATCGCGGTGTCCTCGATGGTGTGGTGTCCCTCGATCTCGACGTCGCCTGTGGCCTGGACGCTGAGGTTGAAGCTGGCGTGGCTGCCCAGCGCGGTGAGCATGTGGTCGTAGAACGGGACGCCGGTGGAGATCTCGACGATCCCGGTGCCGTCGAGGTCGAGTTCGACGACAATGTCGGATTCCTTCGTCTTGCGCTCCACACGGGCGCGACGGATGGTGGTCACTGTGCTCCTATTCGTGCGCTGGCTTCTAGCAGCGCGTCGTTCTCGTCGGCCAGGCCGATGGTGGCGCGCAGATATCCGGCGATGCCGACGTCGCGGATCAGGATGCCCGCATCGAGGTAACGCTGCCACGTCGTGGGTGCGTCGGCGAACTCGCCGAACAGGATGAAGTTGGCGTCGCTGGGGACGACACGAAATCCCATGCCGGCCAAGGCCTCTGTCACACGATTGCGTTCGGCGATCAGCGTCGCGACACTGCCGAGGGTGTCGTCGGCGTGCCGCAGCGCCGCACGTGCCGCTGCCTGCGTCACCGACGACAGGTGGTACGGCAGCCGCACCAGCAGCATCGCGTCGATCACGGCGGGTGCGGCGATCAGGTAGCCGAGCCGGCCGCCTGCGAACGCGAACGCCTTGCTCATGGTGCGCGTGACGACAAGCTTGGTCGGGAAATCGGCGAGCAGGTTCACCGCGCTGGGTTGTGAGGAGAACTCGCCGTACGCCTCGTCGAGGATCAGCACTCCCCCGGCCTGAGAAGACATGGCCTCCAACAGCCGGCGCAGCTCGTCGAGCGAAACACTTTGTCCCGACGGGTTGTTCGGGCTGGCGACGAACACGATGTCGGGATTGCGCTCCTTGATGGCGTGCACGGCCACATCGGTGTCGAGGCTGAAGTCCTCGGCGCGGTCGGCGACCAGCCACTCGGTTTTCGTGCCATCGGAGATGATCGGGTGCATCGAGTACGACGGCACGAAGCCGATTGCGCTGCGGCCGGGACCGCCAAAGGCCTGCAGCAGCTGTTGCAGAACTTCGTTGGAGCCGTTGGCCGCCCAGACGTTGTCGACATTGACGTCGACACCGGTCTGGGCCGACACGTAGGCCGCCAGGTCGGAGCGCAGCGCCACCGCATCCCGGTCCGGATACCGGTGCAGGTCGCCGGCCACCGCGTTCACCGACCGCGTGACATCGTCGATCAACGCCTGCGTCGGCGGGTGCGGGTTCTCGTTGGTGTTGAGCCGCACCGGCACTGCGAGTTGGGGTGCGCCGTACGGCGACTTGCCGCGCAGGTCGTCCCGTAGCGGCAGATCGCTCAGTGTGATCTCGCTACCGGGTGTCACGTTTCGAACCTCCGGCGCACCGCCTCACCGTGCGAGGGCAGGTTCTCGGCCTCGGCGAGCGTGATCACGTAGCCGGACACGTCTTTCAGCGCCGCCTCGTCGTAGTCGACGACGTGGATGCCGCGCAGGAATGTCTGTACCGACAGACCGCTGGAGTGGCGGGCGCAACCGGCGGTGGGCAGCACGTGATTGGAGCCCGCGCAGTAGTCACCGAGGCTGACCGGTGAGTAGGCGCCGACGAAAATGGCTCCGGCGGAACGGATTCGCCCTGCCACATCGCGCGCGTCGGCTGTCTGGACTTCGAGGTGCTCGGCAGCGTAAACATTAACGGTTTTAATGCCGGCATCGACATCGTCGACGAGCACGATCGCCGACTGCCGTCCGGTCAGCGCCGCGGTGACGCGCTCGCGGTGCACAGTGGTCTGCAGCTGCGCGGCGAGTTCGCGATCGGTGGCGTCGGCCAGCGCGACGCTCGGGGTGACCAGCAGGCTGGCGGCCATCTCGTCGTGTTCGGCCTGGCTGATCAGGTCGGCGGCGACGTGCGCCGGATTGGCGGTGTGGTCGGCGAGGATCGCGATCTCGGTTGGTCCGGCCTCGGCGTCGATGCCGATCTGGGAACGGCAGATCCGCTTGGCGGCCGTGACGTAGATGTTCCCCGGGCCCGTCACCATGTCAACCGGCGCCAGATCGGAACCGTCGGTGTCGGTGCCCCCGTAGGCCATCAGCGCGACGGCCTGGGCGCCGCCGACGGCCCATACCTCGTCGACGCCGAGGAGCCGGGCGGCGGCCAGGATGGTCGGATGCGGCAAGCCGTCAAACTGTGCCTGCGGCGGGCTGGCGATGACCAGCGAGCCCACGCCCGCGATCTGCGCGGGCACGACGTTCATCACCACGCTGGACGGGTACACGGCATTTCCGCCGGGCACATAGAGGCCAACTCGCTCGACGGGCACCCAGCGCTCGGTCACGGTGGCACCGGGCGCCAGCGTGGTGGTGGTGTCGGTGCGCCGTTGGTCGGCGTGGACGGCGCGGGTGCGCTCGATCGCCACCTCCAGCGCCGCGCGGACGTCGGCGGGCAGACGTTCCAGGGCGTTCTGCAGGTCAGCGGCGGGCACACGGACCTGCGCGGGGCGGATCCCGTCGAGCGACTCACCGAACTCCAGGGCGGCCTCGGCGCCGCGAGCGGCCACCTGGTCGACGATCGGTCTGACTTTGGGCACCACCGCGTCGACGTCCACTCCGCCACGCGGCAGAGTCGACCGCAGGCGACCGGCCGACAGCTCCGCGCCGCGCAGGTCGATGCGGGCCATCAGGGACGGTGGGGTGCTCACACGGCCCATTGTCCCAGAACAGGCCAAATCGATATCGCCGCGGCAACCCGTGCCGCGCCGCCGGTCACATCAGCCGGTGCTCACTTGCACAGATCGGTGATCGTGGCGTTGGCCTCGTCGGCTTCCTTCAGCCGTGCCGCCTGGCCGGGATCGGAGTTCGGAATCCCCGACGTCGACCTGGCACCGATGTCCATCAAGTTGTTCGCGAACGTGCGCACAGCGTCGGCGAGATCAGACGGTGTCCCTGGCTGCAACCGCGCCAGTAGGTACTGGCCACCGTCGTAGAGCGAGACGCGGGCGTTGGCCGCCACCGCCATCGAGCCGGTGACATCCTCCGGGCCGCCCGGAGGCTGGAAATTGGTGTTGATCTGCACTCCGTTGCGGATGACGTTGAACGCCTCACAGATGTTGCCCTTGGGGTCATCGGTCGTTTTGCCGGTGAAGACGGAGCCCGAATTCGACTCGTCGGGCCCCTTCAGCAACGCCCAGGCGGCGAGGCCGAGGGCGATGAGCGCTACCACAAGCGCCGCGATGGAAACGAGGAAACCCCTGGACGGCGCCGATCGCTCAGACACCCGAGTGATGGTAGCGGCGAATATATAGTCTCCAGCGAACTTTGCCGCATGTCGCCGTAATGTCGTGGGTATGTCCGCGAAAGATCACCCCAACAACGCCCCAGGCGTCCCGATGGTCTACCCGCCTGCATTCGAGCGCCTGCAGATCAAGTACATGAACCCGCTCGTCAAGCGGATTGCCGGGCTGATGCCCGGCGTTGCAAAGGTGCGGCACCGCGGCCGCAAATCCGGAAAAACCTACGAAACCGTCGTCACGCCGTTTCGTAAGGGCAACACCCTGGCCATCGCGCTCGGACACGGAAAGACCGACTGGGTCAAAAACGTGCTCGCCGCCAACGAAGCCGAGGTGGTCTTCGGTAAGAAGACCGTGCACATCGTCAACCCGCGGATCGTGCCCGCAGGTGGCGATGCGTCCGGCCTGCCGTATGCGGCCCGTGTGCAGTCCAAGAAGATGGGCGTGCTCGTCGCCGACATCGCCTGACGGGGCACTAGATCCGGCTGAAGACCGTCTTCCCGGTCATCGCCGGCCAGGCCTCTGGCGCCTCATCCCACGGCACGATGCGCTGCACCGCTGGCGCTAGATCGCTTGTCGCAGTGAGCAATTGAACGATCTCGGGAATTGCGGCGCGGGCGTTGACCCGTCCGGTGACAAAGCGGACGCCACGGGTGTACATCGGCAGTAGCGGCATCTCGACGGTGTCCTGGAAGTAGACGCCCGTGTCGGTGCACACACCGTCGGGCCAGGTGGCGCGCAGCGTCGCGGCGAGCACCGCAGGGTTCGCGGTGGTGTGCACCGTCACCGGGTACGGATCCCACGACTTGTCCGGCGCCGGTCGCTCGTGGACGCGCGCACCGAGCTTTTCGGCGATGGCGAGCCGCTCGGCGTCGGTGTCGACGTAATCAACCTCGGCGCCGTATGCCACGCCGAACGCGGCGGCGTACAGGCCGATCGACAGCCGCCCGGCCACCAGCACCCGGCGGTCGGCCTCGTCGAGTGCCTCTAATTCCGTCCGATAGGGGCCGATCGTTCGCCAACCGTCGGGGATGTTGTCCGACAGCGAGGCGATCGCCACCGGGTCGACACCCGTGGGAACTGGAAGCAACATCGCATCGGCGAACGGGACCAGCACGAGATCGGACATGAACCCGCCGCCGTCCAGACCGGCCAGCGGGGCCATCCCGTACATCGCCATCAGAGGCAGCGACGAGCACGACCCCGTCGAGCCGCGGCGGCACGCACCGCATCGTCCGCAGTTGATCTGGAAAGGCACCACGACCCGGTCGCCGACGAGAACGGTCGTGACGGCGTCGCCAACGGCGACCACCTCAGCGATGCCCTCGTGGCCGACGGGGTGTCCAGGTGGCATGGGCAGGACGCCGCGGGCGACGCCGACGTCCAGATCGCAGCAGGCCACCAGCAGGGGCCGGACAAGGGCTTGTTGACCTGCGGCGATCGCGGGCTCTGCGGCGTCGCGCCAGGTGTACGTCCCGGCCTCTTCGAACATCAGCTGTCGCATCGACGGCCCTTCTTTAGTGGTCGTTCAAGTATTCTTGAGTGACCGTTCTAGTAAAGTCAAGGGGTGCCCCGCCCGGACCGAAGCCGCGACGCGTTGATCGACACCGCCGCGCTGCTGTTCCGCCGTCAGGGTTATGCGGCCACCGGGGTGAGCCAGATCCTGGAGACCGCCGGCGTCAAGGCCGGCTCGCTGTATCACCATTTCCCCAACGGAAAGCAGGAGCTCGCCGCCGCCGTCGTCGAGTCCGCGGGCGGCCAGATCTTGCGGCTGCTGCGTCAGTTTCTCGACAGCGGCTCGCCGGTCGCCGATATCGTCGACGCCTGGATTGACCTGCTGATCACGCAGCTGGACTCCGACGGGCGTGACGGCTGCCCGATCGAACCGATAGCCACCGAGTCGGTGAATGCCAGCCCGCAGGTGCGCGACGCCTCGGCTCGGGCGTTCGCCGGCTGGGTGGCAGCCATCGCCGAGCGTCTGAGCCAGGACGGCTGGCCGCATCACGATGCCCAGCAGACAGCGCTTGCTGTCATCGCGCTGATCGAGGGGGCGCTGATGCTGTCGCGCACGGCGGGCGACGCCGCCGCTCTGACGTCAGCCAAGGCGGCCGCGCGCACACTGCTGCGTCCGATGCGTTAGAGATCCAGGCCGATGTCGAGCACCCGCACCGAGTGGGTGAGCGCGCCGACGGCCAGATAGTCCACGCCGGTGCCCGCATATTCGGCGGCGGACTCCAGCGACAGCCCGCCTGAGGATTCGAGCTTGGTCTGGGGTGCGCGGGCGTCGCGACGCTGCACCGCAATCTGGGTCTGCCACACCGGAAAGTTATCCAGCAGAACGAGTTCCACGCTTTCGGCCAATACCTCGTCGAGCTGCTCGAGCGAATCGACCTCCACTTCGCACGGCAGGTCGGGTGCCGCCGAGCGGATCGCGCGCAACGCGGCCACGACCGAGCCCGCGGCGGCGACATGGTTGTCCTTGATCAGCGCCGCATCGCCGAGCCCCATCCGGTGGTTGACGCCACCACCGACCCGCACTGCGTACTTCTGCAGGGCGCGTAGCCCGGGCAGCGTCTTGCGGGTGTCGCGGATGTGCGCGGCGGTGCCCTCGACGGCCGCCACCCACGCCGCGGTGGTGGTGGCGATGCCCGACAGGTGGCAGACCAGGTTGAGCATGGTGCGCTCGGCGGTCAGCAGCCCCTGTGTCGGCGCCTCGACGACAACCACCACTCCCCCTGCATCGAGGCGAGCGCCATCGGTCACGCGTTCTTTCAACCGGTAAGCGTCCGGGCCGATCACCTCGTCGAGAACCATAAGGGCGATATCGACGCCGGCGATCACGCCCGGTTCCCGCGCCACCATCGCAGCCGTCGTTGTGGCATCGGCGGGCACCGTGGCCAGCGTGGTGACGTCGTGGCCGTAGCGCAGATCTTCCTCCAGCGCTCGTGCGATGACCCTGCGAGCCTCCGTCAGCTCGTCGGCGGTGAGTTCCATCAGCAGCAGGCCGCCGCGAATACCTGGCTGTGTGCGAACGCCGGGTCGGTGTCGGGGAAGTCGGAGCGGTGGTGGCAGCCGCGGGACTCGTTGCGGGCCAACGCCGCAGCTGTCACGGCGCGGGCGGTCATCGTCAGCGCCGCGTCCTCGATGCTGGCGCGGCAGTCGAGGTCGCGCGGATCGGCGGCCTCGAGTTCCCGTGTCAGCTGCGCAAGGCCGTCGGCGTCGCGCACCACCGAGGCGTAACGCGACATCGCCCGCTGTAACTTGGTGCGGGGCAACGCCATCCGTGTCTCAGCGGCAGGTAGCTCGGCGTGCGGTGCGTCGGCGTCGGCAGCGTGCTGCGCGGCGGCCCGGCCGGCACGCCCACCCACCACCAGCCCCTCGAGCAGGCTGTTGGACGCGAGCCGGTTGGCGCCATGCATGCCGGTGCGGGCCACCTCGCCCGCGGCGAACAGACCGGACAGTTCGGTGCGGCCGTGCACATCGGCGACGACACCCCCGCAGCTGTAGTGCGCTCCCGGCACCACCGGAATCGGTTGGCGCGTGGGATCGATGCCCGCCGCGTGGCATGCCGCCGTCACCGTCGGAAAACGCCGGTCGAAGTCGGCGATGGCTCGGGCGTCGAGGTATGCGCATGGGTCGCCGGTCTCCCGCAACCGCGAGTCGATCGCGCCGGCCACGACATCGCGGGGGGCCAGATCACCCATGGGATGAACGCCGGCGGTGATCGAACGGCCCTGACGGTCAACGAGAATGCCGCCTTCGCCGCGCACCGCCTCGGTGATCAGCGGACGGCGTCCACCCGCGTGGCCATCGAACAGCATCGTCGGGTGGAACTGGATGAACTCGATGTCGCTGATCGGCACCCCGGCCCACAGCGCCAATGCGACGCCGTCACCCGTCGAGCCGTCGGGATTCGTTGTGGCCGAATACAAATGACCCAGGCCGCCCGTAGCCAGCACAACCGATGGAGCGTGCACGATGCCCGGTCCGTCGTCGTTGAGCACCTGCACACCGGTGACCGCACCGTCGGCCTGCAGGATCTGCAGCGCGACGTGGTTACGGCGAATGTCCAACGTCGCGGCGGCGTGATCCAGCGTCCGCTGCACCTCGGCACCGGTGGTGTCACCGCCGGCATGGATGATGCGGCGGCGCGAGTGTCCACCCTCCCGCGTCAGCGACCAGCGTCCCGGCGAGGCCTCATCGAAACGCGCTCCGTCGTCGACCAATTCGCGCAGCGCGCGGTAGCCGTCGGACACGATCGAGCGCACCGCATCGGGGTCGCACAACCCCGCGCCGGCCGCGATCGTGTCAGCCACGTGAGCGTCGATCGAGTCGTCGGTGTCGGGCAGCACGACGGCGATGCCGCCCTGGGCGTAGAACGTCGCGGTGGTCCCCCCGAGCTCCCGAGCCTTGCTCAGTACCACCACTCTGCGCCCGCGCCGGTGCGCGGCCAGTGCGGCGACCAAGCCTGCGACGCCGGTACCGACGACCACGACGTCGGCCCGCTGCTGCCACATCATTCGCCGCCGCCGGGGGTACCGATCTCGATCATCCGCTGCACGCTCGCACGGGCGCGGGCGGCTGTCTCGGGGTCGACGTCGACCTCGTCGGCGCTCTCAGTCAGGCAGCGCAGCAGAGCGGCCGGGGTGATCATCTTCATGAACTTGCACGACGCGCGATCATTGACGGCCCGGAAGTCGACTTCTGGTGCAGCCCTGCGCAATTGATGCAGCATGCCGACCTCGGTGGCGACCAGGACCTGACGCGCGTGGGTCTTGCGAGCGGCGTCGAGCATGCCGCCAGTGGACAGGATCTTCACGCGGTCCTCGGGGAAGGCGCCTTCACCGGCGAGGTACAGCGCCGAGGTGGCGCAGCCGCATTCGGGATGCACGTACAGCTCGGCGCCGGGATGAGCCAACGCCTTGTCGGCCAGCTCATCGCCGTTGATGCCGGCATGCACGTGGCACTCACCGGCCCAGACGTGGATGTTCTTGCGGCCGGTCACCCGCCGCACATGGGCGCCGAGGAACTGGTCCGGACAGAACAGCACCTCGCGGTCCTCGGGGATGGAGGACACCACCTCCACGGCGTTCGACGACGTGCAGCAGATGTCGGTTTCGGCCTTCACCGCGGCGGTGGTGTTGACGTAGGACACGACGACGGCGCCGGGATATTCCGCCTTCCACGCCCGCAGCTCCTCGGCGGTGATCGAGTCGGCCAGCGAGCAGCCGGCGCGCTGGTCGGGTATCAGCACGGTCTTGTCGGGCGACAGGATCTTGGCGGTCTCGGCCATGAAGTGCACGCCGCAGAACACAATGGTGTCCTCGGGGGCGGCCGCAGCGATCCGGGACAACGCCAAGGAGTCGCCTACATGATCGGCAACGTCCTGGATGGCCGGGAGCTGGTAGTTGTGCGCCAGCAGGGTCGCACCACGCAGATCGGCGAGGCGACGCACCTCGGCGGCCCATTCCTCGTCGGCGTCGACACCCAAGTAGCCGGTCGGACTGTTCACAATCCGGTCGTCCAACACCGTCATGGCGATCTCCTCGCGGGGTTTAGGTTTTCGACTTACAATCGAAAACATGGTTCATACTAGCACCGAGCACGAGGTGCTGGCCGTCGTCTTCCAGGTCCGGCAGCTGAGCACTCGAAACCCGCAGCTCAGCGTTCTGCTATGGGAGCGGGCCAAGGAACCGCAGCGTGGCGCATGGGCCCTGCCCGGTGGACGGCTACGTCACGACGAGGACATGACCAGTTCAGTTCGCCGACAACTCGCCGAGAAGGTCGATCTTCGTGAGATTGCTCACCTGGAGCAGCTGGCCGTGTTTTCCGACCCCCACCGCGTGCCGGGCGACCGCACGATCGCCTCGACGTTTCTCGGTCTCGTGCCCTCCCCCGCCAAGCCCGCGTTGCCACCCGACACCCGCTGGCACCCGGTGAACGCGCTGCCGCCGATGGCGTTCGACCACGGACCGATGGTCGAACACGCCCGCACCCGCCTGGTTGCGAAGATGTCTTACACGAATATCGGATTCGCCTTAGCGCCAAAGGAATTCGCCTTGTCCACGCTGCGGGACATCTACGGCGCAACGCTCGGTCACCAGGTCGATGCCACCAACCTGCAGCGCGTGCTGGCACGCCGCGGTGTCATCACCCCGACCGGCACGACTGCCCGGTCGGGACGCAGCGGCGGGCGGCCCGCGGCCCTGTACCGGTTCACCGATTCCGCCTATCGGGTCACCGACGAGTTCGCCGCGTTGCGGCCGCCCGGATAGCCACGATTTGACCGCTCCGGCGTGGGTGACTGGATTCTTAACGTCTCCTTAAGTAAGAATGGCCGGATGGACTTCGGCAGCGCCGCCCCGGCTGGTTCCGCATCCGCCCCTCGCGTACACACCGGCGCCGAGTGGATCGGTTCGGTTCCTCATGAGGAGATCGTGGCGGGCGCGCGCCCGCTGCCGCCCCACAAGGACCCCTTCTACCAGCCGCCACAAGGCTTCGAGCACGCCGAGCCGGGCACGGTGCTGCGCAGCCGCGACGTCGAGCTGGCTTTTTTGGGACTGATCCCGCAGAAGTTCACCGCCACCCAGCTGCTGTACCGCACCACCGACATGAACGGCGAGCCGGAAGCGACCGTCACGACGGTCATTGCGCCGGCGGTACGCGCCGTCGGGCGGACCTGCCCGGTGCTGTCGTATCAGTGCGCCATCGACGCGGTGTCCTCGCGGTGCTTTCCGTCGTACTCTCTGCGCCGCAAGGCGACGGCCCCCGGCGCGCTGGCGCAGCTCGAGTTCCTGCTGATCGCCGCGGCGCTCGCCGAGGGCTGGGCGGTGTCGGTGCCCGACCACGAGGGTTCAAAGGGCGCGTGGGGCACACCCTATGAACCCGGCTACCGCATCCTCGACGGGCTACGCGCCGCGCTGAGCGCGGAGAAGCTCGCGCTGTCGGACGAGGCGCCGATCGGCTTGTGGGGCTACTCCGGCGGCGGGCTGGCCACCGCATGGGCCGCCGAGACGGCCGGCTCGTACGCCCCTGAGCTGAACATCGTCGGCGCCGTACTCGGATCGCCGGTCGCCGACCTCGGCCACGCGTTCCGCCGACTGAACGGCAGCATCTACTCGGGCCTGCCCGCAATGGTGGTGGCGGCCCTGTCGCACGCCTATCCCGGCCTGGACGAAGTGATCCAGGAGCATGCCACCGACACCGGCAAGGCCATGCTGCTGCGGATCGAGCGGATGACCACGGCGCATGCCGTGTTGCGGTGGGTCGGGATGGACATGGGCAAGCTGGTCGACCGGCCGTTGAACGAGATCCTCGACATGCCCGAGGTGCAAGAGGTCTTCGACAGCATCAAGCTGGGCACCGCAATTCCGACGCCGCCGGTGCTGCTGGTGCAGGCGGTGCACGACCGGATTGTCTCCGTCGACGACATCGACGAACTGGCCGAGGCGTACCTGTCCGGCGGCGCGTCGGTGACCTACCACCGCGACCTGTTTAGCGAGCACATTCTGCTGCACCCGATGTCGGCTCCGATGGCGCTGCGCTGGCTGACCGACCGGTTCGCCGGGAAGCCGCTCAGCGCGCACCTGGCCCGGACGAAGTGGCCGACGATGTTGAACCCGATTACCTACATGGGCATGGCGCGTCTGGTCCGGATCGCGGCGAAAGTCGCTACGGGGCGGAGGGTGGAACGCCGTCCGCTGTGACCGGCGCGGGTACGGTTGCTCTCTGAGGAGCTTGGATGCACCTGACTCGCTACCGCCCTGTTTCGCCGCTTGACGAGTACATCGAGTTCCTGTGGTGTCTGAGCGACGGACCGACCCACTCACGCGAGCGGATATTGCCTAGCGGCCGCACCGAGTTGGTGATCAACCTGGGTGCTGACCACGTCGATGTGCTGGGTCCGCACAAGTCGGTTCAGCGATGTGCCGGTGCCGTCGTCGCAGGGCCCTATACCCATTCCTTCGACATCGACGCCAGCAAGCATGCGGCCATGCTGGGAGTGCACTTCAAACCCGTTGGCGCGCAAGCATTACTGACAATCACGCCCGCCGAGCTGCGGGACTGCCACGTGGACCTCGACCGGCTGTGGGGCGCAGGGGTCGCCCGGATGCGGGCACGCGTGTGCGAAGCCACGACGCCTGCGGAGCGGTTTCGGCTCGTCGAATCCGCATTGCTAGCGAGGCTTCGTCCGGAACTCGCGCCCCGACCCGTCATCGCCCATTCGGTCAAAGCGCTACAGGCGGGCGCATGCCATCCGCCGATCGGCCAACTTGCCGACCGCGCCGGCATCAGCCATCGCCAGTTCATCAAAGACTTCACCACCACGGTCGGACTGACACCCAAGCTGTTCGGCCGCATACAACGGTTCTACCGAGCGGTCAGAGGGATCGACTCAGCTATCCAGCCCCGATGGGCACAATTCGCCGTGGAATGCGGATACGCCGACCGAGGCCACATGATTCGAGAATTTCAGTCCTTCTCGGGGTTGACCCCGGTCCAGCATCTGAGCCGCAAGCACCTCCCCACGAAGGACGATCACGTCGCGCTCGCGGCATAGGCGTCAACCGCTGAGTGGCCACTTGTTGGACGCTGCAAGCCGAAATGCGTGCAGTACGTGGCCCCTCGGCGATCAGCGAGCCCGGTCAATTTCGTTCAATACTGCGGCCGGCGTGCGGCGCACCCTTATATCCATGATCGAGTGCCGCGCAGGCGCAGTGCGTTATCAGGTCACCGACGTCGACCGGGCCGTGGAGTTCTACACCAGGCACTTCGGGTTTCGCGTCGTCATGCGGCCCGGCGCACCGTTCGCGAGCGTCGCCAAGGATGGCCTGACCCTATGGCTCAGCGGACCGGCTAGTTCGGGTGCCCGCCCCCTGGCTGATGGGACGGCCCAGAGGCCGGGCGGCTCGAACCGGGTAGTCCTCGAGGTGCAGGATCTGCAGTCCTGTGTCGACGAGCTACGCCGAGCAGGAGTCAACTTCCGCAACAACATCGAGACGGGCCCGGGCGGACGACAAGTACAGGCGGCCGACCCTGACGGCAATGCTGTGGAACTGTTTCAGCCGGCGGTCGGCGCGACACCTTCCACCGAAACCGGCGGTCGCAGCACCGGCTGATCCTCCGGCGGCCAGCCGCCGAGGTCGTCGCGGGACGTCGACGCGGCGGTTAGCGCGTAGACCAGCGCCGCCATTGCGGCCGGGAACAGGACCGACGCCGCGATCACCCAACCGCTGTGGGCGAAGAACACAGGCGGGGCCTCCGTCACGTAGACCACACGGTGCTCGGGCGAAATCGGTGCTCCTGCGATGTCGATGACGTCGTAGCGCGCCCGCACGATCAGCGCCCCGACCCCGGCGGCCGCACCGAAGGCAGCGGACGCACCCACAGCCAGCGCGGCGCACAGCACAGGCCCGCGATGGGGCCGCCACTGCCACGCCGCCACCGCGCTCACCACGGCCAGCGCCACCACCATGCCGACGAGCAGGAAGGCCGAGGTGAAGAAGTTGTCGGCTTCGCTGCCGAGCGCGGCGTGCACGCGGTCGCCGCTCTTGGTCAGCGCGATGACGCCGTGGATCGGCGGCGCCAACCACGCCCATATCGCACCGGTCAGAGCGCCGGCGAGGGTCAATCCTACGATCAGCGCACCGCCTGCACGCTGACGTGAAATCCGCGGCGGCACAACCTGATTCATCGTTGGTCAAGATCCTTCGAGTCCTGGGTGCCGTGCCGTGAGCAGGTGGCCGACCACCCGTCGGGCCGCACCTGCACCACCATCCGCCTACCGCACTCGGCGCAGAACCGCGGGGGTTCCAGGCCGAGCCGGGCCGCTGTCGGCACGGCGCCGCCTGCGGGCTCGCCAGTGTAGACGTTGAACTTGGCGATCCCCATCAGACAAACCACCGCTAGATCGTGGCGTTGAGCGCCTTGATCGGCATCTGCAGATCGTCGAGCAGTTCAAGATCCGACTCAGCGGGCCGTCCGAGCGTTGTGAGGTAGTTGCCGACGATGACAGCGTTGATGCCGCCGAGGATTCCCTGTTTGGCGCCCAGATCACCCAGCGTGATCTCACGTCCGCCCGCGAACCGCAGCATGGTGCGGGGAAGCGCCAGCCGGAACGCGGCGACGGCCTTGAGGGCCTCGGGGGCGGGCAGCACGTCGAGATCGCCGAACGGTGTGCCCGGGCGCGGGTTGAGGAAGTTCAGCGGAACCTCGTGCGGGTTCAGCTCGGCGAGGTTGGCGGCGAACTCGGCGCGTTGCTCCAGCGTCTCGCCCATGCCGAGGATGCCGCCGCAGCACACCTCCATCCCGGCGTCGCGGACCATTTCGAGCGTGCCCCAGCGCTCCTCCCAGGAGTGGGTGGTCACGACATTGGGGAAGAACGACCGCGCGGTCTCCAGGTTGTGGTTGTAGCGGTGCACGCCCATGTCTTTGAGGCGGTTCACCTGCTCCTGGTTGAGCATGCCCAGCGAGCAGGCGATCTGGATGTCGACCTCGTCGCGGATCGCCTCGATACCCGCGGCGACCTGCGCCAGCAGGCGCTCGTCGGGGCCGCGCACGGCCGCAACGATGCAGAACTCGGTGGCACCGGACTTGGCGGTCTGCTTGGCGGCCTCGACCAGGCTCGGGATGTCGAGCCAGGCGCTACGCACCGGCGAGGCGAAGAGCCCGGACTGCGAACAGAAATGGCAATCCTCGGGGCAGCCGCCCGTCTTGAGACTGATGATGCCCTCGACCTCGACCTCGGGGCCGCACCACCGCATCCGGACCTCGTGGGCCAGCGCGAGCAGTTCGTCGAGCCTGTCATCGGGCAATTGCAGAACGGCGAGCACCTGATCCTGCGTCAGGCCCTCGCCCCGTTCGAGCACCTGCTCGCGGGCCTCGGTCAGGATGTCGGTCACGCAACTCCTCCACAAAACTTGAGCACCCCGGCGGTGCCGGGGATTGAACGCCCCCGGCGGTGCCGGGGATTGAACGCCCCCGGCGGTGCCGGGGATTTGAACGCCCCCGGCGGTGCCGGGGACTTGAACGCCCCCGGCGGTGCCGGGGATTTGAACGCCCCGGCGGTGCCGGGAATTGAACAGCGTTCAGGTTATGGTAGCGAGGTGCAACTGCACAAACGCGACGTGGTCGAGGCGGCGACGGCGATCCTGGACGCCTACGGGATCGCCGACCTGACGATGCGCAGGCTGGGCCGCGAGCTGAACGTCTCTCCCGGCGCGCTGTACTGGCATTTCGCCAACAAACAGCAGCTTCTCGGCGCGATCGCCGACCGCATCCTCGAGCCGGTCGGTGAGGTTCCTGCCGAATGGCGCGACCGGGTCGCCGGCATCTGCGGGCGGTTGCGGGATGCGCTGCTGTCGCATACCGACGGCGCCGAGCTGGTCTCGGCGAGCTTCGCCGCGGGCCAGTCGGAGGCGATGACGCGGGTCGTTGCACACCTCGCCGACGCCGCCGCCGACGCCGGTGTCGCGCCTGCTCAAGCCGAGCTGGCCGCCCGCACCGTTGTCTACTACGTGCTCGGGTTCACCGTGGACGAGCAGTCCCGTCTGCAGTGGGACGCCGCGGGCGCCGAACTGCCCGACGAGCAATCGGTGCTCACCGACGATGCCAATGCGCGGTTTCGCTTCGGAGTCGACCTGCTCCTCAACGGCATCGCGGTCACACCGCTCAAGGTTTCGCAGACGAAGTTCGACTAACCATCTGCAAAACGTCGCACGAGGTGAGTACCGTGCGCGGTGTGATCACGGTCGACGACGTGCGACACATCACCGCGTCACTACCTAGGGCTTACGAGGTTGTGGTGCGCGATCAGATCAAGTTCCGAGTGGGACAAATCGTCTTCGTCGCGTTCTCCCGCGACGAGACCGTGATGGGCGTGGCCTTCCCCAAGGAGGAGCGCGCGGCGATGGTGGCCGCTGAACCCCACAAGTTCACGTTTCCACGGCCATCGGACATGCGGTACAACTGGATTCACGTCCGGCTCGACGCCATCGACCTCGAGGAAGTGCGCGAGCTTGTGATCGACGGCTGGCGAATGTGCGTGCCGAAAAGCGTTGCGGCGACGGTGGTTGACTAGAAGAACTTCGTCGTGTTTGCGACCGCACCGTTGTCACAGGAGACGGTGACGTTCCAGTTGCGGAACGCCGGCACCGCGGGCGCGATCACGACATCGGATGTGCCGTTGGCGGGCAACGAGAAGCTCCGGTTGACCAGTTCGGAGTTGTACGTGCACTGCGATGCGACCCCGCTGTGGTCGGTGACGTGGGCGGTCAGGGTTCCCAACCCCTGGTCCCAGGAAATCGATGGCGGCGCAGGGGGTTGCTGCTGATTCCCGTTGGCGCAGTAATCGCCCCACAGAATGGGGCAATCGGGAGCGGCGCTTGCGGAGGGCATCACCGCGAAGCCCACCGCACCAGCGGCAGTCGCGACGAGAAGCATTGTGGCTTTGACGTTTGTGGACATGGTCGACCTCCCAGAGCGCTGCCCTGCTCGGAGAGTACGGCGATCCCGTCCGACCGAAGCGAGTTCAGCAAAGATTGCTAAATCGGGTATTCGCGCTTGGTGTTGCCGTCCCAGCGACGCAGTCCCACGAAGCGGGCCTTGATCTCCGACGGCCGGCCCGCGATCCGCACCGCGCGGCCGAGTTGGTGCCCGTGCAGGCGGCGCGCCAACGTCGCGTGAGCGGTCCACTGTCCTGGCGCCGAGTTCGCCATCGGCCCGGGCTGCATGTGCGGCAACGCCAATCGGTAGACGTCCGCGTGAAGGGCCAGTAGGTCGGCCGTAGGGACGATCAGCCGCGTCAGGATCAACTGCGAGCGGCCGAACAACAGCGGCGCGCCAACCGCGCACGTGAGCGGGAACCGGTCGGACAGTGCAGAGAGGACGTCGTCGCCCTCAGGATCGACCCGTTCGGCCACCATCAGCGTCACGTGCGGACGGCTGGCCGGCGCCTGGCTCGGGATGCCCGCGTCGCGCAGCTCATCCCAGATGCGACGAATGGCCGCTTCGGTGTCGGGATCGAAGACCAGCTCGACGGAGTGGACCACGTCATTCCACCAACGACGCGACCCACAGCGGGTCGAAGGCCTGCGAGCTCATCGACTCGAACCGTTCCGCATCAAATCCGCCTGCGCCGTCGGGTAATACGGCGCGCAGCGGGGCCATCGTCGCGAGCACCTCACGGTTGCCCGATTCGATGACCCCGGCATCCGCCGGCCATGCCCCGATCACCAGGCCGGCGCACGACACATGATGGGCGGCAAGCGCTTCCAGCGTCAGTGCCACGTGGTTCAACGTGCCGAGCCCGGCCCTGCCGACGACCAGAACCGAGGCGCCGAAGTCGACGGCAAGGTCACGCAGCGTCGTTCCGCCGTCGCCGATTTCGACGAGCAGACCGCCTGCGCCTTCTACCAGGGTCAGACGATGCGCGCGATCCGCTGCGGCGACCATTGCGCCCAACGCGTCGCGCGTCGGCAACCGCGTGCCGGCCCGCTGCGCGGCCGCGGCGGGTGCCAGCGGCTCGGGCAGGCATGTTAGGCCGTGCAATTCAGTCACTCCGGCCAGCCGGCCGACCTCGGCGAGGTCGTCGTCGCCGTCGGCGGAACCGGTTTGCACCGGCTTGCACACTGCCACGTCGACGCCGGCCAGCCTCGCATGACATGCCAGCGCCGCGGTGGCCACTGTCTTGCCGACGCCGGTGTCGGTGCCGGTGACTACGAGAACGCTCACGAGCGAGCCGTCGAAAGCACTTCCGTGAGCACCGTGCGGGCCAGCGCCATCTCGTCGTGCGACAGCGACGCCCGCGCCGTGAGCCGCAGGCGCGATGTGCCCGCGGGCACCGTGGGCGGACGGAAGCAGCCCACGCGCACACCACGGTCGAGGCATGCGGTCGCGGCGGCGAGCGCCACCTCTGGCGCACCGAGGACGACGGACACCACCGCCGAGTCCGGCCGGTCGGGAACGTCGCACACTTCAGCCAGCTCAGCGGCATACCGCAGCACGTCGGCCGCCCGCCACGGCTCGGCGACCAGCACCCGGAGCGCGGCCCACGCTGCACCGACGGCCGCGGGCGCCAGGCCGGTGTCGAAGATGAACGGCCGCGCCGCATCGATGAGGTGATCGCGCACGGAGACGGGTCCGAGGACGGCGCCGCCCTGACTGCCCAGTGCCTTAGACATCGTCACGGTCATCACGATGTCCGGCGCACCGGCCAGCCCGACTTCCTCGAGCAGACCCCGCCCGCCGGTGCCCCGCACCCCAAGCCCGTGGGCCTCGTCGACGATCAGCAGCGCGCCGTGGCGCCGGCAGACGTCGTGAAGCTGTCGCAGCGGCGCGAGGTCACCGTCGGCGCTGAAAACCGAATCGGTGATCACCACCGCGCGGTGCTCGTCGCGCGACGCCAGCGCCCGCTCGACCGCGGCCACGTCGCCGTGGGGAGTCACCGCCACTCGTGCGCGCGACAGCCGACAGGCATCGACCAGCGACGCATGGGTGAGCGCGTCCGACACGAGCAGAGAGCCCGGTCCAGAGAGCGCGACCACCGCACCGAGGTTGGCGGTATAACCCGACGAGAACACCAGCGCAGACTCAACGCCGACGAAATCGGCGAGCGCGGCCTCGAAGCCTTCGTGCAATTCGGTATTTCCGGTGACGAGCCGGGAACCCGACGACCCTGCTCCCCACGTCCGCAGCGCGGCGACGCCGCCGTCGATCACCTCGGGATGCTGCGACAGGCCCAGGTAGTCGTTGGAGGCGAGGTCGAGTTCGGCGCCGACCGGTGGCCGGGCACGCAGCGATCGGCGCAGGCCGGCCGCGCGTCGTTGCCGCTCGACGTCGTCAAGCCAGGCCAGCGGAGACAGGCCTACGCGCGTCACGATGCTCCCCAAGGTGCCGACAGTTGAACACGTCAGCGGTGCCGACAGTTGAACACCGTTCAGGTTAGTGCACGGGCCACGGCCACCATCGCGGAGGTGATTTCCCCGATCTCCTGCGGCGTGCAAATGTAAGGCGGCATCGCATACACCAGGTTGCGGAACGGCCTTAGCCAGATGCCGTGCTCCATCGCCGCCGCGGTCGCGACCGGTACGTCCACAGGCTGCGCCATCTCGACGACGCCGATGGCGCCCAGCACCCGCACGTCTGCCACCTCGGCCAGCGACCGGGCCGGTTCGAGGCCCTGGCGCAGACCCGCCTCGATCCCCAGAACCGCTGCCCGCCAGTCCTGTCCGAGCAGGAGATCGACCGAGGCGACGGCGACCGCGCACGCCAGCGCGTTTGCCATGAACGTCGGGCCATGCATCAATGCACCCGGCTCGTGGTTGCTGATCGTGTGCGCGATGTGCGTCGTGCACAGCGTCGCGGCCAGCGTGATGTAACCGCCGGTGAGCGCTTTGCCGACGCACATGATGTCGGGACTGACGCCGGCATGCTCGGCGGCGAACAGCGCGCCCGTCCGGCCGAAACCCGTGGCGATCTCGTCGAAGATCAGCAGCACATCGTGGCGCGTGCAGATATCGCGCAGATCAGCCAGATACCGCGGGTCGTGGAACCGCATCCCGCCGGCGCCCTGCACGACGGGCTCGACGACGACCGCGGCGAGTTCGTCGGCGTGTTCGGCCAGTTGCGCCTCGAAGGCGGCGGTGTAGCCGGGGTCGTAATCGGTCGGCACCTGCGGGGCGAACACCTGACGCGCCAGGATGTCGGTCCACAGCGTGTGCATGCCGCCGTCGGGGTCGCAAACACTCATCGGGGTGAACGTGTCGCCGTGGTAGCCGCCGCGCCACGTCATCAGCCGGTGTTTGTTCGGTCGGCCGAGGCTGCGCCAGTACTGCAGCGCCATCTTCACTGCGACCTCCACCGAGACCGAGCCAGAGTCGCTGAAGAACACGGTGTCCAACCCGTCGGGCGTGATGTCCACCAGCAGCTGCGCCAGGCGGGCCGCCGGCTCGTGGGTGAGCCCCCCGAACATCACATGGTTCATTCGCGCCAACTGAGAGGCGATGGCGTAGTCCAGGGACGGGTGCCCGTGGCCGTGGATCGCGGTCCACCACGAGCTCATCGCGTCGAGCACCTCGACGCGCTCGCCGTCGGCGCCGAGCAACGTCAGCCGCGCTCCGCTGGCCCCCACCGCGATGACGGACGGCATCGCCTCCGCCCCGATCGTGCTGTACGGGTGCCAGATGTGGGCGGCGTCGATCGCGCTGATCTCAGCGGGCGTCAACGCGGGCATGGCAAACGAGCCTAACGCGTCTGCCGCAAACGGCCCTTTGCTGTTGCAAGTGAGCGCGACTGCGCGACGTGAGCCGCACAGCCAATTTCGGTAGATTGACCCGCGACCATGATGACCCTCGCCCCTCCCCGGCCAGCGGTGGTCCGCACGCGTGGGCCCGGTACCGGCCCGTCCGCGGCCGACCGCAGATCCGGTTTCTACCGCCACGATCTCGACGGTCTTCGCGGCATCGCCATCGGCCTTGTGGCGGTGTTTCACGTCTGGTTCGGCCGTGTCTCGGGTGGTGTGGACGTCTTCCTAGCGCTGTCCGGGTTCTTCTTCGGTGGACGCCTCCTGCGCGCGGCGTTGATTCCGGGCGCGTCGCTGTCTCCGGTGCCCGAGGTGAAAAGGCTCGTACGCCGACTGCTGCCGGCGCTGGTTGTGGTGCTTGCCGCAGCGGGTGTGCTGACCATCCTGGTGCAACCCGAAACGCGCTGGGAGACGTTTGCCGATCAGAGCCTGGCGAGCCTCGGCTACTACCAGAACTGGGAACTGGCCAACACTGTTGCGGACTACCTGCGGGCAGGTGAATCGGTCAGCCCGCTGCAACACATCTGGTCCATGTCGGTCCAGGGCCAGTTCTACATCGCGCTTCTGGCGTTGATCTTCCTGTTCGCGCTGGCGCTCCGCCGCCTTCTCGGCAGGTACATGCGGGTGTCTCTGGTGGTGCTGCTGAGCGCATTGACGCTCGCGTCGTTCGTCTACGCGATATCTGCCCATCAGGCCGATCAGGCGACCGCTTACTACTCGACTTTCGCCCGCGGATGGGAGCTGCTTCTGGGGGCGCTGGTCGGCGCGCTCGTCGGCTACATCCGCTGGCCGATGTGGTTGCGGAGGGCGGTGGCTCTCGTCGCGCTCGCGGCGATCTTGTCGTGCGGCGCACTGATCGACGGCGTCAAGGAGTTCCCCGGGCCGTGGACGCTGGTCCCGGTCGGCGCCACCATGTTGTTCATCCTCACCGGCGCCAACAGGCACGTCGACCCGCACACGGGCGGCAAGCTCCCCTTCCCGAACCGGCTGCTGGCGGCCAAGCCGTTCGTATGGCTGGGGTCGATTGCCTATTCGCTGTATCTGTGGCACTGGCCGCTGCTGATCTTCTGGCTCGTCTACGCCGATCGGCAACACGTCAGTTTCGGAGACGGCGCAGGCGTGCTGCTGGTATCGGTGCTGCTGGCCTACCTGACCACCAAGTATGTGGAGAACCCGCTGCGCTACCGGTCTGATGCCAGTCGGTCTGTGAAGGCCCCGCTGCGTGCCCGACTGCGCCGGCCCACGCTGGTGTTGGGCTCGGTGGTTGCCGCGCTCGGTGTCGCCCTGACCGTGACGTCGTTCAGCTGGCGCGAACACGTTTTCGTCCAGCGAGCCAACGCCTCGGAACTCGTCGGGCTTGACCCGCACGACTACCCCGGCGCCCACGTGCTCCTCGACAATGCCTCGGTCCCCGACGCGCCGATGCGGCCCACCGTGCTGGAAGCCAAGAAAGACCTGCCAGAGACCACCGAGGACGGTTGCATCAGCGACTTCGACACCGTCGAAGTCATCAGTTGCGCCTACGGCGACCAGGCCGCGACCCGCACGATCGCGTTGGCGGGCGGATCACACGCCGAGCACTGGATCACCGCGCTCGATCTGCTCGGCAAGCTGCACCACTTCAAGGTCACCACGTACCTGAAGATGGGCTGCCCGCTGACCACCGAGCAGGTGCCGCTGGTGATGGGCGACAACCGGCCCTATCCCAGGTGCCACACGTGGAACGAGGCGGTGATGGCGAGGATTGTCGCCGACCGGCCGGACTACGTGTTCACCACGTCCACCCGGCCGTGGAACATCCGGTCGGGCGACGTCATGCCGGGCACCTATGTCGGGATTTGGCAAGCCTTGTCGGACAACAACATTCCGATCCTGGCGATGCGCGACACGCCGTGGTTGGTGCGCGGGGGCAAGCCGTTCTTCGCAGCCGACTGCCTGGCCCGAGGCGGCAACGGCATCTCGTGCGGCATCAGGCGTTCGGACGTGTTGGCGAAGACGAACCCGACGCTGTCGTGGGTGAACCAGTTCCCGTTGCTCAAACCGCTGGACATGAGCGATGCCGTCTGCCGGAAGGATGTATGCCGCGCCGTCGAGGGAAACGTCCTGCTGTATCACGACTCTCACCACATCTCGAAGACGTACATGCGCACCATGGCCGACGAACTCGGCCGTCAGATCGGCGTCGCTACCCACTGGTGGTGACTACCGCGCGTCGGATCCTGGGCGCCGATAAAGTCGAAAGATGTCCTCGATGACGGTGTGGCCCGGAACCCCGTATCCGCTCGGCGCCACCTATGACGGAGCGGGCACCAACTTCTCGCTGTTCTCCGAAGTTGCCGACAAGGTGGAGCTGTGCCTGATCGCCAAGGACGGCAGCGAGGAGCGCATCAACCTCGACGAGGTCGACGGCTACGTCTGGCACGCCTACCTTCCGACGGTCACGCCCGGGCAGCGCTACGGCTTCCGCGTGCACGGCCCGTGGGATCCGGCGGCGGGGCACCGGTGCGATGCGAGCAAGCTGCTGCTGGATCCCTACGGCAAGTCGTTTCACGGTGACTTCGACTTCACCCAGGCGCTGTTCTCCTACGACCTCGAGGCAGCGAAAATGGACCCGGCCGCCACCGGGGTTCCGCCAGGTCTCGATTCGCTTGGCCACACCATGACCAGTGTCGTGATCAACCCGTACTTCGACTGGGCGTCGGATCGCGCGCCCCGCACGCCGTATCACGAGACGGTGATCTACGAGGCCCACGTCAAGGGCCTTACCCAGGCGCACCCGGCGATCTCCGAGGAGCAGCGCGGCACTTACGCTGGGCTGGCGCATCCGGCCATCATCGAGCACCTCAAGTCGCTCAACGTCACCGCGATCGAGCTGATGCCGGTGCACCAGTTCATGCACGACCACCGGCTGCTCGACCTCGGGTTGCGAAATTACTGGGGCTACAACACTTTTGGGTTCTTCGCCCCGCACCATCAGTACGCCTTCAGCCGACATGCCGGTGGGGCGGTCGCCGAGTTCAAGACCATGGTGCGCACGTTCCATGAGGCGGGCATCGAGGTGATCCTCGACGTGGTCTACAACCACACCGCCGAAGGCAACCATTTGGGGCCGACAATCAACTTCCGCGGTATCGACAACGCCGCGTATTACCGCCTGCTCGACGGTGACTTGAGGTTGTACAAGGACTTCACCGGAACCGGCAACAGCCTCAACGCCCGCCACCCGCACACGCTGCAGCTGATCATGGACTCACTGCGCTACTGGGTGCTCGAAATGCACGTCGACGGGTTCCGCTTCGACCTGGCCGCCACGCTGGCCCGCGAGTTCTACGACGTCGATCGGCTGAGCGCCTTCTTCGACCTCGTTCAGCAGGATCCCGTCGTCAGCCAGGTGAAGCTGATCGCCGAGCCGTGGGACATCGGCGAAGGCGGATACCAGGTGGGCAACTTCCCAGGTTTGTGGACCGAGTGGAATGGGAAGTATCGCGACACTGTGCGCGATTACTGGCGGGGAGAGCCCGCGACCCTCGGCGAATTCGCCTCGCGGCTGACCGGTTCGTCGGACCTCTATGAAGCCACCGGACGGCGCCCCAGCGCGAGCATCAACTTCGTCACCTGCCACGACGGGTTCACGCTGAACGACTTGGTGTCCTACAACCAGAAACACAACGAGGCCAACGGCGAAGACAACCGCGACGGTGAGAGCCACAACCGGTCGTGGAACTGCGGGGTCGAAGGGCCGACGGACGATCCGGACATCCTTGCGCTGCGCGCCAAGCAAATGCGCAACATCATGGGCACGCTGATGCTGTCGCAGGGCACGCCGATGCTGTCGCATGGCGACGAGATCGGGCGCACCCAGAAGGGCAACAACAACGTCTACTGCCAGGACTCCGAGCTGAGCTGGATGGACTGGTCACTGTGCGAAACCAACGCCGACCAGTTGGCGTTCACGCGCAAGGTGACTGCGCTGCGCAAACGCCACCCGGTATTCCGTCGTCGACGGTTCTTTGAGGGAAAGCCGATCCGCAGCGGCGACCAGGTTCGCGACATCGCCTGGCTGACGCCGGCGGGCGCCGAGATGACGCCAGAGGACTGGGGGTCCGGCCTCGACAAGTGCGTTGCGGTGTTCCTCAACGGCGATGCCATCCCGGCGCCCAACGAACGCGGGGAGCGCGTGGTCGACGACTCGTTCCTGTTGTGTTTCAACGCCCACGATCAGGAGCAGGATTTTGTTGCGCCGCAAGGTGGTTACGCCATGGAATGGACCGCCTACCTCGACACGGCCAACCCGCAGGGCGACACCGATTTCGTCGTGGCTGCGGGCGAGAAGAT
Organism: Mycobacterium sp. 1274761.0; assembly: GCF_001668615.1. Taxonomy (GTDB): domain Bacteria; phylum Actinomycetota; class Actinomycetes; order Mycobacteriales; family Mycobacteriaceae; genus Mycobacterium. The sequence goes on from NZ_LZMC01000092.1 coordinate 56,372, forward strand.
CTCTTTGCAACCGCGGTCGCTTCTCGTGCTACGTAAGACCGGCTGACGCATGACATCTCGCGTGCTGTCGACGTATCGGCTCCAGATGCGCGGCGCTGCCAGTGGACATGCGTTCACGTTCGCCGACGCCGAGGAACTTCTGCCCTACCTCGTCGAACTGGGCATCTCGCATCTGTATTTGTCACCGATCCTGACGGCGGTGGTCGGCTCGGCCCACGGCTACGACGTCACCGACCCCACGACCGTCTCGGCCGAGTTGGGCGGCGCAGACGGGCTGGCCCGGCTGTCGGCGGCGGCGCGATCGCACGGCCTCGGGCTGATCGTCGACATCGTCCCCAACCACCTCGGTGTCGACCAGCCGGCACAGAACAACTGGTGGTGGGACGTCCTGAAGCACGGCCGGGACTCCGCATACGCCTCGTTTTTCGATATCGACTGGGATCTGGCCGACGGCCGAATCGTGTTGCCGGTCTTGGGTTCCGACGATGATGTGGACGACCTCACGGTCGACGGGGACGTGCTGCGGCTCGGTGACCTCACCTACCCCATCGCGCCGGGCACCGGTTCCGGCACCGGGCCGCAGGTGCACGACCGCCAGCACTACCGCCTGATCGGCTGGCGCAACGGGGTGTGCGGCTACCGCCGGTTCTTCTCGATCACCTCGCTGGCCGGTCTGCGCCAAGAGGACCGCGCCGTCTTCGACGCCACCCACGTCGAGGTGAAACGCTGGTTCGACGAAGGGCTCGTCGACGGCGTCCGCATCGACCATCCGGACGGTTTGTCCGATCCGGCCGGCTACCTGACGTGGCTCGGGGAAATCACCGGGCCGCACGCGTGGATCGTTGTGGAGAAGATCCTCGCGGTCGACGAGCCGCTCGACCCCAGTCTGCCCGTAGCGGGCACCACGGGGTACGACGCGCTGCGCGAGGCCGGCGGCGTGTTCATCGATCCGGCGGGCGTGGGCCCGCTGACCGACCTCGTCGACTCGACCGGCTCCGATTACGGCGACATGCCGCGGCTGGCCCGCGAACTCAAGGTCCGCGCGGTCACCGACACGCTGGGCAGCGAGCTGGCCCGGTTGTGCCGAACCATCAACGCCGCAACCGATTACACGCATCCGCAGCTGCCCGAAGCCGTGGCCGAACTGCTCAGCCACGTGGGTGTGTACCGCTCGGATTACCGGAGCCTGTCCGCCGTGCTTCCGACCGCGCTGGCCGAAACGGCCTCCGCTCGCCCTGAGCTGACCGAGCCGCTGGCGATCGTCGCGGCCGCGGTCGGACGTGACCGCGCCACGTCGGTGCGGCTGCAGCAGCTGTGCGGCGCAGCGACGGCGAAGTCGATGGAAGACTGCCTCTTCTACCGTGATCCGCGGTTGGTGTCGCTCAACGAAGTCGGCGGTGAACCGCACCGCTTCGGGGTGACCATCGCCGAATTCCATCACCGCGCCGCGGTGCGTGCCGCCCTGTGGCCCCTCGCGATGACGGCGTTGAGCACCCACGACACCAAGCGCGGCGAGGATGTTCGTGCGCGGATCGGTGTGCTGTCCCAGGTGCCGTCGCTGTGGGCGGAGTTCGTCCGCGCCTGGGAACAGCGCAACCCCGCCCCCGACCCGGTCACCGGACTGTTCCTGTGGCAGAACATCTTCGGGGTGTGGCCAGTCGACGGTGTGGTCACCGACGAGCTGCGTGGGCGACTGCACGCGTACACCGAGAAGGCGATCCGCGAAGCGGCGGTACACACCACGTGGAACGACCCCGACGCCGATTTCGAGCCCAAGATCCACAGCTGGATCGACGAGCTGATCGACGGGCCGTTGGCCGTCGAGCTGACAAAACTGCTGGGCCGCCTCGACGAGCACGCCCGCAGCGACGGCCTGGGCCAGAAGCTCATCCAGCTGACCGCACCCGGTGTGCCGGACGTGTATCAAGGCACCGAGCTCTGGGACGACAGCCTGGTGGATCCCGACAACCGCCGACCGGTCGACTTCGCCGCACGACGGGAAGCGCTGTCGGCGCAGCGCCACCCAAAGATGCGCGTCGTCACCGCCGCCCTGCGGTTGCGCCGCGAGAAGCCCAATGTGTTCGCCGACGGCAACTACACACCGGTCCTGGCCGAGGGATCCGCCGCCGGCCACGTCGTCGCGTTCGTCCGCGGCGCCGATGTGCTGACTGCGGCCACGCGCCATTCGGTGCTGCTGGCGGAAAGCGGCTGGGGCGATACCGTTTTGCGCCTGCCGGAAGGGACGTGGAAGAGCCGTCTCGGGCCAGGACAGTTCAGCGGCGCGGTCTCTCCCGGCGAGCTGTTCAGCGACCTGCCGGTGGCACTATTGGAGCGCGTCGGTGACTGAATTCGCCGTGTGGGCGCCGCTACCGGCTCGGGTGCAGCTCGACGTCGACGGCACCCTGTACCCGATGACCCGGTCGGACGACGGGTGGTGGCGCACGGACATCCCCGATTCCCAAGTCCAGTTCGACGCCCGGTACGGGTTCGTGCTCGACGATGACCCGACAGTGCTGCCCGACCCACGGTCGGCGCGGCAACCCGACGGCGTGCACGAACGCTCGCAGCTGTGGCGACCCGCGCCTGACGCGTGGACCGACGCCGACTGGCAGGGCCGTTCCATCGAGGGCCGCGCGATCTACGAGCTGCACATCGGCACCTTCACCCCGGCCGGCACGTTCGACTCGGCGATCGAAAAGTTGGACTACCTTGTCGATCTCGGGGTCGATTTCGTCGAACTCATGCCGGTCAATGCGTTCGGTGGCACGCACGGCTGGGGCTATGACGGCGTGCTGTGGTACGCCGTGCACGAACCGTACGGCGGACCCGACGGTCTGGTGCGGCTGATCGACGCCTGCCACCGCCGAGGGCTCGGAGTGCTGATCGACGCCGTGTTCAACCATCTCGGCCCGTCTGGCAACTACCTGCCGAAGTTCGGACCCTACCTGTCGACGGGCAGCAACCCGTGGGGCGAGTCGATCAATATCGCCGACTCCGCCGCCGATGAGGTGCGGCGCTACATCATCGATTGCGCGCTGCGCTGGATGCGCGAATTCCACGCCGACGGGCTGCGCCTCGACGCCGTACATGCGCTGGTCGACACCACCGCGATCCACATCCTCGAGGAGCTCGCGACCGAAACCGACCGGCTGTCAGCAGAATTGGGCCGACCGCTGTCACTGATTGCCGAGAGTGACAAGAACGACCCCCGCCTGATCACGCCCCGTGACCGCGGCGGTTACGGGATCACGGCGCAATGGGACGACGACATCCACCACGCCATCCACGCCGCGGTATCGGGCGAACGCCAGGGCTACTACGGCGACTTCGGTTCGATCGAAACCCTGGCGCAGACCCTCAAGCAAGGGTATTTCCACGCGGGCACCTTCTCGTCGTTCCGGCAGCGGCGACACGGCCGCCCGCTGGACACCGCGACGATCCCGGCCACTCGGCTGCTTGCCTACACCCTCACCCACGACCAGGTCGGCAACCGCGCCGTCGGCGACCGCCCGTCGCAGAACCTCACGTTCGGCCAACTCGCTGTCAAGGCAGCGCTTGCTCTCGGATCACCGTATACGGCAATGCTTTTCATGGGCGAGGAATGGGGCTCGTCAAGCCCGTTCCAGTTCTTCAGCTCGCATCCCGAGCCGGAGTTGGCCAGGGCCACCGCAGAGGGTCGCAAGCGGGAGTTCGCCGAGCACGGCTGGGACGCCGACGAGATTCCCGACCCGCAGGATCCCGAGACATTCCTGCGGTCGAAGCTGAAGTGGGACGAGATCGATGACGGCGAACACGGTCGGCTGCGGCGCGTGTACCAAGGGCTTCTTGCGCTGCGGCGGACCGAACCTGACATGGCCGATCACTGGTTGGGTCACCTGCAGGTGGAGTTCGACGAGGAGCAGCGCTGGATCGTCATGCACCGGGGTTCGCTGGCCATCGCCTGCAACCTCAATGCCCACGAGGTCACGGTTCCGGTAGCCGGTGAACTCGTATTAGCTTGGGGCGAACCGACGCTCGACGGCGCCGCCACCCGTCTCGGCGGGCATTCTTTCGCGGTTCTGCGAACGGTCAAGCCGTAGTCCACAGCAGGATAGCGCCTGTGGATAGCCGCGTGGCGCGGAAAACCGCGGCTGCTGATGATGCACGCATGCCTGCACGCGACTTCTATCCGATACCCGCGGCTGAAACGGCTACAGACCCCGTGTATTCGGCGGCCGATCTCCGTCAACGGTGGCGCGCATTGATGGGGCCCTCGGCTTCGGGGAGCGCCTGCTTCGGTTCTCCTTCATGGGCCCGGACCGACGCCTGATCAAGGTGTTGTGTGATGTGGAGATCGGCCCGTCGCCGAATCAGCTGCTGATCAAGCATCTGATGGAGGCGCTGCAGACTCTTTTGACCGACATGGCGCCGGGCACAACGGTGGCGTTGCTATTGACTCGGCCGGGCACGGGCGGGATTTCGCGCCTCGACCGACAGTGGACCGAATCCCTCACAGTGGGGGCGACGCAGTTCAGCGTTCCGCTCGAGCCCATTTTCCGCGCCAATGACGAGCAGCCCGTCCAAATCGGACCCGCCGCTTGAGTTCCACAGGCGACCCGGTCAGAGCAGATAGCGGTAGGCCGCCGAGCCCGGCTCCAGCGTCACGACGTGGATGTCGCTGGCCTTCATCCGTTTCAGCAGACCCTCGAGGTCGGCGGCCGAACCCAGCTCTATGCCGACCAGCGCCTCGCCGGTTTCGCGGTTGTTGCGCTTGACGTACTCGAACAGCGTGATGTCGTCGTTTGGGCCGAGCACAGTGTCCAGGAACCGGCGCAACGCGCCCGGCTCCTGCGGGAAGTCCACAAGGAAATAGTGCTTGAGGCCGAGATGCATCAACGAGCGCTCCAGCACCTCGCCGTATCGCGAAATATCGTTGTTGCCACCGGAAATCAGGCACACCACCGTGGAGTCCGGCGCGATGTCGGCCTCCAACAGCGCCGCCACCGACAGCGCGCCCGCGGGCTCGGCGATGATGCCCTCGTTCTGGTACAGGTCAAGCATCGCGGTGCACACTGCGCCTTCGTCGACCGCGGTCAGCGAGACCATGTCCCCCGCCGCCGCAAGTGCCGCGTAAGTCAAGTCGCCGGCGCGGTTCACGGCGGCGCCGTCGACGAACTGGTCGACGTGGTCGAGGGTGACGGGGTGACCTTCGGCCAGCGCGGCGATCATCGCGGCGGCACCGGCGGGCTCGACACCCAACACCGAAGAGCGGCTGGTCCGTTCGGCGAGGTAGGTCGTGATGCCCGCGATGCAGCCGCCGCCGCCGACGGGCACGATCACCAAATCGGGTTCGCCGCCGAGCTGGTCGAGCATCTCGACGGCGATGGTGCCCTGTCCGGCGATGGTGCGGGGGTCGTCGTACGGCGGCACCAGGGTGGCGCCGGTGTGCGCGACATCGTCGAGCGCGGCCTGGGCGGCCTCGTCATAGGTCTTGCCGGTGGCGATCAGATCGATGAACTCGCCGCCGTGATAGCGGATGCGGTCACGCTTCTGCTTCGGTGTCTTGGCAGGGACATAGACGCGGCCGCGGATTCCCATCGACCGGCATGCCATCGCGAAGCCCTGCGCGTGATTGCCTGCCGACGAGCACACGACGCCCGCCTCGATCTCGTCGGCGGACAGCTGCCGGATCAGGTTCGTCGCCCCGCGCAGCTTGTAGGACCGGACCGCCTGGAGGTCTTCGCGCTTGAGGTACACCGTGGCGCCGACAGCGTCCGACAGGCGTTCGCTGAGCTCCAGTGGGGTTTGGGTGACCACGTCGGAAATTCGCTGAGCGGCCGCATCGATGTCGGCCGCAGACACCGGCGGCGACGTGCGCTCGTTCTCGCTCACCTCAGTGGACACCGATCAATGGTGCCATCTGCGGGTTTCCCGCCCAAATCAGATTTCGTCGTCAGGCGCCGTCGCTTCGGTCGACGGGCGTGAGCACGAAGACCGGGATCTCGCGGTCAGTCTTCTTTTGATAGTCGGCGTAGTCGGGCCAGGCGGCCACGGCGCGGTCCCACCAGGCCGCCTTCTCGTCACCGGTGACTTCGCGGGCGTCGTATTCGCGGGTGGTGCCGCCGTCCTGCAGCTCGACCCGCGGGTTCTTCTTGACGTTGTAGTACCAGACCGGGTTCTTCGGGGCGCCGCCGAGCGAGGCCACGACGGCGTATTCGCCGTTGTGCTCGACGCGCATCAACGGCGTTTTGCGGAGCTTGCCGGTTTTGGCGCCGATGGTGCTAAGCAGGATGACCGGCTTGCCCTTGAGCTCGGCGTCCGCGCCGCCGGATTGTTCGATCTTGTCGACGTGGTCGCGGACCCACTCGGACGTGCTGGGCTCATATTCTCCGGAAAGTGGCATGTCGTCAGCTTAGGTCGGCTACCCAAAACCGCCCACCCTCATTCCGCGTTTCGGTTGTCCGAAACCTGGGTTGCGAGCTATCGTGAAGTCATGACGGTGCGCGACGAAGTGTTGATCGCCGGGGTTCCGTGGCCGCTGTACAAGCTGGCCGCGCTGGTGGTCGGTGCCGTCGTGCTGGTCGCTGTCGGCCTCGTCACGGCCAGCCCAGCAGCCGCCGTCCTCACCGCCGCCGCATCGACGACGATCGTGTGGCTCGGCCTCGCCGTGGCCGCTTCCCGCCGCTAGCCCTCGGCCAGCCGGCGCAACCGGTCCAAGTCGGCGGCCACCGTCGCCGCATCGTTCTCGAACTCCTCGTCCGACATGCCCGGACGCCGCCGCACGGTGAACACCGCCTCGCAGCCGGCCTGGCCCTCACCGGCCGGAATCACCCGGAAAGCGTTGTAGACAGCCTCGCCCGACGGTAGGCGCACCACATGGTCGAGCACCCCGAACTCGTTGGTCGGCGCGAACTCGACGACCACTTCGCCCATCGGTGAATCGGCGACCCAGCCGTCGGCGGTCTGGCGCAGTGCCGCCTGCGCAAGACCACTGGCCCACCGCGGCAGCTGCGTCGGGTCGGCGGCGATCGCGTAAGCGACATCCGGCGCCGCGTCGATCCACACGCTGACGTGGCGGGACATCATGGCGCCACCGCCACCGCCGCCGCGGCCTTTGGCTCGTGCACCCCGTCGGCGAGGTCGGCCGCGTACAGTTGCTCGATTTCGTCGGCGTACTTCTCGTGGATCGGTTTGCGCTTCAGCTTCATCGTCAGCGTGATCTCATCGCCGCCAGGCTCCCAGAACGTCGGCAGCACCCGAAACCGCTTGATCTGCTCGACCTGCGACAACTTCGCGTTGCCGGCGGCGACTCCCGCCGCGATTTCGGCGATCACATCCTGGTGGGCGGCCAGCGCCTCCGGCGAATCGTCGGCCAGCCCCCGCTGCGCAGCGTAGGGTGCCGCCGATTCGGCGTCGAGGACGATCAGCGCGGTGTTGTACGGGCGGGCATCGCCGATGACGAGGATCACGCCGATCAGCGGGCACGCCGCTTTGATCGTGTTCTCGATGTTGGCCGGTGACATGTTCTTTCCCGCGGCATTGATGATCAGTTCCTTCTTGCGGTCGACGACGGTGAGGTAGCCGTCAGCGTCTTGCTGCAAGATGTCCCCGGTGTGCAGCCATCCGTCCGCGTCAACGGCTTCGGCCGTCTTCTTGGGTTCCTTGCGGTAGCCCTTCATGACCAACGGTCCGCGGACCAAGAATTCACCGTCGGAGGCGATGCGGGCCTCCATCCCGGGCACCAGCTTCCCCACGGTGCCCAACCGTGCGTCATCGGGATGGCTGACCGTCGCGGCGCAGGACAGCTCCGACATGCCCCACACCTCGGAGATCGGAATGCCCAGCCCGAGGAAGAAGGCCAGCGTCTCCTTCGGGATGGGCGCCGCACCAGAGACCGCCCACCGAAGCTGCTCGAGCCCAAGCTTTTCCCGCAGTTTCGAGAGCACGAGCTCGTCGGCCTGTGCCCACTCCGCGGCAATGTCGTCGGGCACCGGTTTGCCCGCGGCCACCGCCGCGGCCTTCTTCGCTGCCACCGACAGACCCCACTGCAGCCCCGCGCGCTTTGTCTCGTCGGGCTCATTGGCCGCGACGAATTCGATTGCGGCCTTGAGCTTTTCCCATACACGGGGTACCGCGCCCCACACCGTCGGGCGCACGTCTGGCAACGCCGCCGCTATGGCGCGCGGATCGGCGACGGTGGTGATCTGGGTGCCGAATACCTCTTGCAGGTACAGCGCGCCCATGCGGTCGGCGATATGGGCCGACGGCAGGAACGAGGTGGTGCGGTCGCCGAATTCGGCTCCGAGCACCTGGTGCAGGACATACGTCTGGAACAGCAGGTTGGCGTGCGTCATCTCAACGCCCTTGGGGTTGCCGGTGGTGCCGGAGGTGTAGATCAGCGTGGCAACATCGTCGGATTGAACTGCCCGCCACGACGCCTCGAAGTCAAAGTCGTTGCTGCCGGCGGCGATCAGATCGTCGACCGACAGGGTGCCGTCGGGTGACCCGTCGACGCAGACGATGTGCTCGATCTGGGCGCCGCTGGCCCGGATCCGGTCCACGTACTGCGCCTCGCACATGACGATTCTGGTGTCGGCGTTGTCGAACACGTACACCAACTGCTCGGCGGCCAGGGTGTTGTAGACAGAAAACGAGATGGCGCCGACGTGCTGGGCGCCCACCTCGAGCGGATAGAACTCGACCCGGTTGCTCATCATCAATGACACCGTGTCGCCGCGCTGCACGCCGAGCCCGGCGAGTCCCGCCGAGACTCGCCGGACCTGCGCGGCATAATCGCGCCAGGTCAGCGTCTGCGTGCCGGCCACGGTGCGGAGCGCGATCGCGTCCGGTTCAATGGCCGCCGTGCGCTGAAAGGCTTCGCAAAGTGTGGCTGGCCGATCGGATGTGCTCATGGTTCACAACTTAGGCAATCACACTGTGTAGATGGACGGTTCACCAGAATCCGAGCTGCCGCGCGAGCGGCTGATCCGCTTCGCCCAAGAACTCACGGCAGACGCCGAGAAGCGGGTGCCCGCCTGGGTCCGGCACGGCGATCCCGAAAGTGCGATCCCGGTTCGCATCGCCGTCCTCGTCGTGATGGCGCAGCAGATCGCGATCGCGCGGACCTACACGCTGGTCCCCCGTTGGCCGCTGCTGATCCTCGAAGCCCTGCTGCTGGTGACCCTGCTGGCCGTCAACCCTCGCGTGATGTCGCGGCGAACGCAGCTCAGCCGCTACGCCACATGGATTCTGTTGGCGGCGATCACGGTGGACAACACCCTGTCTGCTGTCGTGCTGGATGCCCGAATCATCTCCGGCGAGGTGAGCAACGATGCGGCCGTGCTGCTGGGCAGCGGTGCGGCGATCTTCGTCACCAACACCATCGTGTTCGGCATCTGGTACTGGGAACTCGACCGTGGCGGGCCCTACGCCAGACACAAGGGCGAGCGCCCTTACCCGGACTTCATGTTTCCGCAGATGACGACACCCAACGTGGCCCGACCCGATTGGCGCCCCACATTCGTCGACTACCTCTATGTCAGCGTCACCAACGTGATGGCCTTCTCGCCCACTGACACCATGCCGCTGGCGCGCTGGGCGAAGATGATGATGACCGTTCAGGCCATGGTCGCCCTGTCCACCGCAGCGCTCGTAATCTCAAGGGCAGTAAACGTTTTGGGCTAAACGTTCAGCCGGAGAACTGGTGTAGGTTCGCAGTCATGGGGATTGCAACGACCGAACTGTCGCCGATCGAGCAGACGGCATTTCTCACCGAATATGCGCGGGCGCTGGACAGCCGATGGTCCAGGCCGATCCTGGGTGACGCGCTGGCCGACACGGTGGTCGGACACATCGACTACGACTTCGCCGGGCTCGGTGTGCAAACCAGTGTGGTGTGCCAGACGGCGCTGCGCGCGAAAGTGCTCGACGATCGGGTGCGGGCGTTCACCAGCAGGCACCCCGATGCCGTCGTCGTCGACCTGGGCGCCGGCCTCGATAGCGCGTATTACCGCGTGTCCCCGCCAGAAACGGTCGACTGGTACAGCGTCGATCTGCCCGGAATCATCGCCGTGCGCGATCAAGTGCTGCCCGCAGCTCGTCATTCGCATTCCGTAGCCGCGTCCGTGACGGACGAACGCTGGCCGGAGACGATACCCGCCGACCGGCCCACCATGCTCGTCGCCGACGGGCTGTTCGCCTTCCTCCGCGAGCCGGTGATTGCCGATGTATTCCGCCGCGTCACGGATCATTTCCGCTCCGGCGAACTGGCGTTCAACGACTATGGCCGGATCGGGTGGGTCAGCCGTGCGGCCATGAAGCTCTATCCCCAGAAGATGTTCAAGGACGTTGGTAGCCAGTTCGGCTATCCGGGTTTCACGGATCCTCACTACCCCGAGACCTGGAATCCGCGGATGCGTCTGATCGAGGAGGCGAGCCTGACCTACGCGCCAGAAGTCGATCTGTTCCCGGGCTGGGTCCAGGTGGCCACCAAACTGGCACGCTATAGCAAGACGGGGCGGCGCAAAGCCCGGATCCTGCGTTACGCCTTCTGATTGGACGCTAGCCCAGGCAGCCGGGGCCGAGCAGCGCCTTGAGGTCACCCATGAGGGCAGATGACTGGGTGACCCGCAGCGACTGGTCCAGTTCGAGGATGGTGATGCGCTCACCGCTGATCAACCTCAGATGCACCTGCGAGGTGCCGGGGTGCCGCGCGAGAACCTGCTTGAGCGCGGTGACCTTGTCGATGGTGCACTGCCGTGTGGGCAGGCTCACCGCGAGCGGCCGGTCCGCCGAGGCGTTCGAGAAGTCCGGCACCACAAGGTCGTTGGCGATCAGGCAGATACGGTCGTCCTGGATCCTGACCTTGGCGCTGACGAGGACTACGGCGTCGTCGACGACCTCGGCGCCGTAGGTTGAGTACGTGTGCGGGAAGAACATCACCTCCACGCCACCAGTGAGGTCTTCCAGTTGTGCCGAGGCCCAGGGCATCCCATTTTTATTGACGCGGCGGTTCACCCCGGTCAGGATCCCGCCGACGCGCACCTGTGCATCGTTGGGCACGTCGCCGTCGAGAATCGCGGGAATCTGAGTGTCCACCTGGGTGGCCAGCAGGTGCGCTACGCCGTTGAGCGGATGGCCGGACACATACAGCCCCAACATCTCCCGCTCGAGCGCGAGCTTGTGCTTGTCGTCCCATTCCTCGTCGGGCACCTTGATGGTGAACACGGAGTCTATTGGGTCGGTAGCCGACCCGTCGGCGCCGCCGAAGAGGTCAAACTGGCCCATCGCCTCGGCCTTCTTGGTCCCCAGCACCGATTCGACGGCATCGGTGTGCACCAGAAAAAGGCCTTTGCGCGGATGGCCGAGTGAGTCGAACGCGCCCGCCTTGATCAACGACTCGGTGACCTTCTTGTTGCAAGGCCCGATCTCGATCTTGTTGAGGTAGTCCGAGAAGTCGATGAACTTGCCCTTCTCGGTGCGCGAATTGATCAGGGAAGCAACAACGTTGGCGCCGACATTGCGCACCGCGCCGAGCCCGTAGCGAATGTCTTCGCCGACCGAGGCGAAGTTCAGGCCGGACTCGTTGACGTCGGGCGGCAGCACCGTGATGCCCAGCTTGCGGCAGTCGGCCAGATACACCGCCGCCTTGTCCTTGTCGTCACCCACCGAGGTGAGCAGACCGGCCATGTACTCGGCGGGATAATTCGCCTTGAGGTAAGCCGTCCAGTACGACACCAGCCCATAGCCGGCGGCGTGGGATTTGTTGAACGCGTAGTCGGCGAACGGAAGCACGGTGTCCCACAGCGCCTTGATGGCTCCCGCGGAGAATCCGTTGGCCTTCATGCCTTCGGAGAAGCCTTCGTACTCCTTGTCGAGCACTTCGCGCTTCTTCTTGCCCATGGCCTTGCGCAGAATGTCTGCTCGGGCGAGCGAATAGCCGGCGACCTTCTGCGCGATGCGCATGATCTGCTCTTGGTAGACGATCAGGCCGTAGGTCTCGGCCAGGATCTCGCGCAGCGGCTCTTCGAGTTCGGGGTGAATCGGCTTGATCGCCTGGCGGTTGTTCTTGCGGTCGGCGTAGTCATTGTGGGCGTTCATGCCCATCGGCCCCGGCCGGTACAGCGCGATCACCGCGACGACGTCTTCGAAGCCGGTCGGCTGCATGCGACGAAGCAGGTCGCGCATGGGGCCGCCGTCGAGCTGGAACACGCCGAGAGTGTCGCCGCGGCCCAGCAATTCGTACGTGGGCCCATCGTCGAGCGGCAGCGACTCCAGGTCGAGTTCGATCCCCCGGTTCGCCTTGATGTTCTCCAGGGCGTCGCCGATGATCGTCAGGTTGCGCAGGCCGAGAAAGTCCATCTTCAACAGGCCGATGGCCTCGCACGACGGATAGTCCCAGCCTGTGATGATCGCGCCGTCCTGCGGCCGCTTCCACAGCGGGATGGCCTCGGTCAGCGGCTCGGAGCTCATGATCACCGCACACGCGTGCACCCCGGCGTTGCGGATCAGGCCCTCGAGGCCGCGGGCGGTCTCGTAGATGGTGCGGACGTCGGGGTCGGTGTCGATCAGCCCGCGCACCTCGGCGGCTTCCTTGTACCGCTCGTGGGTCGGGTCGGTGATGCCCGACAGCGGGATGTCCTTGGCCATGATGGGCGGCGGCAGCGCCTTGGTGATGCGGTCGGCGATCGCGAAGCCCGGTTGACCGTAGTGGATTCGGGCGGAATCCTTCAGTGCTGCTTTGGTTTTGATGGTGCCGAAGGTGATGACCTGGGCGACCCGGTCATGGCCCCACTTGTCGGCGGCGTAGCGCACCATCTCGCCGCGGCGGCGGTCGTCGAAATCGATGTCGATGTCGGGCATCGAGGCGCGTTCGGGGTTGAGGAAGCGCTCGAACAGCAGCCCGTGTTCGATCGGGTCGATGTCGGTGATGCGCAGCGCATAGGCGACCAGGGAGCCTGCCGCCGATCCGCGGCCGGGCCCCACCCGGATGTCCACCGACCGCGCGTAGCTGACCAGGTCGGCCACGATCAGGAAGTAGGACGGAAAGCCTTTCGCGCAGATGACCTCGATCTCGAAGGCCGCCCGTTCGGTGTACTGCGGCGGCACCCCGCCGGGGAACCGGCGCGCCAGCCCCGCATCCACTTCGTGCCGCAGCCACGACGCCTGGTCATGACCCTCCGGCACAGGGAAGATCGGCATGCGGTCGCGGGCCTCCCAGACCTCCCTGTATGACTGCACGCGTTCGGCGATGAGCAGGGTGGAGTCACACGCGCCGGGAATTTCGTCGTCCCACAGCGCCCGCATCTCGGCAGCCGACTTGAGGTAGTAGCCGTCGCCGTCGAACTTGAACCGGTTGGGATCCGACAGCGTCTTGCCGGTCTGCACGCACAGCAGCGCCTCGTGGTTGTGCGCCGCGTCGCGGGTGACGTAGTGGCAGTCGTTGGTGGCCAGCGCAGGGATGTCGAGCTTGCGGCCGATCTCCAGCAGCCCGTCGCGGACCCGGCGCTCTATGGACAGACCGTGGTCCATCAACTCGAGGAAGTAGTTGTCGGGGCCGAAGATCTCCCGCCATTTCGCGGCGGACTCCAGCGCCTCGCGGTCGTGGCCGAGCCGCAGCCTGGTCTGTACCTCGCCCGACGGGCAGCCGGTGGTGGCGATGATGCCTTCGGCGTGCTCGGCGACGATCTCGGCGTCCATCCGTGACCATTTACCGAGCTGACCCTCGAACGAGGCCAGCGACGATAGCTTGAACAGGTTGCGCACGCCTGTCGCGTTCTCGGCGACCATCGTCAGGTGGGTGTAAGAGCCGCTGCCCGACACGTCGTCGGCCTTCTGGCTGGGATCGCCCCACAGTATGCGCTTGGTGTCGAAGCGCGACCCTGGGGCGATGTAGGCCTCGACACCGATGATCGGCTTGATCCCGGCGGCGGTCGCCATGTTGTAGAACTCGCTGGCGCCGAACATGTTTCCGTGGTCGGTCATGCCGATCGCCGGCATCTCCAACCGCTGGGCCTCGGCGAGCATCGGCGCGATCTTGGCGGCCCCGTCCAGCATCGAGTACTCGGTGTGGTTATGCAGGTGCACGAAGGAGCCGCCGCGATGACCGCTTGCGCGAAGAGCCGATGAGCCGGTGCTAGCGCGAGGAGTAGACGGACTGCTCATAGGGTGGCCAGTCTATGACCGCCCAACGACGAGTACGGGCGTGTCGCCGCGCGTGTCTTACCGGTCGAGCGAATGCAGCTGTCTGCGCAGGTAGTCGGCGATGGCGGAATCGATGGTCAACGCGATCGCGGTGCGGTAGGCGTTCGCCGCGTCGGTGGTCCTGCCCGCGTCGGCGAGCAGCCGGGCGCGCGTGCTCCAGGCGGGCTGGAAGCGCTCGACGGCCGGGTCTGCGATCGCGTCCAGCGCATCCAGCCCGGCGGCGGGCCCGTTGATGCGGCCCTCGACCGCGGCCAGCGCCACCGCGGCGCCCAGCGACGGCGAAATCCGGATCAGCGCGCGATACAGCTTGCGCAGGGCCGCGAGATCCGGCGGGCGGGCGCAGTGGGCCGACTGGATCGCCGCCTCGTATTGGAAGCGGCCGGGTCTGCCGAAACCGTGCGCCCGCCGCAACAGCTGCTCGCCGCGGGCGATGAGCGCGTCATCCCAGCGGGTCGCGTCCTGCTCGTCGAGCGGGATGTAGCGGCCCCCGGCGTCGCGCCGCGCCGGTCTGCGCGCCTCCGAGAGGCACACCAGCGCCGCCAGCCCGAGCACCTCGGGCTCGTCGGACAGCAGGTCGGTCAGCAGCAGCGCCAGGTGCAGGGCCTCCGCTGAGAGTGTCTCGATCGGCGCGGTGTCCGTTGTCACCTGCCAGTCGATGGCGTACGCACCGTAGACCGCCTCGAGGACCGCGGGCAGCCGCGCGGCAAGGTCCTCGCGGTCGGGCAGCGCAAATGGGATGCCCGCGTCGCGGATGCGTTTCTTGGCCCGCACCAACCGCTGCGCCATTGCGGCGGGCTCGACGGCGAAGGCGGCGGCGATGGCCGCCGCATCGACTCCGAGCACCGTCTGCAGCATCAGCGGCGTGCGGATGTTCGGCGCTATAGCGGGATGGGCGCAGACCAGCATCAGCTCGAGCCGCCGGTCAGCCAACACGGGTACGTCGTCGAGTTCTGTTGAGCTGTCGTAATTTTCATCAAGCCGATCGATCATTCGGTAGGCATGCGACTTCCACATGTCACGCAGCCGGTTGCGGGCGACCGTCAGCAGCCACGCCTCGGGGTTGGCCGGTACTCCGTCGGCCGGCCACCGCTGCAGAGCGCGTTCCAGTGCGTCGGCAAGCGCGTCCTCGGCGGCGGCGATATCGCGGGTGGGTGCTGCCAGTACGGCGAGCAGCCGACCGTAGGACTGGCCTACGATGTCGGCTACCCGCCGTGTGATCTGGTCATCGTCGTACAACCGCTCACCACCCAGTTACGGGGCATACCACCCGCGGTCGGCGGCGTATGTCCGCCCCACCGGCCGGATTTCGATGACACCCCAGCTGGTGGCCGGGTTGCGCCGGGCCCATGTGAGCGCCTCGTCGAGGTTGGGAACTTCGATGACGAAGATGCCGGCGAGGCGCTCTTTCGTGTCAGCGAACGGCCCGTCCTGAATCTCGGGTGCGCCGTTGCGGGCCGTCACCGTCGTGGTGGCCACGACGGGTTCGAACACCTCGGTGCCGATGAGCACCCCGGCCGCCGACAGATCGTCGGCGTAGGCCTGGAAGGCGGCCATGGCCGGAACCATGTCCTCCTCGGTCAGGCCGAGTTCACCAGCTTCCTGATAGTGCATCAACAGGCCGTACCACATGATGTCCTCCTCAACGTCGATTGTCGTCATGTCATCGCTATGACGACTCGGTTGCCGCCGAATCGACATCTGCCGACCCAACGGTCCGCGCAGAACGTCGAGAGCGCTCATCAGAACCCCAGCCGGGGCAACCACACTCGCGGCGGCAGAGGCTGCGGGTTCAGCGCCACCTTCGACCAGTCCGGACCCGGCGGCAGCGGCTGCGGGTTGAGCGCGACCGCATCGGAATTGATCGACGGGATTCGCGGCACATACGGCGTCCCCGGGCCGGCCGAGGCAGTTCCCGCGGTGGCCAACGCAATGAGACCTGCGGCGGCGCCCGTGAGCATGAGAACGCTCAACCGGCTGACGGTGTTGGACATGGTGATCTCCTTATCGGTGATTGCCGCCCCCGAGTGGGCGGTCACCGACTAGGAGTGGCGACCGCCAGTCGATCGCACACCTTTTCCGGGACTCGGCGGCAGCACGGGAGCGCTGCGGCGCGCCCGCCACACCGCGTCCGCTGTGAAGACCACCAACGCCAGCCAGATCAGCGCGAAGCCCAGCCACCGGCCGGCGGGCATCGGCTCGTGCCCGACCAGCACTCCCCAGGCCATCTGCAGGCCGGGGTTGAGGTAGAACAACAGCCCCAGGGTGACCATCGGAAGCCGTTGGGCTGCCGCGGCGAAGAGCAGTAACGGGATCGCGGTCACGGGGCCCGCCAGAAGCATCAACGCGGTGTGGCCGACCCCGTACTCGACGAAATGTCCGTGATGGGTGATCTGCAGCCAGACCATGAATCCCACCGCGACCGGCAGCGCCCACAGTGTCTCCACCGCGACCCCAACCCTGGGGTCAGCGTTGACAACCTTTTTGATCAATCCGTAAATGCCGAAAGAGAACGCCAAAATCAATGCGACATAAGGCACTTCGCCGACCTCAGCGGTCAGGATCGCGACCGCCGCGATCGCGAGAATCAACGCGAGCAGCTGCCATCGGTTGAGCCGCTCCCCGAAGATGACCACGCCCAGCGCGACCGTCACCAGTGGATTGATGAAGTAACCCAGCGCGGCGTCGACGACGTGGCCGTGCGTGACCGCCCAGATGTAGGTGCCCCAGTTCAACGCGATGAACGCCGAGGCTGCCAGCAGCTGCGCCCACGTCCGCCCGGTGAGCCCGCGGAGGTCGCCCAGCCGCCGCACTGCGGCAAGCAGCACCGCCAGGAACACCGCGCTCCACACGAAGCGGTGAGCCAGGATCTCCGGGGCGGTGGCAGGAACCAGCGCCTGGAAGAAGCCGGGGCACAATCCCCACCAGACGTAGGCGCCAGCACCGAACAGCAGCCCGGAACGCCGCTGTTCGGGGTTCACAGCTCGTGGCCGCGCAGGACGTCGAGGGCGTGCTGCAGATCGTCGGGATAGGGGCTGTTGATCTCGATGCGGCGCCCGTCGGCGGGATGGGCGAACGCCAGCGAGCGGGCGTGCAGCCACTGGCGTTCCAGGCCAAGCCTTTTCGCGAGCACCGGGTCGGCGCCGTACGTCAGGTCACCCGCGCACGGGTGATGCAGCGCCGCAAAGTGCACCCGAATCTGGTGTGTGCGACCGGTTTCCAGCTCGATGTCGAGCAGGCTGGCAGCCTGGTGGGCTTCCAGCGTGTCGTAGTGGGTGATGCTGTGCCTGCCGTCTTGCATGACGGCGAACTTCCAGTCGTGGCCGCGGTGACGACCGATCGGCGCATCGATGGTTCCGCTGGACGGGTCCGGATGTCCTTGCACCAGAGCGTGATACCGCTTCTCGACGGTGCGCTGCTTGAACGCCCGCTTCAGCACGGTGTACGCCCGCTCCGACAGCGCCACCACCATCACCCCCGACGTGCCGACGTCGAGCCGGTGCACGATCCCCTGCCGCTCATGGATCCCCGACGTGGTGATCCGGAAACCGGCGGCAGCCAAACCACCGAGCACCGTCGGCCCATGCCAACCGACGGTGGCGTGTGCGGCGACCCCCGCGGGTTTGTCGACCGCGACGATGTCGTCGTCGGAGTACAGGATCGCCATGCCCTCGATGTCGACCGGCGTATTCTCCGGTGGCGCAGGCGGTTCGGGCAACCGCACCTCTAGCCAGCCACCCGGTGTCAGCCGGTCCGACTTGCCGACCGTAGCGCCGTCGAGGTCCACGCCGCCGTCCTCCGCCAGCGCCGCCGCCGCCGTGCGGGACAGCCCGAGCAGCCGGGCCAGCCCGGCGTCGACGCGCATGCCCGCCAGTCCCTCCGGCACCGGCATCGAGCGGATGTCCATCAAGAGCTCTCGGGATCGTCCTGCGGCTTGCGCCTGCCGGGCGTGTCGAAGTCGAACCCGAACAGCGACAGCACCACCAGCAAGATGGCTCCGCCGACCACAGACGGGTCGGCGACGTTGAACACCGGCCACCAGCCGATCGACAGGAAGTCGACGACGTGGCCGCGCAGCGGTCCCGGTGACCGGAAGAACCGGTCGACCAGGTTGCCCATCGCACCGCCGAGGATCATGCCAAGGCCGACGGCCCACCACGGCGACACCAGTCGCCGTCCCATCCAGATGATCCCGATGACCACACCGCTGGCGATCAGTGTCAACACCCAGGTGTAGCCGGTGGCCATCGAGAACGCGGCGCCGGAATTGCGCACCAGCGTCCAGGTGACGGTGTCGCCGATGATCGAAACCGGCTGACCCGGTGTGAGCAGCCGAACGGCGAGCACTTTTGTGACGATGTCGAGCGCGAGGACGATGGTGGCCACCGACACCAACAGTGGGATTCGGCGTCGTGGTTTGGCGTTGCTGTCGTCGGTGGCGGTCACCGGCTCACCCTGGTCTGCACGGGTGGGGCCCGCCGAGTCGTCTGTCACTCCACCATCATTCCAAAGCGGGATTTTGCAATGATGAGGGCGTGAACCGCCTCGTCGTCATCACCACTGGCGGCACCATCGCCAGCAGCGTCGGAGAGGACGGGGTGAAGCGGCCCACGGCCAGCGGCGCGGACCTTGTTGCCGGCCTTGACGTCGAGGCGGTCGACCTGATGTCGGTGGACAGTTCTGCGCTGACGCCCGCCGACTGGGATGCGATGCGCACCGCCATCGCCGCGGTGGCGCAACGTGACGACGTCGGCGGCGTGGTTGTCACCCACGGCACCGACACGTTGGAGGAATCGGCGCTCTGGCTCGAGCTGACCTATGACGGTCCCGTCCCGGTGGTGATCACTGGCGCGCTGCGCAGCGCGGACGCGACGGACGCCGACGGGCCGCGCAATCTTCGCGATGCGCTGGCCGTCGCGACGAGCCCCCGCGCAAGAGACCTCGGCGTGCTGGTCGAACTCGGCGGAACCGTCTGGCAGCCGCTGGGTTTGCAGAAGGCCGCTACGCCCGATCTGTGCGGGTTCACGGGAATCACCGTGGGAGGTGTGGTCGACGGCCGGTTCGAGCCGCACACGACCAAACAGCGGCCGTTTCTGGGTGAGCTGCCCAGCGCCGATGCGCCCCGGGTGGACATCGTGGCGGCCTATCCGGGGGCCGACGGCGTGGCCATCGACGCGTTTGTGGCGGCGGGAGCGGCGGGGATCGTGCTCGAAGCGCTCGGTTCCGGGAACGCCGGCGCGCCGCTGATCGACGCGGTGCGCCGGCACTGCCGCAAAGGAACGGCGGTGGCGGTATCCAGCAGGGTGCCCGGCGCGACGGTCGGCGCCGGTTACGGGCCCGGGCGTGAACTGGTCGAGGCGGGCGCGGTGATGGTGCCGCGGCTGCGGCCGCCGCAGGCCCGGGTGCTACTGATGGCCGCCCTGGCGAGCGGCTCGCCCGTCGACGACGTCATCGCCCGCTGGGGCTGAATCGGCGGCCAGGGCGTTGACGTAGTCCGGCCAGTCCAGGCTGTCCACCGGATTGGCGCGTTGGATGTCGGGGTTGTCGTCGCTGAACGTACGGACCGGTCCAGGGCCGGTGCTACGCGTCTCGAACCGCACGGTCATCACCCCGTGGCCGGCGCCCTGGATCCAGCCGTGACCGAAGTCGGTGTGGGTGACGTCGTCGCCGATCCGCCACGCCGGCGCCCGCTCCGCGGCCTCCGTGACGGACTGCGGCAGCCCGCTGGCCGACACATCTTCGGCAATCAACTCCAGGTCGGGAAACAGTGACTCTTGCCGGACTTCCGACAGCCCTGAAAAGCCCACGCCCACAAGGCGAATCGGTCCGATGTCGAGCGGATTCAGCAGCAGCCGTCGAGCCATCGCGATCAGCGTTGCGGCGTCGGTGGTGGCGTAGGGAAGCGTCGCGGAGCGGGTCAGAATGCTCATGTCGGATTTTTTGAGCTTGACGGTTACGGTGCGCGCGCCACGGCCGTCCTTCTCCAGCCGCCGGTGTGCGTGCTCCCCGATCGAGCCCACCGCCTCCCGCAGCTGGTCGAGCGTCGTCAGATCCTCGGGAAAGGTGGACTCCGCGCTGATCTGTTTGGCCGGGCCGTTCTCGGCCACGGGGCGGTCGTCGATGCCCCGGGCCAGCTGATGCAGCGTGGGCCCGACCGTGCCGCCGAGGATGTTGGCTGCCTCCGCGGCGGACAGCGCGGCGAAGGCGCCGATGGTCTCGATGCCCAGCCGGTGCAGCTTTTCCTCCGCGACCGGCCCGATGCCCCATAGCCGCCGTACGGGCAGCCCGTCGAGCAGCGCGCGTTCCTCCTCCCCGCGCACGACGCGGATGCCGTCGGGTTTGGCCAGCCCCGACGCGATTTTGGCGATCTGCTTACCGGATCCGGCGCCGACGGACGCCACCAGCCCGGTGACCTCGCGAATCCGAGCCCGCAGTGCTTCGCAGAACGCCTCCACGTCCTGCGCGCCGGCACCGACGAGCTCGGCGGGCTCGCCGAACGCCTCGTCGAAGGACAGCTGCTCGAGAACTGGCACCGCGGCGCGGACGGTGTCGAGCACCCGACGGCTGGCCACGCCGTAGACGACACCGCGCGGCGGCAGCACCACCGCGGTGGCGCCGACCAGGCGGCGGGCCTGATGCATCGGCATCGCCGACCTCGCCCCGTAGACCCGGGACTCGTAGCTGGCGCCTGCCACCACGCCGCGGCCGCCGAGGCCGCCGACGAGCACTGGCCGTCCGCGCAAGGTGGGTCGGGTCAGCTGCTCGACCGACGCGAAGAACGCGTCCATGTCGAGGTGCAGGACCCAACGAGCAGCCACATCTGCCGATGCTAGGGCGCTAGCCTGGCGATCATGATCCGACAGGCTTCTGAGCTGCGCGGTGTCACCTTCGAAGGGTGGGTCCTGCACCTCGACATGGACGCGTTCTTCGCGTCGGTCGAGCAGCTGACCCGACCCACCTTGCGCGGACGGCG
>NZ_LZMC01000093.1 GCF_001668615.1 Mycobacterium sp. 1274761.0
GCTCAGCAGCCCGTGCCGCACCGCGGCGAGAAGTTCGTCAACGTCGTCGACCTCGACGGCCTCGCCGGTGCGCACCACCAGGTCGAGGTAGTGGTCCTCGGACTGCCACACCTGCGGTCCGGGTGTGTAGCGGCCGATGTCGAGGTAGAAGTCCTGGTCGCGTTCATGGTCAGGGTTGAAGTAGAAGATCGAGGCACGCAAGCCCAGCGGCGGCAGCAGCCACGACTCCAGATAGTGGAACTGAGCGCGCCCGGGCGTCGGCCGGGCCATGTACAACCCCCACGGGGTGACCTTGTACTCGTCCACCGCACGTACGATCCCCTTCGGATCGGTGTTTGTGCGGGCGACCAGGTCGAACAGCTCGTGTTTGGGTGCGTGAATAGGGCAAGCATAGGCCCAGGGAAACGACCGGGGAATGACGCGGTGTCGGTGTGTGGTTCTACCCTGTGAACATGGCTTTCGCGACCGAACATCCCGTGCTTGCGCACTCCGAGTACCGCCCCGTCGAGGCGATGGTGCGCACCGGCG
>NZ_LZMC01000094.1 GCF_001668615.1 Mycobacterium sp. 1274761.0
CCAGGATGACCCGCCGCCGGTCGAGGATCTGGCCGCCAAGCTCGGCGCCATCGTGGCCAACGAGTCGGCCGCCGTCGGCCTGCCCACCCCGCGCCTGGTGGTCGAGCCGGGACGCGCCATCGCGGGACCCGGCACGATCACCCTGTACCGGGTGGGCACCGTCAAGGACGTGGCGGTCAGCCCCACCGCTCACCGCCGCTACGTCAGCGTCGACGGCGGCATGAGCGACAACATCAGGACCTCGCTCTATGGAGCCGAATACGATGTGCGCTTGATTTCGCGAAGCAGCACAGCAGCGCCGACGCTGGGCCGTGTCGTCGGAAAGCACTGCGAAAGCGGGGATATCGTGGTGCGCGATGCCTGGGTCTCCGACGACATCCAGCCGGGTGACCTGCTGGGTGTCGCGGCCACGGGCGCGTACTGCTACTCGATGTCGAGCCGCTACAACCTGATCGGCCGTCCCGCAGTGGTGGCGGTGCGCGGCGGGGGGGCACGCCTGATCCTGCGTCGGGAGACGGTTGACGATCTGCTCAGTCTGGAAGTGAGGTAGGGGGAAGTCATGAACCAAAAACCGGTAGGCGTCGCGGTATTGGGACTGGGCAACGTCGGCAGCGAGGTTGTGCGCATCATCGAGGAGGATGCGGCAGACCTGGCCGCGCGCATCGGCGCACCGCTGGAGCTGCGCGGTGTCGGCGTCCGCCGGGTTGCCGCCGACCGGGGCGTACCGATCGACATGCTCACCAACGACATCGAGGAACTGGTCTCCCGTGATGACGTCGACATCGTCGTCGAACTGATGGGTCCTGTTGAACCGGCGCGCAAGGCGATCCTGTCGGCACTGGAGAAGGGCAGATCCGTCGTCACCGCGAACAAGGCGCTGATGGCGCAGTCGACCGGCGAGTTGGCCCAGGCCGCTGAGCACGCCCACGTCGACCTATATTTCGAGGCCGCCGTCGCTGGAGCGATCCCGGTGATCCGTCCGCTGACCCAGTCGCTGGCAGGCGACACGGTGCTGCGAGTGGCCGGCATCGTCAACGGCACGACGAACTACATCCTCTCCGAGATGGCCAGCACCGGTGCGGATTACGACTCGGCTCTGGCCGATGCGAGCGCGCTCGGTTATGCAGAGGCCGACCCGACCGCCGATGTGGAGGGTTACGACGCCGCGGCGAAGGCCGCGATTTTAGCGTCCATCGCGTTCCACACCCGGGTGACCGCCGACGACGTCTACCGCGAGGGCATCACCAAGGTGACGTCGGACGACTTTGTGATCGCACGCGCGCTCGGATGCACCATCAAACTTCTGTCCATCTGTGAACGCTTGACCAATGACGAGGGACAGCAACGGATCTCAGCCCGGGTCTATCCGGCGCTGGTGCCGTTGAACCATCCTCTGGCGGCCGTCAACGGTGCGTTCAACGCGGTCGTCGTCGAGGCTGAAGCGGCCGGCCGGCTGATGTTCTACGGGCAGGGAGCCGGCGGAGCCCCCACCGCCTCGGCGGTGATGGGAGACCTGGTGATGGCGGCGCGCAACCGCGTGCAGGGCGGCCGCGGCCCCCGCGAGTCCAAGTACGCCAAACTGCCGATCTCACCCATCGGGTTCATCCCCACCCGCTACTACGTCAGCATGAACGTCGCCGACCGTCCCGGCGTATTGGCTTCGGTGGCAGCCGAATTCGGCAAGCGCGAAGTGAGCATCGCCGAGGTCCGCCAGGAGGGTGTGGTCGACGAAGGTGGTCAGCGTTGTGGTGCGCGAATCGTGGTGGTCACTCACGAGGCCACCGACGCGGCGTTGTCAGAGACCGTGACCGCACTCGGCGACCTCGACGTCGTACAGGAAGTGACGAGCGTGCTCCGACTCGAAGGAACCAGCGAATGAGTTCCACCCGCGCAGCCGTGCACACGCCGTGGCCCGGGCTGATCGCTGCGTACCGCGATCGGCTCCCGGTCGAGGACACGTGGACGCCGATCACGCTCCTGGAAGGCGGCACGCCGCTGATCCATGCCAAGCGGCTGTCCGAACGAACCGGCTGCACAGTGCATTTGAAGGTGGAAGGCCTCAACCCGACAGGGTCGTTCAAGGACCGCGGGATGACCGTGGCCGTCACCGAATCGGTGGCCCGCGGCCAGGAGGCCGTGCTGTGCGCGTCCACCGGAAATACCTCGGCGTCGGCCGCCGCCTACGCCGCGCGTGCGGGCATCACCTGCGCGGTCCTGATCCCGCAGGGCAAGATCGCAATGGGCAAGCTCGCGCAGGCCGTCATGCACGGCGCCAAGATCCTGCAGATCGACGGGAACTTCGACGACTGCCTGGAGCTGGCGCGCAAGCTCGCCACCGACTATCCGGCGATCGCGCTGGTGAACTCCGTCAACCCATACCGCATCGAGGGACAGAAGACCGCGGCCTTCGAGATCGTCGACGCGCTGGGCACCGCCCCCGACGTACACGCCCTGCCTGTCGGCAACGCGGGCAATATCACGGCCTACTGGAAGGGCTACACCGAATACCACCGGGACGGGTTGTCCGACCGCCTGCCGCGGATGCTCGGAACGCAGGCGGCCGGCGCCGCGCCGCTGGTGCTGGGCGAGCCGGTCAAGAACCCGGAGACCATCGCCACCGCCATCCGCATCGGTGCGCCCGCATCCTGGACCGGCGCAGTCCAGGCGCAGCAGCAGTCCGGCGGACGCTTCCTGGCCGCCACCGACGAGGAGATCCTCGAGGCCTACCACCTGATCGCGGCCAGCGAGGGCGTGTTCGTCGAGCCCGCATCGGCGGCCAGCGTCGCCGGCCTGCTCAAGTCCGTCGAAGATGGCTGGGTGGCCAAGGGGTCGATGGTGGTGTGCACGGTGACCGGCAACGGCCTTAAGGATCCCGACACCGCCCTGAAGGGCATGCCGACGGTGACACCGGTCCCGGTGGACGCCGGCGTCGTGGTCGCAGAGCTCGGACTGGGCTGACGGAGAATCCGTGACACACACACTGCCAGCGGGACTGACAGCGACCAGTGTCGTCGCGGCGTCGAGTGCCAACCTCGGTCCAGGGTTCGACAGTCTCGGTCTGGCGTTAAGCCTGTATGACGAAATCCACGTCGAAACAAC
The DNA here is from genome assembly GCF_001668615.1 of Mycobacterium sp. 1274761.0. Classification (GTDB taxonomy): domain Bacteria; phylum Actinomycetota; class Actinomycetes; order Mycobacteriales; family Mycobacteriaceae; genus Mycobacterium. The sequence goes on from NZ_LZMC01000094.1 coordinate 3,100, forward strand.
CGAATCCGGTCTCACCGTCGACGTCGACGGTGAAGGCGCCGGACAGGTGCCACTGGATTCCACACACCTCGTGGTACGGGCGATACAGCACGGCCTGCGGGCTGTCGGCGCCACCGTTGCCGGCCTGAATGTCAGCTGCCGCAACAGCATTCCGCAATCACGCGGGCTCGGCTCGTCTGCTGCCGCGGTGGTTGGCGGGCTTGCGGCGGTCAACGGCCTTGTCACCCAGGCTGGTCTGACCCCGATGTCTGAAGCGGAGCTGGTTCAGCGAGCATCGGAATTCGAGGGCCATCCCGACAACGCTGCGGCGGCGGTGATGGGCGGCGGGGTGGTGTCGTGGTCGTCGACCGGGGCGGCCGGTCCGCGCTACGCGGCCGCCCCGCTGCGGATCCATCGCGACATCCACCTGTTCCCGGCCATCCCCGAGCAGCGGTCGCTGACCGCCGAGACGCGCGTGCTGCTGCCCAGGTCCGTCAGCCACTCCGACGCCCGGTTCAACGTGAGTAGGGCAGCGCTGCTGGTCGTGGCCCTGACCGAGCGGCCGGATCTGCTGATGGAAGCCACCGAGGACGTGCTGCACCAGCCGCACCGGGCGAACGCGATGCGGACGTCGGCGGAATATCTGCACCTGCTGCGGCGTTGTGGCATTGCAGCGGTGCTATCGGGGGCTGGACCTGCGGTTATCGGCTTGAGCACTCAGGCGGAGTTGCCCGCAGAAGCCTTGGAATTCGGCGCCGCGAATGGATACACCGTCCGCGAGATGTCCGTAGGCGAAGGCGTGAGATGGACCTCAGGCGTTCCCGTTCGGAGTTGACAACTGTCTCATTCGGCACAGCGTGTTTCTTGCTTCCGGTTACGAAGCGGGTTATTCTCGCAGTCGTCCAGCAATCGCAAGGCTTTCACCTGCGCCGACACTAGGACAACTACTCACTTTTTGGACTTCCACTCGTGGACTGACGGTTCGCGATAATGCCGCGAATCCCGGCCATCACCGTTGCAGCTGCGACGGTGGAGCTTCGCAGCCGGCCATTTGGCTGGGTGCAACGAACCCTCTGTGACGTGATCACCGGGGGAAGGAAAGGAAATCCGTGACTGAAACGGACCTCGTCACGGCTGAGGGCAGCCCCGATCAGGCCGAGCTGCCGAACACCGTGAATTCGAACGACTCATCTCCTGCGGCCGCTGACGCGCCGAGCACCACCGCGCCGGCAACAGATCCAGCGCCCAAAGCCGACGTCACCACCGACGCCTCGACTGGCTCGCTGTCGACCATGGTGCTGCCCGAGCTGCGCGCCCTGGCCAACTCGGTGGGCGTCAAGGGTGCCTCCGGTATGCGCAAGAGCGAACTCATCGCCGCGATCCGCGAGAGCCGCGGCGAGTCGGTCGGCAATGCCACCGATACGGCGAAGGCAGACAAGCGCGATAAGGACGGCGGGAAGGCCGGTGACGGCGCGGCGCAGAACGGCACGGCCGATACCGACACCGAGCAGCCCCAGCAGCGTCGTGAGCGGCGCGGCGCCTCTCGCGGTGCCGGAGCCCCCGGCGAGAAGGACGACCAGGACTCCAAGCAGGACGCCAAGGACGGCGCGCCCGCAGACAAGTCCGACAAGGCCGACAAGAACAAGAACCAGCAGGACACCAAGCCCGACACCAAGCAGGACGGTGGGGACCAGCAGGGCGGCGACCAGAACAACCAGAATCGCGGCTCGAACGCCGATGACGACGGTGACGGTCGGCAGGGCCGCCGCGGTCGGCGCTTCCGCGATCGCAGGCGCCGCGGTGAACGCGGCGGTGGCGACGGCGGCGGCGACACGGAACTGCGCGAAGACGACGTTGTTCAGCCCGTCGCGGGCATTCTCGACGTGCTCGACAACTACGCGTTCGTCCGCACTTCGGGTTACCTCGCAGGACCCAACGACGTCTACGTGTCGATGAACATGGTGCGCAAAAACGGCCTGCGCCGCGGCGACGCCATCACCGGTGCCGTGCGCTTGCCCAAGGATGGCGAGCAACCCAACCAGCGGCAGAAGTTCAACCCGCTGGTGCGCATCGACTCCGTCAACGGCGGACCGGTCGACGACGCCAAGAAACGCCCCGAGTTCGGCAAACTGACCCCGCTCTACCCGAACCAGCGGCTGCGCCTGGAAACCACCTCCGAGAAGCTCACCACTCGCGTCATCGACCTGATCATGCCGATCGGCAAGGGACAGCGCGCCCTGATCGTGTCGCCGCCGAAGGCCGGTAAGACCACGATCCTTCAGGACATCGCCAACGCGATCACCAAGAACAACCCGGAATGCCACCTCATGGTCGTCCTCGTCGACGAACGGCCCGAGGAGGTCACTGACATGCAGCGCTCGGTGAAGGGCGAGGTCATCGCCTCTACCTTCGACCGTCCGCCGTCCGATCACACCCAGGCCGCCGAGCTGGCCATCGAGCGGGCCAAGCGCCTGGTCGAGCAGGGCAAGGACGTCGTCGTACTGCTCGACTCGATCACCCGTCTGGGCCGCGCGTACAACAACGCGTCGCCGGCCTCGGGCCGCATCCTGTCCGGCGGTGTCGACTCCACGGCCCTGTATCCGCCCAAGCGGTTCCTCGGCGCGGCCCGCAACATCGAAAACGGCGGATCGCTGACGATCATCGCCACCGCGATGGTGGAGACCGGCTCGACCGGTGACACGGTGATCTTCGAGGAGTTCAAGGGCACCGGCAACGCCGAGCTCAAGCTCGACCGCAAGATCTCCGAGCGGCGCGTGTTCCCGGCCGTCGACGTCAACCCGTCGGGCACCCGCAAGGACGAGCTGCTGCTCTCGCCGGACGAGTTCGCGATCGTGCACAAGCTGCGTCGGGTGCTGTCGGGCCTCGACTCGCATCAGGCGATCGACCTGCTGATGAGCCAGCTGCGCAAGACCAAGAACAACTACGAGTTCCTGGTGCAGGTCTCCAAGACCGCCCCGGGCTCGATGGACGACGCCGACTAACCGCGATTTCGGCGTGCTGAGTTGCGCTCAGCGCAACCAGGCACGCCCGAACCCCTACGACGCCGGATCGGCTCGCAGGCCCGGCATCACATAGCGCCGGATGAACCTGCCCACCTGGGCCTCGTCGTTGGGGTCCAGGGTGTCGCCCGGCACCGTCGCCAACGAGATGAGCACCCGTGCCGTCCACTCGGACGCCTCCGCGATGTCGGCCTTCGCATGTACCTCACCGCGGTCCTGCGCGGCGAGCAGATACGGTCGCCAGAACTCGGCCAGATCCGGCACTAGACCCTGCACGCCTGCGCCGGCGCACGCGGCGAACTCCTCGGGTTCCTCGATGCGTAGCCGCATCAGCACCGAGCCCGGGTCGTCGTAGGCGGTGCGCGCGTTGACGACGCCGGCGGCCATCTGCGCGTCGAGGGTGTCGAAGCGCTCCAGCATGGCGTGCGCCTCCGACCAGTAGGCCTCGTTGAGGCGGACGATCGCCGCCCCCAGCAACGCCACCTTGTCCGGGAAGTGCCGATACAGCCAGCCGCGCGACACCTGTGCCACCTCGGCGACCTCCGATACGGTGGTGGACCGAATTCCTTTGGCGCGCAGGCAGACTTCGGCCGCATCGATCAATCGATCGCGAACGCTTTTGGCGGCCGTGCTGCTCGTCACCCGGTGTTCTCCTCGTCATTCCGTCGCGCAGGCGGGCGCGATCAGAGCATTCTGTCAACTGGCAGGCGGATACTACCGGTCAGGCCGGAGATGGTAGACAAATTCGCAATTCTGTTTACTCAGCGACCAGAGGTGAGCCATGGCGGACACACTCCAGCAGTTGTTGCGTGAGCGGTCCAGTCAAGACACCCCCGCGGTGAAATACGGCGACCGCACGTGGACATGGCGCGAACACGTCGCCGAGGCGCAGACACAGGCCGCCGCCCTGATCAACATCGCCGACCCCGGGCGGCCCCTCCATATCGGGGTACTGCTGGCCAACGGCCCCGACATGGTGACCGCCATGGCCGCCGCCGCGCTGGGCGGCTATGTGTTGTGCTGCATCAACAACACCCGCAGGGGAGAGGCGCTGGCGCGCGACATCGCACTCGTCGACTGCCAGCTTTTGATTACCGATTCCGTCCACCGCCCTCTGGTCGACGGCCTCGACCTGCCCGGTGTCCGCGTGCTGGACACCTCGAGCGACGAGTGGGCGGCGTTGATCTCGACACCGCGGCAGCTGACGCCGCACCGCGAGGTCGGTCCTGACGATACGTTCGTCATGATCTTCACCTCGGGGACGAGCGGCGACCCCAAGGCCGTACAGGTACAGCACATGATGCCGATATTCTCGGGAAGCGCGCTCGCGCAACGCTATTCGGTTACGGCATCCGACGTCTGCTATGTCTCGATGCCGCTGTTTCACTCCAACTCCATCTACGCGGGCTGGGGGGTGGCGGTCGTGTCGGGCGCCGCGATGGTGCCCGCCGTCTTCTCCACGTCGCGGTTCCTCGACGACGTCCGTCGCTACCGTGTCACGTTCATGAACTACGTTGGCAAGCCGCTTGCCTACCTTCTGTCCACCCCCGAGCGGCCTGACGACGGCGACAACCCGTTGCGGGTGGCCTTCGGCAACGAGGCCAGCGACCGCGATATCGCCGAATTCTCCCGCCGCTTCGACTGCACTGTGTGGGACGGATTCGGGTCGACCGAGAACGCCGTCATCATCACCCGCGAGGACGGGTGTCCGCCGGGCTCGCTGGGCAAGGGCTTTCCCGGTGTGGCCATATACGACCCAGAGACGCTGCTGGAGTGCGAGGTGGCCCGGTTCGACGACAGCGGCGATCTGCTCAACCGCGACGCCGCCGTGGGAGAGCTGGTGAACACCACCGGCGGTGGGCTTTTCCGCGGCTACTACAAGGACTCCGGCGCCACCGATCACCGGCTGCGCCACGGTATGTACTGGTCGGGCGATCTGGCGTACCGCGACGCCGACGGCTGGATCTACTTCGCGGGCCGCACCGCCGACTGGATGCGGGTCGACGGCGAGAACCTGGCGGCCGCGCCGATCGAGCGAGTGTTGATCCGGCTGCCCGAGATCAGCCGCGTCGCGGTGTATCCGGTGCCTGACGAGTCCGTCGGTGACCAGGTGATGGCCGCCGTGGTGCTGCGCGACGAGGCGACATTGAGGCCGGAGGCCTTCCAGGAGTTCCTCGCCGCCCAGCCCGACCTGTCGCCGAAGGCGTGGCCGCGTTATGTCTGGATCGCCGACGATTTGCCCTCGACGGCGACCAACAAGATCCTCAAGCGCGAGCTGGTCTCCTACGGCACGACACCCCCGGGCGGCGTGCTGTGGAAACGCGACGGGTCTCGATACGAGCGAGTCGGCGGTACGGGTCGATGAGCCCGCACAGCGCCGCCGACGACGCGCAGATCTGGGTCTACATCGACGAACAGCGCGCCGATCTCGCCGACTACCTCGACACGCTGACCCCCGACCAGTGGCAGACGCCCTCTCTATGCGAGGGCTGGACGGTGCGCGACGTGGCCGCCCACATCACCCACTCGGCGACGAACTGGGGGCGCATCGCCCTCGAGGGTCTGCGCTCAGGTTTCCAATTCAACAGGGCAGTCATGCGTATGGCACAGAAAGATCACAGGACACCTGACGAAATCACCGCCGCCCTGCGGGCCATGGTCGGCGGCCGCCGCAAACCACCCGGCACCGCGGTGGCCGACCCGTTGATGGACGTGCTCGTCCACGGCCAGGACATCGCCGTCCCACTGGGCATCGAGCGCCCCATGCCCATTCCGGCCGCAGTGGTCGCCGCCGAGCGGGTGTGGTCGATGGGATTTCCGTTCAATGCGCGAAAACGCTTTTCCAACGTCAGATTCACCGCGACCGACGCCGATTTCCACGTCGGCGACGGTGACGACGTGCGCGGGCCCATCCGCGACATCCTCATGACGCTGACGCGGCGTCCGTCCGGATTGCCCGTGGAATAGCGGCCCTCGTCGGCGCGTTTAGGATGCTGGCGGTTGACCTGGCATAATGGGCCGCTGACCTTCGGTTCCGGTTCACGCTCGACTGTGGGCGACCCGGCGACCAACGAATGAAGAGGACACCATGAAATCGGGTATTCACCCTGACTACGTCGAGACGACGGTGCACTGCGGCTGCGGCGCGACGTTCACCACCCGCAGCACCAAGAAGAGCGGACAGATCCACGTCGAGGTCTGCTCGCAGTGCCATCCCTTCTACACAGGCAAGCAGAAGATTCTCGACAGCGGCGGCCGCGTGGCCCGCTTCGAGAAGCGCTACGGCAAGCGCAAGGCCGCAGACAAGTAGCTTCACAATCGACGCCCGCTCTGTCGCATCCGCGCAGGCCGGGCGTCGGTTTGCGTTACGGGGAAGGAGTGCGACATGACAGACGGCGGCGCTCGCGCTGAATCCCCGGCTCAGCCGGGGGGAGCAATCGACGCCATCCTGTCCGAGCACGCCGACCTCGAACGGCAGCTGTCCGATCCCGATCTGCACTCCGATGCGGCCAAGGCGCGCAAGGTCGGCAGACGGTTCGCGCAGCTGGCACCGATCGTGGCGACCTACCGCAAGCTGGAGGCCGCCCGCGGTGACCTTGAAGCCGCCCGTGAGCTGGCGGCCGACGACGAATCGTTCGCGTCCGAGGTCGACGAGCTCACCAAGACCGTCGAGGAGCTCGACACCCACCTGACCGACCTCCTGGCCCCGCGCGATCCGCACGATGCCGACGACATCGTGCTCGAGGTGAAGTCCGGCGAAGGCGGTGAGGAGTCGGCGCTGTTCGCCGCCGACCTGGCCCGGATGTACATCCGATACGCCGAACGGCACGGGTGGACGGTGACCATGCTCGACGAGACGACCTCCGATCTCGGCGGCTACAAAGACGCCACGCTGTCGATCAGGAGCAAGGGCGATTCAGCCGACGGGGTCTGGTCGCGGCTGAAGTTCGAAGGCGGCGTGCACCGCGTGCAGCGGGTGCCGGTCACCGAGTCGCAGGGCCGCGTGCACACCTCGGCGGCGGGCGTGCTGGTCTATCCCGAGCCAGAAGAGGTCGAAGAAGTCCAGATCGACGAATCCGATCTGCGCATCGACGTCTACCGGTCATCAGGCAAGGGCGGTCAGGGCGTCAACACCACCGACTCGGCCGTGCGCATCACGCACCTGCCCACCGGCATCGTCGTGACGTGTCAGAACGAACGCAGCCAGCTGCAGAACAAGATTCGCGCCATGCAGGTGCTCGCCGCCCGGCTGCAGGCGCTGGCCGAGGAACAGGCCCAGGCCGACGCGTCGGCCGACCGTGCAAGCCAGATCCGCACCGTCGACCGCAGCGAACGCATCCGAACGTACAACTTTCCGGAGAACCGCATCGCCGACCACAGGATCAACTTCAAGGCCCACAACCTCGACCAGGTACTTGACGGCGATCTGGACGCGTTGTTCGACGCGTTGGCCGCCGCTGACAAGCAGGCACGGTTGCAGCAGGCATGACGAAGACGACGACGCAGTTGCGACGCGAGATCGAGCTGGCGACAGCCGAACTCGCCGAAGCCGGCGTCGCCTCCCCGCGCGCTGATGCCGAGGAGTTGGCCGCCCACGCCGCCGGAACCAGCAGGGGCCGGCTGGCACTTCTCGGCGATGTCGACGACGAATTCCGCGGTCGCTACGCCGACCTGATCGCCGCCCGCTCACGGCGAATCCCGTTGCAGCACATCGTCGGTTCGGCACCGTTGGGTCCGGTGACGGTCGCGGTGGGCCCCGGCGTGTTCATTCCCAGACCGGAGACCGAGGGCCTGCTGGAATGGGCGGCAGCGCAGCCGCTGCCGCCGCAACCGCTGATCGTCGACCTCTGCACCGGCTCGGGGGCGCTGGCGCTGGGCCTGTCGAAGTTCTGGCCCGACGCGCGCGTGGTCGCCGTCGACGACTCTGACGACGCCCTGACCTACGCCCGCCGCAACGTGTCGGGCGCACCGGTGGAGCTCGTGCGCGCCGACGTCACCGACACCGCACTGCTTCCTGAATTGGACGGACGCGTCGATCTACTGGTCGCCAACCCGCCCTACATTCCCGACGGCGCTGACCTGGAACCCGAAGTAACCCAACATGATCCGCCGCACGCATTGTTCGGCGGCCCGGACGGCATGACCGTCATCCATGCGATCGTGAAACTGGCGGGCCGCTGGCTGAAGCCCGGCGCCTGCTGCGCCGTGGAGCATGACGACACCACGTCGACCGCCACCGTCGACGCGTTCGGAGCCGCAGGGCAATTCGTCGGCGTGGCAGCCCACCGCGACCTGGCCGGCCGACCCCGATTCGTCACGGCGACACGCGCGCGAGGGCCGCATGAGTGAACTCTTCGATTGCACCGATGCCGAATCGCGTGCGACTGGAATCGCTTCGGCCGTCAGCGCTGTGAGGGGCGGACGTCTGGTGGTGCTGCCCACCGACACGGTGTACGGCATCGGCGCCGACGCATTCGACAACACCGCGGTGGCTGCGCTGCTGTCGGCCAAGGGCCGTGGCCGCGACATGCCGGTTCCGGTCCTCGTCGGCTCCTGGCACACCATCGAGGGTTTGGTACACACGGTTCCTGAGACGGCGCGCGAGCTGATCCGCGCGTTCTGGCCCGGTGCGCTCAGCCTCGTCGTGCAGCAAGCGCCGTCGCTGCAGTGGGACCTCGGAGACGCCGCAGGCACCGTGATGCTGCGGATGCCGCTGCACCCGGTCGCCATCGAGGTGTTGCGCGAAGTGGGACCGATGGCGGTGTCCAGCGCGAACATCTCCGGGCGGCCCGCGGCGGTCACCGCCGAAGAGGCGCGCAGCCAGCTCGGCGACACCGTCGCGGTCTACCTCGACGCGGGCCCGTCCCAACAGCAGGCCGCCTCCACCATCGTCGATCTCACCGGCGCACATCCGCGCATCCTGCGTCAGGGTCCGGTGACGGCCGAGGCCATCGCTGCGGTGCTCGGCGTCGACGCCGACACCCTCACCCCCGCGAACTGACGGCCGCCCGCTCTCATCGTTGTCCAGTACGGTTCATCCAGTGGTGAGCGATGTGCACAACGTGGCCGGTGGGCTGCTTGCGCTCTCCGATCGAGGCGCGGGCGTGCCGTTGCGCGAGCTGGCGCTGGTCGGCCTCACCGCGGCGATCATCACCTACTTCGCGACGGGCTGGGTTCGTGTGCTCGCCACCCGGGTCGGCGCCGTAGCGGTCCCACGGGAACGCGACGTCCATCTGCAGCCGACGCCGCGGATGGGTGGCCTGGCGATGTACATCGGCGTGCTGGCAGCCGTGCTGCTCGCCTCGCAACTGCCTGCACTCACCCGTGGCTTCGTCTACTCGTCCGGCCTGCCCGCGACGGTCGTGGCGGGTGGGCTGATCATGGCGATCGGATTGATCGACGACAAGTGGGGTCTGGACGCGCTGACCAAGTTCGCCGGTCAGATCACGGCCGCCAGCGTGCTGGTCACGATGGGCGTCGCGTGGAGCGTGCTCTACATCCCGTTCGGTGGCGTCGGCACCATCGTGCTCGACCAGGTGTCGTCGATCCTGCTGACCTTGGCGCTGACGGTCGCGATCGTCAACGCGATGAACTTCGTCGACGGCCTCGACGGCCTGGCCGCGGGCCTGGGTCTGATCACCGCATTGGCCATCACGATCTTCTCGATCGGTCTACTCCGTGACCACGGCGGTGACGTTTTGTTCTACCCGCCAGCGGTGATCTCGGTGGTGCTCGCCGGCGCCTGTCTGGGTTTCCTGCCGCACAACTTCCACCGCGCGCGCATCTTCATGGGCGACTCCGGCTCGATGCTGATCGGCCTGATGCTGGGTGCGGCGTCCACCACTGCGGCCGGTCCGGTCTCGCAGAGCGCCTACGGCGCGCGCGACGTCTTCGCGCTGCTGTCGCCCTTCCTTTTGGTGGTTGCCGTCATGTTCGTGCCGGCGCTGGACATGTTGTTGGCCATTGTGCGGCGCACCCGCGCAGGGCGCAGCCCGTTCAGCCCCGACAAGATGCATCTGCACCACCGGTTGCTGCAGATCGGCCATTCGCACCGGCGCGTGGTGCTGCTGATCTATTTGTGGGTGGGCATCGTCGCGCTCGGCGCCGCAAGCACGATCTTCTTCGATCCCCGCTACACAGGGGCGGTGATGCTGGCGGCCACCGCGGTGGCCATCGTCGCGACGTTGATCCCGCTTCTGAGGCGGGGTGACGACTCCTACGCGAGCGTGTACGACGAAAAGTAGTAGACCCCCGTTTCTGACCGATTCCTGTGTGGTACGGTGCTGGTAGAACCCGAAAAACCTCGCGGGTTGCCGGCCCCCACGCCGTCCGGTACACCACCGATCGGCACGGAAAAACGACCGACAAAGGGAGCTACCCCTTGGGTGATTCCAGCGCGGCCCGCGCACTCCGATACGCTCGGTGCGCCACGCACAGAATCATTGGGTTAGCCCTCGTGACCGCGGGATTGAGGTGACGCCGTGACGACGCCAGCGCAAGACGCGCCGTTGGTGTTTCCGTCCGTAGCTTTCCGGCCCTTCCGTCTGTTCGCAGTGTGCGTAGTGTTCGCCGGCCTGGTGACGGTGGCGGCCGCTCTGCTGGACCATCCGATGGTCGGCGCCTTCTTCGGCGTCGGCCTGGGACTCGGTTTGCTCAACGCGATTCTGGTGCAGCGGTCGGTGGAATCGATCACCGCCGAAGAGCATCCGCTCAAACGCAAGATGGCGCTGAACTCCGCCACCCGGCTGTTGGTGATGACGGTCATCGGGCTGACCATCGCGTTCATCTTCCGACCGCAGGGCCTGGGTGTCGTGTTTGGAATGGCGCTTTTCCAGGTACTGCTGGTGTTTTCTACGGCATTACCGGTTATGAGGAAACTGCGGGCCGGTGCGGCTGTTGAAATCGAAGGGGGCAAGCAGTGACTGAAACGATCCTCGCCGCCGAGTCCGGCATCGAGGTCGGCCACCACGAAGAGGTGCACTGGTTCGGCCTCACCGTCAACTTCGACACGGTGCTGGCAACCCTGATCGCCGCGGCCATCGTGCTCGGGCTCGCATTCTTCTTGCGCGCCAAGGTGACATCGAGCGGCGTCCCCAGCGGCGTCCAATTGTTCTGGGAAGCGATCACCGTCCAGACGCGCAATCAGATCGAGGCCGCGATCGGCATGAAGATCGCGCCGTTCGTGCTGCCCCTGGCTGTCACGCTGTTCGTGTTCATCCTGATCGCCAACTGGCTGTCAGTGCTGCCGTTGCAGTACACCGACTCCAGCGGCAAGATCCACGAGCTGCTGAAGCCTCCGGCGTCCGACATCAACTTCGTGCTGGCGCTCGCGCTGTTCGTGTTCATCTGCTACCACGCGGCGGGCGTCTGGCGCCGCGGCGTGATCGGCCATCCGGTGAAGCTGCTCAAGGGCCACGTCGCCATTCTGGCGCCGATCAACATCGTCGAAGAGCTCGCCAAGCCAATCTCGTTGTCGCTGCGACTCTTCGGCAATATCTTCGCCGGCGGCATCCTGGTCGCACTCATCGCACTGTTCCCGCCATGGATCATGTGGGCGCCCAACGCAATCTGGAAGAGCTTCGACCTGTTCGTCGGCGCCATCCAGGCGTTCATCTTCGCCCTGCTGACGATCTTGTACTTCAGCCAGTCCATGGAGCTCGATGAACACCATGACTAGCACCCATCATGTTCGACCCACGTCCTGGTAGGACCCCTACCAGTTATCAAGGAGGATAGGAATGAATCCACAGATCGCTATGGGCGCGCTCATCGGCGGTGGACTGATCATGGCCGGCGGTGCCATCGGCGCCGGTATCGGCGACGGCATCGCAGGTAACGCCCTGATCGCCGGCATCGCGCGGCAGCCCGAGGCGCAAGGCCGACTGTTCACTCCGTTCTTCATCACGGTGGGTCTGGTCGAGGCGGCCTACTTCATCAACCTGGCTTTCATGGCGCTGTTCGTGTTCGCCACCCCGGTTAAGTAGCAGCCCGCGGTCATGACTGACCTCAGCTTGACGATCCTGGCGGCCGAAGAAGGCGGCGGCGGTGGGGGCGGTCAGAGCAACTTTCTGATCCCCAACGGCACGTTCTTCTTCGTGCTGCTCATCTTCCTGATTGTGCTCGGCGTGATCGCCAAATGGGTGGTGCCACCGATCTCCAAGGTCTTGCGCGAACGCGAAGCCATGGTGCAGAAGACGGCTGAGGACAACCGGCGCGCATCACAACTTCGGGCGGCCGCCGACGAGGACTACCGCAAGGCGATGGCGGCCGCGCGCCGCGACGCGGCGAATGTGCGCGAGGAGGCCCGCGCCGAGGGGCGGAAGATCGTCGACGATACGCGGGCCCGTGCCAACACCGAAGTTTCGTCGGTGCTGCAGCAGGCCACGCAAGAGCTGACGGAGCAGTCGCGAGCGGTCACAGCGGATCTTCAGAACTCCGTGGAGACCTTTGCGGCGCAACTTGCAAGTCGCGTGCTCGGCGTCGAGGTGACTACCCGTACCGTGCCGGCCACAACAGGACAGGGGCGGTAGCCACGTGTCGACCTTCATCGGACAGCTCGTCGGATTCGCGGTCATCGTCTTCCTGGTGTGGAGATATGTTGTGCCGCCGGTCCGCAACATGATGAAGAACCAACAAGAGACCGTCCGTAGGCAGCTGGAAGAGAATTCCGAGGCCGCGAAGAAGGTTGCCGACGCCGACACTGAGCACGCGAAGGCACTGGAAGAGGCCAAGGCCGATGCGGCCAGGCTGATCGAAGAGGCCCGGCACGACGCTGAAAGGATCTCCGAGCAGCTGCGAGCTCAGGCCGACACCGAGCTGGAGCGCATCAAAATCTTGGGTGCGCAACAGGTTCAGATGTTGCGCCAGCAGCTCATCCGCGAGCTTCGGCAGAGCCTCGGGGCGGAGTCGGTGCATCGTGCAGAAGAGATGGTGCGTCAATTCGTCTCCGATCCAGAGGAGCAGTCCGCAACGATCGACCGCTTCCTCGACGAGCTGGATGAGATGGCGCCTTCGAACAAGGTCTTCGAGTCCGCCGTCACATCGAAGCTGCGGGCGGCCAGCCGTGAGTCGGTGGCTGAGATGGTGCGGCAGTTCGACGGAGTGGTGGACGGTCTCGACGCCGGCGAGTTGACCGGTTTGGCCAACGATCTGGCGTCTGCGGTGAAGCTAGTGCGCCGTGAGTCACTTCTGGCAAGGCATCTCGCAGACCCCTCAAGCGAATCAGAGGCGCGCGTTCAACTCGTCGAGCGCCTACTCTCCGGCAAGGTTTCCGACGCCGCCCTTCAGGTGCTCAAAACCGCTTCGTCGCAGCGGTGGTCGTCGACGTCGGACTTGATCTTCGGGCTCGAGCACATCGCCGGTCTGGCATTGCTGGTGCGCGCCGAACGCGAAGACCAGATCGAGGACGTCGAAGACCAGCTGTTCCGGTTCAGCCGCATTCTCGACTCGGAGCCGCGGCTCATCACGCTGCTCAGCGACTACACCACGCCGGTCGATGGCCGAATCGCGTTGCTGAACAAGGTTCTTGGGCGCAAGGCAAGCAAGAACACCGCGGATCTGTTGCGCCAGACCGTCGACCTGCTGCACGGCGATCGCGCTGACGAGACCATCCGTGACCTCGCAAACCTGGCGGTGTCCCGACGTGGCGAGGTCGTTGCGCAAGTGCGTGCTGCAAGCGAGCTCAGCGATGCTCAAAGCCGGCGGCTGACCGAACTGCTGACCCGTATCTATGGTCATCCCGTTTCGATTCAGCTCGATGTCGACCCGGCGCTGATCGGCGGGCTGACCATCGCCGTCGGCGATGAGGTGATCGACGGATCGTTGGCATCAAAGCTGGCGACGGCCGAACGCCGCCTACCCGAGTGACCTCACCACACCACGAACCACACACGATTTAGGAAGACGAACCATGGCAGAGTTGACCATCTCGGCGGACGAGATTCAGGGCGCAATCGAGGAATATGTCGCCGGCTTCGAGGCCGAATCGGCCCGCGAAGAGATCGGCACGGTCATCGACGCGGGCGATGGCATCGCCCACGTGGAGGGCCTCCCGTCGGTGATGACCCAAGAGCTGCTGGAGTTCCCCGGCGGCGTGCTCGGTGTCGCGCTCAACCTCGACGAGCACAGCATCGGCGCGGTGATTCTCGGTGACTTCGAGAACATCGAAGAGGGTCAGCAGGTCAAGCGGACCGGCGACGTGCTTTCCGTACCAGTCGGCGACGGCTTCCTCGGCCGTGTGGTCAACCCGCTGGGTCAGCCGATCGACGGCCAGGGCGAAATCGAGACCGAGGAACGTCGTGCGCTGGAGTTGCAGGCGCCGTCGGTGGTTCAACGGCAAGGCGTCAGCGAGCCGTTGCAGACCGGCATCAAGGCCATCGACTCGCAGACGCCGATCGGGCGCGGCCAGCGTCAGCTGATCATTGGCGACCGCAAGACCGGTAAGACCGCGGTCTGCGTCGATACGATTCTCAACCAGCGGAAGAACTGGGAGACCGGCGACGAGAAGCAGCAGGTGCGCTGCGTCTACGTGGCGATCGGCCAGAAGGGCACCACGATCGCCAGCGTGAAGCACACCCTGGAAGAGGGTGGGGCGATGGAGTACACCACTATCGTCGCCGCGCCCGCGTCTGATTCGGCCGGCTTCAAATGGCTTGCGCCGTATACGGGTTCGTCGATCGCTCAGCACTGGATGTATCAGGGCAAGCATGTGCTGATCGTGTTCGACGACCTCACCAAGCAGGCCGAGGCCTACCGCGCCATTTCGCTGCTGCTGCGCCGTCCCCCCGGCCGGGAGGCGTACCCCGGTGACGTGTTCTACCTGCACTCCCGGCTGCTGGAACGTTGCGCAAAGCTGTCTGACGAGTTGGGTGGTGGCTCCTTGACCGGTCTGCCGGTCATCGAGACGAAGGCCAATGACATCTCGGCCTACATTCCCACCAACGTCATCTCCATCACCGACGGCCAGTGCTTCCTGGAGACCGACCTGTTCAACCAGGGCGTACGCCCGGCGATCAACGTCGGCGCGTCGGTCTCCCGAGTCGGTGGCGCCGCGCAGATCAAGGCGATGAAAGAGGTGGCGGGGTCGCTGCGACTGGATCTGTCGCAGTATCGCGAGCTCGAGTCGTTCGCGGCCTTCGCATCGGACCTCGACGAAGCGTCGAAGAACCAGCTGGACCGCGGTGAGCGGCTGGTCGAGCTGCTCAAGCAGCCGCAGAACAGCCCGATGCCGGTCGAAGATCAGGTGGTCGCCATCTTCCTCGGAACCAGAGGACACCTTGATTCCGTGCCGGTCGCCGACGTCCAGAAGTTCGAGCGCGAGTTTCTCGAGCACGTCAAGTCCTCGCACGAGAACATCCTCGACGAGATCCGGGAAAGCAAGAAGTTCTCCGAGGAGCTGGAAAAGTCGCTGGAGAAGGTGGTCAACGACTTCAAGAAGGGATTCGAGACCAGCGACGGCAGCTCGGTCGTGCCCGACGAGCATGTCGACGCGATGGACGAGGAAGACGTCGAGAAGGAATCAGTGAAGGTTCGCAAGCCCGCACCCAAGAAGAAGTAGGCCGGAGAGCTAATGGCTGCCACACTGCGCGAACTGCGCGGCCGCATCCGCTCCGCCGGGTCGATCAAGAAGATCACCAAGGCCCAGGAGATGATCGCGACCTCGCGAATCGCCAAGGCACAGGCCCGAGTCGAGGCGGCTCGGCCCTACGACCGCGAAATCACCAACATGCTGACCAATTTGGCCGACGCGAGCGCTTTGGACCACCCGCTGCTGGTCGAACGTGAGAACCCGCGCCGGGCGGCTGTGCTCGTGGTGTCGTCGGACCGCGGACTCTGCGGGGCGTACAACGCCAACGTCTTCCGGCGCTCTGAGGAGTTGTTCTCTCTGCTGCGTCAGGAGGGCAAAGAGCCCGTGCTCTACACGGTGGGCCGAAAAGCCCTCGGCTACTACAGCTTCCGCAACTGGGACATCGTCGACTCCTGGACAGGATTCTCCGAGCGGCCCGAGTATGAGAACGCGCAGGAGATCGCCTCGACACTGGTCGATGCCTTCACCGCCGGCATCGACGACGAGGGAGACGACCCCGGCGCCGACAACGTCCTCGGTGTCGACGAACTACACATCGTGTTCAACGAGTTCAAGTCCATGATGTCGCAGGTTGCGGTGGCTCGCCGGATCGCGCCGATGGTGATCGAGTACAGCGAAGAGGACACCGGACCTCAGACGCTGTTCTCATTCGAGCCGGACGCCGAAACCTTGTTCGGTGCACTGCTTCCGCGGTACGTGTCGACCCGTATCTTCGCCGCACTTCTCGAGGCGGCGGCGTCGGAGTCGGCCTCAAGGCGGCGGGCGATGAAGTCGGCCTCGGACAACGCCGACGACCTCATCAAGGACTTGACCCTGATGGCCAACCGCGAACGGCAATCTCAGATCACCCAGGAAATCAGCGAAATCGTCGGTGGTGCTAACGCGCTCGCGGACGCCGCCAAGAAGTAGCCCGTAGGAAGCGAAGAGACGAATGACTGCTGCTATTGACAAGACAGAAAAGAAAACCAACACCGACACCGCTGGCCGTGTCGTCCGCGTCACCGGCCCCGTTGTCGACGTCGAGTTCCCGCGCGGCTCGGTACCCGAACTGTTCAACGCGCTACACGCCGAGATCGACTATAAGGACCTCGCGAAGACGTTGACACTCGAGGTCGCCCAGCACCTCGGCGACAACCTCGTGCGCTGCATCTCGCTGCAGCCCACCGACGGCCTGGTACGTGGCGTCGAAGTGACGGACACGGGCAATTCGATTGCGGTGCCGGTCGGTGACGGCGTCAAGGGCCATGTATTCAACGCGCTCGGCGACTGCCTCGACGATCCGGGCTACGGCAAGGACTTCGAGAAGTGGTCCATTCACCGCAAGCCGCCGGCGTTCGATGAGCTGGAACCCCGCACCGAGATGCTGGAGACCGGCCTGAAGGTCGTCGACCTGCTGACGCCGTATGTCCGCGGCGGCAAGATCGCCCTGTTCGGCGGTGCCGGCGTGGGAAAGACGGTGCTGATCCAGGAGATGATCAACCGCATCGCCCGCAACTTCGGTGGTACTTCGGTGTTCGCCGGCGTGGGGGAGCGCACCCGTGAGGGCAACGACCTGTGGGTCGAGCTCGGCGACGCCGACGTGCTCAAGGACACCGCTCTGGTGTTCGGTCAGATGGACGAGCCGCCCGGCACCCGTATGCGCGTTGCGCTTTCGGCGCTGACGATGGCGGAATACTTCCGCGACGAGCAGGAGCAGGACGTGCTGCTGTTCATCGACAACATCTTCCGCTTCACCCAGGCCGGCTCTGAGGTGTCAACGCTGTTGGGCCGCATGCCTTCTGCCGTGGGTTACCAGCCGACGCTGGCCGACGAGATGGGTGAGCTGCAAGAGCGCATCACCTCGACGCGTGGCCGGTCGATTACCTCGATGCAGGCCGTGTACGTTCCGGCCGACGACTACACCGACCCGGCGCCTGCGACGACGTTTGCGCACCTCGATGCCACCACGGAGCTCAGCCGTTCGGTCTTCTCCAAGGGCATCTTCCCGGCGGTGGACCCCCTGGCCTCGAGTTCGACGATCCTCGACCCCAGTGTCGTCGGCGACGAGCACTATCGCGTGGCGCAGGAGGTCATCCGAATCCTGCAGCGCTACAAGGACCTTCAAGACATCATCGCAATTCTGGGCATCGACGAGCTCGCCGAGGAGGACAAGCAATTGGTGCAGCGCGCTCGTCGCATCGAGCGCTTCCTGTCGCAGAACATGATGGCGGCTGAGCAGTTCACCGGCCAGCCGGGTTCGACGGTTCCGCTGAAGGAGACCATCGAGGCGTTCGACAAGCTGGCGAAGGGCGATTTCGACCATCTGCCTGAGCAGGCGTTCTTCCTCATCGGCGGTCTCGAGGATCTGCAGAAGAAAGCCGAAAGCCTGGGCGCCAAGATGGAAGACGGCGGCGGTGACGGTGCTCCCGCGCCCGACGACGCCAAGAAGGACGACGCCAAGAATGACGACGGCGGCAAGGACGAGTCCGACGGCAAGGGCGACGGCGAAGACAAGAGCGAGTAGAGATGGCTGAACTGGACGTCGACATCGTCGCGGTCGAGCGCGAAATCTGGTCTGGCAAGGCCACTTTCGTGTTCACTCGAACGACGGCAGGCGAGATCGGCATCCTGCCGCGGCACATCCCGCTGGTGGCCCAGCTCGTCGACGACGCCATGGTGCGCGTCGAACGCGAAGGCGAAGAGGACCTGCGCGTCGCGGTCGACGGCGGATTCATGTCGGTGACCGACGAAGGCGTCATTATTCTTGCCGAATCCGCTGAACTCGAATCGGAGATCGACGCCGACGCGGCGAAGCGCGATTCCGAGTCCGACGACGAGGCGACGGCAGCACGGGGTCGTGCCAGGCTGCGCGCAATCGGCCAGATCGACTAGGCCCGCCGATGAGCGCGTCCATGCTGATCATGGTCGCGCTGGTCGGTGTGCTTCTTCTTGTCGTTGTCGCCCTGTGCTATCGACTGTGGAAGCTGCGGCAGGTCGGTGGAACCGCGGCAATCCTGCGTGATTACCCGGCCGTTGGGGGGCAGGGCTGGCGCCACGGGGTGATGCGCTACCGCGGTGGCGAAGCGGGCTTTTATCGGTTGTCCAGCCTGAGGTGGTGGCCGGATCGCCGGCTCAGCCGCAGAGGCCTGGAGATCGTGTCGCGACGGTCGCCGCGCGGCGACGAATTCGACATCATGACCGACGAAATCGTGATCCTCGAGCTGCGCGACACCAGTCCGGAACGCAAGCGCGGCTATGAGGTAGCGCTGGATCGCGGAGCGCTGACGGCGTTTCAGTCGTGGTTGGAGTCGCGGCCGTCACCTCGCGCTCGGCGGCGCACCGCCTAATCCTTTGCGGGACCGCCGGGTTGCCACAAAACGTCGCCGCCTGGATTGGCGACCCTGCAGAGAATGAAGAGCAGATCGGACAGCCGGTTGAGATACTTGGCGGGCAGCACGCTGACGTTGTCGGGATGTTCCTCGATTGCCAGCCACGCCGAGCGTTCGGCGCGGCGCGCGACGGTGCGTGCAACATGCAGCAACGCCGACAGAGGCGTACCGCCAGGCAGCACAAACGAATTCAGTGCAGGCAATGGCTCATTGAACTCGTCACACCACGCCTCCAGCCTGTCTATGTAGCTCTGGGTGATGCGTAGCGGTGGGTATTCGGGATTCTCCACAACGGGAGTCGACAGGTCAGCGCCAGCATCGAAGAGGTCGTTCTGAATCTGCCGCAGTACCTTGAGCATTTGCTCATCTGGGTGTCCCAAGGACACCGCCACGCCGATGGCAGCGTTGGCCTCATCGCAATCGGCGTACGCCGCCAGCCGCGCATCGTTCTTGGAAACCCTGCTGAAGTCGCTCAATCCAGTGGTTCCGTCGTCACCGGTGCGGGTGTAGATGCGGGTCAGGTGTACGGCCATGGGAAAACGGTACCGCCGCGACTCCGCGAGGATTCGGACACCGCCCGCGCCGCTGTTTAAACTGGCCGCGTGAGCGAGCGATTCGTGGTCACCGGTGGAAACCGGTTGTCGGGCGAAGTAGCCGTCGGGGGGGCAAAAAACAGCGTTTTGAAGCTGATGGCGGCGGCGCTATTGGCAGAGGGCACCAGCACCATCACCAACTGTCCGGACATTTTGGACGTACCGCTGATGGCGGAGGTGCTACGGGGGCTCGGGGCCACCGTGGAATTGGACGGCGGAACGGTCCGTATCACGTCGCCGGATGAACCCAAGTACGACGCGGATTTCGCCGCGGTCCGGCAGTTCCGTGCCTCGGTGTGCGTGCTCGGACCGCTGGTCGGTCGCTGCAAGCGGGCCAAGGTGGCGCTGCCGGGCGGCGACGCCATCGGCTCGCGTCCCCTGGACATGCATCAGGCTGGTCTGCGCCAGCTGGGTGCTCGGTGCAACATCGAACACGGCTGTGTGGTTGCCGAAGCGGACCATCTGCGCGGGGCGGAGATCCAGCTCGAGTTCCCGTCGGTCGGTGCCACGGAGAACATATTGATGGCGGCGGTGGTGGCCGAGGGCGTCACCACCATTCGCAACGCCGCGCGGGAACCCGACGTCGTCGACCTGTGCACGATGCTCAACCAGATGGGAGCGCAGATCGAGGGTGCCGGCTCGTCGACCATGACGATCACCGGCGTCGACAGGCTTCACCCCACCGAGCACCGGGTGATCGGCGACCGGATCGTCGCCGCCACCTGGGGAATCGCAGCGGCGATCACGCGAGGCGACATCTCGGTCACGGGCGTGGATCCGCAGCACCTGCAGTTGGTGCTGCACAAGCTGCACGACGCCGGGGCAACCGTCACTCAGACCGATGACGGCTTCCGCGTCGCGCAGTACGAACGGCCCAAGGCCATCAATGTCGCGACCCTGCCCTTCCCGGGATTTCCGACCGACCTGCAGCCGATGGCCATCGCGCTGGCCGCAGTCGCCGACGGCACGTCGATGATCACCGAGAACGTCTTCGAGGCGCGGTTCCGGTTCGTCGAGGAGATGATCCGGCTGGGCGCCGACGCCAGGACCGACGGCCACCACGCCGTGGTCAGGGGACTTCCGCAGCTGTCCAGCGCGCCGGTGTGGTCCTCGGATATCCGGGCCGGCGCTGGGCTGGTGCTGGCGGGGCTGGTCGCCGACGGCGACACCGAGGTTCACGACGTCTTTCACATCGACCGGGGCTATCCGCTGTTCGTGGAGAACCTGGTCAGCCTCGGTGCCGAGGTCGAACGCGTCAGTTAGTCCTTCGGGTCCTGCGGATTTGAGACTGTCGTACGAGAAGGAGTATTCTTTCTCTTGCCCACGGCCCCAGTCCCGGACTGGCGGACGGGGTTTGACGTCTCTGCCACTGTCGAGTACAGTGGCAGGGTTGCCTGTAAGCGGGTGTGTTGTTTGAGAACTCAATAGTGTGTTTGGTGGTTTTTGTTTGTTGTTTTTGTTTGGCCACATTCTTGGCG
>NZ_LZMC01000095.1 GCF_001668615.1 Mycobacterium sp. 1274761.0
ACGCCGTCAAAGAAGCACGGCGCCAATACCCGCACCCCACACCGCCACCAGCCACATACAACTCGCCGACCACACCCACCGGAACCGCACCCAACCACCCGTCCAGCACAAACAACGTCGCCCCGGGCACCGGCGCACCGATCGGCACCACCCCCGACCCCGCCGCCAGCGGAGCGCTGATCGCCGCATACACCGTGGTCTCGGTCGGGCCGTAACCGTTGACCATCACCCGACCCGGCGCCCACCGATCCACCAACTCCGCCGGACAAGCCTCACCGCCCACCATCACCGCCACCGACTCCAACCCCTCAACCGACACCATCCCCAGCGCCGAAGGAGTCTGGCTCAACACATCAACGCGCTCAGCGACCAACAACGCCGCCAACGCCTCCCCAGAGGCCGTCACCGCTTCTGGCACCACCACCAACCGGCCCCCATGCAACAACGCACCCCAGATCTCCCACACCGAGAAGTCGAAGGCATACGAATGACACTGCGACCACACCCGCCCAGCCATCAACGCCACCCCCGGCGCCAGCAACAACCCCGTCACATTGCGGTGGGTCACCGCCACCGCCTTGGGAACCCCGGTCGTGCCCGACGTATAGATCACATGAGCCACATCATCAGGCGCCGGCCCAACCACCGCGGTGGCCGGGTAACCATCAACCCGCGCATCGGCCACATCGATCACCGGCAACCCGCACCCAGCCAACCGCCCCACCAGCCCAGCGCTGGTGACCGCCAAAACCGGCCTGGAATCAGTGACCATGAACTCAATGCGCGCATCAGGCACCACCGGATCCATCGGCACATACGCCGCCCCGGTCTTGAGCACCGCCACAATCGCGACAACCGCCTCCATCGACCGCGAAAACAGCAGCGCCACACACTCACCCGGACCCACACCCTGATCCACCAACAAATGCGCCAACCGGTTCGCCGCCTCATCAAGCTCGCGATACGTCATCGAGCAACCCTCACACGACACCGCGACCGCCTCCGGCGCGCGCGCCACCTGCACGCAGAACGCCTCCGGAATCGACACCGCCGGCGCCGGCAGAGTCGACATCACGCGGTTGCCGATCTCATCCAACCGAGCACGCTCATCCCCACCAAGCACATCGATCGACGACACCCGCCGCGATGGATCAGCGGTCAACGCCACCAACACCCGCTCCAACCGATGCGCCAAATCGGAAACGCCGAAACTCGCCCAAGGTTGGCCCGCGCCCGCCGTGCTGAGGAAAAGCTCATCACCGGCGCTCGAGAAGAACAGCCCGAACCCGACGACGCCGCCGTTGGTCAATACGGCCGATGCCGTGGCCCCGCCGAACGGCAAGCCGAACCGGGATGGAAGGAAGTTGACGGTCACCCTGGCGTTGTCGACTGCCCGCCCCGGACCATGCAGTCGAGCTCTGCGTTCAATTAGGTGCCGCGGAAACCGCTGATGCTCCAACGCTTCTCGAATTCGAGTGTCCACATGCTCACAAAAGCTGGCGACGGTGCCTGCCGGCGAAACCCGTAACGTCAGCGGCACCGCTCCGGCGACCATTCCGGGAATCGTTCTGGACTCCGGACTGACGCGCCTGCTGACCGTGAAGTCCAGCACCACCTCGGAGCCCCCGGCGCACAACCCGCGCACCAACAGCGCGCACGCCGCGGTGATCACCGAGGAGCGAGGCAGCTCCCTCGCGCGGCAGAACTCATCGACCCGGCCTAGGATCACCGGGTCAAACCGCACCGGCTCAGATGACTGATACGGGTCACCTTCGTCCGCGGCGTCGGGTAACACAGCAGGCGGATCGCTGTCGGCAGGACGGTTCTCCGCCCAATAGGCCTCATCGTCCGCATAGTCACTGGACGCCTCATACGCCGACTCGCAGTCCAACAATGCTTGCAATGAGCCGAGAACGCCGGCAGGAATGGGCGTCCCGGAAACGACCGCAGAGTAAACAGAAGCGACCCGCTGTCCGATCAGCGCAATGCCGGATCCGTCAACGACGATGTGGTGTGCGCAAGCAAACAAACAGAATTCGTCGCGGCGCGTCTGGAAGAGCGCGAATCTGAATAGCGGCCCTGTCAGGGGCATCGGTGCCCGTTGAATGGATGAGGCGAGCCCGCGAGCCTCCTGCAGCGGATCGGTCGCATCGCGCAGATCGTGAAACGCCACCTCGATGTTCGGATAATCGATCGCCTCTTGCACAACCTGACCATCCACCTCGACGAAGGCAGCCCGGAGCGGTTCGGCCTCCGTTACGGCCCGATTGATCGCCCAGGCAAGAGCGTCCTTGTCCACGCGCCCGGCGATTTCCACGAACAGGCCGACCTGCCACTCCGTACCGAGCTGCCGCATTGCCTGCGCAAGCCAAATCTCCAGTTGGCCACGTGTCAGCGGAAGCGCCCGATTACGCCGCTCCATCCGGCCCCCAACTCCACCGGTTCAGTCATCAGGAATCCGGCCGGCGGCCCCCACGGGCGTCGCGGCCGAAAATCGGTCCAGTTCTGTTCGTCACGGTCCACGCCGCGATCCGCTTCGCCGTAGATGACCCGGCAAGCGGCCGAAACATCAAAGAACGTCGGGCGAACGCCGTGACGCTGCTCGGCGATGACCAACGCCGACGCGTCGCGAATGCAATCGTCC
This sequence comes from Mycobacterium sp. 1274761.0, assembly GCF_001668615.1. Classification (GTDB taxonomy): domain Bacteria; phylum Actinomycetota; class Actinomycetes; order Mycobacteriales; family Mycobacteriaceae; genus Mycobacterium. The sequence continues at coordinate 2,645 of NZ_LZMC01000095.1, forward strand.
CACGGGTCAGCGCTCACCAGTTTCTTCGACGTCAATAACTGGCGCAGCGATCTTGAGGCGTGATGTCGGTGTGCGGTGCGAGGACGACCGCCGACTGACATGGGCGGATATTACCGCCGCTCCTAGCGAACGTGGCCCGAATTGCTGTCTGAAGCTTGCGGTTCAAGCGAGCTGATCGTGAACACTGGCTTGGGGCGATTTGCCGCCACGACCCTGGTGACTAGCGGACATCTCGGGGATGTCGAGCAGCCGCCTCATGAACTACCGCGTAGCTACGGGGACCGGTCCGGGTAGCGGTCCCGCGCCCTGGACGGCGGCCGATGCAGGTGAGGACTGCGCTGGCGAAGCCGAACTCGGCACCGCGACCGACTGCGCACCTTGCAGCGATCCCGGCAAACCCGCCCCGCTGCTCTGCTGCGCGGACTGCATCAGGCCGAGCACCTGCGGAATCGTCACCGGCAGCTTGCACTGGCCCGCCAGATCGGTCAGCGGCCGCTGCAGCGCCTGCATGTCCTTTGCGGCCTGCGGGTTGGCGTCGAAGTAGGACTTCAGCGCGGCGAGCGACTGGGGGCCGCCCTGTTGCTGCGAGATCGTTGTCAGCGCCTGATTGGTCTGCGGGTGGGTGTCGAGATACGAGCCCGTCGAGTTGGCCACCGAGCCAATGGTCTTCGCCACCTGACTGGCAGCGCACGGATCCGAGGCGGCCGTCGCCGACGGCGATGTTCCCGACAACGCTGCCGTCGTCGCCCCGCACGCTGCGACGCAAGCGAACGCGGCGAACAATCCGCGGCGGGCGTAGGCACGGGTCCTGGTCATGAACAACTCCTTGAGATTTGCGGGCAGCGTGCGCCTCGCAAACGGCTGCGGCCATCTTGCCATCGCGGTGGAGGTCAGGCCAATTCAGCAACCGAATCCACAGCGCAGCGACAGGTTGCGGGTACGCCTCGGGCGAGGCACCGCAGGAATCACAACAGCTGGTGAGAGCCGGTTAAGGCCTTCCTGAGGCCCCATCGTCGCAGCCCAGGCTGATATATCCTCGGGCTACGTAAGGCGGGGCGGGGAGAAAGCGGGACAACCATCCAGCAGTTCATGATGCGCTTGAGCAGTGGCCTGCGCAGATTGCGCTGGGCGGTGTTCGTCGTGTGGCTACTTCTCCTCGTGCCTGCGGTGTACCTCGGCATGAACCAATCGGACCGCCTCACCGGCGGTGGATTCGAGGTGGCCGGCTCACAGTCGCTGTACGTGCAGGAGGTGCTCGAACAGCAGTTTCCCGACCAGGGCGCGTCGCCGTTGGCGCTGGTTGCCGCTCCGCGTGCCGACGCCTCGTTCGCCGATATGGATGCCGCGGTCGCGCACCTGGAACGGGTCGCAGCCGACGTGCCCAGCGTCAAGGTGGTGCCCAACCCGCAACAGCCGCCCCCGCAGCCGGACCGGCCCTACGTCGTCACCCTGAAGCTGGACTTCAACAACAGCGGGGCGGTCGACGTCGCCAAACAGCTGCGTCAGAAAGTTGGCATCAACGGTGACCAGCCCGGCGAGGCCCAGGACGGCAAGGTCAAGCTGTACGTCATCGGTCAGGGAGCGCTAGGCGCCGCCGCGACCGCGGCCACCAAACACGACATCGCCCAGGCCGAGCAGTGGAACCTTCCGATCGTCCTGATTGTCTTGCTCGCGGTGTTCGGCTCCCTGGCGGCCGCCGCCATGCCGCTGGTGCTGGGCATCTGCACGGTCGCGGTCACCATGGGCGTGGTCTATCTGCTGTCGATGGTCACCACGATGTCGGTGTTCGTGACGTCGACGGTGTCGATGTTCGGGATCGCGCTCGCCATCGACTACTCACTGTTCATCCTCATGCGGTTCCGCGAGGAACTGCGGGCAGGCCGCGAACCCGAGCAGGCCGCCGACGCGGCGATGGCGACCTCGGGGCTGGCGGTTGTGCTGTCCGGTCTGACGGTCATCGCGTCGGTGACAGGCATCTACCTGATCCACACGCCGGTCCTGGTGTCAATGGCGACCGGAGCGATCCTCGCCGTCGCCGTCGCGGTGCTCACCTCGACGACGCTGACGCCCGCGGTGCTGGCGACATTCGGGCGGGCCGCGGCGAAGCGATCGTGGCTGCTGCACTGGTCTCGACGGCCCGAGACCACCCAGTCGCGGTTCTGGACGCGGTGGACGGGCTGGGTGATGCGTCGCCCGTGGGCGTCGGCGCTGGGCGCCACCGTGGTTCTGCTGGCGTTGGCCGCGCCGGCGTTCTCGATGGTGCTGGGCAACAGCATGCAGCGGCAGTTCGACCCGACGCATGAAATCCGCGGGGGCGTGAACGCCGCGGCCGACGCGCTCGGCCCCGGCGCGCTGGGCCCCGTCCGCGTGCTGGTGACGTTCCCCGACGGCAGCGCCGCCTCGGCGCCGGCCAAGGAACCGCTGCTGCAGCAAGTGCAGCAGCGAATGTCGCAGGCGCCCAACGTCGTTACGGTGCAGCCGGCGGTGTTCGGCAACGATTACCGCAGCGCGTTGCTCTCGGCGGTGCTGTCGGTGGACCCGGAGGACATGGCCGCCCGTGATGCCGTCGACTGGATGCGGGCGCAGCTGCCGCCGGTGGTCGGCAACCAGGCGAGCATCGCCGTCGGTGGCCCGACCGCGTTGATCAAGGACTTCGACGACCGGGTGGCCAAGACGCAGCCGGCGGTGTTCGGCTTCGTCGCGCTGATCGCGTTCGTGATGCTGCTGGTGTCCATCCGGTCGGTGTTCCTGGCGTTCAAGGGCGTGCTGATGACGGTGCTGTCGGTGGCCGCGGCCTACGGCAGCCTCGTCGTCGTCTTCCAATGGGGATGGTTCGCCGATCTCGGATTCCAGCCCATCTCGTCGCTGGACAGCACGATCCCGCCGCTCGTACTGGCTATGACCTTCGGCCTGTCGATGGACTACGAGATCTTCCTGCTGACCCGGATCCGCGAACGGTTCCTGCAGACCAACAACACCCGCGACGCGGTCGCCTACGGCGTGAGCACCAGCGCCCGCACCATCACCAGCGCGGCGCTGATCATGATCGCGGTGTTCATCGGCTTCGCGTTCGCAGGCATGCCGCTGGTCGCCCAGCTCGGCGTCGCGTGCGCGGTGGCCATCGCCGTAGACGCCACGATCGTGCGCTTGGTCCTGGTGCCCGCGCTGATGGCGATGTTCGACGAATGGAACTGGTGGCTGCCCCGCTGGCTGGACCGCATCCTGCCGTCGGTGGACTTCGAGAAGCCGCTGCCCAAGGCCGACATCGGCGATCTGGTCATCATCCCCGACGACATCTCGACACTGGCCGCATCCGGCATCGATATTCGCAACGTGGTGAAGTCGGCGGCCAAGCTCAAAAGCATGGCGCCGCATACGATCACGGTTGCCGACCCGCTGGCGTTCAGCGGCTGCCTGCCGGTCCGCAGCTCGGAGTACGTCAGCACAAGTGTCACGAACGGCCACGACAACGGTCCCGCCAACGGTCCTGCCAACGGTCACTCCCACGGCACGGCCACCGGCAAGACGGTCAAGGTGCGGCGCGGCCCGCGACCGGTGCATCCCGTGACGATGTGGCGCGGCCGGTTGTCGGTGGCGCTGGACGCACTGGAGACCGAGGCCGAAACCGAGCGGCCGCCCGTCGAACGCAACAGTCCGATGGAGACCACAAACGTCCAACTGCCCACTGGTGATCGGCTTTCGATTCCGACCGGCGCCGAGACGCTGCGGTTGAAGAGCTATTTGATCATGTGCCGCAACAGCACAAAAGACTTCGCTGAGTTTGCCGATTTGGTCGACTCCATGGAGACTCAAACAGCCGCTGTGGTGCTGGCCGGAATGGACCGCTACTACTGTGGGGAACCATCCAGGAAGCAATGGGTGGCCACACAGTTGGTACGCCGACTGGCCGATCCACATCCATCGGATGAGTTCGATATCCCGATGTCGGGCCCGGAAGCCGAGGCACAATGGGCCAAGGTCAGGGAGCGGTGTCTGTCAGTGGCGGTTGCGATGCTGGAGGAGGCGAGGTGACGGTGGCTCCTGATATCCGGGCCGCACGGCCTGGTGCTGCCTCGCGTTCTGAGGCTGCCACCGCCCGCATACCGACGGGCGCCCCGAAGCGGCCGCGGCCGCCTTCGATCGACACCGACAAGCCGGTGGAGTTCTGGTCGACGGCCGCCATCCGCGAGGCATTGGAAACCGACGACCTGACGGTGTGGCAGCGCATCGCTACCGCCGTCAAGCGCGACCCGTTCGGCAGGACGGCGCGCCAAGTCGAGGAGGTGTTGGAGTCGACTCGGCCGTATGGAGTGTCCAAGGCACTGTCGGAAGTGCTGACCCGCACCCGGGCTAATCTCGAGGACAACGAGCGCGCTGAGGTGGCCCGTCAGATTCGGGTCCTGCTACAGCGCTCCGGCCTCAAACCGACGGAGTTCGCGTCCCGCATCGGCGTGCCCGGTGCGGAACTCGCCGGTTATCTCGAAGGCACAACGAGCCCACCCGCATCGCTGATGGTGCGCATGAGCCGGCTGTCGGACCGCTTCGCCAAGATGAAGGCGCAGCGACCCGGTCAGTGATTCGCGGGTATACCGGTAGCCATGGCCGCCGATATCGACCGCATCCTGCGTGATACCCGAACCGTCGCCATCGTGGGCGCGTCCGCCAATAAGATGCGCGCCGTCTACGGCGTGTGGCGCTACCTCGAATCCGCGAGCGACTACGAGCTGTACCTCGTCAACCCCACCATCGACGAGGTCGACGGCACCCCGACGTACCCGAACCTGGCGGCCCTGCCTGTGGTGCCCGACCTCGTCGACGTGTTCCGGCGACAAGACCATCTGCGTGAGGTGCTCGATGAGGCGATAGCGGTCGGCGCGAAGACGCTGTGGCTGCAATCGGGGCTATGGGACGAGCAGATAGAGCGCGACGGCGAGGCGGCGGGCCTGAACGTCGTGATGGACCGCTGCCTGAAGGTCGACTACGCCCGCATGCTCAGCGCGAATTGATCGGGGCCACGTCGTCGACGAGCCAACGTCCGCCGTCCTTCGACAGCGTGATCCGTAACGCCAGGACCGCGGTGTCGGGCGGCTGACCCGGAACGTTCTGGGTGCCGCGCATCATCACCGCCACGCTGGCGTCGCGCGGGCCGATGGCTTCCACACCAGCCGACATCGTGCTTGCCGTCGCAGTGACGTTCTTTGCCGTCAATTGCTTTGCGATGGACGAGAATTCGTTTCTGTACTTGTCGGCGCGGTCGGGTGTCATCAATGCCGCCGCCCGGTCGATGGCCGCCGTCGGACTCGACGGTGTGAACGTCGCGCTGGCCTCGGCGACGCTGCTGGCGATGCCCGCCACCTCGGCCCTGTCCTCGCGCAGATTTCGGTCGGGCACCGTCCACCGGGTGTAGCCGAGCACCACCGCGGCGACCAACGCCGCCGTGGCCAGACCGACGACGACCAACCGCAGGCCCGGCGCATCGTCGTCGGTGCCGACCGTCACGCCGTCACGGCGCGCCAGCGCGATGTTGACGATGACGCCCTCGACGATCAGCAGGCACAGCGCCGACACCGCGGCCACCCACCACAGCGGCCACGCGAAGACGATTCCGATGTAGACCAGACCGGCGATCGCGGCCAGCGGCGCGGCGACGTCGAACGCCAGCACCCGGAAGCGGTTTCTCATTGGACCTTCTCCAGCCGCGAGATCAGCAGCTTGCCGTCGACGTCGGAGACGTCCAGCCGAAGGTTCCACCGCAGGGTTTTCGGCTGTCCGCCGACGTTGTCGGTGATCGACGTGGCGACCACCATGACGGTGTCGGTTCGGCGGATCATCTCGGCGAGCGCCGGCTGCGGGGTCGGCGCGGGCGCGGGCCTTCCGTCGGGAAGGGTCTGCGGCCGGTGGTAGATCGATTCGACCGCGACCGAGTCGACCTGGCCCCTGGTCCGCGACTTGAGGGTCAGGACGACCTTCTTGTACGGCTCGAGGGCCGACTCGAAGTCGTTGTTGAGCTCACCGACCGTGCCATCGTGCAGCTTCTGCAGGCTCGCATCGATGTCGCCGGCGTTCATGTTGATCAGGACGGTGGTCCAGTCGCCGGCCGCTCTGAGGACCTCGGTCTGGTAGCGCCGCTCGTCGACGTCGGAGCGATGGCCCGACCAGATGATCACCGCGAGGACGATCGCCGCCACCGAGAGCAGGCCAAGGGCCGCCGATCCGATCCCGAAGCCGGAGAAGACTCGTCCGTCGGCGGCGGCGCGCTCGTCGTCGGTGAGCTCGTCGTCAGGCATGGGCGTGAGGGTACCCAACCGCGATTTCGGCGTGCACAGTTGCGCTGAGCGCGACAATCCACGCCCAATCCGCGGCTTCTGGCAACCTGGTGGGGTGACGGTAGAAGCGACCCGCGGCGGAGCGGAGGCGACGATCAAGTCAGGCATCGACCTGAGCTACGTCGACCCGCAGGCCCGCCCGCAAGATGACCTGTTCGGACACGTGAACGGCCGCTGGCTGGCCGAGTACACCATCCCGGCCGACCGGGCCACCGACGGCGCTTTCCGCTCGCTGTACGACCGCGCGGAGGAGCAGATCCGCGACCTGATCGCCGGAGCCGCAACGGCGGCGACATCCAACACCGAGGCGGCGGCCGGTGCCGAGAAGGGCACCGACCAGCAGCGGATCGGGGACCTGTTCGCCAGCTTCATGGACGAGGCGACGGTCCAGCGGCGCGGCGTGCAGCCGTTGCTCGACGAGCTGGAGAGCATCGACGCCGCGTCCGACGCCGACGCGCTCGCCGCGGTGCTCGGCGATCTTGCGCACCACGGCGTCGGCGGCGGCGCGGGCGCCTACATCGACACCGATTCCAAGGACTCCACCCGCTATCTGCTGCACCTGACGCAGTCCGGGCTCGGCCTGCCCGACGAGTCGTATTACCGCGACGAGCAGCACGCCGAGATTCTGGCCGCCTACCCGCACCACATCGCCGCGATGTTCGGGCTGGTGTACGGCGAAGAGCCGCAGGCGGGCGAATGGCAGGCCACCGCCGAGCGGATCGTCGCGCTGGAGACCAAGCTCGCCGCCGCGCACTGGGACGTCGTGAAGCGACGTGATGCCGATCTCACCTACAACTTGCGCAAATTCGCCGACCTGCCGCAGGAGGCGCCCGGCTTCGACTGGGACGGCTGGATCACCGCGATGGGCACCACACCCGATACCGCCGCCGAAGTCGTCGTACGCCAACCCGATTACCTCACGGCGTTCGCCGCACTCTGGGCCGGCGAGGATCTCGAGGACTGGAAGCGGTGGGCGCGCTGGCGGCTGATCCACGCACGCGCGTTCCTGCTCACCGATGAGCTCGTCGCCGAGGACTTCGAGTTCTACGGCCGCAGGCTCAGCGGCACCGAGTCCATCCGCGAGCGGTGGAAGCGCGGCGTTTCGGTGGTGGAGAACCTGATGGGCGACGCGCTGGGCAAGCTCTACGTCGAGCGGCACTTCCCGCCCGGCGCGAAGGCCCGCATGGACGAACTGGTGGCCAACCTGCGTGAGGCCTACCGCGTCAGCATCAACCAGCTCGAGTGGATGACCCCGCAGACGCGGCAACGCGCGCTGGCCAAGCTGGACAAGTTCACCCCGAAGATCGGCTACCCACCGAAGTGGCGCGACTATTCGACGCTTGTCATCGAGCGCGACGACCTGTACGGCAATTACCGCCGCGGCCACGCCGTCAGCTCCGCGCGGGAGCTGGCCAAGCTGGGCGGCCCCGTCGACCGCGACGAGTGGTTCATGACGCCGCAGACCGTGAACGCCTACTACAACCCCGGCATGAACGAGATCGTGTTCCCCGCAGCCATTCTGCAGCCGCCGTTCTTCGATGCCGAGGCTGACGACGCCGCCAACTATGGCGGAATCGGCGCGGTGATCGGCCACGAGATCGGGCACGGCTTCGACGATCAGGGCGCCAAGTACGACGGCGACGGCAACCTGGTGGACTGGTGGACCGACGAGGACCGCGCCGAGTTCGGCGCCCGCACAAAGAGATTGATCGAGCAGTACGAGGAATACGTGCCCCGTGGCCTCAGTAACGGGCACCATGTGAACGGCGCCTTCACCGTCGGTGAGAACATCGGCGATCTCGGCGGCCTGTCCATCGCCTTGCTGGCCTATGAGCTGTCGCTGAATGGCGAGCCTGCCCCAGTCATCGACGGCCTCACCGGCGTGCAGCGGGTGTTCTTCGGCTGGGCACAGGTGTGGCGCACGAAATCCCGTGAGGCGGAGACGATCCGACGGTTGGCCATCGACCCGCATTCGCCGCCGGAGTTCCGCTGCAACGGCGTGGTCCGCAACATGGACGCGTTCTATGAAGCGTTCGAGGTGACCGAGGACGACGCCCTCTACCTGGAACCGCAGCGACGGGTCAGGATCTGGAACTGATCTCCAGCTTGCCCTCACCCGCCCGGTAGTACGGGCGGGTGGCGAGCACGTAGATCCCGAACACCGCAAGCGGGGCCAGCAGCGGCAGCCACGGCAGCTCGAACGGGAACGACGCGGCCAGCACGCCGACGAAGCTGAAGCCAAGCGCGGCAAGCAGGCCCGGCGCCGAGGCGCTGGTGGTGTCGGACGCACCACCGATGCTGGCCGCGCTGGCGGGCCTGTCGGCCGCCGGTTACCTGGTGCTGCGCTACACCGAGGGTGCGTCGACCAGCGCCTCGGCGCCGGGCCTGCTTGCCGCGCTTGGCTTCAGCTTCGTCGGCGTGCTGGCCGCGTCGTTGTGAGC
>NZ_LZMC01000096.1 GCF_001668615.1 Mycobacterium sp. 1274761.0
CAGGAGGCGTCGGGTCCATCGCGGTCGACGCGGTGCATCGCCGGCCCGACCTCGACCTTGTCGGTGTGTGGGTGCATACGCCGGACAAGGTCGGGCGCGACGCGGGTGAACTCGCCGGTGGAGAACCGATCGGGATCACGGCCACCGACGATGCCGAGGCGTTGATCGGCCTGCGGCCGGACTGCGTGGTGTATGCGGCCAGCGGACCCGAGCGTGACGCCGGCGCGGTCCCGGATTATCTGCGGCTGCTCGAGGCGGGAATCAACGTGGTGTCAACGTCATCCACGAGCTTGGTCTACCCGCCGTCGTACTATTCACCGGACTGGCGCAACCAGCTCGAGGCCGCCGCTGAGGCAGGCCACGCCTCGTTCTACGGGTCGGGCATTTTCCCGGGGTTCGGCTCGGACCAACTGGCACTGCTGCTGGCCACACAGTCGTCACAGATCGAGAAGATCCACGCCTACGAGATCGGGCTGTACGACGACTACGGTGTGCCCGACATCATGAG
>NZ_LZMC01000097.1 GCF_001668615.1 Mycobacterium sp. 1274761.0
CGCCGCCCGAAGGGACCTCAAGTAACGGTGAGCACCAACGAGGGGTCGCTGTGGGGCGGTCGGTTCGCCGACGGCCCGTCGGACGCACTCGCCGCGCTGAGCAAGTCGACCCATTTCGACTGGGTGCTCGCGCCTTATGACATCACGGCATCGAAGGCACACACGCGGGTGCTGTTCAGCGCGGGCCTGCTGACCGAGGAGCAGCGCGACGGCCTGCTGGCCGGCCTGGACAGCCTCGCCGCCGACGTCGCCGACGGCAGCTTCTTGCCGCTGGTCACCGACGAGGACGTGCACGGCGCGCTTGAGCGCGGCCTGATCGAACGGGTCGGCGCGGAACTCGGTGGCCGACTACGGGCCGGCCGGTCCCGAAATGACCAGGTGGCCACGCTGTTTCGACTGTGGCTGCGCGATGCCGTACGGCGCGTCGCCGACGTGACACTGGAGGTGGTGTCCGCGTTGGCCACTCAGGCCGCTGCACATCCGACGGCGATCATGCCGGGCAAAACGCACCTGCAGTCAGCCCAGCCGATCCTGCTGGCCCACCACCTGCTGGCCCACGCACACCCGCTGCTGCGCGACGTCGACCGGCTTATCGACTTCGATGTGCGCGCCGCGGTATCTCCTTACGGCGCAGGCGCACTCGCCGGGTCGTCGCTGGGCCTCGATCCCGACGCCATCGCGGCGGAACTGGGGTTCAGCGCCGCGGCGGACAATTCGGTGGACGCCACCGCCGCGCGCGATTTCGCAGCGGAGGCCGCGTTCGTCTTCACGATGATCGGTGTCGACCTGTCGCGCCTTGCCGAGGACATCATCCTGTGGAGCACAACCGAATTCGGGTATGTGACGCTGCATGACTCGTGGTCGACGGGAAGCTCCATCATGCCGCAGAAGAAGAACCCCGACATCGCCGAGCTGGCCCGTGGCAAGTCGGGGCGGCTGATCGGCAATCTGGCCGGGCTGTTGGCGACCTTGAAGGCGCAGCCGCTGGCCTACAACCGCGATCTGCAGGAGGACAAGGAGCCGGTGTTCGACTCGGTGGCCCAGCTGGAGTTGCTGCTGCCGGCGATGGCCGGCCTCGTGGCCACCCTGCGATTCGACGTCGACCGGATGGCCGAGCTGGCGCCCCTCGGCTACACGCTGGCCACCGATCTGGCCGAATGGCTGGTGCGCCGCGGCGTGCCGTTCCGGGTCGCCCATGAGGCGGCGGGCGCGGCCGTCCGCGCCGCCGAGGCGAGGGGGGTTGGCCTCGAGGAGCTGGAAGACGCCGAGCTTGCCGACATCCATCCGGAGTTGTCACCCGACGTTCGCGAGGTGCTGACCGTGGCAGGGTCGGTGAACTCGCGTGACGCACGGGGCGGCACCGCGCCGATCCAGGTCGCCAAGCAGCTCGGCGCCGTGCGCGACACCGCCGACGCGCTCCGTGCCCGGATACGCCGTTAGCCACTAGCATTCAGCAGCATGGAGGGTCCCCCCGCTGCGTCCGTCGAGCGGGACGGTCGATGGAGCCGCTGGCTGCCGCGCTTGATCTCACCGCAGACGGGACGGGTGGCGCTAGTCCTTGTCCTCCTGGCCACCGCTGCCTTCGGCGGCCTCGACACCGTCGATAAGGAGGTCACCCCATTCGATCCCGGCCAAGAGTTCAGCGACGGCCAATACACCCTAATCATCGAGCGCGCACGGGTGGTCAACGAGCTCAAAGGCACCTACGGCAAACCGAAGCCGGGGTTGCTCTACCTCGGGGTGCTGGTTACGGTGCGCAACGACAGCGCCGTCCCCGGGCGTCTCCACAGCCAGCTGGACCTCCGCGATGTACGTGGCGCAGAACTCTTCGGCATCTTCCGGTTTCGCGACGGCTCGCCCATCCAGACCCTTGGCCCCGGGCTCTCCGAAGAATTGGTGTTCGCTTGGCAAGTACCGGAATCGACCGCCAAGTCGCTTCGATCGGTGACGATCCGCGTGTGGAAGAAGAAGTACTCGCAGTTGAAGGTCACCTACGGTGACAAGGCGTGGATCGACACCGACGATTACGGGCAGGTCGTCGTTCCGGTGAAGGATTCGGCGTGAAGGCCCGGTTGCCGTCGCGGCGTGCGCTGACCGTCATCGGGGTTGTGGTGACGGTGGCGGCGGGCGCCGTGGTGTGGCAGTGCCTGCCGGGCCCCACCGACGTGTTCGGCCCGTTCGACGTCCACGCCGAAGCCGGCAGGGCGGCAACGGGTCGCGCCGTCTCTGCCACTGTTACGAACACGCGGGTCACCCCGGTCGTGGACACGGTGAAGCCAGCTGGTGTCTGGGTTGTTGTCGACGCGGCGCTGGAAGGGACGCGCAGCACGGAGCTGCCGCACAGCAAGCTGCTCGTCGGGCCCAACACCTATGACCCGAGCGACCGGTTCTTCAGTGACACCCTGTTGGCCGAAATCAGCCCGGGGCTGACGCTCACCGGCTCGTGGGTGTTCGACGTGGATCCCGCCGTGGCGCCGGGATCATCGGATCCGCTGACGCTGATGGTCTGGGTTGGCGATGGACGGCTGGATTCGCGTCTGCTCATCGAGATCCCTACCCACGGTTCACGTTTCAGCCGGGTCAACGAAGTCACGCTGAACAAACCCGAGCTGAGTGCGTCATGAGAGCACACCTGTCGAAGTTGTGGGTGCGCAACGTGATCGCTGCGCTGGTTGCCGTCGCAGCCATCGCCGTCGTGATCGTCACCGGCCTGGGCGACTCGTGGGCGACGTACCGGCGTACGGTGACTCCCGGCGCCGTCGTGCCTGCAGGCCAGAGCGGTAACGCCGGGGGATACACCTGGAAGATCGCCTCGGTACGGCATCTGAACCGCAGCCCGCGAAGTTTCGGCCCGCCGTTACCCGCGGGCACCGTGTTGACCGTCGTCACCGTTGAGCGCACAGGACCACCGCCGCCGCAGAAGCAGATCTGCAAGGGGGTGATCACCGACGGTCAACGCCGGTGGAAGAACGAGGGTATCGGCGGGTTCGCCCCGCCCGAACGCGACGGTGTGTCCAGCATGTGCGACGGAACCGGGCTGCTTCAGTTTTCGTTCCTATTACCCAACGATGTGGTGCCGACGGCGATGGACGTCGTCGCGTTCGACGGCACGATCACGGTGCGGCTACTGCTGTAGTTTCCTGTGGCCGGACGTGTTCGAGGCAGTACGCCACCGTCGAGGCGATCAGACACACTCGCAGCGGTTCGATGATCATGTGCGAGGCGAGCGCAATCGTGTCGGTGAAACCATTCCAGAAGTCCAGGGGGTGGGGTCCGAAAAGCCATGCGACGGAACGGAAAAGGTAGCCGACGCTCAACTCAGGGCGATAGAAGGCGCCGGCCATATCCAGCCAGGCCAGACCCAGATACCCGAAGATGTACAGGGCCAGCGCGAGGAAGCCGCCGTGAAGGACCAACCGCGCCGAATCCACGATCGTCCCATAATTGCCCAGCCTGGCGATAAACCAGGCCCACAGCCTCTGCCCCAACGTTTGAGGCACCCGCCATCTCCGTCCGCCAAATCGTTTCGTGCCTGCGGCGGCGCGCTCGAAGACCAGGTCGGCGCGGCTACCCACGACGCGACGGGCGGTGTCGCGCCAACCCGGGATGGAAACGCCGTAAACGATTCCTGCCACCGCCAGCCACAGGAGCGGGATCGTCGCGCCACCGAACACCGTGCGCAGCACCAGCATCACGGCGTCCCACAAATGCTCGAGCGGCGCGAAATGCGAGAAGAGTTCGGCGCGGGTGTCGTTGAACCACACGACGATTCGTCGCCGGGCGAGCCAGCCGGCCGGGTTGATCAGGAAGCTGACGCCCTGGCTGGCCGCCAAACTGATGGTGAGAAAGACCCACAAGGCGTCGACGTAGACGCGCACGGCGATCACCCAGCCGGGCAGGCTCTCCTTGAACCGGCTGAGCACATACCGGATCACCAGTGCTGAGACGATGATCACCCACGTGGTGGTGCTCACCGGCAGCTGATCGGGATGAAGCTCGCTCGTCTGGCCCGTCGTCACCGTCTTCATCATCGCGTCGCCGACGCGGTAGTTGAGCGCGGCGGTCTCGAAGTCGAGCCAGTCCTCGGCGAAGAGTTTCCACGCCAGATAGATGGCGAAGAACGGCACGATGATGTTGGCGAAAACATCGACGCTGCGCGCCGTGCGCCGCGGCAGTGCCGCCAACGCGGGAATGGCCGGCCGCAGCACGAGGAACATTCCCACATATGAGCCGAGCCGGGCCAGGCCGGCGAACGGCATGATCAGCGATGCCCAGACGTCGTTGTCCCAGCCGACATACGCGGCGAGTTCGATGGCGCCTTTACGCCCAAGCCATCCCATGAGGTAGATCGCGACTAGTTGCGGCCAATAGCGCCAACACAGAGCGAACGGCCGCAGCACATAGCGCACAGCGACATCGTAGACAGCTCAGCGCGACTTCTTCGCCAGGTAGATACGGGCATCTTCGGAGAATCCCCTTGCGGTGACGTGGTACGAGGCCCTCGAATACGAGATCGTCACTCCTCGGCGGCGGCCAACCAGGCTTCTTCGAGCGATTCCTTATGCGCCATCAGCTCATTGAGCTCACCATTCAGCTCGCTCAGCCGGACATGGTCGGCCGCGGCGTCGGCCATCGTCTCGTGCATGGCCGCGATTCGCTGCTCCAGCTTGGCGAGTTGCCCTTCGATGCGGGCCATTTCCTTGCCCGCCCGACGCTCGCGGGCCGAGGCCGACTCGGTGCGTTGCGCTTCCGGCCGCGCGGGCGTGGGCTCATCGGCCACCCGCTCGGCGAGGTACTGCTCGATGCCGCCCGGTAGTAGGTCGCACCGACCACCTCCGGTGAGGGCGTAGGTGACGTCGGTGACGCGCTCGAGGAAGTAGCGGTCGTGGGTGACGACGATCAACGTGCCCGGCCAGTCGTCGAGGTAGTCCTCGATGACGGTGAGGGTGTCGATGTCGAGGTCGTTGGTCGGCTCGTCAAGCAGCAGCACGTTTGGTTCGTCGAGCAGAATGCGCAGGAACTGCAGTCGACGCCGTTCACCACCGGACAGATCGGCGATCTTGGCGATGAGCTTGTCGCCGGTGAAACCGAATTCCTTCAGCAGAGTGTCGGCGCTGATTTCGCGCCCGTTCGCCAATTGGCTCAGGCGGCGGCGGTTTTCGACCGCGTCGATGACCCGGTCGCCGGTCAGCTCGGCCAGCGCCTGGCTCAGGTAGCCAATCCTCAGGGTGGCGCCGCGCTTGATGGTGCCTGCGGCCGGCTGCAGTTCACCGGCGAGGAGCCGCAGCACCGATGTCTTGCCGGTGCCGTTGACGCCGACAAGCCCGATCCGGGCGCCGGGTCCGATGGACCAGTCTATGGCGTCCAGAACGACGCGGTCACCGACCTCGAGCCGCAGCCGATGCAGGTCGAACACGTCCTTTCCCAGCCGCGTGGTCGCAAAGCGCTGCAGCACAAGCGAATCCCGGGGTGGCGGTTCGTTGGCGATGAGCTCGTTGGCCGCCTGGATGCGGAACTTCGGCTTGGAGGTCCTGGCGGGCGGACCGCGGCGCAGCCACGCCAACTCCTTGCGCATCAGATTCCTGCGCCGCGCTTCGGCGCCGGCTTCCAGTCGCATCCGCTCCGCGCGGGCCAAGACGTAGGCGGCGTAGCCACCGTCGTACGCGTCGATCTCCCCGTCGTGCACCTCCCAGGTCTTCGTGGTGACCGCATCGAGGGACCAGCGGTCGTGGCTCACGACGACGAGCGCCGCGGACCGCAGCCCGGACAGGTGCTGGGCCAACCAGCCGATTACTTCCACGTCGAGGTGGTTCGTCGGTTCGTCGAGCACCAGGACGTCATGCCCGCCGAGCAGCACGGCGGCCAACGCGACGCGGCGTCGCTCACCGCCGCTGAGGTCGGCGACCTTACTGTCCAGGTCGACCGCTGTCAGCAGATGCTCGACGACCGCACGCGTCTGGGATTCGGCTGCCCAGATGTGGTCGGGCCTGCCGCCGACGATCACCTCCCGGACGGTGGTTCCCTCTGCGAAGTCGTCGCTCTGGCGCAGGTATCCCACCGACAGACCCGAGGTGTGGGTGACGCGGCCGGTGTCGGGCTGACGGGTTCCGGTGAGCACCTGCAGCAACGTCGATTTTCCGTCGCCGTTGCGTCCGACGACCCCGATCGCGTCGCCCTCGTCCACCCCGAAGCTGGCGGCGTTCAGCAGCGTGCGGGTGCCGTAGCCCAGCGTCGCGCGCTCGACATTGATCAGATTGGCCATCAGCCGCCGATGATAGGTACGGCGTCTCGTCGTTGGCGACGCAGGCTCTATGCCATGATGACCTCGTAAATCGGGGGACAGGTGTGACAAAAGGGGAACCGCCGGTGGTGGACCTTTCGGCAATAACCAAGCCGGTGGGGCGGTTGGTGGCCACCGCCCAGAACGGTCTGGAAGTACTGCGTTACGGAGGTCTGGAGACGGGCGCGGTGCCGTCGCCGTTCCAGATCGTCGAAAGCGTGCCGATGTACAAGCTGCGCCGGTACTTCCCGCCCGACACCCGTCCGGGTTCGAAGCCACCCGGCCCGCCGGTGCTCATGGTGCACCCGATGATGATGTCGGCCGACATGTGGGACGTCACCCGCGCCGACGGTGCCGTCGGCATTCTGCACAACGGCGGCATCGACCCGTGGGTCATCGACTTCGGCGAACCCGACAAGGTCGAGGGCGGCATGCAGCGCAACCTCGCCGATCACGTCGTCGCGCTGAGCGAGGCCATCGACACCGTCAAGGAGATCACCCAGCGCGACGTGCACCTCGCGGGCTACTCGCAGGGCGGCATGTTCTGCTATCAGGCCGCGGCGTATCGCCGGTCGAAGGACCTCGCGAGCATCATCGCCTTCGGGGCGCCGGTGGACACGCTCGCCGCGCTTCCGATGAACCTGCCCGCCGGAGTCGCAGCCGGCGCAGCCGATTTCATGGCCGACCATGTGTTCAGCCGCATCGACATCCCGAGCTGGCTGGCCCGTACCGGCTTTCAGATGCTCGACCCCCTCAAGACCGCCCAGTCGCGGATCGACTTCCTGCGCCAGCTGCACGACCGGGAAGCGCTGCTGCCCCGTGAGCAGCAGCGCAGGTTTCTCGCGTCGGAGGGCTGGATCGCCTGGTCGGGACCGGCGATCGCGGAGCTGCTCAAGCAGTTCATCGCCCACAATCGGATGATGACCGGAGGGTTCTCCATACACGGCGACCTGGTCACGCTTAGCGATATCAACTGCCCGGTGCTGGCAGTCGTCGGCGAGGTGGACGATATCGGCCAACCCGCCGCGGTGCGCGGGATCAAGCGTGCCGCGCCGCAGGCCGATGTGTACGAATACCTGATCCGCGCAGGCCATTTCGGCCTGGTCGTCGGATCGAAGGCGTCCACTCAAACATGGCCGACAGTGGCGCAATGGGTCAAATCGATCGACGGAAACGCAGATCTGCCCGACGGTGTCGCGCCGATGGCACTGCAACCGAAACAAAGCGACGAGAGCGGTGTGGCCCTGACGTCGAGGCTGGCCCACGGTGCCACTGCAGCCGGCGAGATGGCGTTCACCCTGGCCCGCTCGGCCGCTGACGCCGTCGTCGCCGCCAACAAATCGGCCAGGGCGCTCGCCGTCGAGACGGTCCGTACGCTGCCGAGGCTGGCCCGGCTCGGCCAGATCAACGACCACACCCGCATCTCGCTCGGCCGCATCATGTCCGAGCAGGCACGCGATGTCCCCAACGGGGAAGCGCTGCTGTTCGACGGGCGGGTGCACACCTACGAAGCCGTCGACCGCCGCATCAACAACGTGGTCCGCGGGCTCATCGAGGTCGGTGTCCGCCAGGG
Source organism: Mycobacterium sp. 1274761.0 (assembly GCF_001668615.1). Lineage (GTDB taxonomy): Bacteria > Actinomycetota > Actinomycetes > Mycobacteriales > Mycobacteriaceae > Mycobacterium. The sequence continues at coordinate 7,854 of NZ_LZMC01000097.1, forward strand.
GGCCCACGTCGGCGTTTTGATGGAAACGCGGCCCAGCGCGCTGGTGGCGATCGCGGCGCTGTCGCGCCTCGGCGCGGTGGCCGTGCTGATGCCACCCGACGTCGACCTGGCCACCGCCGCCCGGCTCGGCGGCGTGTCCGAGATCATCGCAGACCCCAGCAACCTCGAGGCGGCCCGCGGGCTGTCGACGCGGGTGCTGGTGCTCGGCGGCGGCGAGTCACGAGACCTGCACCTGCCCGATGATGCCGACGTCATCGACATGGAGCAGATCGATCCCGACAGCGTTGATTTGCCGGGCTGGTACCGGCCCAACCCGGGGCTGGCCCGCGACCTGGCGTTCATCGGGTTCAGCACCGTCGGCGGTCAGCTGCTTGCACGCCAGATCACGAACTATCGATGGGCGTTGTCGGCCATCGGCACTGCGTCGGCGGCCAACCTGGGCCGCGGTGACACCGTCTACTGCCTGACGCCGCTGCACCACCAGTCCGGGCTCTTGGTCAGCCTCGGCGGCGCGGTCGTCGGCGGCTCGCGGATCGCGCTGTCGCGAGGACTGCGCCCCGACCGATTCGTCCAGGAGATCCGGCAGTACGGCGTGACGGTTGTGTCCTACACGTGGGCGATGCTGCGGGAAGTTATCGACGACCCGTCGTTCGTGCTGACCGGCAACCATCCGGTGCGGCTGTTCATCGGGTCCGGCATGCCCGCCGGTCTGTGGTGCCGGGTGGTCGAAGTTTTCAAGCCCGCGCGTGTCGTCGAATTCTTCGCAACCACTGACGGACAGGCGGTGTTGGCCAATGTGTCCGGTGCCAAGGTGGGCAGCAAGGGCAGGCCGCTGCCCGGCGGTGGAGACATTCGGCTGGCGGCATACGACCCGGAGGACGACCTGATCCTGGAGGACGACAACGGGTTCGTCCGGCAGGCCGACACCAACGAGGTCGGCGTGCTGCTGGCCCGGCCACGCGGGCCGATCGACCCGACGGCGTCGGTGAAGCGCGGCGTGTTCGCACCGGCGGACACCTGGGTGTCGGCCGAGTATCTGTTCCGTCGTGACGAGGACGGCGACTACTGGCTGGTGGACAACCGCAGTCTGGTGATCCGCACCGAACGCGGCCCGGTGTACACCACGCCGGTGAGCGATGCGCTCGGCGGCATCGACGCGGTGGACATGGCGGTGACCTATCCGGTCGACACCGGTGGGCACCGGGTCGCTGTCACCGCGGTCGCGCTGCGCCCCGGCGGCAGCGTGGCGGCGGCTGATCTGTCCGAGGCGTTGGCCGATCTGCCGGTGGGCGCGCCGCCCGACATCGTGTATGTCGTGAACGAGATGGCGCTGAGCGCGTCCTACAGGCCGATGGTCAGCCCGCTGCGCGCGACCGGCATTCCCAAGCCGTCGAGGAACGCGTGGTACCTGGACACCGACACCGACACGTACAAGCGCTTGACCACCGCGGTACGCACCGAGCTGGTCGAGGGCGGGAACTGAAGCCCTGCTGGCCGGCCGGCGCACTGTTAGGCTCGGCGCAGCCATCCACTGGAGGATCGATGACATCGCAGAACCGTTGGTGCCGCGTTGCGGGTGCCGTGGCTGGTGGCGCGATCGTCGGCGCGCTCGTGGCGGGTTTGGGCGCGCCGGTCAGCGTTGCCGCGCCGGCCACCGACAACACGACCGATACCGAGGCCCCGGCGCCGAAGATGACCGGCGACCAGGCGCTGGCGATCATTCAGCAGGATTACGACATGGGTGCCGGGGGCGGTCAGCTCTCGAACCTCGTCCACGAGGTGCTGGTGCTTCGCAATCTCGGATTCAAGCCTTCCAACGCGAACAAGACGGCCATCGTCGAGGCATTAGACGAGCGGCCGAACCAGGCGCCGTTGGTCGAGGCACTCAAGGCCACCATCTCCTACCAGCGAAAGATCCAGGCGCAGGCAGCCGCGCAGCAGCAACAGCAGGGCGCAGACCAGCCCGGCTTCGCCATCGGAGGCGCGCCTGCCCCGTTCAATCAGGGTGGTGTCATCATGGGCGGCCCGGGCGGCTCTTCTGTCGCCGCGCCGGTCGGCTGACCTGCCGCCATGGTTGACGAAAAGCTGCTTCGCATCCTGGTCTGTCCCGAAGACCGTGGGCCGTTGCTGTTGATCGGTGATGACGAACTGCTCTACAACCCGCGGCTGCGTCGTGCATACCGCATCGAGGACGGTATCCCGGTGCTGCTCGTCGACGAGGCCGTCGCGATCTGCGACGACGCCGAGCACGAACGGCTTCTCAGCCGCGCGTCGTCATCTCGGTGAGCCCGGGCAGGTCTCCGGTCAGGTACCGCTGCAGGTTGGGTGCGATCGTCTCGGCGATCTGGTCGACCGGCAGCGACCGGAACGGCTCCAATTCCAGGATGTAGCGGGCCATGACAACGCCGACGAGCTGCGACGCGACGAACTGAACCCGGATCCGTCCGCTGCCCGGCGGATTGTCCACCCGTGAGCCCACCTCGGCGGCGACGACCTCTTGCAGGAACGACCGCACGAGCGATGCGTCGTTGCCCGCCAGAATTGACCGCAGTGTCGCGATGAATCCCTTGCCCAGCTCGGAATCCCACAATGGCAACAGGATCGACGGCAGGACGTAACCGATCCGTTCGACCGGCACTTCCTTGATCGGTCCGATTACCGTCATCGGGTCAATCGGAATGTGGATGGCCGCGGCGAACAGCTGCGTCTTGGTGCCGTAATAGTGGTGGACCAGAGCGGGGTCGACGCCCGCCTCGGCGGCGATGGCACGGATCGACGTCTTATCGATCCCGTTGCGGGCGAAGAGTTCTCGGGCAGTTGCGAGAATCCGCTCGCGGGTATCGGATGTGCCCGGCGGTCGCCCGGGGCGCTTTCGGTCGGTATTGGTCGTCAACGCTCTATGGTGTCCTTCTTCGCAGTGTCGCGGCGGCCAAGCACAGCGCGACGACCGCAAAGCCGATGACCACGATGATGTCCCGGAGCGCGATCGCCGTCAGGTCCGAATACGCGCCGACCTGCCGCAGCGCCTCCAAAGCGTAGCTGGCGGGCAGCACGTTGCTGATCCACTGCAGCCAGTCGGGCATCACGTCGCGGGGCACGATGATGCCGCACAACAACAGTTGGGGGGCGATGACGACGGGCATGAACTGCACGGCCTGAAACTCGGTGCGGGCGAACGCGCTGCACAGTAGGCCGAGGCCGACGCCGAGGACGGCGTTGATGATCGCGATCACGAACACCAGCAGCGGGCTGCCCTTCGTGTCCAGACCAAGGAACCAGAACGACACGATGCAGGCGAGCGTGGCCTGCGCGGCTGCGGCGATCGAAAACGCGGTGCCGTAGGCGCCCAGCAGTTCGAGTCGACTCAGCGGCGTGGTCAGGATTCGCTCCAACGTTCCCGAAACCCGTTCGCGCTGCATGGTTATCGAGGTGATCAGGAACATGACGATCAACGGGAACACGCCGAGCATGATCAGACACGCGTTGTTGAACGGCGACGGGCCGCCCGGTGGATGCGGCGCGTTCTGGAACATGAAGTACATCAGCGTGATGATCAGGCTGGGAACGACCAAGATCATCGCGACGCTGCGATGATCGGCGCCCAGCTGGCGCAGGATGCGCCCGGTGGTGGCCAGATAGCCGGTCAGGCTCAGCTTGCTGCGGCTTCGGTGCTGTGCCGGATGACGGACAGAAACGCTTCCTCCAGTGACTGACATCCGGTTTCCTCCCGTAATTTCCGTGGCGTGGTGTGGGCGAGAAGGTGTCCTTCCCGCATGAGCAGTAGGTCGCCGCAGTGATCGGCTTCATCCATGACGTGGCTGGAAACGAGCAACGTCGTTCCGCGTTGGGCGAGTCGTTGAAACTGTTCCCAGAGGTCGACGCGCAGCACCGGATCGAGGCCGACGGTCGGCTCGTCGAGCACCAGCACATCAGGAGCCGCCACCAGCGCACAGGCAAGCGAGACACGGGCGCGTTGTCCGCCGGACAGGTTGCTGCACAACGCGGTTCGGTGATCGTCGAGGCCGACGGCGGAAACGGCCTCGTCGGCTGACTTGGAATCGACTTCGTACAGCGACCCGAAATAGCGGACGTTGTCGACGACCCGCAGGTCGTCGTAGATGGTCGCGTCCTGCGGCATGTATCCGACGCGCCCGCGCAGGGGAGCGGACCCGGCCGCGTGGCCGAGGACGGTGACTCGTCCGCCCGTGACGATCTGGGTTCCGACAATGCAGCGGATCAGCGTGGTCTTGCCGCAGCCGGAAGGCCCGAGCAGGCCGGTGATGGTGCCGCGGGCAATACGCACGGACAGGTCGTGAATCGCGGGACGTTTTCCGCGGACGACCCGCAGATGTTCGATAGCGATGACTGGCTCAATGCCCGTGTCCAACAATTCATCACTCGATGAAGTCATCATAGGATGAATATCCTCCCGCGGTTTGGGCGTGTCAAGACCTGCAGGCACAATCGCCTCGATGACCACGAAGTCGCTGCCCGCCGATCCCGTCGAGGCGGCCCGCCGACTTCTGGGCGCAGCGCTGATCGGCCGCGGCGTCAGCGCGATGATCGTCGAGGTCGAGGCCTACGGCGGCCCGCCCGACGGTCCGTGGCCGGACGCCGCGTCCCACTCGTATCGCGGGCCCGGTGGACGCAACTCCGTGATGTTCGGGCCGGCTGGCCGGCTGTACACGTACCGGAGCCACGGCATACACGTCTGCGCGAACGTGGTCTGCGCCTACGACGGGGTGGCGGGTGCGGTTCTGCTGCGAGCGGCGGCGGTCGAGTCCGGGCTGGAGGTCGCAGCGCTTCGGCGGGGAGAGTCGGTGCGGCCGACGGCCCTGGCCCGCGGCCCCGGCAATCTGTGTTCAGCGCTGGGAATCACCATGGACGACAACGGGATTGACCTTTTCGACCCGCACAGCCCGGTCCGGCTAGCGCTGGGGGAGCAGCGCCCTGCGGCTGAGGGCCCACGTGTGGGGGTCAGTCTGGCGGCCGATCGGCCATGGCGATTCTGGCTGGCGGGACGCCCGGAAGTGTCGCTGTACCGCCGCAGTCCGCGGGCGCCGGCGCTGGGCGAGAGTGACTAGGTGCCAGTCGTTATGCCGCGGTTGCGCGGACGGCTGGCGGTGAACAGCGCGACGGTACCCACCATCGTCGTGGTGAACGTCTCGAAGTAGGTGTCGAGAGCCCGCTGCAGGCCGGCGAGATCGTCCGTGTCGTTGTGGAAGGTCCCAGAGGTGTTGAACCGCTTCATCGTTCGTCGGCCAAGCAGGTTGTGGCGAACACCTACCCCCAGGATCGTCGAGCCGAAGAACACTCCATCCGGTGCGAGAGCGTCGGCTACGTTTTCGATCGCCAAGGATTTGGTCTTCCAGTCGCCGGGGATGCAATGGAACACGTAGTTGGCGGCGATAGAGTCGAATCTCTCTTCGGTGTGGATCGACGAAAAGATGTCCGAATGCAGCAGCGTCGGCGCCAGCTTGCGGAGGCGTCTGCCGGCCGTCGCGAGGCTGTCAGGACTCAGGTCGAGAAGCGTGAGATTGGGCTCAGGGCAGGGGAACGTGGCGTGCTGCAGGTACCAACCGGTGCCGGGCCCGATGTCGAGGTGGCGACACCGGATGTGCTCGTCGTAATGCTGCAGGAGGCGGCGGCGGGGGCAGCGCCACAGCCATCGGTTGTTAAACCTCAAGACGTAAAGGTTGTAGATGAAGAGCCCCCGCGCGTTGTAGAACGCCGCTCCTTTGCGGATCTCGTCTCGGTCGGGATGGGGTGGTGTCATACGAGTTTCGACTCTCCCCTCTGGAACGGAATGCGTTCGACTGCGCCATGCTATCGGCCGCAAGTGCGGATGAGGCGGCGGCGCGCGTGCCCTCGCAGCGCGGTGTGGCCGACCCGTCAACGCACCGGCTGGGGCCGCTCCACCGGGGTACGGGAAGATCGACATCGTGACGTCTAAGGACAATCCGGACATCCTCGACGAGCTGCGTTGGCGCGGGCTGATCGCTCAGTCCACCGACGAGGACGCGCTGAAGGCGGCATTGGCCGCGGGACCCGTCACCGTGTACTCCGGCTTCGATCCCACGGCCCCGAGTCTGCACGCCGGCCATCTGATCCCGCTGCTCACACTGCGGCGCTTTCAGCAGGCGGGCCATCGGCCGATCGTGCTCGCGGGAGGTGCCACGGGCATGATCGGTGATCCCCGCGAAACCGGCGAGCGCACCCTGAACACCGCGGACACCGTTGCGGACTGGGCGGACCGAATACGTGGGCAACTCGAGCGCTTCGTCGAATTCCACGACTCCGTTACGGGAGCCGTGGTGGAAAACAACCTGTCCTGGACGGGCCCGCTGTCGACGATCGAATTCCTGCGCGACGTCGGAAAACACTTCTCGGTCAACGTGATGCTCGACCGCGACACCGTGCGGCGCCGGCTGGAGGGCGAAGGCATCTCCTACACCGAGTTCAGCTACATGCTGCTGCAGGCCAACGACTACGTCGAACTGCACCGACGTTACGGTTGCGCGCTGCAGATCGGCGGATCCGACCAGTGGGGCAACATCATCGCCGGCGTCCGGTTGGTGCGTCAGAAGGAGGGCACGATGGTGCACGCCCTGACCACGCCGCTGGTCACCGACTCCGAAGGCAAGAAGTTCGGTAAGTCGACCGGGGGCGGCAATCTGTGGCTCGACCCAGAGATGACCAGCCCGTACGCCTGGTACCAGTACTTCTTCAATACCGCCGACGCGGACGTGGTGCCGTACTTGAAGTGGTTCACGTTCCTGTCGCGCGAGGAATTGGACGCGCTCGAGCAGGCCACCGCAGAGCGGCCGCACGAGCGCGCCGCCCAGCGCAGGCTGGCGCAGGAGCTCACCACGCTGGTCCACGGACAGCCGCAGTGCGCTGCGGTCGAACATGCCAGCCAGGCGCTCTTCGGTCGAGGGGAGCTGGCGCAGCTCGACGAGCCGACCTTGGCCGCGGCGCTACGCGAAGCCAGCAACAACCAGGTGGCAGAGCTGAAGCCTGGCAGCCCGAACGCCATCACCGACCTCCTGGTGGCCAGCGGGCTCGTCGACAGCAAGGGGGCGGCGCGACGGACGGTCGCGGAGGGCGGCGCCTACGTCAACAACGTCCGCATCGAGGGCGACGACTGGACTCCGCAACCGTCCGACTTCCTTCACGGCCGGTGGTTGGTGCTGCGTCGCGGCAAGCGGAATATCGCTGGCGTGCAACGTGTTGACTAACTCGTCGGAGTCGACGCACGACGCTGCGCACGACCGGCGGAACCGTTGAGACACACCGCCGATCAGCCCATTTGACTCCAAGTTTTCCCTCACGTAACTTATTGAAGTCGTCGCGACGCGGCCCAGCCGCTGAGCGCGACGGCGTCCCAGAGGGAAGCTCCACTTCGGTGGGTTCCCGAACGTCCGCATTACGAGTACGCGGCCTTGTGCCGCGTGTTGGTTGCGCGGCCGGAACGGGTGTGTTGTTTGAGAACTCAATAGTGTGTTTGGTGGTTTTTGTTTGTTGTTTTTGTTTGGCCACATTCTTGGCG
>NZ_LZMC01000098.1 GCF_001668615.1 Mycobacterium sp. 1274761.0
CTGTCCATCGGCACCCCAGGCCACCAAATCCCCGGTCCGATACATCCGGGTGCCCGGCGCCCCGAACGGGCACGCCATAAACCGCGACGACGTCAGCCCAGACCGGCGCCAATACCCCATCCCGACCCCAGCGCCCGCTACATACAACTCGCCCACCACGCCCGGCGGCACCTGGCGCAACCCCGCATCCAACACGAACAACGCCGCATTTGGTGGCGGCGAGCCGATCGGCACCACATCCGAGCCGGCCTCCAGCGGCGCGCTCATCGCCGCATACACCGTCGACTCGGTCGGGCCGTACCCGTTGACCATCACCCGCCCGGGCGCCCACTGATCCACCAGCGCCGCCGGAACCGCCTCACCGCCCACCACCAATGCCGTGGACTCCAACCCCTCCTGCGGCAACATCGCCAGCGCAGACGGCGTCTGACACAACACACTGACCCGTTGCTCAACCAGCAACGCGTGGAATTCAATTGCTGATGCAACCACCGACTCGGGCGCTATCACCAACCGTCCGCCGTGCAACAACGCTCCGACGATCTCCAACACCGAGAAGTCAAACGCCAACGAGAAGCACTGCGACCACACCTGTCCGGCCTGCGCCAGCCGTTCGTCCAGGGCCATCAAGTGGGCGACGTTGTGGTGGGTGATGGCGACGCCTTTGGGGGTGCCGGTGGTGCCTGAGGTGTAGATCAGGTAGGCGAGATTGTCGGCAGCCGGTTCGGGTAGCGGTGT
>NZ_LZMC01000099.1 GCF_001668615.1 Mycobacterium sp. 1274761.0
AACACCAAGGTGTTGACAAAGAACCCGACCAAGTCATCCAGGGCGGGGTCGCGCCGCCCGGCGATCGGGAACCCCACCGCCACATCGTTGCTGGCGCTGAGTTTGGCCAGCAGCACCGCCAGCGCCGCCTGCACCACCATGAAGCTGGTCGCGTTGTGTTCGCGAGCCACCCGCGCCACCTGCTGCTGCACCGCGGCCGGCCAGTCCACCGCCACCGTGGCGCCGCGGTAATCCGCCACCGGCGGATACGGCCGATCAGTGGGCAACGCCAACCGCTCGGGCATATCGCCCAGCGCCTGCTCCCAATACGCCAACTGCGCGGCGATACGACTATCGGGATCATCAAGATCCCCCAACTGGTCACGCTGCCACAACGTGTAATCGACATACTGCACCGGCAACGGCACCCACCCCGGAGCCCGCCCGGCGCAGCGGGCCGCATACGCCACGCTCAAGTCAGTCACCAGCGGAGTGATCGACCAGCCATCAGCAGCGATATGGTGCACCACCGCCACCAACACATGCTCGTCCTCACCCAGCCGGAACAGGGCCGCCCGCAACGGGATCTCAGCAGACAGATCAAACGGACGACGCACCACCGCGCCGACGGCCTCCCGCAGCCGACTCTCCGACCAGCCAGCGGCATCGTGGACCTGCCACCCGACCTCGGCGCGTTCCACCGGCAACACCAACTGTGAGGGAACCCCATCCGGAGCGGGAAACAGCGTGCGCAGGCTCTCGTGGCGGGCTGCTACATCAACCATCGCAGCGCCGAGCGCCTGTGCGTTCATTTGACCACCCAGGCGCAGCGCCACCGCCAAGTTGTAAACCGCAGACGGTCCCTGCAGCTGGTCGATAAACCACAACCGGTTCTGGGCAAACGACAACGGCACTACCGCCGGCCGCTCGACGGCCACCAGGGGCGCCAGCACGTCCTCCTCAGCACCGAGCCGCGGCGCCAACTGCGCCACCGTGGGCGCCTCGAACAACGCCCGCACCGACAGGCCCGTGCCCAACGACTTATTCACCGCAGCGATCACCTTCATCGCCGATAGCGAGTCGCCGCCGAGTTCGAAGAAGGAGTCGTCGACTCCGACGCGGTTGAGTCCGAGGACTTGGGCGTAGATGCCGGTCA
>NZ_LZMC01000100.1 GCF_001668615.1 Mycobacterium sp. 1274761.0
CCCTGCTGTTGCGCCTGGTGCTCGACGGTTTACGGGCCACGGGCCTTTCGGTGATCACCCATCGACATGTGCCACCCAACGACGGCGGCATCGCGCTCGGGCAACTGCTTGTCGGGACAGCGGGATAGCCATGACCGCACTCCACGAACACAAGCTGCCTGCCGGATACACGATGTTCGCGCGCTACGCCTTTCCCCCGAACGAGCTGGGCTACTGCGGACCTGCCGACTCAGAGGTGCTGTTGCGCGGCGACAATCCCTCCGAAGTGGCCGACAACGCCAAGGAGTTCGACGGCGCGTGGCCGTATCTGCACACGATCGCCGAAGCGGCAGGCATACCGGATCCGCTGGACGTTGAGGTCGTCCGCAGCTACTGGATCGGTGGGCCGCTGCTGGACCGCGTCGATGCCACAGCGTTGGTGCAGACGCTGCGCCGCGCATTCACCGGCCAGGCGACGGGGCTGCTCGGTCACCTGGCTCGGCCCCAAGGGGCGTTGGCCCACCACAGCTTCCACGTCTTCGTGGTGTATCCCTGGGTGCGGTTCCTCGACCGTGAACCGACCATCGCGCTGAAAGTGTTGCAGGACTGCCGAATCCGTTGGGGCGCCGTGGAGTCCGTCGACGACGAGCACGCGACCGTCACGGCGCGCCCGCTGACATTCAGCGATGGCACCCTAGGACTCGGCGAGCCACGGCTCGAGCAGGTGCGGTGGAGCAAGAACGGCGTCGCGCTGATCGGGCGACCCACCCCGGGCGAGGTGGTTGCGGCCCACTGGGAATGGGCCTGCGGGGTCCTCACCGATGACGAATGCGCAGCGCTGGCCGACGCGACGCGGACCACGCTGAACCTGGTGAACACCGACCGGGAGGAGCGAAAAGAATGACGGTTACTTCAGATTCGGGCTGTATCGACGCCAACCTGTCGGCCGACTTGGCTGCGGCGGCGTTGGACCTCGCACGCCACTTTCACGACGGCGCGACACTGTGGGTGATCTCGCCGCAGTGGGAACCACACGCCCATCATGTCGCGGTCGAATTCGTCCATCCCGTGATCGTGGGCAAACGAGCGCTGCCGTCGGTGGCGCTCGTCGAACCCGACCCAGTGGCCCAGGCCCGCGTCGCCGCCCAGCCGGGTGACCTGCTGATGGCGGTGGCGTCGGCCGACGAACCGGCCGCCGTCGACGCGATGCGACGAGCACCCGCCTGGGGTGCGCGGACACTTTGGATCGGGTCCGGCCCGCGGCCACCGGCCGGCGCGGCCGACCACATTCTCTGGGTCGACTCGTACGATCCCATGGTCCCGGCCACCGGGCGCTTCGTCCTGATGTATCACCTGTTGTGGGAGCTCACCCACGTCTGCTTCGAACATCCCGGCCTACTGAAACCCGCTCTTGACGAATCCGCGGACCACGTGTGTGTGACGTGCAGCGACGAAGGACGGCTCGGCGAAGTGATCCTCGAGTCCGCAGATCCCTTGGGCCAGGCCCTCGTTCGCACTGCCGAGGGCGAGGAATGGGTCGATGTCACCGTTCTGGGCGACGTCGCGCCCAACGATCTTGTGCTGGTGCACGCGGGCACCGCGATTGCACGTCACAACACCGAGGAGGTGAACCGATGACCACGCCCAGCAGTGAGAGCACCGAAACAACCGGCTTCCTCTATCCGTTCATCGAGTCGGAGGAAACCGACGCCCGCAGCCTCCTCGACGACCTCGCAGCATCAGCCAGGGGCAAGGCCGCCGAAAGCGCGCGTCTGCAACGAGAATCGCTGAACGAATATGGGCCGGCGCTGGCCGCCGCGGGTAGCGAGATGGCCGAGCGGTTCCTGCGCGGCGGCCGACTCTACACGCTGGGCAACGGGGGCAGCTCAACCGATGCGGCGACGTTGGCATCGCTGTTCAGCCGCCCGGCACGCGGCCGCGCAGTGGCGGCGTGGTCACTTGCAGCCGACGAAGCGGTGGTGACAGCCCTGGGCAACGACGTCGGCTTCGACCTGATCTTCAAACGTCAGATCATTGCCCACGCCCGCGACCGCGATGTCGCGATAGCACTGTCGACGTCGGGCAACTCAGAAGACCTGATGGCTGCCATCACGGAGGCCAAGCGGCGCGGGCTGCTGACAATCGGTTTCTCCGGCCACGACGGTGGGCGAATGGCGGTCGCCGAGGACCTCGCCTACTGCTTCACGGTGCACAGCCAGAGCATCCACCGCATCCAGGAGAGCCACGCCATGCTCGGCTTTCGGCTATGGACAGTCGTCCAGGAACAACTGTCCCGTCCACGCAATGGAGCGAACACCTCATGACAACCAACGCCATGACCGCCGCCGAACGCGAAGACCGTGTGCTGGCGCGCATCGACAAATTCCGTCAGCGCCGCCCCCGGCTGCTCGACGACGTGGTGACTCTGGCACACGGCGCGGGCGGCAAGTCGTCGGCCGCCCTCGTCGACTCGGTGTTCCTCGAGGCATTCCGCAACGACGAACTCGAACAGCTGAACGACGCCGCCGCGTTGCGGACGCCGTCCGGCGACCGGCTCGCGTTCTCCACCGACTCCTTCGTAGTTTCGCCGCGGCGTTTCCCCGGGGGCTCCATCGGCCACGTCGCCGTCCACGGAACGATCAATGACCTCGCGGTGTCGGGCGCACGGCCGCAATGGATTTCGGCGGCCTTCGTCATCGAGGAGGGATTCCCGATCTCGGAGTTGCGCGAGATCGTCGCGGACATGAGCGAGGCCGCCGCCAAAGCAGGCGTGCAGATCGTCACCGGTGACACCAAGGTCGTCGGAAGGGGCGCGGCTGACGGGCTGTACATCACGACCGCGGGTGTGGGCGTGATTCCCGAGGTTCGACGGCTATCGCGTGATCGTGTGCAGCCGGGTGACAAGGTCGTGGTGTCCGGCACGATCGGCGAACACGGGATGGCGGTCATGCTCGCGCGCGGCGACCTGGCCATCGACGCCGACATCGCCTCCGACACTGCGCCGGTCCATGAACTGGTCGAGCTGCTGCTGGAAGCTGCGCCGTCAACCCGGTGGATGCGTGACGTGACCCGCGGTGGCGTCGGAACCGTCTGCAACGAACTGGTCAAGGATTCCTCGTTCGCCCTTGTTCTGGACGAGCAGAGCCTGCCGGTGCTGCCGCAGGTGCTGGGTGCATGCGACATGCTCGGCATCGACCCGCTGTACGTCGCCAACGAAGGGAAGTTCATTGCCGTCGTTGCGGCCGATGAGGCCGAGGCCGCCGTGGCGGCGATGCAGTCACACCCGCAAGGTGTCAGGGCGACCGTCGTGGGCGAGATCATGCCCGAGCCGCACGGCATCGTCGCGCTGCGAACTTCCTTCGGGGGCAGTCGAATCGTCGACATGCTGGTCGGGGACCCACTACCCCGAATCTGCTGAAAGGAGACCGACGATGTGTCTGGGAATTCCCGGCCAGGTGGTCGACATCGTCGACGCCGAACAATCGCTGGCCAAGGTCGACGTCAACGGCGTCCGACGAAACATCAGTGTGCGCCTGCTCGCCGACGACAACCTGCAGGTGGGCGACTGGGTGCTGGTGCACGTCGGGTTCGCGATGGCCAAGATCGACGAGCGCGAGGCAACGCTGACACTCGATCAGGTGCAGAAGATGGGCGCCGATTACCTCAACGAGATCGAGTCCTTCAACTCGTCTGAAATCGCTTGAAAGGCTTGATATGAGATTCGTCGACGAATTCCGTGACCCCGCCGCCGCACGCGCGCTGGTCAAGTCGATCACCGAACTCGCGGCCGGTGACGAGTTCAAGTTCATGGAAGTGTGTGGGGGCCACACCCATACCATCTACCGGCACGGAATCGAGCATCTGCTGCCGAAGTCAGTCGAGCTTGTCCACGGACCGGGCTGCCCGGTGTGTGTTATTCCGATGGGACGCGTCGACGACGCGATGTGGCTCTCCGAACAGCCGAACGTCATCTTCACCACGTTCGGCGACATGATGAGGGTGCCCGGCTCCGAGGGCAACCTCATCGAGGCCAAGGCTCGCGGCGCCGACGTGCGCTTTGTCTACTCCCCGCTCGACGCACTGAAGATCGCTGTCGACAACCCCGATCGACATGTCGTCTTCTTCGCCGTCGGCTTCGAAACCACGGCACCGTCGACCGCCGTGACACTGGTTCGTGCCCGCGCGCTCGGCGTCGGCAATTTCAGCATCTTCTGCAACCACGTGACCATAGTTCCGCCGATCAAGGCCATCCTCGAATCACCGGATCTGAGGCTTTCCGGCTTTCTCGGGCCCGGGCATGTATCCACAGTGGTGGGTCTGCGCCCATACCGGTTCGTGCCGAACGTATATGGAAAGCCAATGGTGGTCGCGGGATTCGAACCGCTCGACATCCTGGCCTCGGTACACATGTTGCTGCGACAAATCAGAACTGGGCGTTGTGAGGTGGAAAACCAATACACGAGGGTCGTGCGTCCAGAAGGCAATACGCAAGCGCTCAAGCTGATGGCCGAAACCTTCGAGTTGCGCCCGCACTTCGAGTGGCGGGGGCTGGGCTTCATCTCACAGAGTGCGCTGAAGATCCACCGTGACTATGCCGACTTCGACGCAGAGCTGAAGTTCGACATGCCCGGAGTGAGGGTCGCAGACCCCAAGGCATGCCAATGCGGAGAGGTCCTCAAGGGCGTCATAAAGCCCTGGGAATGCAAGGTGTTCGGCACCGCATGCACCCCCGAGACGCCGATTGGCACGTGCATGGTTTCTCCCGAAGGCGCTTGCGCCGCTTACTACAACTTCGGCAGGCTGCACCGCGAGACGGCTCAGTTGCTGGGTCAGCGAGGTTAATGCCGCCGAATATGTCCATTAGATACAACGGCGCCATGATCGGCTTTGGCCGCCGACGACGGATGCGCCACCTCTAGGTCGCCGCCAGGCGTGCGGCGGCTCCAAGGAGAACTCATGAGCAGCCCACAAGACCGCTTCGCCGGAGACCCGGAACCAGGGACCCGTGACACGGGATCAGACAAGCCATCAGGCGGCGAAGATCGTCCCTCGGGCACCTACCAGGGCGACGAATCGGTGCCCACTCACGGCGAAGAAAGTGACCCTGGATTCGAGACCAAGTTCACCAACGAACCACCGCGCGACGTCGAGGCCGCCCTTCCGCCATACGAGGGCCGAAAAGCAGAGGCCGATTCAGGCTTCACCGAAGCCCAAGGCGCCAGGACGGGTGGCGCGACAGGACCGACCGGTGATCCTGAATACAAATCACCCGCGCCGGGGCAGACATCCGGCGGAACAACGGCGTCACCCGCTGACGAGCAGCCTGCTTCGCGCGGGTCGGAGTCCGACACCGACGACGACGCGGTGGGCCCGGCTCACACCGCCGGCACCGGCCGCGGCGAGGACAAGCGCTAGCCCGTCACCATTGATCGCGAGGGACATCGAAGTCGGCGCACAGTGCCCGCCAGACGTCACGCGGCTCGACGCCGTCCTCGATGGCCTGTGCGGCTGTGCGTCCGCCGAGATCGGTGAGCACGTGGTCGAGCAGCAGCGACTGCCCACGCACGGGGCCGAACCGACCCTCGACAAGCTCGTTGAATTCGGTCAGACGCACATCGTCCAAACTACCGGCATCCGCCGGTGTCATCGGGCATCGGCGGGGTATCCCCTTGGTCGTAATCACACCTCCAGCCCAAGGTAAATGCCATGACAGCAACACCCGCCGACATCATCGACGACATCGTCACCGACCACCGTGAGGTGGAGGAGATATTCAAAGAGCTTGAGAGCAACCGTAATCCGGATCAGCGGCGCCAGCTCGTCGAGCACGTGATCACCGAACTGGTGCGCCACTCGGTCGGCGAAGAGATGTACCTCTACCCGGCCGCCCGCAAGGCGTTACCCGACGGCGACAAGCTCGTCGACCACGAGTTGCACGAGCACGCCGAAGCCGAAGAGATCATGAAGAAGATCGAGAAGACCGAAGCCGAGGACGCGGGGTTCGACAAGCTGGTCGGCGAATTGATCAAAGACATCCGGCACCACATCGCAGACGAAGAAGGCGACCTCCTTCCGAAACTTCGTGAGGTGTGCGATCGCCAGGAGTTGGCCGAGCTCGGGGAGAAATTCGCAAGCGCCAAGAAGATGGCGCCCACGCGGCCCCACCCCTCGGCGCCGGACGAGCCGCCGGCCAACAAGATCCTGGGTCCGGGCATGGGCTTGATCGACCGCCTGCGCGACGCGCTCAGCGGGCGTAACAGCTAAGCCGACGACACGAGCGCCTCGTGGCACACCCGGACCGGGTCTGCCACATCGGCTGCGGTGGCCCCGGCGCGCCTGGCGGCCGCGGCGTACCGCGGTGAAGACAACACTTCGGTGACCGCCGCCACCAAGGCGGCGGGCTCCAGTGGCCGGATGAGGCGTGCACTCCCCTGCCGCACAAGGCGATTGGCGATCTCCCACTGATCGCCGCCGCCGGGCACCACGACCATCGGCACCCCGGCCATCAGCGTCTTGGACACCATGCCGTGGCCGCCGCCGCAGATCACCAGGTCGGCGTGCGACAGCAGTTCGTCCTGACGGCCGAGGCCCACCACCGCCCACGGCGGCACCTCGAGGTCGTCACCGCCGAGACGCGACACCACGACCCGTGAGCCGTGCGGCAGCGCCTCACCCGGGCGCAGGGTTTCCAGCGCGACTTCGGTCAGGCCACGCGCGCCGGTCACGGCGGTCGAAGGCGCGACGACGACGACCGGGCCGTCCCCCGGCGGGATCTCCAGCACGTCGGTCGTCGGTTCGAAGTGCAACGGCCCGACGATGACGGCCTCCTCCGGCCAGTCGGGGCGCGGCACTTCCAGCGCAGGCAACGTGGCGATCAATCGCCGTAACGGTCCGGGATCGGTTGCGGGCAAACCGATTTCGACCCTCACCGCGGAGCGCTGCTGGATGCCGGCCCGCCAGGCCCGCGCGGTCAGCGCCCGCAGCACGGCGTCGCGGAGCTTGCCGCGGATGCCAACACCGGGCGCCAGCCCGCTGCCCAGCGGCGGCAGGCCCTTCGATGGCCGGTACAGCGGCGCCGGATTCAGCTCGATCCATGGAATTCCGAGCAGCTCGGCGGCCATTCCGCCGCAGGCGGTGATGACGTCGGAGACCACCAGATCGGGTGCCAGCTCCCGCAGCACCGGCACGTTGAGCACCGCCATCCGCGCCGCGCGTTGATGGATCTTGGCCCCCGCGTCGCTGTCGTCGTCGAGCTCGGTGGGATCGAGCCCGACGAGCTCGACGGCGTCCACCCCGACCGACCGGGCGGTGCCGAGCCATTCGGTGCCGGTGAGCAGCGTCGGAGCATCGCCGGCGGCCAGGAACCGCAGGCACAGCGCCAACGCGGGAAACGCGTGTCCGGGATCGGGTCCGGCGACCACGGCGACGCGCATGCGGCTACCCTGCCACAGCCCTGCGGCACTACGCTCTAGGCATGACGTCATCCGAACTGGACACCACGGCCAATGCCCGCACAGTGGAGACGTTCCTCTACGCCATGGCCGATGAAGACTACGACACCGTCGACTCGTTGATGGCCGACGACATCGAGTGGCAGAACGTCGGCTACCCGACTATTCGCGGCCGGCGACGCATCACGAAACTCTTCCGAAGCCAACCGAGCTGGCTCGGCTTCGACGTGAAGTTCCACCGGGTCGCGACGGAAGGCAACGCGGTGCTGACCGAACGCACCGACGCGCTGACCTTCGGCCCAATCCGCGCGCAATTCTGGGTCTGCGGAGTCTTCGAGGTGCACGGCGGCCGAATCACGCTGTGGCGCGACTACTTCGACGTGTGGGATGTGCTGAAGGGAACCGTGCGCGGCCTGCTCGGCGTCGCGATCCCGCCGCTGCGCCCCACGTTCTAACTCACGCGCGCTTGAGCTGACCGAGTTCCTCGAACGCCTTCGCCCATCCGGTCAGCCGGTCGGTGGCGTTGACCAGTTCGGCGCGGTAGCGCTGCTGCGGCATGTGCCCCGCACCATCGGATTGGCTGGCCGCCGACACCAGTTGCGCTGCAGCGGTGACCATGTCGTTGTACTGGCGTGCGCCGTTATCCAGCTGCGCAGTGAACGCCGCGATCGTCGGGGACAGATAGGCCCGCGACTGCGGGGCGTTGGCTGCCGCCCGCTCCATCGACACGACCTCGTCGGCGGTCGCCGCCATGGTCGCGGCCGACTGGTTGGCCACAGCGACGAGCTCGCGCAACTCTGCCGCGGGCAGCATCCTGCCCCGCTCGATCACGCTGATCAACGAGAACAGCCCCCGCTCGGAGGCGGCCAGCGCGGCCATCGGCTGCCGCGCCGCCGAACCCCACGGCGGCAGCCGGCGGGTAGCCCGCGACCGCTGCGGCGGCAGCGGCTCCCCACGCAACCAGCGGTAGCGCAGGAACGAGAGCGTGGCGAGGAAGCCCGCACCGACGGCGATCGGCGCGGGAATGAACAGTGCCCACGCCGGGGTGTGCCACGAGGCAAGCACGGCTGTCACGAAGACGAAGAAGAGACATCCCGCGGTGAAAAACAGCGCAAGCCGCAGCGCCCACTTGCGCTTCCGCAGCTGCTTGGCGCGGGGGTCGGCCGCTGCACTCAGCTTCTGCGCCAGCACGTCGGACAGCTCAGCGGCGGTGTCGATTCCGCGCTGCAGCAATGACCGCCAGGCCTCCGGTCGGCCGGCTGTCGAGCGCTGCTTCACTGCTCCACCTCACGAACCA
Source organism: Mycobacterium sp. 1274761.0 (assembly GCF_001668615.1). GTDB lineage: Bacteria > Actinomycetota > Actinomycetes > Mycobacteriales > Mycobacteriaceae > Mycobacterium. Next base: position 8,728 of record NZ_LZMC01000100.1, read on the forward strand.
ACTACTGGCCGAGCGGATTCTCGGGAGTGGCCTCCGGCCTAGACACCGGGGACGCAGGCGCGGCTGGCGCCGACGTCCCTGCTGCCCCTCCGGACGGCAGGGCCTCGCCGCGCATCGAGGCCCGGATTTGCTCCAGCCGTGAATGCCCGGCCATCTGCACGCTGGCCTGCTGCACCTCGAGCATGCGGCCCTGCACCGAGTTCTGCGCCAGCTCGGCGGCGCCCATCGCGTTGGCGTAGCGGCGCTCGATCTTCTGCCGGACCTCGTCGAGGCTGGGGGTGTTGCCGGGGGCGGCCAGCTCGCTCATCGACTGCAGTGACGCGCTGACCTGCTCCTGCATCTTGGCCTGCTCGAGCTGGGACAGCAGCTTGGTGCGCTCGGCGATCTTCTGCTGAAGCATCATCGCGTTCTGCTCGACGGCCTTCTTCGCCTGACCGGCGGCCTGAAGCGCCTGGTCGTGAAGCACCTTGAGGTCCTCGACGCTCTGCTCGGCGGTCACCAGCTGCGCGGCGAAGGCCTCGGCGGCGTTGTTGTATTCGGTGGCCTTGGCGGCATCACCGTTGGCGGTCGCCTGGTCGGCCAGCGTCAGCGCCTGGCGAACGTTGACCTGCAGCTTCTCGATGTCGGCGAGTTGGCGGTTGAGCCGCATCTCGAGCTGACGCTGGTTGCCGATGACCTGGGCGGCTTGCTGCGTGAGCGCCTGATGCTGCCGCTGGGCCTCCTCGATGGCCTGCTGGATCTGCACCTTCGGGTCGGCGTACTCGTCGACCTTCGAGCTGAACAGCGCCATCAAGTAGCGCCACCCCTTGACGAACGGATTGGCCATGGGTTCATTCCACCTTCGTGTTCGAGAACGTGCTTCCGTCTGCCTCTAGGAGCCAACCTATCGGTTCTGCGCAGATCAGAACAGCTACGCGACCGCCATCGAAACGGCGTGTGGAATGACGACCTTGGTGGTGGCATCGATGTTCGCCGCGCTCGCCGACGGGGCGGCGAGCGCCTTGCGCTCCTCCTGCGCCATCTCGTCGCCGGCGTCGGACAGCACCTGCGACAGCGGCACATCCAGGGCGCCGCAAATGGCGCTGAGCAGTTCGCTCGAGGCCTCCTTGCGGCCACGCTCGACCTCGGACAGGTAACCCAGGCTCACCCGCGCGGCATCGGACACCTCGCGCAGGGTACGGCCCTGATCAGTGCGGGCACGACGCAGCACGTCGCCGATCACCTCGCGCAGCAATGTCGCCATCGTGCTCTCCTTCGCTTGGGCGTACTAGAGCAACGCCGCGGGTTGCCGGGTGGTTCCCGGACCGGCACGATTGGCGCGATTTTCTGGCCCCGCCCCTCCCACACCGTCACTGACCTGCGACCCGTCCTCGCCAATCGCGGATTGCCGACACCACGTAGTCGACGCCGGTGAGCACGGTCAACACGATCGCGGCGATCATCACGACCCAAGCTCCTGTCAGCCACGGGCCCGACAGTGGCAGGACGAAAAGTCCGATCGCCACGGCCTGAACGAGGGTCTTGAGCTTGCCGCCGCGGCTGGCTGGAATGACGCCGTGGCGCAGCACGACAAAGCGCAGCACGGTGATCCCAATCTCGCGCACCAGGATCACCACCGTCACCCACCACGGCAGCTCGCCGAGCATGGCCAGGCTGATCAGTGCCGCGCCGATCAGCGTCTTGTCGGCGATAGGGTCGGCCAGCCGGCCGAAGTCGGTTTCGATTCCGTAGCTGCGAGCCAGTGCACCGTCGAACCGGTCTGTGATCACCGCGACCGCGAAGATGACGAAAGCGGCGACGCGCCAGGGGGTTTCATGACCGTCGCCGGCGAACAGCGCTATCAGGAAAACCGGGACCAGGACCAGCCGCACGCCGGTGAGCAGGTTGGCGATGTTCGCGACCTTTGCGCGAGGAATCACCGGATCGGTGTGAGGTTGGCCCGACACCGCCACAGAATATCGGTTGCTCGAACCGATACCCTCGCACCTGTGAGCGATGGCGACTGTTCGCGGGCCGACGGGCTCGTGGTGCGCCGCGCCACGACGTCGGATGTGCCCGCGATCAAGGCGCTCGTCGACATCTACTCCGGCCGCATCCTGCTGGAGAAGAACCTGGTGACCCTCTATGAGGCCGTCCAGGAATTCTGGGTCGCCGAACGCGACGGCGAACTCATCGGCTGCGGGGCGCTGCACGTGCTGTGGGCCGACCTCGGCGAGGTGCGCACGGTGGCCGTGCATCCGAGCGTCAAGGGCCGAGGCGTCGGCCACCTGATCGTCGACCGGCTGCTGGACGTGGCCCGCGAACTGCACCTGCAGCGCATCTTCGTGCTCACGTTCGAAACCGAATTCTTCAGCAAGCACGGTTTCGTCGAAATCGAAGGCACGCCGGTGACGGCGGAGGTCTACGAGGAAATGTGCCGCTCGTATGACACGGGCGTGGCCGAGTTCCTCGACCTGTCCTACGTCAAGCCCAACATCCTCGGCAACACGCGAATGCTGTTGACGCTCTAGACCCTTTCACGCCCAAACCGGCGCTACTCGTTGTCGCCGCGCGCATCGATGCCACGGATCGACGCCAGCGTCGCGGCCAACTCGTCGGGCTTGACCAGCACCTCGCGCGCCTTGGAACCCTCGCTGGGGCCGACGATCCCGCGGGTCTCCATGAGGTCCATCAGGCGGCCGGCCTTGGCGAAGCCCACCCGCAACTTGCGCTGCAGCATCGACGTGGAGCCGAACTGGCTGGACACCACGAGCTCGACGGCCTGCAGGAAGACGTCCATGTCGTCGCCGATGTCGGGGTCGACGTCGGTGCGCTCACTGTTGGGTTTGGCCGCCGTGACGCCTTCGGTGTATTCGGGCTCGGCCTGGTCCTTGCAGGCGTTGACGACGGCATGGATCTCGTCATCGGAGACGTAGGCGCCCTGCAGCCGGATCGGCTTGTTGGCGCCCATCGGGATGAACAGGCCGTCGCCCATGCCGATCAGCTTCTCGGCGCCCTGCTGGTCGAGGATCACGCGGCTGTCGGTCAGCGACGATGTCGCAAACGCCAACCGCGACGGCACGTTGGTCTTGATGAGGCCGGTGACCACGTCGACCGACGGCCGCTGTGTCGCCAGCACCAGATGGATGCCTGCGGCGCGGGCCTTCTGGGTGATTCGAACGACGGCGTCTTCGACATCGCGCGGCGCCGTCATCATCAGGTCGGCCAACTCGTCGACGATCGCCACGATGTACGGATACGGCCGGTATTCGCGCTGGCTTCCCAGCGGCGCCGTGATTTCTCCTGATCGCACCTTGGCGTTGAAGTCATCGATGTGGCGCACCCGCGACGCCTGCATGTCTTGGTAGCGCTGCTCCATCTCCTCGACCAGCCACGTCAGCGCCGCTGCCGCCTTCTTGGGTTGCGTGACGATGGGCGTGATCAGGTGCGGAATGCCTTCGTAGGGCGTCAATTCCACCATCTTCGGATCGATCAGGATCATCCTGACCTCTTCGGGAGTGGCGCGCGCCAGCAGCGACACCAGCATCGAGTTGACGAAGCTGGACTTACCAGAACCGGTGGAACCGGCCACCAACAGGTGCGGCATCTTCGCAAGGTTCCACGAAATGTACTCGCCCTCAATGTCTTTGCCGAGCGCGATCACCAACGGATGGTGGTCGCTGCGGGTCGATGGATCGGTCAGCACGTCGGCAAGACGCACCATTTCCCGGTCGGTGTTGGGCACCTCGATGCCGACGGCTGACTTACCCGGGATCGGCGCGAGCATCCGCACGCTCTCGGTCGCCACCGCATAGGCGATGTTCTTCTGCAGCTGGGTGATCTTCTCGACCTTCACCCCCGGCCCGAGCTCAACCTCGTACCGGGTGACGGTCGGCCCACGCGTGCAGCCGGTGACAGCGGCGTTCACCTTGAACTGCTGCAGCACCTCCGAAATCGCTTCTGCCGTATGGTCATTGGCAGCTGAGCGCCGCTTCGGCGGATCGCCCTTCTGCAGCAATTCCAGCGACGGCAGGTTGTAGGGTCCCTCGACGACGCGGTCGGCCACCTGCTTTGCTGGCTTGGCTTTCTTGCGCTTGGCCGCACGCGTCGGCTCAGGGATCGTGGGTGCCTCGTCGTCGAGCGGGTAGTTCTCCATCGGCGTGCCGCCGTTGAATGTCGCCGCCGCTGCGGCTCCGGAAGAAGGCCAGGCCTGCCCCTCGTCGCCGTAGGCGGACGGGTCGTCGTAGTAGCCGTCGGAGAAGTCCTCGGGCCCAGCCTCGGCGTAGCCGTCGAATTCGTCGTCATAGAACTCTTCGTCGTCGCGCCACCGCGTGCTGAACATGTCGCGCAGCGTGTCGGGCACCTCGCGGATCGTGGTGCCGGTGACCAGCAGCACGCCGAACAGCACACCGATGAACAGCAGCGGCGCCGCGATCCACTGGGTCAGGCCCTCGGCCAGGGGGCCACCGATGGCGAAGCCGACGAACCCGGCGGCGTGCTGTCGGTCGGCAGGGTTGACCGGCGAGCCGGCCCACAGGTGCCACAGACCAAGCGCGGGCAGGGTGATCATCGCCGCCCCGAGAATCAGCCGGGGACGGGCGTCAGGGTCCGGCTCGGTCCGCATGAGGATGACCGCGATCGCGATCAGTGCGATCGGCAACAGCACCACGGCCGACCCGATCAGCACGCGCAGGGAATTGTCGATCCATCCGCCCACCGGCCGGGCGGCGTCGAACCACGAGCTGGCCACGATGATGACCGCGACCCCCAGCAGCGCCAGCGCGATCCCGTCGCGGCGGTGTCCGGCGTCGATCTCCCGCGCGCGTCCCACCGATCGGGCCGTCGAACCGGCTCCCCTGGCCAGCATCAGCCACCCGGCGCGGGCGCCGCGTCCGATGGCCAACCCTGCCGCGGGGACGGGTGACGGGCTGCGGCGTTTGGCTGGCTTGCGGCGTGCAGCGGGCTTCGCCGAGCGGGCTCCGGACCGCGAACCGGCCTTTGACCTGCTCGAACGGCCTCCGGAGCGCGCAGCGGTCTTACTTGGCATGATCTCCAGCCTAGTCGCTGCGGCCCCAAATTCACCATCAGCCACACGGGTCACAGTTGGGTGACGAAATTTAGTTAGGCCGACTTCAGTAAGGTGCTCAATTGACCGCTTTTCACTCATCGAGGAGTCCGCAGCCATGCCAGTTGTCGTCGTCGCCACCCTGAAGGCCAAATCCGAGTCCGTCGAAACGGTGCGCGAGGCGGGCAAGAAAGCGCTCGCAGCGGTCCACGAGGAGCCCGGCTGCGACCTGTATTCCCTACATGAGGCCGAAGACGGGACGTTCATCTTCGTCGAGCAATGGGCCGACGGCGATGCGCTGCAGGCGCACAGTAAGGCCCCGGCCGTCGCGGAGTTCTTCGGCGCGATCGGCGAGCATCTCGACGGCGCACCCGATATCAAGCTGTTGCAGACCGTCGTCGGCGGCGACCCGGCCAAGGCCCAACTGCGGCCCTGACGAGCGCTCGCGCGAGGAAGCAAAAACACTGATGACGACGCTCGCCGGCAAGGTCGCCTTCATCACCGGCGCCGCCCGCGGTCAGGGGCGGGCGGAGGCAATACGGCTGGCAGCCGAAGGCGCCGACGTCATCGCTGTCGACATCTGTGACCAGATCGCCTCGGTGCCCTATCGAATGGCGACACCCCACGATCTGGCGCAGACCGTCAAGCTCGTCGAAGACACCGGCGCGCGAATCGTCGCGCGACAAGCCGATGTTCGCGACCGCGACGACCTCCAGACAGCGCTGCAGGCCGGGTTGGACGAGTTCGGCAGGCTCGACATCGTCATCGCCAACGCCGGCATCGCGCCGATGGAAACCGGCGACGCCGGCTGGCGCGACGTCATCGACGTCAACCTGACCGGCACCTACAACACCGTCGAGGTGTCAGTGCCGACCCTGGTCGAGCAAGGCCGCGGCGGGTCGATCGTGCTGATCAGTTCCGTCGCGGGTCTGGTGGCGATGACCAGCTCCGATCCAGGCAGCCTTGGCTACACCGCGGCCAAGCACGGCATCGTCGGGTTGATGCGGCAGTATGCGAATGTCCTTGCAGAGCACAGCATCCGGGTGAACTCGGTCCATCCGACTGGTGTCAACACGCCGATGATCGACAACGACTACGTCCGAGACTGGCTGCAGCGCATGGGTTCTCGCGCCGGTGGAAACGCGCTGCCGGTGCCCGTTGTCGAGGCTGAAGACGTCGCCAACGCCGTGGCGTGGTTGGTATCGGACGCGGCCCGTTATGTCACAGGTGTGACGCTGCCGGTGGACGCCGGCGCGGTGGTCAAGCGCTGATGGCGCGAAATGCCGCCGCGCAGACGGCCTTCGGCCCCATGGTGCAGGCCGCGATCGAGCAATACGAACCGGCCGACCGCCGCCTGGTGTTCGACGACCTCGCCGCCTCGATGCTGCCCGCACGCCAACGCGCGCTCGTGCGTGCGATGCGGTGGCCGCTGCTGCGCCGCCTGACCGTGTGGGCGAGCGAGCGCACGGTGCCCGGCTCGTGGACGCTCATCACATGCCGCAAGCGCTTCATCGACGACCGGCTGGACCAGGCGCTGCCGGACATTGATGCCGTCGTCATTCTGGGCGCGGGCCTTGACACCCGGGGATGCCGGCTTGCACGCCGATCCGACATCCCGGTCTTCGAAGTCGATCTTCCCGTCAACATCGAGCGGAAGACGGCCGCGGTGCGTCGGGCGATCGGTGCGGTACCCTCGTCGCTACACCTCGTGCCGGTGGACTTCGAGCGCGACGAGCTGATCGTCACGTTGAGCAGGCACGGCTACCGAACCGACGCACGCACGTTCTTCATCTGGGAGGGCGTCACGCAGTATCTGACCGAGGACGCCGTGCGTACCACACTCACCGCACTGCAGGACGCCGCTGCGGACAGCCGGTTGGTGTTCACCTTTGTCCGAAGGGATTTCATCGACGGGTCGAACATGTACGGCGCGCAGGTGCTTTACAAACGCTTCCGGCAGCGACAGCAGGTGTGGAAATACGGCCTGGACCCCGCCGAGGTGGAGGCATTCGTCGGCTCGTACGGTTGGGGGCTCGTCGACCAGGCCGGTCCCGACTACTACCGGCGTAACTACATCGAGCCGACGGGGCGCGACCTGGGCGCGTCCGACCTGGAGTGGACGGCGTACTGCGTCAAGCGCTGACCTCTGGCCCCTGACCGCTAGATCTCGATGACCGTCGGCACGATCATGGGTTGGCGACGATAGGTCTCGCCAACCCATTTGCCGACGGTCCGGCGCACGGCCTGGGCAATACGGGCGACGTCCGTGACACGTTCGGCGGCAAGGGCTTCCAGCTCCTCCTCGACTTTCAGCGCGACGGGCTCGAGCGCCTTCGGGTCTTCGGAGAAGCCGCGCGCGTGCAGATGCGCGGGTGCGGCGGTGCGTCCGGTGCCACGGTGGACGACGACAGTAACCGCGACGAATCCCGAGGAGAGGGTGAGCCGTTCACCCAGCGTCGACTCGCCGACATCACCGGTGATCAACCCGTCGACGAACATCTTCCCGGTCGGCACCGCCCCCGCGATGCTCGCCCTGCCCGACACCAGGTCGACGCTGACGCCGTTCTCCGCCAACACGATCCCGTCAGGATCGACGCCGGATCGGGCGGCCAGCGCGGCGTTGGCCCGTAGCATCCGCCACGTTCCATGCACCGGCATGACGTTGCGCGGCCGCACACCGTTGTAGAGGAACAGCAGCTCGCCGGAATAGGCATGACCCGAAACGTGAACGCGTGCCTGCTGGTTGGTGACGACGCGGGCGCCGATCTTCGCCAGCGCGTCCATCACCCCGTACACCGCTTCTTCATTGCCGGGAATCAGCGACGAAGAGAGCACGATCAGATCACCCCGCGTCAGGGTGATGCTGCGGTGCTCGCCGCGCGACATCCGCGACAGCGCCGACATCGGCTCGCCCTGCGTGCCAGTCGTGATCAGCACGACCCGTTCCGGCGCCATCATCTCGGCTGCGCCGATATCGATCAGATCATCGTCATCGACACGCAGATAGCCCAATTCACGCGCAATGCCCATGTTGCGCACCATGGAACGGCCCACGAACGACACCCGCCGGCCCAACGACACGGCGGCATCGATGATCTGCTGCACGCGGTCGACGTTGGAGGCAAAGCACGCCACGATGACGCGGCCCTCCGCTCCGCGGATGAGCCGGTGCAGCGTCGGGCCGACCTCGCTCTCCGACGGCCCGACGCCGGGGATCTCGGAATTGGTTGAGTCGCAGAGAAACAGGTCGACGCCGCCGTCGCCGAGTCGCGACATACCCGGCAGGTCGGTGGGTTTGTCGTCCAGTGGCAGCTGGTCGAGCTTGATGTCGCCGGTGTGTAACACGGTCCCCCCACCGGTGTGGATCGCGATCGCCAGGCAACCCGGGATCGAGTGGTTAACGTGGAAGTACTGGCACTCGAATACGCCGTGCGTACTCCGTTGCCCCGCAGCGACTTCAATAAATTTCGGCTTGATGCGGTGTTCGCGGCATTTCTCCGCCACCAGTGCGAGCGTGAATTTCGAGCCGACCAGCGGGATATCGGGCCGCAGCTTGAGCAGAAACGGGATGGCGCCGATGTGATCCTCGTGCGCGTGGGTCAGAACCAGGGCTTCGACATCGTCGAGCCGGTCCTCGACCAGGCGCAGGTCGGGCAGAATCAGGTCGACGCCGGGCTCGTCGTGTCCGGGGAACAGCACTCCGCAGTCGACGATCAGCAGCCGGCCGAGATGCTCGAAAACCGTCATGTTACGGCCGATTTCGCTGATGCCGCCCAGCGCTGTGACCCGCAGCCCCCCTGGGACCAGCGGTCCCGGCGGTTTAAGCTCCGCGTCCACTACCGAAGTACCGTGGCGGCCCGCATGTCGGCGGCCAGTGTTTCGATCTCATCGGGCGTGGCGGGCACCTGCGGCAGCCTGGGATTGCCGACATCGATCCCCTGCAGCCTCAGCCCCTCCTTCGACATCGTGACACCGCCGAGCCGCGTCTGTGCGTCGGCCAGCGGAGCGAGCGTCACATTGATCTTGCGGGCGGTGGCGACGTCGCCGGAAGTGAACGCCGACAACATTTCTCGTAGCTGACTGGCGGCGACGTGGCCCCAGACGCTGATGAATCCGACCGCACCCATCGCGAGCCACGGCAGGTTGAGGGCGTCGTCACCGGAGTAGTAGGCCAGTCCGGTCTCGGCGATGATCACCCCGGCGTCGTTCAGGTCGCCCTTGGCGTCTTTAACGCCGACGATGTTCGGGTGTGCGGCCAGCGCGCGGATGGTGTCCCACTCGATCGGGATGCACGAGCGCACCGGAATGTCGTAGAGCAGGATCGGCACCGAGACCGCATCGGCAACCGCGGTGAAGTGAGCGGCCAGCCCGGCCTGCGACGGACGCGAGTAGTACGGGGTCACGACGAGCAGGCCGTGTGCCCCCTCGGCCTGGCACGCCTTGGCGAGGTGGACGCTGTGCGCGGTGTCGTAGGTACCTGCGCCGGTGATGATGCGGGCGCGGTCGCCGACGGCCTCGAGCACCGCCCGCAGCAGTGCCAGCTTCTCGTCGTCGGTGGTCGTCGGCGACTCGCCGGTGGTGCCCGATAGCACCAGGCCGTCGCAGCCGGCGTCGATCAAGTGGGTCGCCAGCCTGGCGGCGGCGTCGGTGTCGAGGGAACCGTCGGGCTTGAAGGGCGTCACCATCGCGGTCAGCACGGTGCCCAACTGGGCCGTCACATCGATTCCGCTGGTGCTCACGACCACCAAGATTACCCTTAGGCTTCCGTCGCCAGCGGGGACGTGGCAACCTCGGTGCGGTCGGCCAGGGTGGCGATCTCGAAGTCAGAAAATGCCTGTGGAGCGACATCCACCAACTGCCGCAGGCACGCGATCGCCAGCCTGCGGATCTCGACGTCGGCCTGCTCGCTGGCCCGCATCGCGATGAAATGCCGCCAGGCCCGGTAATTGCCGGTCACGACGATCCTGGTTTCGGTCGCATTCGGCAGCACAGCGCGGGCCGCCTGACGTGCCTGTTTGCGGCGCAGCGATGCGTTGGGCTGGTCGGCGAACTTCGCTTCGAGCCTGGTCAATAGCTCGGTGTAGGTCGCGCGGCTGGCGTCGGCGGCCGCGGCGAAGATCTCCTGCAGCTCGGCATCGTCCTCCAGCCCTGGCGGCACCACCACCTGCGAATCGTGTTCCGGCACGTAGCGCTGCGACAACTGCGAGTAGGAGAAGTGGCGGTGACGGATCAGCTCGTGGGTGCATGAGCGCGAGATCCCGGTGATGTAGAAGGACACCGTGGCGTGCTCGAGCACCGAGAAATGCCCGACGTCGATGATGTGTCGCAGGTAGCCGGCGTTGGTCGCGGTCCGCGGATTCGGCTTGGCCCAGCTCTGGTAGCAGGCCCGTCCGGCGAATTCCACAAGGGCGGGTCCGCCGTCGGCGTCGGTGCTCCACGGCACGTCGGGTGGCGCCAAGAACTCGGTCTTGGCGACTAGCTGCACGCGCAATGAAGCGGTCTCGGCCACGGCTCACCCTAACGCGAGCTTGTTATGAAACCTTTGCAGTGTTGCGCACTCAGATGGCCGGTTAGCCCGGCTACGCTGGGCCGATGGGAGGAGACACCGTCGCATCCCGGCTTCTCAATGTCATGGAGCACACCATTCTGCCCGTGACGGAACGCGGCGTGGCCGCGGGCAACAAGATCTTCGGCGCGGCGTTGCTGCGCAAGTCCGACTTCTCGGTGGTGGTCGCTGGCACCAACGCGGAGACCGACAATCCGCTGCTGCACGGCGAAATCAGCACGCTGAATCAGTTCTACGCCCGACCCGCCCGACCCTCGACCCGCGACCTGGTTTTTCTGTCGACTCACGAACCGTGCCCGCTGTGCCTGTCGGCCATCACGTGGTGCGGTTTCGACAACTTCTACTACTTCTTCACCTACGAGGACTCCCGCGACGCCTTCGGCATCCCGCACGACCTGAAGATCCTCAGAGAGGTTTTCGGCGTCGAGGACGGTGCTTACCGGCGCAAGAACGCCTTCTGGACGGCGTACTCACTGGGCGCGCTGGTGGAGACGGAGGCCGAACCGCTGCGCACCAAACTGCGCCAGCAGGACAGGCGCATCCGAGAGGCCTATGCGGCGCTGTCGGCGCAGTATCAGAGCACCAAGGCCGACAACACCATCCCGTTCAACTGACTCATTTTGGTGCAATGGGGTCCGCCATGTGCCCATGGGGTTGATCTGTGGTCAGCCGAGTCTCAGAAGCCGTGGGGGCGGGTCGCTTTCAAGCCTGGGGTTGCCTTTGCGGTCGGTAGCGTCGTCGGCGGCGTCGTCGTAGGCGCAGTCGGGCCCATATTCATCGTCCCCGCTGTGTTAGTTCCTGCCTGCTGCTGTGTTACCGCGACGGCAACCGCTCCGACTGCCAGGGTTGCGCCTGCCACCAGCCCGGCGACCAGCAATCTCACACGTGGCTGCTTGACCGTCTCCATCGCATTGTCCCCCTCCGGCTCTCCCTCGCTCCCCTCGAGCAGGGCACTTGCGTATTGGGCTTGGAGACAACACCGTGAAGCTGAGAACCACGAGACAAAGCGGCTGCCAATCCGCTGGGGACCACCGCGGTGTCGCTCGCCTGGTCAGCGCCTCTTCGAGGGGATGACGATGACGACGATGAGGGTCAGGATTGAGAAAAACAGCCCCAAGATGCCCCACCCGATGGCACTGCGGCCCTTGGCGCCGGCGATGACGGCGCACACGATCGCGGCAATGATGCTTCCGATCGCAACGAAAAGTCCCTTGATTCCTCTGAGGATGAATCCGGCGGCCTCTGGCTGCTGCGTGGAGGCAAGAACGAGGCTGTGCAACATGACATCTCTCCTCGGTGACCGACCGGCTTGCGCCGCTGCGAGGCGAATACCCCCGCGTTGGACGCGCGAAGCTGATAGTTACCTGCTAATGCTGCGAGGTAGCCGGGCGGCCGGATGCCCGGTTCAGCAGGCCTCACGGACGCGCACCGGTCGCTTTTCCGACAAGGCGCGACGTCATCGAGTAACCAGCCCCGCTGATAAAGCGCGTACGCGTGCCGGCTCCGGATGAAATCCTGAGCAGCGTATTCCGGGGCGGTTGTAGCCGATTTCGCCACACTACGAAAGCACGACCGTGCGTTTTGTGATGAAAAAGGCCAAGAAATCATCCGAAACCGCACAGTCGGCCCAGGTCACGTCAAAGCGCGACGCAGTCCCGCCACCAAATCGCCTCTCTCGCCGACTGTTACGTCGCCCAGCCCCAGCCACGCCGCCATCGACCGCAACTCCTGGGCCAACGCCGTCGCGACCCGCCGTGAATCCTTACCTTCTTCGGTAAACGCGCCGACGACATTCAGCGCATCGCTAGAACGCTCCGCCTTCAAATCGACCCGGCCGACCAGCTGGCCGTCGAGCAGAAAAGGCCATACGTAGTAACCGAATTCGCGCTTTGCCGCTGGTGTATAAATCTCGATCCGATACCGGAAACCGAACATCCGCTCGACGCGCGGCCGGAACCAGATCAGTGGATCAAACGGGCACAGCAGCGCTGTCCCCCGCTCAACGCGCGGCACGACCTGTCCGACTCGCAGATACGCAGGCGTCGACCATCCTTCTACCGCAACCGGTTCCAACTCTCCGTCTGCCACCAGCTTTGCAATCGCGGGCTTGGCTTGCGCGGCACCCAATCGGAAGTAGTCGCGGATGTCGGCTTCCGTCCCCACCCCGAGCGCACCGGCCGCCCGCAACGTCAGTTCCCGCATGGCTTCGTCGTCGTCCACCTCGCGCGCGAGCACCTCCGGCGGCAGCACGTTCTCCACCAGGTCGTAGTGCCGCGCGAAGCCCACCCGCGTGGCCGTCGTCAGCACCCCGGCGGCGAACAACGCTTCGGTCACCCACTTGGTGACGCTGCGGTCCCACCACGGCCCCTTCCTGCCGCGCTGCGCCGCGCCGAGGTGCGCTTCGATCTGCCCTGCGGTCGACGGCCCGAGCGCGGCGACGGCAGCCACAATGTCGTCGGCCAGCCGCGCGTTCTTCTTGACGATCTCGCGGCCCCACCGGCCGCCGGTGTACTCCCGCATCCGCCACCGCAGCAGCGGCCAGTCGTCGACCGACATCAGCGCGGCCTCGTGCGCCCAATACTCGACGAGCAGCCGCGGCGACCGCGCGCTGTGGCTCCACGCGGCCTTGTCCACCACGTCGCGGTCGTACGAACCGAGGCGGCTGAACACCGGCGCATAGTGCGCCCGCACCGCCACCGATACAGAATCCAGCTGCAACACCTGGATCCGTGAAATCAGCCGGCGCAGGTGCGCACGATTCACTGCGCCGCGCGGCGGAGGCTCGTGAAGGCCCTGCGCTGCGATCCCCACCCGCCGGGCCTGCGCGGCGGTCAGCGTGGTCATGCCCGGAGGTAGGTGTGGTACCGGTAGCGCACGCCGGAGCTGCTGGTCAGCCATTCCCCCGTGGTTCCGACCCACGATTCGTCGAGAACCGGCGCGACGGCGTCGCCGTCTTCGCGCCGCAGGTCAACCTCGACCTCGGTGACCTCGCAGCGCGTCGCCGCCGGCAGCGCCAGTGCGTAGATCTTCTCGCCGCCGATCACCCATGTTTCGTCGTCGGTGAGCGCCTCGTCCAGGCCGCCCACCACCGTCGCTCCCTCTGCCATGTAGTCAGCTTGCCGCGTCACTACGACATTTCTGCGTCCCGGCAGCGGGCGCACCTTCGCCGGCAGCGATTCCCACGTCAGCCGCCCCATCACCACCGTGTGACCCATGGTGAGCTCTTTGAAGCGGGCTTGATCCTCGGGCAGCCGCCACGGAATGCCGCCCGCACGGCCGATCACACCGGAGGGCGACTGGGCCCAGATCAGGCCCAGGCGCTCACTCATGATTCGGCCCTGCAAGCAGGCCTCATACGGCGACGGGTGCCTTGATCGCCGGATGCGGGTCGTAATTCTTTATGACGACATCGTCATACGTGTAGTCGAAAATCGAATCCCGCGGCGCCAGAACAAGTTCCGGGTATGGCCGCGGCTCGCGGCTCAGCTGCAGCGTGACCTGCTCGACGTGATTGTCATAGATGTGGCAATCCCCGCCGGTCCAGATGAAGTCGCCGACGTCGAGGCCAGCCTGTGCGGCCATCATGTGGGTCAGCAGCGCATAACTGGCGATGTTGAACGGCACCCCCAGGAAGAGGTCGGCGCTGCGCTGATAGAGCTGGCAGGAAAGCCGCCCGTCGGCGACATAGAACTGGAAGAACGCGTGGCACGGCGGTAGTGCCATCTGCGGAATCTCGCCGACGTTCCACGCCGAGACGATGTTGCGCCGGGAGTCCGGATCGGACTTCAGCAACTCCAGCGCAGCGCTGATCTGGTCGATGTGCTCACCCGAGGGCGTCGGCCACGACCGCCACTGCACGCCGTACACCGGTCCGAGATCGCCTGTGTCGCTCGCCCATTCGTCCCAAATCGTGACGCCGCGTTCCTGCAGCCAGCGCACGTTCGAGTCACCGCGAAGGAACCACAGCAGCTCGTAGACCACCGATTTCAGGTGCACCTTCTTGGTGGTGATCAGCGGAAAGCCGGCCGACAGGTCGTAGCGCAGTTGGTGGCCGAAGAGGCTTCGCGTGCCGGTGCCGGTGCGGTCGGATTTGGGCGTACCGCGCTGCAATACCTCGCGCAAGAGATCCTCGTATGGCGTCGCGATCGGCACGTTGCCCAGCTTACGTCCAGACCCGTGGCGTAGAACGGAACGATGGCGAGTGTCCGCAAAGTCGAAGTTTCCATCCCCACACCTGACGCCACCTGTGCCGCCGCCCTGTACCTCCCCGGCAGCGCCGGTCCATGGCCCGGCCTGGTGATGTACGTCGACGCCGGCGGCGTGCGCGACACCATGTCCGAGATGGCCGAGAGAATGGCCGGCTACGGCTACGCCGTCCTGCTGCCCGACGTCTACTACCGCCACGGCGACTGGGCGCCGTTCGACATGCAGACCGCGTTCACCGACCAGCAGGAACGCACCCGGCTGATGGGCATGGTCAAGTCGCTGACACCGGACATGATCGCCGCCGACGCCGGCGCCTTCTTCGACTTTCTGGATTCTCGGCCGGAGGTCAAGGGCTCGCGGTTCGGCGTGTTCGGCTACTGCATGGGCGGCCGGACCGCGATCATCGTCGCCGGTCGACACCCCGACCGCGTCGGCGCCGCGGGCTCCTTCCACGGCGGCGGCCTGGTCACCGACGACCCCAACAGCCCCCACTTGCTGGCCGACAAGATCGACGCCACCGTCTACGTCGCCGGCGCCGAGAACGACGCCAGCTTCACTGCCGAGCACGCTGAAACCCTGGACAAAGCGCTGACGGCGGCAGGGGTCGAGCACATGGTCGAGATCTATCCGGCGGGTCACGGCTTCGCGGTTCCGGACAATCCGCCCTACGACAAGGCGGCTGCCGACCGGCACTGGGCCGCGCTTTCGAAGCTCTTCGCGGCCCTACCCTGACCACCCCCGCCCTTGGCCTGGTGGCCGCAGTGCGCGACGATATTCGCGTGGATCACGAGGCCAGCACTGCCCACGACGACACCGAGGTCGGGTCGCGGATCAGTCCCGTGCTCGCCAGGAGTTGGCTGCTCGTCAATGGCGCGCAGTTCGAACGGTTCGCGCCGGCCGCTCGGTCACGCGCCGACATCGTCGTCCTCGACATCGAGGATGCCGTCGCACCCAAGGACAAGGTCGCCGCGCGCAAAAACGTGATCAGGTGGCTCAGCGAGGGCAACAGCGACTGGGTACGCGTCAACGGCTTCGGCACCCAGTGGTGGCAGGACGACCTCGACATGCTCGCGGGGACGTCGGTCGGCGGAGTGATGCTGGCGATGGTCGAGGGTGTCGACCACGTCACCGAGACGGCCAAGCGTCTGCCGAACGTACCGATCGTCGCGCTCGTGGAGACCGCTCGCGGCTTGGAGCGCATCACCGAGATCGCCGCGGCGAAAGGCACTTTCCGGTTGGCTTTCGGCATCGGCGACTTCCGCCGCGACACCGGCTTCGGCGACAACCCGACGACGCTGGCGTACGCGCGGTCACGGTTCACGATCGCTGCCAAGGCCGCACATCTGCCGAGCGCAATCGACGGCCCGACCGTTGGCTCCAGCGCCTTGAAACTGAGCGAGGCGACGGCGGTGTCCGCCGAGTTCGGCATGACCGGCAAGATCTGCCTGACGCCCGATCAGTGCGCGACAGTAAATGAGGGGCTGTCGCCGTCGTTGGACGAAATCAACTGGGCCAAAGAGTTTTTTCTCGAGTTCGAGCGCGATGGCGGCGAGATCCGCAACGGGTCGGATCTACCGCGCATTGCGCGCGCCAACAAGATCCTCGACCTGGCCCGCGCCTACGGCATCGAGCCGTCGGACTTCGACGATGTCGATGACGCCGCGCACATCCCGGCGCCGTCGGATACCTACCACTACTGATTTTTCGGCGGCGCCTCGTCGCGGTTGTTGCGGTGCAGGAATCCGCCTATCGCACGCGCAAGACCACGCCCCGCATAGATGGCCGCTATCACCGACAAAATGATCATGATGATGAACATCACCAGCCAGTTGGATCTGGCGTGGTCGACATTCCACCAGACGATCGTGAATAGAACGGCTGCAATGAGCACGACGACGTCGCGCCAGTTGCCGCTGTAGGAGAGTGCGGCCTGGCGCAGCGCCCGGCTCTTTTCCGTCGTCTCGATCAAGTCCTTGATGCGCTCGTCGATGCTGGCCTTTAGCCGAGCTCTCAAGTCCGGCTGAGACTCTGGGATCCGCTCGAGAAGGTCCATGTCCTTGGCGATCAGGCCGCGCACGTCGGGACCCTTGAAGCTGCCCGCGGCGGCCCCCAACAAGGCGCCCCCGGCGATCGGCGCTGCGCCCAAAGCGAGTTCGGCAATACCCGGCATAGCTAGCTTTCTATCGCGTCGACGGTTCTCGCGGCGGGTTATCGCCCACACACGTCATTCCATCAGTGTCGCGGCGACAGTGGCGCTGTGTGCCGCGCTTCGTGTCCTGTCTGCTGGGCCTGCTGATGTGGCGGTGCCCTTCGGCACGAGCTGAGCTGTAAGAACATTCGGGAAGTGGACAACGAGGGCGCGCTCGGCGGCCAAGCGTCGCTGAACGTGCGCCGCCAAAGAGCGGCTAATCATCGGTCACCTAGAACCGCCCACCTTTCCGACAACGTCCCCCACCGGGATCGTGCCCGTGGTCGGGTCGCCAGTACACAACATGCCGCGTTGCCGGTCATCGGGAAGGCTGGTGCAGTGCGCGCGAGAATCCGCCGCGTGTGTGCGATTGTCATCCATCACCCACAGCCGGTCCCGCGGCACTGTGACGGGGCCGAACTCGGGACCGAGACACCGGTCGAGGGAGGGGTCGACGCCAAGTGTCTTCGAATCCAGGTACGGCTCGATTACCGGTTGGCCGTTTACTGTGAGTCCTGTGTTTACCCGGCACTCGACCCGCTGGCCGCCGACCGCGATGATTCGTTTGACTAGCTCCTCTTCATCTGGTGGAACCAAGCCGACAGCCGATAGCGCATTCTGCAGCCATCGCACCACCGTGTTTTGCGACCGGATCGATTGATAGCCGGCGCTCCATGCTGGCTGCGCCTTGAAAACGATTACGTCGCCGGGCTGCGGCGAACCCCAGCGGTACGAGTGGTACACAAGTTTATTGACGACAATGCGCTCACCTGTATTCAGCGTCGGCGCCATCGTCTCGGACGGAATCACGTATGGCTGGACAATGAACTTCGAAGCGAAGGCATACAAGACCACGAGCAGAAGCGCCATGGTGGCTACCGCGGCTACAGCCTTGCGCAGCGCACCCCACTCACGTTTTGGCGGCCTAGACACCTCGTCGGGGGTCGCCGAGGCGTCATTGCCCGGAGCGTCAAGTCCGGCATTCTCCGGTGAGCGCTCAGGTTCCGCGGGCTCAGGTGCGGACACGACCTCCGCGCCACACTCGTTGCAGAATTTTGACTTCGGAGGCAGCTCAGTGAGACATAATGCGCACGAATGTTCCGCCGCTCCCGCATCGCGACCGTCGCTCACGACAGTATGTTGTCACCTGATGAGATGTCCGTCATATCGACGCGCCATCATCGATACGAAGTATTGAGACTTTCGTCTGTCGTCAATTTCGTGAACGGGGGGTGTGCATCCGCCATCAGTTGCAGACACCTGGGTCGCGAAGAGACTTGCATCGGCCTCTCAGTCACCCATCCATCAGCTGAGCGGCGATGGTGGCGCCGAGGTTCCAGCACGCCTCGAGGTCATCCTTGCTCGGCCTACCCGATACGACGACGGTCTCGGCGGCCTTTACCCAGCCGAGCCCGGTGGTGATGGAGTCGACGCCGCGCTCGGCGCCTTCGGTGCCTTCGTTGCCGTGGAGATAGAGACCGAACGGTCGCCCGCGCGTGGCATCCAGGCACGGGTAATAGCAGACGTCGAAGGCGTGCTTCAGCGCCCCGCTCATGTAGCCGAGGTTGGCGGGCGTGCCAAGCAGATAACCGTCGGCTTCTAGCACGTCAGTCGCCGACACCGTCAGCGCCGGCCGCCGGAACACATCGACGTTCTCGATGTCGGGATCGGTCGCGCCCGACACCACGGCTTCGAACATCTCATGGGTATGCGGCGACGGCGTGTGGTGAATGATCAACAGCCGCTTGCTCATTGCCCCTCCTGCAATTCGACGGCCTTCCTCATCGCCTCCCGCGCCCGGCTGCGATCGCCCGCGTAGTCGTAGGCCCGCGCCAGGCGATACCACCGCAACCAGTTGTCCGGTTCGTTTTCGACCTCCCGCCGCACGGTCTCGAACAGCGCGTCGGCGGCGTCGCGCTGGACCCGGCCGGACGGCATCCTCGGCAGGTCGCTGACGTCGAGCTCCATGCCCTCCTCACGCGCGCGCCGGGCCAACCGCTGATGCGCGAAGCCGGCTGCCAGCGTGCTCACCATGACCCAGATACCGATCAGCGGCATGACGAGGATCGCCAAGCCGAGGCCGACCGCGGCGGCACTTCCGGATGTCATGAAGGCCCACGCGATGCGGCCGAGCAACAGGAAGTAGACCACCAGCGCGACGCACATGAAGCCGATGACCAGCTGGATGCGTAGCGATCGCGCGCCCTCGCTCATGTCAGGTCGAGCAGCGGCTCTATGCCAACGGTGAGCCCCGGACGGTCGGCCACGTTGCGGACCGCCAACAGCACACCGGGCACAAACGAGGTCCGGTCGATGCTGTCGTGGCGGATGGTCAGCGTCTCGCCCTGGGTGCCGAACAGCACTTCCTGGTGCGCGACGAGCCCGGCCAGCCGGACGGAGTGCACCGGTATCCCGTCGACGTCGGCACCGCGTGCCCCGTCGAGAGCGGTGCTGGTGGCGTCGGGGTTGGGCGGGAGGCCCTTTCGCGATTCGGCGATGAGCTTCGCGGTGCGGGCCGCGGTGCCCGACGGCGCGTCGGCCTTGTGCGGGTGGTGCAGTTCGATGACCTCCACCGACTCGAAGAAGCGTGCCGCCTGCCGCGCGAAGTGCATCGACAGCACGGCGCCGATCGCGAAGTTCGGCGCGATGAGGACCGCCACCTCGGGGCTGCTGGTGAGCCAGCTGCGGACCTGCCCCAGCCGTTTGTCGTCGAATCCCGTGGTGCCGACGACGGCGTGGATGCCGTTGTCGATGAGGAACTCCAGGTTGCCCATCACCACGTCGGGATGGGTGAAGTCGATGACGACCTCCGTGCCGGCGTCGGTGAGCAGGCTGAGCGGGTCACCCGCGTCGACCTCGGCCGACACGGTCAGGTCGTCGGCGTCCCGCACGGCCTGCACCATGGTCGCGCCGACCTTGCCCTTGCTGCCCAGCACTCCTACGCGCATGAGTTCACCCTAGTTTGTCGCCCAAGTCCGATATGATCGAACACATGTTCGAACTCCTGGCGTCGACCGAGCTGGTGACGGTAATCGCCGAGTCACAGCGCCAGGAATCGATGGTGACCGCGCAGCGGATGGGGGCGGTAGCCGAGCTGCTGGCTCAGCGCACGGATGAGGTCTACGACGAGGATCCCGATCCCGGGTTCATGATCGTGACCGGTTTCCAGCGCACCACGGCCGAAGTGGCCGCCGCGATGAACCTCTCGCCCGTCGCGGCCTCTTTCGTGGTCTCGCACGCCCAGGCGCTCGATGAACGGCTGCCGAAGGTCGCGGCCGTGCTGGCCATGGGCGATATCGACTGGCTCACGGTGAAGTTGATCATCACGCGCACCGAATTCGTCCGCGACAAGGTGATTGCCGAGGTTGATGCCAACCTCGCCAGCCGAATCGGCAAGTGGCAGAGCTGGTCCCGCAGAAGGATCATCAACGCAATCGACGCCAGCGTACGCAAGATGGATCCCGACGCGGTCTACGAGAGGGTGCGGCGAGAGGACAAGCGGCATGTCGACGTCACTCCACTCGGCGACGGCACCGCCAAGGTGGACGGCATCATCGCCGCCGAGGCGGCCGTAGCGTTCGACCAGCGACTGGATGAGCTCGCCAAGGCTGTCTGCCGCGACGATCCGCGCACGGTCAGGCAACGCCGCGCCGACGCCGTCAAAGCGATGGCTGAAGGCCGACGGCTGGGTTGCCAGTGCGGCGCCGACAACTGTCCCAACCGCGCTGACTACGCAGCCGCGGCGACGCGAATCGTGGTCAATGTCATCGCCGGGTCGGAGACGGTTCTCGGCGGCGGATCAGAGCCGGGCTAATCGAAGGGTACGGCGTCGTCGATGCCGACCAGATTCGCAGTCTTGCGCAGGGTGCGACGCTGCGCCTGGTCGAGGAACCAGTCGTCAGCGAGGCGAGGCCCTGCGGTACCAGCCATCGGCTGCGCTGGAGCGCGCAGTGCGACTACGCGATCTCACCTGCCGGTTTCCGGGCTGCGATCGTCCGGCGGTGGTATGCGACATCGACCACACCGTCCCGTTCAACCACAATGACCCGCGCCGGGGCGGTTTGACCGTCGCGCGCAACCTGAAATGCCTTTGCCGTCAACATCATCGGCTCAAGTCTTTCCACGACGGGTGGCGCGACGAACAGCTGCCTGACGGCACTGTGATCTGGACGTCTCCTACCGGCGAGGTGTACCGAACCGTGCCCGGTGGTCCTGATCTGTTCCCTGACATGGGTTCCTCCACTCCATGCCAGGAGCCGAAACCCCTACGCCGCAACCGCTCTCGCGAGCGAGCGGCGCGCATTGCCCGGATACGCGCCCGCAACTGCATTCAGCGGCCCATCAACGAGGAGCAGCGCCGACTCCAACAGGCTCGCCGCCGCGAGATCGGTTACCGGATCCAACGCAACCACATGCGCAGGATGCTGTTCCTGCTCAAGGGCGAGCCCAGCACAAGCCCGTTCTGCTCATGGGTCAACGAACCATTCGAACCCGAAGAGCTGCCGCCCGATTGGCGACCGCCACCGGAACCTCAAGATCCGGACTAGCCACCGTTCTGATCGGTGTACAAACCCAAGCTATCTACAACGGAGAAGCGCCCCGCAAGTGCTCGAAGATCAGCGATGTCTGCGTGCCGGCCACGTCGGCGTCGGAGTTCAGGTTCTCGACTACAAACGCTCGCAGATCGTCGGTGTCGGCTGCGGCCACGTGCAGGATGAAGTCGTCGGAGCCCGCAAGGAAGTAGACGTCTATGACGCGCGGGTTGCGCCGGATCTGCTGGATGAAACTGCGGATCTTGCCGCGGGCGTTCGCCTGCAGGCTGACCGAGATCATCGCCTGTAGCGACAATCCAATGGCCGCCGGGTCGATGTCGGCGTAAAAGCCGCGGATCACTCCGAGCTCATGCAGCCGTCGGACCCGGCCGTGGCACGTCGAGGGCGCGATGCCCACGGCTTCGGCCAGCGCGCTGTTCGGCATGCGCGCATCGCGGTGCAACAGGATCAAGATGCGCCGGTCGGTGTCATCGAGCTCGGGCCGCCGAACATCCTTCGGCGCGCGCGGGCGGCTCAGGGTTTCGACAGACAAATCTTCGCTCATACAGCCACTATATCGAACGGTATCCGGTTTTATTGCGTCATTATCGAAGGTTCTTCACACTTGTGTAGTCATCGACAATCAGGAGCGATCATGCGCGTCGGCGTTCCGACCGAGATCAAAAACAACGAGTTCCGAGTCGCCATCACCCCCGCCGGCGTCGCGGAGTTGGTCCGTCGCGGTCACGACGTCCTCATCCAAGCCGGTGCCGGCGACGGCTCCGCGCTTTCCGACGCCGACTTCAAGCGCGCCGGCGCCCAGATCATCACCAGTGTCGACGAGGTCTGGGACGAGGCCGATCTGCTGCTGAAGGTGAAGGAACCGGTCGAGTCCGAGTACGCCCGCCTGCACCCGGGCCAGACCCTGTTCACCTATCTGCATCTGGCCGCATCCAAGCCGTGCACCGATGCGCTGTTGTCGTCGGGCACGACGTCGATCGCCTACGAGACCGTGCAGAGCGCCGACGGC
Source organism: Mycobacterium sp. 1274761.0 (assembly GCF_001668615.1). Classification (GTDB taxonomy): domain Bacteria; phylum Actinomycetota; class Actinomycetes; order Mycobacteriales; family Mycobacteriaceae; genus Mycobacterium. The sequence goes on from NZ_LZMC01000100.1 coordinate 31,294, forward strand.
TCACTGCCGCTCCTCGCCCCGATGAGTGAGGTCGCGGGCCGGCTCTCGGCACAGGTCGGCGCGTATCACCTGATGCGCAGCCAGGGCGGCCGCGGCATCCTGATGGGCGGGGTGCCAGGTGTGGCCCCGGCCGAGGTCGTCGTCATCGGCGGTGGCGTGGCCGGCTACAACGCCGCCCGCATCGCCAGGGGTATGGGCGCACACGTCAACGTCTTCGACGTCGATATCAACACACTGCGCAAGATCGACAACGAAAGCGGCGGCTCAATCGAGACCCGCTACTCCTCGACGCTGGATCTCGAAGATGCCGTCAAGGGCGCTGACCTGGTCATCGGCGCCGTGCTGGTACCCGGCGCGAAGGCCCCCAAGCTGGTGACGAATTCGACTGTGGCACATATGAAGCCGGGCGCGGTGCTGGTCGACATCGCGATCGATCAGGGTGGCTGCTTCGAAGACTCGCAGCCGACGACACACGACGAGCCGACCTTCACGGTCCACGAGACCGTCTTCTACTGCGTGGCCAACATGCCCGGCGCGGTGCCGCGCACCTCGACCTACGCGCTGACCAACGCGACCATGCCCTATGTGGTCAAGCTCGCCGAGCGAGGCTGGAAGGCGGCCTGCCGGGCCGATCCGGCTCTGGCCAAGGGTCTTTCGACCCACCAGGGTGCGTTGCTATCTCAGCAGGTGGCCGCCGACCTTGATCTGCCGTTCACCGATCCCGCCGTCGTGCTGGCCTGATCGGTCAACCGAGCAGCTCTCCGTCCAGGTAGAACCAGCGACGGGCTCTCAGCACGAAGCGGGAGCGCTCGTGCAGGACACCCGGTCGTCGGTTTCGGCGATAGTGAACGCGGAACTCCACCTCCCCCGCCTCGTCGCCGGGCTGCCCCGCGACGGCGTCGAGGATCTCCAGGTCCGTCCACTCCTCGTCCGACGGCGTCAGCGTTTCGGGCCGGGTGCGCGGGTGCCACGTCCGCCAGACGTAGTCCAGGTCCCCGACCGCGTACGCGCTGTAGCGCGACCTCATCAATTCCTCGGCGGTCTCCGCCTGTCGCTCAGCGGCATGAAGCGGCAGGCAGCACCGGCCGAACTGCTCGCCGCTGCCGCACGGGCAGGCATCGGTCGCCGACACGAATCACAGTCTGGCCGATTCACTTCTTGACGCATGTCAAGTACCGTCGGGTCATGGTTCTGGCCGACGTGCTCCCCGATGCCCCCACGACCACCGATGACGCCCTTGCCCTGTTCGACGCCAGCTCCGCCGTCGAACCCGAGTTCATGATCGGTACCTGGCACGGCGCCGAAATGCCCACTGGCCACCCCCTGGATGGTCTGCTGGAGGTCAGCGGCTGGTATGGAAAGCAGTTCGTCGACGGCGAGACTGTGCACCCGCTGCTGTTCACCACCAGCGACGGCCGCGGGCTCTGGGCGGTGAACCCCATCCTCGCGTTCTCTGGTCTGGGCGCTGTCACGAAGATCCCGGCGTTGCGGCGACGCAACCACGCAGCCGCCATCAACGCGGCGAGCCCGCTGCTACGCACCCGCAGCCCCAAGGCCAGGTTGCGCACCACGCGCTACCGGGGCGTCGACACCGCGACGATGATCTACGACCAGCTACCCGTCAACGACGTGTTCCGCAAGCTCAACGACGACAGCGTCATCGGCGCCATGGATTTGCGTGGCTCGAGGAGGCCGTACTTCTTCGTGCTGACCCGCGACGACTCGCTGAAGCTGCGTTAGACCAGCATCAGCAGATCGCTTGTCCGCCACCAGATCAGCGCGGCGAACACGACTGCAACCGCAACCGTGGCCCCCACCTGCACCGGACGATGATTTTTGGCGGGCGCGTACGCGTAGGCGAACGCGACGAGTCCACCCGTCACCAGCCCGCCCAGGTGTCCCTGCCAGCTGATCGACGGCACGGTGAACGTGATGACGAGGTTGATCACGATCATGACGACGACCCAGCGGATGTCGACATTGACCTTCCTGCCCACTACGAATGTCGCTGCGAACAAACCGAATACGGCGCCCGAGGCGCCCAGCGTCGGCACGTCCAGCGGCGCGAGCAGATAGATCAGCACCGAACCACCCAGCGCGCTCAGTAGATACAGCGCAGTGAACCGCAGTCGACCCAGCCAGATTTCGAGCGGTGGTCCCACGACGTACAACGCGAACATGTTGAACAAGATGTGGGTCAGGCTGCCGTGCAGAAAGGCCGACGTCAGCAGCCGGTACAGCTCGCCGTCGGCGACGGCGGGTGACCACATGACGAAGTCCACGTCGGTGCGCGGTGCCGCCGCCTGTGCGATGAACACCAGCACGTTGAGCGCGATCAACGCATACGTGACCACCGGGTTCGTCGCACGCCACGCGCGCTTCTTGGGTGCGCGCACCGTTTGCGCTGCCGCGCCCACGCATTCGGCACATTGATGACCGACGGCGGCGTCGCGCATGCACTCCGGGCAGATGTGGCGTTGACACCGCGTGCATTGCACATACGTCGGCCGGTCGGAATGCCGGTAACACGTCGGGGGGTTGGCAGATCCAGTCATGTCAGCGACCGAGCAACCAAGGCACCAGCGCCGCGGTGACTTCACCGATCATCGGCCGGTTGTTGGGGGCGTTGGGGTCATTGGACTGAGAGCGCGTCATGATCGCCACCAAGATTTTCTCGCCGCCAGGCCCGAAGGCCATGCCGACGTCGTTGGTGCTGCCGTAATCACCGTTGCCGGTCTTGTCGGCGGTGGTCCACCCGGATGGCAGCCCGGCGCGCATGCTCGATGTTTCGTTGGCGCTCATCCAGTCCTCGAACTGCTGACGCTGCGGTGGCGCCAACACATCGCCGGTGAGCAGGCGGCGGTATCCGCCGCCGAGCGCATTCGGGGTGCTGGTGTCACGGGGATCTCCGGGCGTCGCCGAGTTCAACTCGGTCTCCCAGCGATCCAACCGGGACCGGTTGTCACCGATGCTACGAGCGAAATCGGTGATGGCCGTGGGCCCGCCGATGGTTTGGAGCAGCAGGTTGCCGGCCGCATTGTCGCTCACCTGCACCGCCGCCGCGCATAGATCGGCGAGTGACATCTGCCCGCCGGCGTTCGGCGCGGTCCTCGGCGAGTTGGGCAAGGCGGCCTGTACGGGATCGACGAACACCTGGCGGTCCAGTGAAAGCTCACCGTCGGCCACCATCTGCAGCACGCGGGCAGCGGCGTAGCCCTTGAACGTCGAGCACATCGCGAACGTCTCACCGTCAAGATGCGACATCGTGCGGCCCGAGGCCAGGTCCACGGCGTAGACACCGATCCTGGCGTTATGCCTGCGCTGAAGCGTTTCGATGCGGTCGTGCGGCGGCGGGACGGGCTCGGCTGGGTCGGCAAGGACGGGCTTCTGCGCGCATGCGGCGAGGCCAGTCACGGCCAACCCACCGAGAAGCACGCTTCGTCGAGACAGCTGTTTCACCGCTCCCACGGTAGGTGATCAGCCCGCCATCGCCCGAAGCGGCTGCGGCAGCGACTTTTTGGTGCGGTAGGGCCCCAGCACCGCCGCGCCGTAAGGCCTGGTCAGCAGCCGATGTGCCACCGCGTTGACCTCATCGAGGGTGACCTCGTCGATCATCGACAGCGTCTCGTCGATGCTGCGATGCTCACCGTAATTCAGCTCGCTGCGGCCGATGCGATTCATCCGTGAGCCGGAATCCTCGAGCCCCAACACCAGGCCACCCCGCAACGAGCCCTTCGCAATTCGGCACTCGGAGTCGGTGATGCCATCGCGGGCAACGGCTTCCAACACGTCGGCCGTCACACGGGCCACTTCGGCAAAGCGGTCGGGTAGGCAGGCTGCATAGACCGACAACGCGCCGCTGTCGGAGAAGGTGTCCACCGTCGAATACACCGAGTACGCCAACCCGCGCGTCTCGCGAATCTCTTGGAACAGGCGCGAACTCAGGCCGCCGCCCAACGCAGTGTTCAACACGGACAATGCCCAGCGGTGCTTCCAGTGTCTACCTGGCACGCGCACGCCCAGCGACATGTGGGTCTGCTCGGCGTCGCGGGTGACCACCTCGAGCGACGGTTGACCCGTGACGCGGGTGGTGCCCTTGCGCGGCAGCACCGCGGTGCGATCACGCACCAGGTGGCGACCGAAATGCTCGCGCACCAACCGGACCACATCGTCATGGTTGACATTGCCGGCGACCGCCACCACCATCCGTTCGGGCGTGTAGCGCCGGACATGGAACGAATGCAGCTGCGAGCGAGTCATCGCCGAAACCGAGGCGGCGCTGCCGATCACGGGTCGTCCGACCGGATGCGCACCGAAGACCGCCGACAGGAAGACATCGCCAAGCGTGTCCTCCGGGTCGTCGTCGCGCATGGCGATCTCCTCGAGCACGACGGCGCGTTCGAGTTCGACGTCCTCGCTGGCGCACACGCCGCGCAGCACCACGTCGGCGACCAGGTCGACAGCGAGTTCGAGGTCGCTGTCGAGCACGTGCGCGTAATAGCAGGTGTGCTCCCGAGAGGTGAACGCATTCAGCTCGCCGCCGACCGCGTCCACCTCCTGGGCGATGTCCATCGCGCTCCGCGTCGGCGTGGCCTTGAACAGCAAGTGCTCGAGAAAGTGCGCGGCGCCTGCGACGCTGGGCCCCTCGTCGCGCGAACCGACGCCCACCCACACCCCGACCGACGCGGAGCGCACGGAGGGGATGTATTCGGTGACGACGCGCAGTCCACCGGGCAGGGTGGTGCGCCGCACTGTGGTCTTGGTCGTGGACTCGTTACCACGGCGGACCCGTCGCAGGCCCGCCGTGCCGCTAGCTGCCGGTCGTGGCATCGACAGGCGAATCGGCCGACGAGGCGTCCGCGGTGGTCTCTTCCTCGGCGACGAGGACGAGTGAGATCTTGCCGCGGTTGTCGATATCGGCGATCTCCACCCGCAGCTTGTCGCCGACCTTCACGACATCCTCGACCTTGGCGATGCGCTTGCCGCGGCCGAGCTTGCTGATGTGCACCAGGCCGTCGCGGCCCGGCAGCAGCGACACGAACGCGCCGAAATCCGTTGTCTTGACCACGGTTCCGAGGAACCGCTCCCCAACCTTGGGCAGCTGCGGGTTGGCGATTGCGTTGATCTTGTCGATCGCCGCCTGCGCCGACGGTCCGTCGGTGGCGCCGACGAACACGGTGCCGTCGTCCTCGATCGAGATCTGGGCGCCGGTCTCCTCGGTGATCGAGTTGATCATCTTGCCCTTGGGCCCGATCACCTCGCCGATCTTGTCGACAGGAACCTTGATCGCGGTGACGCGCGGCGCATACGGGCTCATCTCGTCGGGGCCGTCGATGGCCTCGGCCATCACCTCGAGGATGGTCAGCCGCGCATCCTTGGCCTGCGACAGCGCACCGGCCAGCACCGTCGACGGAATGCCGTCGAGCTTGGTGTCCAGCTGCAGCGCGGTGACGAAGTCCTTGGTGCCCGCGACCTTGAAGTCCATGTCGCCGAAGGCATCTTCGGCGCCGAGGATGTCGGTCAGCGCGACGAAGCGTCGCTCGGTGCCGCCACCGTCGATTTCGATGTCGTCGGACACCAGACCCATCGCGATGCCGGCGACGGGCGCCTTCAACGGAACGCCGGCGTTCAGCAGCGCCAGGGTGGACGCGCACACCGAACCCATCGACGTGGAGCCGTTGGAGCCCAACGCTTCTGACACCTGACGGATGGCGTACGGGAACTCCTCGATGCTGGGGAGCACCGGGATCAAGGCCCGCTCCGCCAGCGCGCCGTGGCCGATTTCGCGGCGTTTCGGCGAACCGACACGGCCGGTCTCACCGGTCGAATACGGCGGAAAGTTGTAGTGGTGCATGTAGCGCTTGGTGGTCTCCGGTCCCAGCGAGTCGATCTGCTGGGCCATCTTCATCATGTCCAGCGTGGTGATGCCCAGGATCTGGGTTTCACCACGTTCGAACAGCGCGCTGCCGTGCGCCCGCGGCACCACGGCCACCTCTGCCGACAGGGCGCGGATGTCGGTGATGCCGCGACCGTCGATCCGGAAGTGATCGGTCAGAATCCGTTGCCGGACAAGCTTTTTGGTCAGCGACCGGAACGCGGCGCCGATCTCCTTCTCGCGGCCGGCGTACTGTTCGGCCAACCTCTCGAGTACCTCTACCTTGATCTCGTCGGTGCGGTCGTTGCGTTCGGTCTTGCCGGCGATGGTCAGCGCCTCTGACAAGGCGTCGGTGGCCACCGAAGACACCGAGTAGTACACGTCGTCGCCGTAGTCCGGGAAGACGGGGTACTCGCCGGTGGGCTTCGCGGCGCGCTCGGCCAGCCCTTGCTGCGCCTCGCACAAAACGCGGATGAACGGCTTGGCGGCCTCGAGACCCTCGGCGACGACCGTCTCCGTCGGCGCCTGCGCGCCACCGGCGACGAGCTCGATGACGCTCTCGGTGGCTTCGGCCTCGACCATCATGATCGCGACGTCTTCGTTTCCGGGGTCACCCACCACCCGGCCCGCGACGACCATGTCGAACACCGCCCGCTCGAGCTGTTCGACGGTCGGGAAAGCGACCCAGGTGCCGTCGATCAGGGCGATGCGCGTGCCGCCGACGGGACCCGAGAACGGCAGGCCCGCCAGCTGGGTGGAGGCCGACGCGGCATTGATGGCCAGCACATCGTAAAGATCGTTGGGGTCGAGCGACAGCACCGTGACAACGACCTGGATCTCATTGCGCAGCCCGTCGACGAACGACGGCCGCAGCGGCCGGTCGATCAGGCGGCAGGTCAGGATGGCATCCGTGGACGGGCGTCCCTCGCGACGGAAGAAGGAGCCGGGAATGCGCCCGGCGGCATACATGCGCTCTTCGACGTCGACCGTCAGCGGGAAGAAGTCGAAGTGGTCTTTGGGATTCTTGCTGGCGGTGGTCGCCGACAGGAGCATGGTCTCGTCGTCGAGGTAGGCGACGGCAGACCCTGCGGCCTGCTGGGCAAGGCGTCCGGTCTCGAAGCGGATGGTGCGCTTGCCGAAGTCTCCGTTGTCGATCACGGCGGTCGCTTCGAAGACCCCGTCCTCAATTTCTGCAACAGACATAGGTGTCCGTAAGGCCTCTCTGGCTCTGTTCAACTGTTTTGCGTCGTCACGCTCAGAAAAGCCGAGCAGCCTGCCAGACCACGGGCCTTGATACGGCTACGGCCGTCGATCGAAGCGGCCGGAGAAGTCTCCCCGGCAGCCACTACCGAAGACCGCCCGATCAGGCGGGGTCCGCCAGGGACGCGCCGGAGCGGTGCACGCGGAACTGCGAGAACCGCACCGATTGTTCGTGCCGGGTAATCCGGCTGACGAACGCATTTATGCTACACCGCGGGTATACCGCGGCCACCAGCATGGACTGCGCTCAGCGGCGCAAGCCGAGCCGGTCGATCAGGGAGCGGTAACGTTCCACGTCGACCTGGGCGACGTACTTCAGCAGCCGACGGCGACGGCCGACGAGCAGCAGCAGTCCACGCCGCGAGTGGTGGTCGTGCTTGTGCACCTTGAGGTGCTCGGTCAGGTCGGCGATGCGCTTGGTCAACAACGCGACCTGGGCCTCCGGCGAGCCGGTGTCGGTGTCATGCAGGCCGTAGGAGCCCAGAATGTCTTTTTTCTGCTCGGCAGTAAGCGCCACGAAACAATCTCCATCGATAAGTCCGCGAGGATCATCTTCGGCGTGGCCACCGCGAACTGCAGCACACGCTTGGTCGGCGTGAAGTTTAGCAGCGACCCAGGTGAGCTGCGAAATCGCGGCTTACTGGGCGGCCAGGATGGTGCGGGCGCGCTCGGTGTCGCCACCCATGGCCGCAATCAGATCGTCGGCCGAATCGAAGCGCTCCTGGCCACGGATGCGGGCGACGAAGTCCACCGCGACGTGCTGTCCGTACAGGTCAGCCTCGGTGTCCAGGACAAACGCCTCGACGGTGCGCGTGCGTCCGGAGAACGTCGGGTTTGTGCCGATCGACACCGCGGCCTGATAGCGCTCACCCGGCACGACGCTTCCCATCACCGGGCCGTGGCCCAAGACGGTGAACCATGCGGCGTACACCCCGTCGGCGGGGATCGCCGAGTACATCGGCGGCGCGACGTTGGCCGTCGGATAGCCCAGCACTTTGCCGCGGCCCTCGCCGCGGACCACCACGCCCTCGACCCGGTGTGGCCGGCCCAGAGCTTCCGCGGCGGCCACGACATCGCCGGCGTCCACGCAGGCCCGGATGTAGGTCGAGGAGAAGGTGACGGTTTCGTCGCGGTGGTGCTCCGCGACGAGCGACATGCCTTCCACTGCGAAGCCGAACCGCTCCCCTGCCTTGCGCAGCAGGTCGACGGTGCCGGCTGCCTTCTTGCCGAACGTGAAATTCTCCCCGACCACGACCTCGACGACGTGCAGGTGCTCGACCAGCAGCTCGTGGATGTAGCGCTCGGGGGTGAGCTTCATGAAGTCCGACGTGAACGGCATGACGAGGAAGACGTCGATGCCCAGTTCCTCGACGAGCTCGGCCCGGCGGGTCAGCGTGGTCAGCTGCGCGGGATGGCTGCCGGGGAAGACCACCTCCATGGGATGCGGGTCGAACGTCATCAACACCGTCGGCACGCCGCGGGACCGGCCCGCTTTCACCGCATGGTTGATCAGCTCCTGATGCCCGCGATGAACCCCGTCGAACACGCCGATGGTGAGCACGCATCGACCCCAGTCCGTGGGGATCTCGTCCTGGCCTCGCCAGCGCTGCACAGGGGCAAGCCTACGGCGCGCCGACGGGCCCGGCTGCTTCACATCCCCAGATCAAATGACCATTGCCTAAACTTTGTACTCGTGAGCCCGAACGGTGACCCGCGCGACCTGACCGCAGTCGCCCAGGATTACCTGAAGACCATCTGGACCGCGCAGGAGTGGTCGCTGGAGAAGGTGAGCACGAAAATGCTCGCCGAACGGATCGGCGTGTCGGCCAGCACGGCGTCGGAGTCCATCCGCAAGCTCGCCGATCAGGGCCTGGTCGACCACGAGAAGTACGGCGCGGTGACGCTGACCGAGGCGGGTCGCAAGGCCGCGCTGGCGATGGTGCGCAGGCACCGGCTGATGGAGACGTTCCTGGTCCGGGTGCTCGGCTACAGCTGGGACGAGGTGCACGACGAGGCCGAAATTCTCGAGCACGCGGTGTCCGACCGGATGCTCGATCGCATCGACGCCAAGCTCGGCTATCCGAAGCGCGATCCGCACGGCGACCCGATCCCTGCGGCCGACGGCCACGTCCCCACACCCGACGCGCGGCAACTGTCGGTCTGCGAGGACGGCGACACCGGGACGGTGGCCCGCATCTCCGACGCCGACCCCGAAATGCTGCGCTATTTCGACAGCGTCGGCATCACGCTGGATTCGCGGCTGATGGTGCTGGCGCGCCGTGACTTCGCCGGCATGATCTCCGTCGCGGTCAAACCGGCCGACGCCAAGGAGAATGACCCGGGCAGCACGGTGGATCTGGGCAGCCCTGCCGCAGAAGCGATCTGGGTCGTCGGCTGACCGCTGTGCGGTCATCGACACTGCTCTGCCGGCGGAGAAGTGCGAGTGGACGCCGCCCTCAGCGCAGTCTCAACGGCGTTCAGCTCACGCCGCGACGGCCTCTTGCTTGAGGTTGGCGGCGCGGACCAGGACGGTCAGCACCACGGCCATGATGAGCAGCGCCGGCACGTCACCCCACAGATGACCCATGTGGTGGCCGTCGTGGCCGAACGACTGCACCGCCATGATCACCGCGTGCACCACCGACGACCATACGACGAACCAGATGAAGGTCAGGTTCGCCTCGGGCTTGCGGGCGGCGATGAGCAGGAAGACGCCGATGGTGAGGTACAGGCCGACGATCATCATGAAGTACTGGGAGTCGTACGGGGCGCCGTGATGCCACGCCCACCCCGACGGCCAGACCACCGCCAATGGGTAGAGCAGCAGCGCGACGACGCCGAATATGGCCAGGGCCAGCTGCAGAAGTCGGTAAGGGGTCGTCAAGGCGCGCTCCTTTACAACGTCGCCGGCCGCAACACCACGACCGATCTCGCCTTTCCCGGCTCGTCGCGCAGCAGTGAGATGACCTGCCCGTCGGGAGCCTTCCCTGCATATACGCCGTCGATGCCCGCCGGGTTCAACGCTCGGCCGTGACGGGCCGATTCGACCTCCTGCGCGGACAGGTCGCGGCGCGGAAACGCCAGCAGGCAGGCGTGGTCGAGGGAGTAGGACACCTCCGGTTTGTCGGCCAACGCCTCGAGCGTGCGGGCCTCGTCGAGCCCGAATCGGCCGACTCGGGTGCGCCGCAGCGCGGTCAGATGCCCGCCGACCTCAAGCGCGGCGCCGACGTCGCGGGCCAACGCGCGGATATAGGTGCCGCTGGAGCAGTCCACCTCGACGTCGACGTCGACGGTGTCGTCCGAGCGCCGGACATCGCACACCGCGAAGCGGTCGATGCGCACCGGCCGTGCCGCCAGCTCGACGGGCTTGCCCTCGCGTGCCAATTTGTAGGCGCGTTCGCCGCCGACCTTGACGGCGCTGACCGATGACGGCACCTGCTGGATGTCGCCGCGCAGCGCCGTCACCGCGCACTCGATGTCGGCGTCGGTCACATGTGCAGCCGAAACCGTCTGCAGCACATCGCCTTCGGCGTCCTCGGTGCTGGTCGTCTGACCGAGCCGGATCGTCGCGGAATAGGACTTGTCGGTGGCGGTCAGCAGGCCGAGAATTTTGGTGGCCCGCTCGATCCCGATCACCAGGACACCGGTGGCCATCGGGTCAAGCGTGCCAGCATGGCCGACCTTGGCGGTGGAAAAGATCCGGCGGCATCGGGCGACGACGTCGTGGCTGGTCATACCCGCGGGCTTGTCGACCACCACAATGCCGGGGTGGTTTTTGCTCCTCGCTTGCGCTGGATCTTTCATGCTCCTCGCGTGCGCTGGATCTTTCATGCTCCTCGCGTGCGCTGGATCTCTCATGCTCCTCGCGTGCGCTGGATCTGTCACAGCACGATCGCCGTCAGCGCCAAACCGTTGCGCACCGACCAGCGGCCCCGCAACGTCGTCAACGGCGGCCCGGATAGCGCTGCCGGGTCGATCAGGATGCGGGATTCGAAACCGCCTGTCGTGGCGCCGTCGTCGACGCCGAAGACGATGTGCGCGTCCTCGAAGCCCAACCAACGCTTGGTGAGCGGGAACCACGCCTTGTACGTCGCCTCCTTGGCACAGAACAGGATTCGATCCCAGTGCAGATTCGGCTGCAGCGCAGCGATTTCGGTGCGCTCGGCGGGCAGGCTGATCGCGTCGAGCACCCCGTTGGGCAGCACGTCGTGGGGTTCGGCGTCGATGCCTACCGACCGCACCGCGCTGCGGTGTGCGACCGCGGCGCCGCGAAAGCCCTCGGTGTGGGTCAGGCTGCCGACCACGCCGTCGGGCCAGCACGGCTCACCCTTCTCCCCCTTCAGGATCGGGACCGGCGGTAGACCCAGCTGGCCCAGCGCGAGCCGCGCGCAGTGGCGGACGGTGACGAACTCGTTGCGGCGCTTGGCCACTGACCTCGCGATCAGCGGCTCCTCCTCCGGCAGCGGCGCCAGACCCGGTGGATCGGAATACATTTCGGCGGCAGCGACGGCGCCGGGCAGGACTTCGGCGAGCAGCGTGGCGACCATCACCTGGCCCGCGTCGCCTGACGGTTGGCGATGCGCTCCTGCATCTTCTGCGCGTTGGTCCGAATCTCGGGCGTGATCTCGAAATGTCCGCCGAACTCGTTGAGGTAGCCCGGCGGATACTCCGGGTCGGGCAGCACCTGCCGCAGCCAGCGATATGGCTTGCGCCGCCGCCACTCTCGCGGGTAGCCGACAGACACCTCTTCGAAGCGCACACCGTCGTACCACGTGGTCCGGGGAATGTGCAGATGTCCGTACACCGAGCAGATCGCGTTGTAGCGGGTGTGCCAGTCCGCGGTCGCCGTGGTGCCACACCATAGCGAGAACTCCGGGTAGAACAATGCGTCGCAGGGCTCGCGCACCAGCGGAAAGTGATTCACCAGCACCGTCGGCGTCACCCAGTCCAGGTCCTCCAGCCGCTTGCGAGTGGCCTCCACTCGGTCGCGGCACCACGCATCCTTGGTCGCATACGGCTCGTTGGACAACACGAACTCGTCGGTGGCCACCACGTTGTTGTCGCGGGCGATCGCGAGCCCCTCGGCCTTCGTCGCCGCCCCCTTGGGCAGGAACGTGTAGTCGTAGAGCAGGAACATCGGCACGATCGTGGCCGGCCCACCTGCGTCGGTCCACACCGGAAAGGGATGTTCGGGGGTGATCACGCCCAGCTCGTCGCACATGTTGACCAGGTAGTCGTAGCGAGCACGGCCGAATACCTGCACCGGATCCCTGTTGGTGGTCCATAGCTCGTGGTTGCCGGGCACCCAGATGACCTTGGCGAACCGCTTGCGCAGCAGGTCCAGCGCCCAGCGGATCTCGTCGGTGCGTTCGGCCACGTCGCCGGCGACGATCAGCCAATCGTCGGGCGAAGAGGGGTGCAGCGATTCGGTGACCGGTTTGTTGCCGGTGTGACCCGTATGCAGGTCGCTGATCGCCCAGAGTGTCGCCACAACCGACCAGCCTACTGAAGCGCGCCGGTGAGACCCGCGGTGCAACTAGAACCTGTTCTCGTTTCCTGTTTGGCGCGATGGCGCCGACTTGTATAGTCCCCGCAGGGGCTGCCGACGCGCGAGGGGGTTTCATGGCCACCAAGGTCCGTCTGTTCGCGGCGTTCGGCGCGCTGGTGACGGCGGTCGTTCTGGTCCTCCAGAGCGGGCCGCTGACGGTGCCGTCGCCCGGACCGGTGGATCTACGCTCGACCGCCGCGCCGCTGCCGATGGCCACCACGACAATCAAGTGGCCGGTGATCGAGACCGTCGACCCCGACCCGTTCGACGCGTGCCGCGACATCCCGCTCGACGTCGTCCAGCGCCTCGGCCTGGCATTCACGCCGCCACAGCCGGAGGACGCCCTGCGCTGTCACTTCGACGCGGGCAACTATCAGATGGCGGTCGAGGCGTTCGTCTGGCGGACCTACGAGCAGAGCCTGCCCGCCGACGCGGTCGAGATGGACATCGAGGGCCACCGCGCCGCCCAGTACTGGGTGATGAAGCCGACAGACTGGAACAACCGGTGGTGGATCACCTGCGCGATCGCGTTCAAGACCGACTACGGCCTGATCCAGCAGTCGCTGTTCTACTCACCGGTGTACGCGGCCGACGACGTCGACTGCATGCAGACCAACCTGCAGCGCGCTCACGAGCTGGCGCCGTATTACAAGTACACGGGTGATAAACCGGCTGCGTAGCGTCGGTCCGGTGCCGCTAGCGCAGACCCTCGTCGGCCGTACCCTCGCCCGCGCGCTGCGACTGCCGCCGCGCACCACCGCCTTCGAGGTTGTCCAGCGGGTTCGGATACCGATGCGCGACGGCGTCGACCTCGTCGCCGATCACTATCGGCCGACGACACCAAATCCGGCGGGCACGCTTCTGGTGCGCACGCCCTACGGGCGCGGATACCCGGTGTCGGTGCTGTTCGGCAGCGTCTACGCGGCTCGGGGGTACCACGTCATCGTCCAAAGCGTGCGCGGCACCTTCGGCTCCGGCGGCGAGTTCAATCCGTTCGTCAACGAGATTCCCGACGGCGCCGACACCGCGGAGTGGCTGCGCTCACAGCCGTGGTTCACGGGATCGTTCGGCACCATGGGGGCGTCCTACCTCGGCTTCACGCAGTGGGCGCTGCTGACCGACCCGCCGCCCGAGCTGGCGGCCGCCGTCATCACCGTGGGCCCGCACGATATCAGCGGACCCCGTTGGGGCGCAGGATCTTTCGGCCTCGACGATTTCGTCGGTTGGAGCCACAGCGTCGCTCACCAGGAAGAGCCGGGCCGGGTCAGGCAACTCGTGCGGACGATGCGGACTCGCCGGCTGGTGGCCCGGGCGACGGCAGGTATCCCGGTGGGGCATGCGGGGCGAAAGCTGTTCGGCAAGGGCGCGCCGTGGTTCGAATCGTGGCTCGAGCACGACCAGCGCGACGACCCGTTCTGGAAGCCGACGCAGCTGCAGGGCGCCTTGGAACGATCCGAGGTGCCGGTGCTGCTGCTCACCGGATGGCAGGACCTGTTCATCGAACAGACGCTGGAGCAGTACGCGCAGTTGCGCATGCGCGATGTGCCGGTTGCGCTGACCGTCGGCTCGTGGACCCACTCAGACCTGCTGAGGCGGGGCGCGCCGACCGTGGTGCGTGAGTCGTTGGCGTGGTTCGACACCCATCTCGGCGACGGGCACGGGGCGCGGCGGCGCAGCCCGGTGCGCATCCACGTCAACCACGACGGCTGGCTCGACCTCGACGACTGGCCCCCCGCGATGCCCGAACAAGTGCGCTATCTGCAGCCAGGCGGGCGGCTCGGCACCTCGGTGCCTCCCGACACCGCGCAACCGGTGACGTTCACCTACGACCCGGCCGACCCGACACCCACCGTGGGCGGTGGATTGCTCTCCCCCAACCGCGGATATCGCCGCGACGACCAGCTCGCCGAGCGCTCCGACGTGCTGGCTTTCACCGGCGATGCGCTGCCGCAGGACGTCTACGTCGTCGGCGCCCCGGTCATCGAGCTGACGCACAGTTGTGACAATCCGCACCACGACCTCTTTATCCGGCTCAGCGAGGTCGACGAAAAAGGCCGGTCGCGCAACGTCACCGACGGATATCGCCGCGGCACAGGCGATTCGGAAACCGTGACCATGAAGTTGGATGCCGTGGCACACCGGTTCGGCGCGGGCTCGCGCATTCGGGTCCTGGTCGCCGGCGGCTCGCATCCGCGGTTCGCCCGCAATTTGGGCACCGGCGAGCCACTGGCCACCGGTACGCGGCTGCAGCCCGCCAGGCACACGGTGCGCCTCGGCGATGGCGCGTCACGTCTGCTGCTGCCCGCGGCGACGCGGCTACCCGACTGATTCGCGCACCTGCGCGGCGACCTCGCGCAGCGTCGCGTCGTCATGCACTGAAGCGGCCCACATCGGGTTGACCGGCAGCTGCACCCAACTGGTGCAGCCGGCGTACTCGGGCGTCCGCTGCAACCGCAGCGGTTCGGCGAGCGAACTGGCCTGCACCACCAACACCGTCAGCCGGCATTTAGGCCGGAAGTCCAGCCGATCCGCCCGCACCGACTCGGCCGTCCAGATATGCAGCGGCGCAAGGTCTTCCAGACCTTCTGGCCGGTGGACCTCCACGGCGGCGACGACCTTCGCGCCGGCCCGCAGCACGATTTCGGAAGCGGTGCTGTCGGCGGCTGCGGGCGCCAGCAGGTCGCGGTGCTCCGGCCGGACCCGCTGCGCGTGGCTGTGGGCGACAGTCGGGAAGAACAGAAACTGCGGCGAGTCGAGGGTGAACCTCTTCTCGTGGATCCCACCCTTGCGCAGCAGCACGGTCTGGCGGCCGTCGAGCATCGCGTGCACCGCGGCGCTCCACTCTTTCAGCGCCGGCTGGGTCAGGGTGGACTGGGTCGGTGTGGTCGTCACCGCGCGCCGGCCGCCCTGGCCTCGATACGCGCGCGAACCTCGGGGCGCCGCAACGGCGGCACCGATTTCGGCGGCTGCTTACGCGGCGGCAACGCGGCCAGCAGCCGGCTCGTGATCGCGGTGACCTCGGCGACGGCTTGTTCGAAGGCGTCGACGTTGGCCGCCGACGGCCGGGTGACGCCGCTGACCTTCCTGATGTACTGCCGCGCGGCCGCCTCGATCTCCTCATCGGTGGCTGCCGGCTCCAGGCCGCGGAGTTCGGTGATGTTTCGGCACATGGGTCCACGATAGGTTCTTCCGCATGACCAACGCTGATCAAGTTCTGCTGATCGAGACCGACGAGCGGGTGCGCACCCTGACCCTGAACCGCCCGCAATCGCGCAACGCCTTGTCCTCTGCGCTGCGCACCCGGCTCTTCGCGGCGCTGCGCGACGCCGAGGCCGACGACGCCGTCGATGTGGTCATTCTGACCGGCGCGGACCCGGTGTTCTCTGCTGGGCTGGACCTCAAGGAGCTCGGCGACACCACCGAGCTGCCCGACATCTCGCCGAAGTGGCCGCCGATGAGCAAGCCGGTGATCGGTGCCATCAACGGCGCCGCGGTCACCGGCGGCCTGGAGATTGCGCTGTACTGCGACGTCCTGATCGCCTCCGAGCGGGCGCGATTCGCCGACACCCACGCCAGGGTCGGCTTGCTCCCAACGTGGGGGCTCTCGGTGCGGCTGCCTCAGAAGGTCGGCATCGGCATGGCCCGCAGGATGAGCCTCACCGGCGACTACCTCTCGGCCGACGAGGCGCTGCGGACCGGGTTGGTGACCGAGGTCGTGCCGCACGACGAGCTGCTGCCCGCCGCGCGCCGGGTCTCGGCGTCGATCGTCGGCAACAACCGGAAGGCCGTGCGCGCGCTGCTGGAGTCTTACCACCGCATCGACGAGGCGCAGACCAACGACGGCCTGTGGATCGAGGCGGCGTCGGCGCGGCAGTGGATGAGCACCGCCACCGGCGACGACATCGCCGCCAACCGCGATGCCGTGATCCAGCGGGGCCGCACACAAGTCCGCTGAGCGCTGGCGGCCCCCCTCATTCCGCGACCGACCGTGTCTGTACCCGACACGCCGTTGTGCACCGGCATTTTGCGGTCCCTCGTAGGGTGACGAGCGTGAACGAAGCGCATGAGTTCTGCGGCAGCGACGAATGGCGACAAACGATCCGCGAGATCATCATCCCGTGGGCAGTGGGCGAGATCGACCTGGGCGATGACGTGCTCGAGGTCGGACCGGGATACGGCGCCACCACTGACGTGTTCGGTGCATCAGTGGCGCGGTTGACTTCGGTGGAGATCGACGACGGGCTGGCGGCGATGCTGCGCGAGCGGTTCTCGAACACGCCGTCGGTCGAGATCGTCAACGGCGATGCCACACAGCTCGCGTTCGGCGATGGAAAGTTCACCGGCGCAGTGTGTTTCACGATGCTGCATCACGTACCCAGCGCCGCGTTGCAGGATCGGCTGTTCGCCGAGGTCGCCCGGGTGCTGCGGCCGGGCGCCGCACTGGTGGCCAGCGACAGCCTCGGTAGTGACGAGCTGGCCACCGCGCACGAGGGCGATACCTACAACCCGGTCGATCCCGCGACACTGCCGTCGCGGCTGGCTGCGGCGGGCTTCGGGGATGTTGAGATCAAGACGACCGAGTTTGGCTGGGCCGCCGTCGCACGCGCACGCTGACACGCGCGCGAGCGACCTCAAACCGCCGAAAACGTGCGGCGGGTCGTGTGCAGACACGGGCGCTCGCGGAAATTAGGAGGTGCCGGGCACCAGCCAGTGCCCGGAGGAGGCACGCCAGCCGACGAAGATCAGCCGCAGCACCATAAAAGTGCTCAGGCCCGACCAGATACCCAGCAGGCCCCAGCCGAAGATCAGTGAGAGCCAGATCAGCGGCAAGAACCCGGCGAGCGCGCTGAACACTGTCGCGTTGCGCATGAACTTCGCGTCGCCGGCGCCGAGTAGCACGCCGTCGAGCGCGAAAACGATTCCCGCGATCGGCAATTGGGCCACCATGAACCACCACGGCACGCCGATCGCGTCGAGCACCGAGCGGTCGTCGGTGAACACGCTCGGGAAGACCGATGCGCCGACGGCGAAGATGGCGGCCAGCACCGCAGAGGCGACGGCAGAGAAGACGGTCACCCGCCAGGCCACCGATTTAGCGTGCGCCAAGTCGCCCGCGCCGAGCGCCGCGCCCACCAGCGACTGCGCCGCGATGGCCAGCGAATCCAACACCAGCGCAAGGAAATTCCACAACTGCAGCACGACCTGGTGAGCGGCGACGGCGGCCGCACCGAACCGAGCCGCGACGGCTCCGGCCGACACGAAGCATGCCTGAAACGCAAGCGTCCGCAACAGCAGGTCCCGGCCCATCACCACTTGGGCGCGCAGCACCGTCGGCTGGATCCGCAACGGCACCCGCTCCACCAACAGCGCGCGGCAGAAAAGCAGCCCCGCCAACCACTGGCCGACCAGGTTGGCCACCGCCGACCCTGCCAGCTCCAACCGCGGCATGCCCAGCCAGCCGAACACCAGCAGCGGGCACAGCACCGCCGAGGCCGCGAACCCGGAGACCACATAGCGCAACGGCCGTGCGGTGTCCTGCACCCCACGCATCCAGCCGTTGCCCGCGGCCGAGATCAGGATGGCGGGCGCGCCGACGATCGCGATGTGTACCCAGTCCAGCGCGGCCGCGGCGATATCACCACCGGCAGCAAGCGCCGACACCAACGGCACCGCGGCGATCTCCACCGCCGCCACGATCGCCACGCCCAGCCCGACCGCGAGCCACGTCGCCTGGACACCCTCGCCGACCGCCGCCGCGCGGCTGCCCGCTCCGAAGAACCGCGCCGAGCGCGCCGTCGTCCCGTAGGACAGGAACGTCATCTGAGAGCTCAGCGTGCTCAGGATCAGCCCGCCGATGGCCAGCCCGGCCAGGCTGAGTGCACCCAACCGACCGACCACGGCGAGGTCGAACAGGAGGTAGACGGGTTCGGCGGCCAGCACGCCGAGCGCGGGCAGTGCCAGCCCGGCGATGCGGCGGGTAGTCGCAGGGGCGACGGGTAGATCGGGGTCAGCCAAGGCGCCGCTGACGTGCGTCAGCCAAGAGCCGAAGCGAGCGCCTGCACGACGTCGTCGGCCGACCCTGTTGTCGAATACCCTGCGGCGTGCGGATGTCCGCCGCCGCCAAACGCGCTGGCGACCGCGGCAAGGTCCATCGACTTGGCCCGCATCGACACCGACCAGTGCCCGGGTTCGATCTCCTTGAACACCGCGGCAACCTCCGCCTGCTGGGTGGTGCGCACGATGTCGACGATGCTCTCGACTTCTTCGGGTCGCGCGTCGGCCCACTCCTGGTGTCCCACAAGGGCATACACGAAGCC
This sequence comes from Mycobacterium sp. 1274761.0, assembly GCF_001668615.1. Taxonomy (GTDB): domain Bacteria; phylum Actinomycetota; class Actinomycetes; order Mycobacteriales; family Mycobacteriaceae; genus Mycobacterium. The sequence goes on from NZ_LZMC01000100.1 coordinate 50,294, forward strand.
GCGACCCTCGGCGACGGCGGGCAGCAGCTTCGCTGACGCCAAGACGCGCGACAGCATCGGCAGCCACGCAAACGGGTGGGTGTCGAGAAGGGTGCGGCTGATGCCCGCGTTGTCGACACCCAGCTCGACCAGCCGGGCGGCCAACCGGTGCGCGCGGGCGGTGGCCCAACGGAACGATCCGGTGTCGGTGGTCAGCCCGGCGTACAAACAGTGCGCGACCCCAGGGTCGATCGGCTTGCCCCAGGCGTCGAGGAGTTCGGCCACCAACATGGTGGTGGAGTCTGCCGACGGGTCGACGAAATTGGCGCTGCCGAACAGCCGGTTGGACGCGTGGTGGTCAATCACCAGCACCTCGCGACCCGGTTCGGCCAGCTCGCTCAGCGAGCCGAGGCGGTTGACGCTGGGAATGTCGACCGTGACCACCAGGTCGGCGTCGCGGCGCATGTCGTGCGGCGCAATGAGCAGGTGACCACCCGGCAGCGATTGCAGGGATTCCGGCAGGCCTTCGGGGGTGGCGAAGCTGACCTCGACGTCCTTGCCGGCGTGATCGAGCACCAAGGCCAGCGCCAAACCCGCTCCGACGGTGTCGGCGTCGGGATAGACATGGCAGACCACGCTGACCGATTGGGCGGCGTCCAGCAGTTCGGCGGCGCCGTCTGCATCGACGCGCCGACCCACCACGTCTGCTTCGGTCTTGTCAATCGCGGTCAACAGTGTCCTCGGCGTCTCGCTCGTCATCCAGCTCCCCGCCTGCGCCTCCCACCCCGTCCTGACGATACGGGTCTTGGTCGCCGGCGTGCTTGGCACCCTGTCGAACTCTCGCCAAATCCTCATCCGCCGCGCGGGCGCGCGCAAGCAGCTCCTCCATCCGGTGCGCCGCGTCGGGCACGGTGTCCCGTGCGAACGCCAAGGTCGGAGTGAACCGCACGCCGAGTGCCGCACCCACCTTGCTGCGCAACACACCCGTGGCCTTCGACAACGCCGCCGCCGCGCCGGCGTAGTCGGGTTCATCGTTCAGCGACTTGCCCATCACCGTGTAGTACAGCGTCGCGTCGTGCAGGTCGGCAGTCACCTTCGCATCGGTGATGGTGACGCCGGCCAGCCTCGGGTCCTTGATCTCGTACTCGATCGCCGACGCGACGAGTTCGGAGATGCGCTTGGCCAACCGGCGTGCTCGTGCCGGATCGCTCATATCTGCTCTTCGCGCAAGCGCTCATCGGCCATTTAGGTACGTTCTTTCTCGACGAGCTCGTACGTTTCGATGACGTCGCCTTCCTTGATATCGGAGTACGTCAGCGTCAAACCGCATTCGTAGCCGTCGCGCACCTCGGTGACATCGTCCTTCTCCCTGCGCAGCGAGGAGACGGTCAGGTTGTCGGCGACCACGACGCTGTCACGCAGCAACCGCGCCTTGGAATTGCGCCGGATGACCCCTGAGGTAACCAGGCAGCCGGCGATGTTGCCGACCTTGGACGACCGGAAGATCGCGCGGATCTCCGCCCGACCCAGCTCCCTTTCCTCGTAGATCGGCTTGAGCATGCCCTTGAGCGCGCTCTCGATCTCGTCGATCGCCTGGTAGATGACCGAGTAGTAGCGGATCTCGACGCCGTCGCGGTTGGCCAGCTCGGTGGCCTTGCCCTCGGCGCGAACGTTGAAGCCGATGATCACCGCATCCGATGCCGACGCCAGGTTGACGTTGGTCTCGGTGATACCGCCGACGCCGCGCTCGACCTGCGGGCCAACCCCGACATGGAGGCCCAGGGCGTGGCGATCGAGGCGCACCTCGACCGCGGCCGCGGACCGGTGGCGACCGTGCTCATCCAGCGCGGCACGCTGCGGGTCGGCGACTCCGTGGTGGCCGGTGACGCCTACGGCCGCGTCCGCCGCATGGTCGACGAGCACGGCGACGACGTCACCGAGGCGCTGCCGTCGCGGCCGGTGCAGGTCATCGGCTTCACATCGGTGCCGGGCGCCGGTGACAACCTGCTGGTCGTCGACGAGGACCGCATCGCCCGCCAGATCGCCGACCGGCGCAGCGCGCGCAAGCGCAACGCGTTGGCCGCGCGCAGCCGCAAGCGGATCAGCCTCGAGGACCTGGATTCGGCGCTGAAGGAGACCAGCCAGCTGAACCTGATCCTCAAGGGCGACAACGCGGGCACCGTGGAGGCGCTCGAGGAAGCGCTGATGGGCATCCAGGTCGACGACGAGGTCGAGCTGCGCGTCATCGACCGCGGCGTCGGCGGTATCACCGAGACCAACGTCAACCTGGCGTCGGCATCGGATGCGGTGATCATCGGCCGAAATCT
>NZ_LZMC01000101.1 GCF_001668615.1 Mycobacterium sp. 1274761.0
ATGTCGCGGCGCACCGTGACGGTTTCGTCGGCCGGGCCGTTGTCCATCGAGGCGTGGAAGCGGCCGATGTAGCGGTAGCTCAGCAGCCCGCCCCACCGCCTGCGCAGCTCGGCCGCATACGCCTCCGGGTCACCGGTCAGTTCCCGGATGTCTCGCAGCATTCAGCCAGCACACCGTTCAAAACGAGATCGGTCAACACCCCGGCCGAATCGTCGTACGGTGTTTCGCGGGGAAAGAGGAGGCCGAGATGACCGCGCAGATAACCGAGCCGGTGGCGGCGACGGGCGAGGACGGCAGGCACCTCTACACCTGTCCGCTGTGTGAAGCCATGTGCGGCTTGGAGATTCACGTCGAAGACGGGCGGGTGGCCAGCATTCGCGGCAATCGCGACGACACCTGGAGCCGCGGACACATCTGCCCCAAGGGCGCGACACTTTCCGAGCTCCACGACGATCCCGACCGGATCCGGCAGCCGATGATAAAGATCGACGGGCAGTGGCGGGAGGTCAGCTGGGACGCCGCGTTCCGGCGCTGCACCGAACTGCTGGCGCCGGTCATCGAGCGCGACGGCATCGGCGCGGTGACCTGCTACACCGGCAACCCGCTGGCCCACTCGTTCTCCCTCGGCCGATACACCGGTGTGCTGCTGGGCATGTCGGGCATCCCGATCAGCTACTCGCCCGGCACCGTCGACCAGTGGCCCAAGAACCTGTCGTCGCATCTGATGTACGGCGGCTGGTGGACGTTCCCCGTGCCCGACATCGAGCGCACCGACCTGCTAGTCGTGATGGGCGCCAACCCCGCCGCGTCGCAGGGATCGCTGCTCGCCGCTCCCGATGTGATGGGCATCATCGGCCGAATCCGTAAGCGCGGCAAGGTCATTGTCATCGATCCGGTCCGTACAGCGACCGCCGCCCGGGCCGACGAATGGCTGCCGATCACCCCCGGCACCGACGCCGCGGTGCTGCTGGCCGTCGCCCACACGCTGTTCGCGGAGAACCTCATCGACGTGGGCCGGCTGGCGCCACATCTCGACGGGCTGGACCGGATGGCCGAGGTCGCTTCCGAGTGGCCGCCGGAACGGGTGGCATCCGTGGTGGGAATCGACGCCGACCGCATCCGCGAGCTGGCGCGCGAGCTCGCCGGCGCACCGCGCGCCGTGGTGTACGGCCGAATCGGCACATGCAACCAGGAATTCGGCAGCCTGGCCAGCTGGCTCGTCGATGTCGTCAACATCCTGTCCGGCCACTTCGATGTCGAGGGCGGCGCCATGTTCCCCCGCGCGGCGGCGTGGTCGGTTACCGTGCAGCCGATTCCCGGCCTCGAGGACGGCGCGCCGGAGTTCGGCCGGTTCCGCACCCGGGTGCGCGGCGCTAAGGAGGTGCTGGGGCAGGTGCCGGTGTCGTGTCTGGCCGAGGAGATCGCCACCCCGGGCGATGGGCAGATCAGGGCGCTGATCACCGTCGCGGGCAACCCGGTGCTGTCTACGCCTGCGGGCCACAAACTCGACGAGGTGCTGCCGAGTTTGGACGCGATGATCGCCGTCGACCTGTGGCTCAACGAGACCACGCGGCACGCCGACGTGATATTGCCCGGCTCGTCGCCGCTGGAGCAACCGCACCACGACGACCTGATCCTCAACTTCGCGGTCAACAGCATCGCCAACTACTCCGCGCCGGTGTTCGCCCGGCGCGACCCCGAGGCGCCGGAGGAGTGGGAGATCCTGATCCGACTGACCGGCCTGTGCACCGGCACGCCGGCCGAGGACGTCGATGTGGCCGCGATCGATGACGGCTTCTTCGACTACATGGCGTTTACAAAGGGGCTGGACGGCGCCGAGGTCCGGCAGCACTACACCCACGGCGGCCCGGAGCGAATTCTCGACTTCACCTTGCGCACGGGGCCGTTTGGTGACGGGTACGGCACCCATCCCGACGGTCTGACGCTGGACAAGCTGAAGGCGCAGCCGAATGGCATCAACTTCGGGCCGATGGTGCCGCAGGTGCCCGACGTGCTCGGCACCTCCGACCGCAAGATCCGGCTGGCGCCGCTGTACCTGCTCGACGACTTGCCGCGGCTGGCCGCGCGCCTGGATCGGCCCGCCGACGAGCTGGTGCTGGTCAGCAGGCGCCATCTGCGGTCGAACAACTCGTGGCTGCACAATGTCGCGCCGCTGATGAAGGGCAAGGATCGCTGCACCTTGCTGATGCACCACGACGATGCGAAAACCCGCGAGGTGCACACCGGCGATCTGGTGACGGTGACGTCGGCGGGCGGCAGCATCGAGGTGCCCGTCGAGGTGACCGACGCGATCCGGCCAGGCGTGGTGTCGATGCCGCACGGGTGGGGCCACGGCAAGGACGGCACCCGGCTGGCGATCGCCAACGGCTCGCCCGGCGTCAACACAAACGTGCTCTCACCGCCGACGTTCATCGACGAACCGTCGGGAAACGGCGCACTCAACGGCATCCCGGTGAGCGTGACCCCGGTGCGGACCTGAAAGTATCGACGCCGTGGGCAAAAACGAGCGGGCGAAGATCGTCATGTCCGACGAGGAGATCGCCGAATTCATCGAGCGCAGCCGCACGGCCACCATGGCCACTCTGCTGCCGGACGGGCGGCCTCACCTGGTCGCGATGTGGTACGCCGTCGTCGAGGGCGACATCTGGTTCGAGACCAAGGCCAAGTCGCAGAAGGCGGTGAACCTTCGTCGCAATCCGACCATCACCGTGATGGTCGAGGACGGGCAGAGCTACGACACCCTGCGCGGAGTATCGATCGACGGTCACGCCGAAATCGTCGACGACCCGGAAACGACTCTGCGCGTTGGGAAAAGCGTGTGGGAGCGCTACACCGGCCCCTACACCGACGAGATGCGGCCGTTCGTCGACGCGATGATGCGCAACCGGATCTGCGTTCGCGTGGTGCCCAGTCGGATGCGTAGTTGGGATCACCGCAAGCTCGGCATGGATCCGATGCCGATCGGCGGCAGCACCGCCCAGTACATAGGTTCATGACATGGACGCCAACAAGAAGCCCAAACAACTGAACGCGCCGTTCGTGAAGACCGCGATGAGGTACTCGAGTCGGGCAGCCGCATGGGTGTACCGGAAGTCGGGCGGCCGGATCGGTGGCAACTGGCGGGTCGGTGCGGCGTTCAAGAAGCCCGTCCCGACGCTGTTGCTCGAACACCGCGGCCGCAAGTCCGGCAAGTTGTTCGCCTCTCCGCTGGTCTACATGTCCGAGGGCGACAACGTGATCATCGTGGCGTCTATGGGCGGGCGCGACGAGAACCCGCAGTGGTACTACAACCTGATCGCAGACCCCGACGTGCACATCGAGATCGGCCGCGAGCGGCGGCCGGTGCGCGCGGTGCTGGCCAGCCCGGAAGAAAAGCAGCGGCTGTGGCCGAAGCTGGTCGACACCTACGCCGACTTCGACACGTACCAGGCCTGGACCGACCGGGAGATCCCGGTGTTCATTCTGCAGCCGCGCTAAATGCGTTTCGGCGGCCGAAAGCCGGGGTTCGCCAGCCCCGTCGCGATGCCGGTACCGATCGGCCCGAGGCGGTCGAACAACGCCGCGGTACCGGTGGCGACGCCGGCGTGGCTGTAGTGCGTCAGCGCGGCCAGCCCGATGTATTCACCCTCGGGTAGCCGGCTGAGCGTCAACGTGTAGTCGGCGTTGATGAAGTTCAAACCGCTTGCGCTGGAATGGGTTAGCGAGCTGGTGACATCGCCGGCCATCGCGGCTCGGACAAATGGCGTGACGGCTTCGCCCTCGACGAGCGGCTTGACGTCACGCACCCACGCGTACTTCTGGCCGCCGTGGCGCCACTCGCTCAGATCGTTGCTCGGCGCGGTCAGCTCGGAGTCCGCGCTGTAGGCCCACAGCTCCATCGTGAAGTCACCCGTCACGTCGGCCGGGGTCGTCGGCGCGGGCGGCATTTCGATGGGCAACGTCCACGCCGGGTCGGGCGGCTGTTCGGCGCGACGCAGATACAGCGTGCTGGCGCGGGCGACGACGGTGTCGTTCTGCTGCATGACCGCGTCGACCAAGGTGATCCGTCTGCCTTCGCGCTGGACGTCGGCGTCGACACGCACCGGGTCGGCGAGCGCCACCGGGCGCAGGAGGTCGACGGTCAGCCGTGCGGGCTGTAGCTCGGGGTCGATGCCGCCGCGCTCGATGGCCCGGGCCAGCACGCCGCCGACGTAGGTGCCGCTGATCGTGGACCCCCACGGCCCGCGCGCGATCGGATTGGGTACCAGCGCGTCCCGGTCAGCGATGAAGAACGCCTGGTCATGAATCGTCATCGAGTCAGACGATAGCCGCCCTAACTTTCGACGGCGTCCTTGAACTCGTCGTGCTTGGAGATGTAGTTGGCCACCATCGGACATTTGGCGACGATGGGGATGCCCGCATCGCGGGTCTGCTCCAGAGCCTCGCGGATGAGAATTGTCCCCAGCCCGCGGCCTTCATAGTCGTTGTCGACCTCGGTGTGGGTGAACACCCGTCGACCGTCACGGGTGAGGAACTCGGCCTTGCCGACCTCCTTGCCATCGACCGAGATCGTGAAGCGGCCGTCCTTCGCGGCGACCGTGGTCGGTGCACCGGTCTTGTCGGTCTGGCTCATGGGGTTCCTTTCGGGTTGGGCCGCGGTCGCAGCGTGGCGTTGGGCAGTGGCGGTGCCGGCAGGCGCGGCACGGCGCCCCGGTAGCCGTCGACGGCGCCGAAGCGTTCGTCGTGGTCCTGCCAGGCGCGACGGTAACCGACGATGTCGTCGTGGCTTCGGCCGACGAAGTTCCACCACATGACGAGCTCTTCGCCGAACGGCGGACCGCCGAGCAGCACCGCTCGGGCCGGCTGGTCGCCGGTGTTGTGCAGCGCCAGGACGTCGTGGCCGTCGCCTTGGTATGCCAGGTCGGCGACGTCTAGCGCGGTGCCTGCCGTTTCGAGGCTCCCCTGGTCCAGCAGGACGCCGTGCTCGAACGACGGATCGACGGCCAGCTGCACACGCGCGCCCGGCTCGAGGTCGACCTGCGCCCCCAACAGCGGCGTGAAGGTGTGCACGGGGGATCGGCTACCCGCAAGCTCACCGAGGAACACCCGAAGCACGGCACCGGCAACGGCGACCGGCTCGGGCGCGTAGTGCGCGAAGTCACGGCCGGTGTCGCGATCGACGTCGGGCAGCGCCACCCACAGCTGTATCCCGTGCAACACCGTGGTCGCCGAGGTGGACACCTCCGAATGGCAGATGCCCGCGCCTGCCGTCATCAGGTTCAGCTCGCCGGGCCGCACCATGGCGTGCACGCCGGCACTGTCTCGGTGCTCGACTTCGCCCTCGAACAGCCAGCTGACGGTCTGCAATCCGGTGTGGGGGTGGGGCGGAACGTCCATGCCGACGCCGTCGCGCACGTCGTGCGGCCCGTAGTGATCGGCGAAGCACCACGCACCGATCAGCGACCGCACCCGTTGGGGCAATGTGCGGCGCACGCGGATGGCCCGTGGGCCGCCAAGGGGTACGTCTCGTGGATGCAGCACGCCGATGAATGCCGATGCCGCACAAGCCACTTCGACCGGGGCGGCGTCGGTGTTGCTCACCTGGCCACAGTAGCCCCCGTCATCGCCGAGCGGATCACGTCGAGGTCATGATCCTCGATCCGGAAGAGCCCGAACCGGAACTTGTAACCCCAGTGCTTCTTGTCCTCGATGAAATTGAGCTGCTCAATCAGCGGTCGGATCGGCGTTTCGATACAGGACAGGAAGTCGACGTTGCGCCGCCACATCTCGACGTCCCCAGGCGTCGCGGGCTGGTACGGCTCGTCGTCGGCGACCCGCCCGATCGCGGTGAACGCCTGCAGCGGCTCGCCGTCGGGATGCTCGGTGCGCGGTGAATAAAACACGACCCAGTCACCTCGGGCCATCTTGCGCAGCAGGTTCGGCTTACCGTGATTCGCCTGTGTGAATCGGCCGCGGACGCCCCGTTCGACGTGGTCGCGGCTGGCGGTGTTTATCCAGTTCGTCATGGCCGCACGCTATGACCCTGCGCCGACATATTCGGCCGGCCGAGCACCTGCGGCGTGGATGACTAGGACCAGGCCGCCCTGGAAAGAAGGGCCAGCAGCGCGTCATTCACGTCATCAGGTCGCTCCTGCTGGATCCAGTGGCCCGCCCCGTCGATGAACACCTGCCGGTAAGGACCGGCGACCATGTCGGCGTGCCGATCCGTCGGGGCGAACAACAAGACGGGATCCTCGGTGCCCGCGATGAACAACGACGGCACCGTGATTGTGGTCGCCGGCGGGTCGGCCATCAGCTCCCAGTTGCGGTCGAAATTTCGGTACCAGTTCAGCGCCCCCGTGAATCCGGTCCGGGCGAACTCCGCAATGTAATGATCGAGTTCGTGTCGGCTGAGCCAGGTCGGTAACCCGTCCGGCTCGGGCAGCCGAGCGACGTAGCCTTCCGGGCCCGGCTGCAGCATGCGGCGCGCCTCGTCGTCGGTGGTCGGCATCCGTCCGGCCAGGGTGCGGTGCAGCGTGGTCGCGGGGTCGCGCGCCAGGTCGGCGTCGGCGACGCCGGGCTCTTGGAAGTAGAGGATGTAGAAGAAGTTGTCGCCGAATCTGCTCCGCCAGCCGGCGGTCGGTGGCCGACGCGGCCGGGGGACAGGAGGGCCTGAAAGTCCGGCCACCGCGGATACCCGATCGGGATGCAGCAACGGCATGGCCCACGCGATGATCGCGCCCCAGTCGTGACCGATGATCGCCGCCTTAGCAGCACCTGCATCGTCGAGCAGGCCCACCAGATCGGAGGTCAGCTCGACGATGCTGTATTCGTCGACGGCCTCCGGACGTGACGACCGCCCGTAGCCGCGCTGATCGGGCGCCAGCACGTGGTAGCCGGCCGCCGCCAATGCCGGGATCTGGTATCGCCACGAGTAGCCGAGCTCAGGGAAGCCGTGGGCGAGCACCACCAGCGGGTTACCGGGATCGCCTGCCTCGAGCGTATACAGCTGCACACCGTTGGTCTCGATCGTCCGCTCGGCGATGTGCATCGCTAGAACGGGCTGCTGTTGGACTGCCAGCGCGCCTCCTCGGGGCGCGGGCCGTACTTGGCGATGTACGCGTCGTGGATGTGCGCGTTCTTCTTGCGGTTGATTTCGTCGACAAGGTTCGGGTCGAGACCGTGCTGAGCCAGGCGGTGGCGGCGCCACACCTTGTTCAATGCCAGCGCCATCAACAGTGCCCAGACGTAGATGGGTGCCGTCATCTCGAGGTGCACGTACAACGATGCGGGCAGCAGCCAGAACGGCGCCAGCACCAGCAGCGGCGGGATGGCGTATCTGATCATGTGCCTGCGGACGGCACCGGGGCCGGCGAGGTCGTGGCGCACCCAGTCGCGGGAGTCGGCGGGCAGGATACGGCCGAAGACGTACCCCAGATAGGCGAAGGGCTTCGGACGGCTCATCAGCGTTCTCCTTCGAGTGCACCGCCGGCCAGCGCGGCGCGGTTGATCCGGGTCAGCACAGTGTGCAGGTGTTCGAGCTCGTCGAGCCCGACCCCCAGCCGCTCGACCACGGCGGGCGGGATCTTGAGGGCCTTGCGCCGTAGCTGGATACCCGATTTGGTGAGTTCGACGTCGGTGGCCCGTTCGTCGGAGGCCGAGCGCTTCCGGGTGATCAACCCCAGCGCCTCAAGTCGTTTGAGCATCGGCGACAGCGTGGCCGAATCCAGTTGCAGTGCAAGAGCGATCGCCTTGACCGACAACGGCGGCGCGTGCTTGTCGGCGCGGTAGTGGTCCCACAAGGCAAGCATCACGAGGTATTGCGGGTGGGTGAGGCCCAGCGGTTCGAGCAGCGGACGGTAGATCGTCAGCACGGCGCGGTTGGTGATGGCCAGCGCGAAACACACCTGGCGTTCGAGTGCCAGCGGATCGACGCGAGTGTCTGCGACCGTCACCGGTTCGATCGTACGCCAATAGTTTGCACCCTAACTAAATGGTGAGCGGCGTCTCACCGGTTAGGCTCAGCGCCATGACCGACGGGCCGATCCGCGACGACCACGCCGAGCTGCTGCGACGACGCGCGCTCACCGAAGACGCCGCGCGACCCGACGCCGTCGCGCGCAGGCATGCCGCAGGTGGGCGCACGGCGCGCGAGAACATCGACGACCTCGTCGACACGGGATCACTCATCGAATACGGCCGGTTCGCCATCGCGGCGCAGCGGTTCCGCCGTGAGCTCGATGATCTGATCGCGCGCACACCCGCCGATGGGCTGATAGCGGGCACCGCGCGCATCAACAGCGCGCTGTTCGGCGACGCACGCAGTGCGTGCGCGGTGCTGTCCTACGACTACACCGTCTTGGCGGGCACCCAGGGCTATCTCGGCCACCGGAAGAAAGACCGGCTGTTCGAGCTGATCGAGCGGATGCGGTTGCCGACGGTGTTCTTCGCCGAGGGCGGTGGCGGCAGGCCCGGCGACACCGACTTTCCGACGGTGTCGTCGCTGGAAACGCGGGCGTTCAAGCTGTGGGCTCAGTTGTCCGGTGTGGTGCCGCGCATTGCCATCGTCAAGGGCCGCTGTTTCGCGGGCAACGCGGTCATCGCGGGCGCGTCCGATTTGATCGTCGCAACGCGGGACGCCTCGCTCGGGATGGGTGGGCCGGCGATGATCGCCGGCGGCGGCCTGGGCGACGTTCATCCCGATGAGGTCGGGCCGATGTCGATGCAGGAGCCCAACGGTGTCGTCGACGTCGTCGTCGCCGATGAGGCGGAGGCCGTCGCTGTCACCAAGCGGCTGCTGGGTTACTTTCAAGGGGTTACGGAGCCGGGCGAGGCCGGCGACCAAACCGCCTTGCGCACAATGATTCCCGAGCGCGAAAGACGAGCCTATGATGTCGGGCCGGTGGTCACGACGCTGGCCGATAAAGGTTCGGTGACGTTCCTGCGGCCCCGCTGGGCACGCGAGATGGTGACGGCGTTTGCGCGCATCGAGGGCCGCGCGGTCGGAGTCATCGCCAACGACACGCGCTATATGGCCGGCGCGATCACCGCGGCCGCGGCCGACAAGGCGGCCCGTTTCCTGCAGCTGTGTGACTGCTTCGGGATCCCGGTTGTGTCGCTGATCGATTGCCCTGGCTACATGGTGGGTCCGGCCGCCGAAGCCGAGGCGCTGGTGCGGCGCGCGTCGCGGATGCTGGTGGCCGGTGCCGCGTTGCGGGTGCCGATGGTCGCGGTCGTGCTGCGCCGTGGGTATGGCCTTGGGGCACAGGCGATGACCGGCGGCAGTCTGCATGAGCCGGTGCTGACCGTTGCGTGGCCGGGCGCACATCTCGGGCCGATGGGGCTCGAGGGTGCGGTGCGGCTGGGCCTGCGCAAGGAGTTGGAGGCGATCGCCGACGAGGAGGAGCGCGAGCGGCGGGTGCGGAAGGCGACGGCGGCTGCGCAGGACAACGCCAAGGCGCTCAATGCCGCAGCGCTGTTCGAAATCGATGACGTCATCGATCCCGTCGACACCCGGCGGATCATCGCCGAAACACTCACGGCGGCAACGGCTCACGCGGAGCCCGGTCCGCCGCGTCGATTCGTCGACACCTGGTGAGGCAAGACTTCCGCGGCGAGCAAATGCGGAATCGTCGGACTCGCCCGCAACAACAGCGACTGCTCGTGCTCGTCGCAGAACGGCAGTGTCGCTGGGAGTTTCTCGGCGAGTGGTCACTCGAAGCGAAGGTTGCGACGTGAACATGGGATGTCCGGTACCGCCAACATTATCGAACAGCTATGGACTCAACCCGCGAGGATGCGCATTATTGCAGTGAATCCGCGATGTGCGAGCAGAGCTTGCGGGCAGTTATTCATTGCGCAGTAGGCCGCGACCGGACTCTTGTCACCGGCGTTCCCGCGGGCCTCCGGTCGTTAAGGCGAAGTGCTCGGCGATCGCGGAAGTGATCTCGATGAAGCGCCGCCGGGTCAACGGCGATATCTCCGACTGTACGTCGATGACGCCGCCGGGACGCAGGTGCGAGTCGAACGGCACCTCGATGACGACCTGACCTCGGCTGGCGAATTGTTGCATCAGGATCGACCGGGTGCGCTTGTCGGCGTGCCCGTCGGAGTCGTTGAGCACCACGACGGTGCGGTTCAGTAGACCAGTGAAGCCGCGGTTGGCCAGCCACTCCATCGTCTGCCCGGCGGCCGATGCGCCGTCCACCCACGGCGAGGAGACCACGATCAACGCGTCGAGATCGCGCAGCACCTCCTGCGCGATCGGCGAGTCCAGCGTCGACCCGCAGTCCACGATCGAGATGGTGAAGTGCTTGTCCAGCCGTGCGGTGGCCTCGCGATAGATCGCGGGGTCGAGCACGCGGCGGCGCGCCGTGCTGGATTCACCGGCGAGCACGAAGAGCCCCGCGGCATTGTTGCCCACCCGGCTACGGACGTCAGCGAAGGTATCGAGGTGTTCGTCGGCCGCCAACTCCCAGTACGAGCCCGCGGCGTTGGGATCGATGCGGCTGCCGAGCTTGCCGAACGCGGTGTCGGCGTCGATGGCCACCACGCGGTCGTCCTGACGCAGCTCGGCGAAAATGGAGCCGACACTGGCCGAGACGGTCGTCTTGCCGACGCCACCCTTCCCGAATACGCCGATCTTAAAGTGCCCGCGAAGCAGCGACCGGATCTTGTTCTCCAGCTCGGCCAACCGCTGCTCGTCGGGCGACGGGCCGAGGTTGATCAGCCCGAAGGTGCCGCGATAGACGGCACGCCGCCAACCTTTCCGCGGCCGGGTTTTCTTGGTGGGCACCAGCTCACTCGTGCGGAAGCTGTCGACATAGGAGTAGTTGACCGGCACTTGGGCGGCTGGGCCTGCGGACGAGTTGGGGGGCGAAGGTTGTGACGACCAACCTTGACCCGTCAGCCGCGCGGACCAGTGCTGCTCACGGGACGTCTCGCCTCGCCATGTTTGCGCAGTGGGCGGGCTGGCAACAGGCGGTACTCCACGTGTTGTTGTAGCGCCCGGCGGCCTAAGCGCTCTTTCCGACCCACTCGCGAAGCTGTCCCCGGCCCCGTGAAGCTCGCCTCCATGCAGCGGAACACCGGTTTCGGCGGACTGTTCCGACGAAGGCGCTTGCCGAAAGCCACCTGGTGGGATGCGCCGCGGTCCGGTGACGCTGAGATTGGGGTCTGTCGGGCCGTCGGGACCACCCGGGGTTCCCCGATTTTCCAGCGGCTGATTCCCGCCATCGTCAGATCGGTGGTGGCCGTAGGCGTTGGGCCCCCTTGGCGTCGGATCATCATCGACGCCGTTGCGTAAGCGCAGATCATCCGGCTCGCTTCCTGGTGAGACCGCCCGTGGCTGGACCTCGGGTCCATCGCCAGGAACTGCGGATGGTGAAAGACGTTCCCGCAGGAACTCATCGCGTTCGGTCACGGCGTCAATCCTCTCCAGCGGTGTCATGCCGGGCCACGGCACCGGCCAGGCTGACTAGCAGGCCCCATTCGAACATCTCGTTCGACGGCCACGGCGCCTGGCGCGAGATAGATAGTGAAGTAGCAGGGCGCCATCAAGCGATCCGTCACAGCAGCTTACCGATCGAGTACTCCTTAGGGGCCGGCCGATTCGGGAGCCCACCCGAAACTCCGGGCACCCGACGCGGTCCCCAAATGCGAAAGCGCCGTCAGCACGGTGCTGACCTGCCCGAGCAGCCATCCGTCCACGTCGGCCCCTTCCGTCGCAGCCAGCCTAACCCGCAGCCAGCAGGCCTTTCTGCGGCATTTTCACATCCCGGGACTAGGCGTCGAGGTCCTGCTCGACCAAGCCGGCGACCGTCGCGAGTGCCTGGTCGTCGTCGGACTGCACGGTCACCTGCGCGCCGTTGCCAGCACCGAGGGTCATGATCATCAGCGCAGAGCCGGCGTCGACGGGTTCGCCGCCGTCCAACGAGAGAGTGACGGGGACACCGGTGTTGACGACGGCCTCGGCGATGATCGCTGCGGGGCGGGCGTGCAGGCCGATCGCAGATCCGACGGTGACGGTCTTCTCGGGCATGAGCTCTCCTTGAGGCGGACGGACCTATCCGCCGCGCGTGCCGTCCATGTCCAGAGGGCCTTCGTAGGTCTCGAGGAACTGCTTGGCAGGCACGGGCCATTGTTCACCGTGGTGTCCTCGAACGATCCAGTCGCCGGGCCTGGCCAGCGCATCGCCTTCCTTGGTTGCGACGACTTCGTCCGCGGTGACCCTGCGTGCCTCCACCGTGCCCGTCCGGCGGTAACGGTGGCCCTCGACAAACTCGTGCGAACCCTCGAAAATCCCTGTCGCCACTGATCTTTCGCGCCCGCGCTCGTCGGTAACAGCCCAATCCCCGGCTTTGCCGTGCATGGTGTCTCCTGAGCCGGTGGTCCAGGTCCAATCGCGGTCGCGCCGCTGGGCGGACACCACGCCCCGTCTCCGATACCGGCGCCACTGTGGCTCACCGGCTGAATCGACGACGGGCCGCGGGTCGGGCTTGGGTATCGAGCGATAACCGAGATTGCGCAGGCTCACCAGCGTGCCGACCAGGCTGCGCTGAGCCCGAGTGAGATTCAGCCGAGGATCTGGATCGGTGACGCCCTGCTTCCTCAGCTCGGCATCCTGCTCCATGAGCTCCTCCCACGGCAGCAGTCGATCGTGTCGACGCTCGGCGTCGCAACGCTGCTCGGCGTGTTTCCAGCCTGCATCGAAATAGAAGCGGCACCAGTCCTCATGCTCTCGGCGAAGCAAGAGTTCGGCGGTATCAGAGTCGAAACCCAGTTCTTGTAGTTGCTGCAGTGGGGACATTTCGGCGAAGTCGGCCGCCAGCGGCGAAGCCGGCGGATACTCCAGGGTGTTCCATGTATGACCGACCGCCTCAACCAACCACAACGTATTGATGACCTGACGCCTGTTCGATTGCTTGACGAACGGGTCCAGGAGCTTCCATGGGCGTGCAGTCCATTGCGATCGGTCCTCGCCTGCGCTGTAGCGCTCGTGAATGAGCTCGGCAGCATGTTCCCAAACATCCTGCGGCGCATCGGGATCAAGCTCCATGCTGATCGGAAAACGATAGAGCTGCCCGACGATCGACGTTTCGGGCAGCGTGACCGCTGCTGCCGATGCCTGATAGATCCTCAACCGCGGAAAGCGCGCCGCCAGGCGGGTGCCATGAATCTCGATGGACGGATCGGACAATACGACAGCACACCGTTGTGAATCGAGACCGGCGAGGTGCTCGCTGATCACCTCAACCGTCGGCTCGACGTCGTAAGCGTCCACCGCGATCCCGGTCTGTCCCGGCGCGATGCGGCTCTGGCGCAGGTAATGGTCCTCGACGAATCCGGGGGCACCTCTCGCCAGGATCGCGACGCGCGACGGCGGGCGGTGGTCACCACTGGCATAGACTTCCTGCTCGCGGTGGGCTTGTGCCAGTTCCGAACTCAGTGCGTACGTCATCGGATACAGCCCGCACAGGACCACGGTGTCCGGCGGGATGAGGGCGTGGCCCTTGGCTGCCGTGGCGGTCAGATGCCGCACAACCTTCGTCGCGGTGATCTCGTATCGTCCGACTGCATCGGCAACCCAGCGTCGATGCCGTGACTGTGAGGCCGCCATTTCATCTTCGTCGAGAAAACTGCGGCGCCATACCTCGGCTTGCCACGGGTCGTCGATACGCACCGTCAAGGGCAGGCGCAGCCGGTCGTCGCCGAGATAGTCCATCGCAGAGCTGATCGCTGCGAGCCGCGCCTCGTTCTGTGCCGGATCCTCGGAGAGCAGATAGAGGCGATCCAGTTTCTTCCACAGTCGCAGGCTGCTCAGCGGGCTCGGATCGCCGAGGCTGACTTCGCGCACTCGCGCTCCAAGCGCGCGGACTTCGGCTACGCACGTCCGGTCCGCGGAGGCAGTGATCACCACCAGTGTCTCGTCGTCGTCCAAACTGGCCGCGATGGCGCGAAGCATGGAAATGGTCTCGTCATCCATGCCCACCACGACGGTCACCGACCGCGCCCGCCAGATGGCGATCCGATCGAGCTGCGAGCGACACAAGGTCAGGGCCGCAGCCAGCGCGGTGGTCAGCGTCGTACTGATCGCAAGAAGCCGCGCAAGCTCCAAGGCCAAGGGCATGGCATCGGTGCCGCAGACACCCCGTTCGGAACCGTAACGGCCTTCGACATTGCCCACGAAAAGCCCCAGTGTCCACGACAGCGGTGCAAAAAACGGAGATTGCTCGTCGTGACAGCGCCAGTACGCGCTCATCCCGAGAGCCACCGCCGAGGCCGCCATACCCGCCAGCATCAGGATGGGTGTGCCGCCGAAGGTCCGGTGACCGGTCAGCCGCGACAGCATGAACAAAGCCAACGGAAAGGCCAATACCGTCAGCACCGTGAGGACGGAACCTGGTGCACCGAACCAGCGAAGTCCGCTCCAAACATGTTCGGGCAGAGCAGGTCTCAGCGCAATCAAACACAAGTACCCGATGCACGCGGCGTAGCAGGCAACCACCACGTACCGGCTGGTGTGAACGGTGGTGTGCAGCAGGCGCCGGCGTCGTGGAACGACCTGCATACCACCCGCCGGCGGACCGGGGCCGCCCGCTTTGCTGGTCATTGGAAACAGCGTAGTGCCACGGTGTGCACGGGGGCGGCCTGCCGCGCGGGCTCGTGTTCGCTATCGTTTCGACGTGGTAGCAGAACAATCGGCGCGGCGGGCCGTCGTGCTCGGTTGGGACCCCATCCCCGCAAATATGTTGCGAGGCGGCTGATGGCGGGTTCGGTGCGGTCGCCCATGCGTGTGGTGGTCCTCGGCAGTTTGGTCTTCGACATGACGGTGAACGTCGAGCGTGTTCCGCGAACACATGAGACCGTGCTCGCGTCCGGCCTGACAATCAGCGGCGGGGGCAAGGGGCTGTGCCAAGCCGTTGCTGCCCGCCGACTCGGGGCCGACGTCGATTTGATCGGCCGTCTGGGCGCGGATGTTTTCGGCGATTTCCTGCTCGACATCATCGACGCCGAAGGCATCCAACGGCATGCCGTCCAGCTCGACCCCGTTGGGACCCACATCGGGATCCCGATCATCACCCTCGACGGAAACAACCGCATCATCGGCGTTCCCCGAGCGAGCGGCAATGTGAGCGCCGCTGACGTCGATGCGGCACGCTCGGCGCTGGCGCGCTGCGAAGTCCTGCTTCTGCAGGGGGAAACGCCGCTTGCCGCGTGTCACCGCGCGCTCGAATTGATCGCCGAAAACACCGTGGTCGTATGGAATCCGGCACCGGCTACGTTCGCGTTGAAGGACATGCTCGGCGGGGTGCTCGGCACAAAAGTCACCTGGTTGACGCCGAATGAGACCGAGGCGACCACGCTCACCGGACTGGAGGTGGTCGACCCCGACTCGGCGCTCGCCGCGGCAAGAATGATCCAGGACACCTACCGTCACGTGGGTGTCGTCGTGACGCTGGGTGATCGCGGTTCGGTCGCCGTCGAGAAAACCGGCACAGTCGTGGTGGAACCGCCGTTCGCGGTGGACGCCACGGACCCGACCGCCGCCGGCGACACCTTCTCGGCCGCGTTCGGGGTCGCCTTGGCGCGTTCCACGGACGTCGACGGTGCCCTCACTTTTGCCAGTGCGGCCGGCGCGCTGACCGCAACGCGCCTCGGCGCGGTGTTGAGCATTCCCCATATTGAAGAGGTGTCTTCCTTGATCGAAACGCGGAAACGATGATGGCCGGCCATCTTTTCCTGTCCTACTCGACCCAGGACCGCGATGTGGCCGAGCTCGTGCGCGCGACGCTGGAACGCCATGGTCGACGGGTCTGGATGGCGCCCAGAGATGTCCCACCGGGAATGAGCTACCCCGAGGCGATCATCGGGGCCATCCGGGACAGCGATAGCGCGGTCCTGATACTCAGTGCGAGTTCCAACCAGTCGCCGCACGTGCTCAGGGAAGTGGAGCGGCTGTCCAACGATACGAAGCGGATCTTCGTGATCCGCATCGAACCTGTCCAGCTGTCGGACGGTCTTGCTTATTTCGCGAGCATGATTCAGTGGGTCGAGGCGTCGCGGGAGCAACTGCAACGGGACCCGGTCGGCGCACTGCGGTCGATCCTGGAACCGGCGCACGGGGGCGGAGGCGGTCCGGCCGCACCACCACGGCCGGGCACGGTGTCCCCGTTCGGCGTGGCGGCGTCACTCACGGTGGACCCGCCGCCGACCAGCTTCTCGGCCCTGGCTGAGGCGCAGAGGCGAATGCTGACGACATTTGGTGTCGCCGTCCTCGACTTCATCTGTCAGCGCCCCGACCCCGCCGCTCCAATCCGGCGGCGTGACCTGCTGGCAGAGCTGGTCAGAGCTGCGCCCACTGTTTTCGAGGGCCTGACGAACCGCCAATTCGAATCGCTTCTGCACGATGCGAAGCTCAACGGGTGCGTGCCCGGATTGCTCGAAAACGAAGACGGCGTCTACGTAATCGAGGAGAACATCTCCGTCAAACTCGAGCGGAACACACTGGCCAAGAACTTGATCGCACGGCACGCGGCGCGACTGGTCAGGTCGGGAATGGTTGTTGCCGTGGACGGCGGGTCGACGACCCTGCCGATCGTGCAGAACCTTCTCGCCGCGGTGGAGGTCGGTGACCTGGACGAAATCGTCATCATCACCAACTCGTTGACCAATGCCCAGGCGGTCAGTGAATTCATGTCGGACCAGGGATGGACCGACGAAACGGCGCTGGTGAGCCTGTACCTCGCCGGTGGTTATGTACGTCCCAACACTCACGCAACGACGTGGGGCGAATGGGTGGAGCGCGAGACGAATGAACTACTCGAAGAGCTCGAACGCGAACAACGCACAGTGGATATTGCGTTCGTCGGAGGCAACGGTTTCGACTTGGCTTCGGGGGTCACCATGGGGACCAGCGCCGAGCTCGGGTTCAAACGCTTTGCACTGGAATACGCTACGGAGCCCTACATCGTCGCCGACAGCTCCAAAGCAGGTATCACCCTGCAGGTATCGATTGCGGGATGGGATGACCGCTTCACCCTTTTGACCAACGTGCTTCCCCATACAGTGGTACCGCGCCTCGAAGAGTTGGTGCTGGCGGGACGAATAATCGAGGTCCGGGAGTGACGGTGCGGACCCTCACGCTGAGTCCCGGCTTCGACCACGATGTGGTGGTCGATCGAATCGACCCGGGCTGTGTCGGTGCGGTACTTCAGTGGAAGACCCACGCCAGCGGAAAGGGTCTGAACGTCTCGCGCACCATCCGTGCCCTCGGCGGTGACACGGTCGCATACGCAGTGGTCGGTGACTCCGAGGCGGCGGCGTTCACTGCGCTCGCCGAACGCGACGGCTACGCAGTGAGCAGCGTCGTCATCGAGCAACCGATGCGCAACAATCTGACGCTGAGGGTAGGTGACCACGGCGCCACGGCGGGTCATGCCGCCGGTCGAAGGTTCAGCGACGTCCCCGAGCAGGCTGTACGTGATCTGTTCGACCGGCTGCTCGCCGACATTTCGCCCGGCGACGTGGTGTCGTTCAACGGGTCGCTGCCCGACAATTCTCGGCCGACGGTGTGGGCTGAACGAGCCGGCGAGATTCACGCCAGAGGCGCGCTTCTCTTCGCCGATGTGCAGGGAGAGGCAATGCTTCGCCTGCTCGAGACCCGACTCGTCGTTGCCGCCAAACCGAACCATGACGAATCGCGTGCGCTCTCCGAGCCCGGCGAAGGCCGACAGCCGCTCGATGATGCGCTGGCCGCGATTCGCCGCATGCACTCCCTTGGCGTCGCCGATCCCATCGTGACCCTCGGCGCGATGGGCGCCCTACACGTCGACGGCGATCTCATCGTCCGTTCGGAGTGCCCGTGCGATGCTTCGCGCATCGAGGTCGGAGCGGGTGACGCGTTCGTCGCCGGCTATTGCGCCGGGGTCGATGTAGTGGCGTGGCAGGGGTGTCGCCCCGTGGCACTGGGTCTGGCCACCGCGTCTGCACACGTCGACGGGTTCGACGGTGACGACCTGGCCTCGCGCGTCGAGGGGCGGCTGGCGCGGATTGTCACCGAAGTGCTTGAGCCGCTCTAGAGGTCTTCCGCGCAGGTAATTTGTAGCCTGCTTCGGTGACCTACGTTCCCCCCGACGGCACGCCCCCCACTGGCACCGTGCTGCACGGGGTGCCGGTCGTCGCCGGCGTCGCGTACGGTCCGGTGATCCGGCCCGGCCGCCTGCCGGTGCTCGACAATGTCGATGCAGCGCCGGAGGTAGAGGAGGAAGACCGGTCCGCCGAGGCCGCCCGCTTCGCCGCGGCCGTCACAGCGGTGGCCGCCCGCATGCGTGACCGTGCCGCCCACGCGACCGGTGCGGCGGCAGAGGTGTTGGCCGCCACGGCCGCGCTGGCGCAGGACCGGGCCTGGCTCGGCGCCGCCGAAACGCTCATCAACGCAGGCGCTCCCGCCCCGCGGGCCGTGGTCGCGGCTGTCGACCAGTTTGTCGATCTCTTCACCCAGCTCGGCGGCCTGATGGCCGAACGTGTGACCGATCTGCGCGACATCCGCGACCGGGTCATCGCCGAGCTCAGCGGACTGCCGGAACCCGGCGCGCCGCTGCCCGACGTCCCGTCCGTACTGCTGGCCGACGACCTCGCACCCGTCGAGACCGCGGGCCTGGACCCGGCCCGCATCGTTGCGCTGGCCACCACCGTGGGCGGGCCCACCAGCCACACCGCGATCATCGCCCGCCAGCTGGGCCTGCCCTGCGTGGTGGCCGTCGAGGGGCTCGACGCGGTCGGTGTCGGGGCGATGGTGCTTGTCGACGGCACCCAGGGCACTGTCACCGTCGCGCCCGACCCGGCCGTGGCGTCCGCGGCGATCGAATTGTCCCGGCGCGAGGCGGCACTGGCCACGCGGTGGACCGGTCCCGGCGCGACCGCCGACGGTCACCGCGTCGCGGTGCTCGCCAACGTCGCGGACGGCGCCGCCGCCCGACGCGCGCGCGAGACGCCGGCCGAGGGTGTCGGTCTGTTCCGCACCGAGCTCTGCTTCCTCAACCGCGACACCGAGCCCGGTGTCGAGGAGCAGGCGCAGATCTACGGCGAGGTGCTCGAGGTGTTCTCCGGGCACAGGGTCGTCATCAGGACGCTGGACGTCGGATCGGACAAGCCGCTGAAGTTCGCCGGCCCCTCGCCTGACCGGCACCAGGAGGCCAACCCGGCGCTGGGCGTGCGGGGCATCCGGATCGCGGAGGAAAATCCGGGGTTGCTGGAGCGTCAGCTCGACGCGATCGCCGCCGCGGCCGAGCGGGCCGGTACGGCGCCGTGGGTGATGGCGCCGATGATCGCCACCGCCGACGAAGCGGAAAGCTTTGCGGCACAGGTGCGTTCGCGAGGGCTGACGCCGGGCGTGATGGTCGAGGTGCCTGCCGCCGCGCTGCTGGCAGACCGGATCGGAGAACACGTCGACTTCCTGTCGATCGGCACCAACGACCTGGCCCAGTACACGATGGCCGCCGATCGCATGTCGGCCGATCTTGCGCCGCTCACCGACCCCTGGCAGCCCGCCGTGCTCACCCTCGTCGCGATGGTGGCTCGGGCGGGGGCCGCGGCAGGGAAACCGGTCGGCGTATGCGGCGAGGCCGCCGCCGACCCGCTGCTGGCGTGCGTGCTGGTCGGGCTCGGGGTGACGTCGCTGTCTGCGGCGGCCGTGGCGGTCACCGGCGTCGGCGCCAAGCTGGCGCAGGTGACGCTGCAACACTGCCGCGATGCGGCCGCCGCGGTGCTGGCCACCGCAAGCGCGGCCGAGGCCCGTGCCACCGCCATGACGGTGCTGGGCTGATTTCTTTCCGCGAGCAGACGCAAACGCACGCAAAACGCCGGTGAGTCGCATGCATACGCGTCTGCTCGCGGGAGGAAACACTCCCCCCGGAATTAATCGGACTACGGTCCGGTTCTACGTCGTATGCCTGCTATCACCGCCGACACATTGACATTGCCACGGCTTTCAGCGCCGACGGCAGCCGACACCGAGCGCCCCGTTCGCTCGATCACCACCGGCCCCCGTGGCTACGAGGGCGAGGGCTTCCCCGTCGTGCGCGCGTTCGCCGGCGTGAGCGCCGCGGATCTCGACCCGTTCGTCCACATGGACCAGATGGGCGAGGTGGAATACCAGCCCGGTGAACCGAGGGGCACGGACTGGCATCCGCACCGCGGCTTCGAAACCGTCACCTACATGATCGATGGCCGCTTCGCCCATCAGGACAGTCACGGTGGCGGCGGGCTGATCACCGACGGCGCCACGCAATGGATGACCGCCGGTTCGGGCATCCTGCACATTGAGACGCCGCCCGCCGAACTCGTTGAAAGCGGCGGCATGTTCCACGGCATCCAGCTGTGGGTGAACCTGCCGCGCAAGGACAAGTTCGCCACGCCGCGGTACCAGGCGATCGAGGGCGGCGAAGTAAAGCTGCTGTCGTCGGACGACGGTGGCGCGCTGGTACGCGTCATCGCCGGTGAGGTCGACGGGCAGGGCGGACCAGGATTGACGCATACACCGATAACCCTGTCGCACAGCACAATCGAGCCCGGCGCACAGTTGAGCCTGCCGTGGAACCGCGACTTCAACGCGCTGGTCTATGTGCTGTCGGGCCGAGGCGCCGTCGGACCCGTCGGACACCCGATCCACCAGGGCCAGCTCGCCGTGTTCGGCCCCGGTGACCGCATCACCATCGCCGCCGCGCCGACACAGGAGTCGCGCAGGCCCACACTTGATGTGTTGATTCTCGGTGGCAAGCCGATCCGCGAACCGGTCGTCGCCTACGGCCCGTTCGTGATGAACAACAAGGCCGAACTGATCCAGGCACTCGAGGACTACAACGCGGGCAAGTTCGGCGCCATCCCGCCGAATGCGTTGATGCCGCACCGGATTGGGTGATCGGTCAGTGGTGGGCCGCCAGGTCCACCGGGTGCGGGTACACCAGCTCCAGCTCGCCGATCGCGGCCGCCGCCGTCACCAACGGCATCGCGGCCGCGACGGCCATTGCGTCGCCGGTGGATTCGGCCCGCAAAGCGACCACGAACTCGTCGCCGATCGGCGTCCAATCCTCTCCTGTGCCAAGCTCGCCCGACAGCCGTTCGCGGATCGCGGCGGTGTGCGCCTCGATAACTTCCCGCAGCTGCGGATATGTGCCCAGCGGCGGCGGTGTCGGGATGTCGGTGATCAGGTCTGCGGCTGCGCGCACCCGGATCGCCCTGTTGAAGGCGCGCACGATCGGGCCGCGGAAGTCGGTGTTCCCCCCGCTCTCGGAAAGGTATTGGCGCACAGCGTCATCCGCGACCCGCGAAGCGCCGATCGCGTCGTGGCTCATGGCTGCCAGCGTGTCGGCCATGTGCTCGTCTTCGCCTCGGGTGATGCGCAGCACCGCCGCCTCGAGGTAGCGCGCGAAGACGTTGCGGGCCGACTCGACGGCGGCCTCGGCCGAGGCGGTGGCACCGCGCGGCCACAGCAGCAGCGACACCACCACGCCCACCAGCGCGCCGACCATAACGTCCTCGACGCGAACAAGGCCGACACTCCATCCGGTCGGCACGATCAGGTTGAAGAAGATCAGCACCATCATCGTGAACGCGGCCTGGCCCGCGGTGAACGAGGCAACCTCGGGCACGAACGCCGACCCGAACACCACCACGGGCATCAGGATCCACAACACCGCGGGGTCGACCCCGACGACGCTGATCAGCAGCGCACCGAGAGCGAACCCGATCGCGGTGCCCACCACGGCCCGCAGCGTCTTGGTACCGGTGGTGAGCGCGCTGCTGCGCAGCACCGACATGGCGCCGAGGACAACCCAGAATCCATGCTCGACCGGAAACAGATGGGTGACCGCGACCGCGACCGCGAGCCCCAGACCGGTGCGCAGCGCGTTGCGTACTGCGACCGCCCGGCCGGTCAGAAAGCCCGACGTCGTGACGGTCACCGCCGCCGTCGCCGGAATCAGCCGGTCCGTCGCTGTTGTCGCCGGCAGCCCCATACCGAGCGCCCTGGCCCACACCGGTCGGGCGTCGGCCGCCGCGGCCGCCGCGATCACGCGGCCCGTAGCCCCGATGGTCGCCGCGATGGTCCGACGGCTCAGCAGTTCGCGACCCACGGCGGCCGCGGAGGCGTCGTCGGGCGCGCCGAGGATCGCCTCGACGTCCTCGCGGTAGCGGCCGCGCGCCACCGACCGCAGCTGGATCAGCGCGGCTTCGAGGTCGCCGCGTTGTTCCGTGCGGTCGGCGACGCGGCTTTCCCGCAGCACGGCCGCCGAGCAGCGCAGCACCCGCACACCCGGCGCCTGCATGTCCCGCAACCCTGGGCTGGCCTCGTCGGTGACCCGCTCGGCCAGCCATTCCAGGTCTTCGACCACCCGCACCAGGGCCCGGCTGCCCGCCGAGAGCCCCACCGGACGGAAGTCCGCGCCAAGGAAGTTCTCGCGCAGTGCCAGCATCGCCGCGGCAACCTCCTCGCGGGTCGCGGTGCCCTCCAGCCGGTCGGCCAACGCAGTGACCGCGCTCGCGGCATGCCGGCGCAGCTCGCCGTGGTGGCGCGGGGGAAGGAAGAACAGAGCGGCGGGCACGCAGACGGCGAGTGCCACCGCCCAGCCCAGCAGCCGCTCTGAGATCGGACCGACCGGCGTGCAGGCCGGCAGCACGAACGTCAGCAATGTCGGGCGCTGGCCCGCCGCGATCGTCTCGCTGAGCACACCGGAGAACGTCACCGCCACACCCAGTACGAACATCGCGCCGACCGACAGCCAGGCGTGCGGGGCCACGAGCGTGCCAAGTGTGATGAGCACTGCGCCGTTGAGCCCAAGGCCCGCATACGCCGCCGCCCGCGTCTGGGTGTTGCCGGGGAAGTCGGCCAGCACCATCAGCGCAAACGAGCCGAAGATAGTGAACAACGGCGCCTGCGAACCGCCCGCCACCGCGAAGCACACCGCCGCCGCCAGCGGCACCACCACCGCGGCGCGCAGCGCCCGTCGGAAAGCATCGAGCTCGGGATCACGCTCCCGGATGCGTGCCCGCACGCGGCGCGCAAGTCCGGTGGGCCCGTCAGTCATCCGTAGGGACGGAGGCGAATCGGCCGCTGTCGAGTGCCTCGGTGAGCTGCCTGGCGATCCACGCCAGCGCGGCAGTATCCCGCGGCAGCGTGGCCTGCTCGTGCCCGATCAACAGGTACACGGCCCACCGCGCAAACATCTGCGCCTGGTGGTGGTTGTCCAGGATCTCCATCGCCGCGGAGAACATGACGTCGAAGCGTTGCTGGTCGACCCGCTGCTGGATGTCGTACACGTCGGGGTCGATCGAACTCCACGCCCGGATCGCGGCCTCGGCGCCGTGCGGGAGCTCCAGGCCCGCCTGGATCAGGCTGTCGATGCGGCGGCGCGGGTCGGTTTCGGATTTGAGGAATTCGATGATCAGAACCGTTCGCTCTTTCATCCAGTTCTCGACGAGTTCCCGGGTGTAGGCCTGCCAGCCGGAGAAGTAGTGATAAAAGGATCCGGTCGTGACGCCGAGGCGGTTGCATACCTCGGCCAGCTTAAGCCCGCCGTAGCCGAGGTCGGACAGCACGTCGAGGCCGGTTTCGAAATACGCCTCACGTGACACGACGCCCGCCATGGGACGGAACCCTAGCCGCTGCGGCCCTTTGCGGAGCGCGGTCTGAGGCATCTGACTTACCTATGCGTCGACCCCGCAGGGTTGCGGCGCGGATATTCGTAAGTTTGCTGACCCGACATTCGAGTTGGGTGTTCGACGAAGTCTGGCGATGACGTGTGGCAAGATATTGACTATGCCGCATACGGCGAGCCGGGGCCCGGGACGCCCGCCAGCAGCGAAGGCTGCCGAAACACGTGAGCGCATTCTGCGTGCCGCGCGGGAAGTGTTCAGCGAACTCGGCTACGACGCGGCCACTTTTCAGGCGATCGCGATCCGCGCCGATCTGACGCGCCCCGCCATTAACCACTATTTCGCCAGCAAACGGTTGCTGTACCGAGAAGTAGTGGAACAGACCAACGCGATGGTGTTCAGCGCGGGCATGGAGAAGGCGCAGTCGCAGCCCACCTTGCTCGGTCGGCTGTCAGCGTTCTTCTCCGCGGCCATGCAGGCCGACAGCGAGGACCGTTCGGCTGCAGCATTTCTCGTGACGTCGGTGCTGGAGGGGCAGCGGCATCCCGAGCTGCGCAGCGACGACCAGGACCCCATGCGCAATTCGCGGGCGTTCGTGTCGTGGGCGGTCAACGACGCCATCCAGAAAAGTGAGCTGACCACCGACACCGACGTCCCGCAATTGGTCGAGATGCTCGTAGCGGTGATCTGGGGCATGGGCTTCTATGCCGGCTATGTCGGTTCGCACCAAGAGCTCGAGACGATCGTGGACACGCTCGAGTTGCTGCTGGCCAACAAGCTTTGGAAGTTAGCCGAGTAACACTCCCTGGCAATTTGCTGTATGACCTGGGGTGATGTGTGCCACATATGCATATAGATTAGCTAAGTTATTCGGTACATTGCTCAGGACATGACTGATCTGCATGAAGCCCCCTCCGCCCGTACCAACGACGACACCTGGGACATCACCGAAAGTGTCGGCGCAACCGCGCTGGGAGTTGCCGCTGCACGCGCAGTCGAGACTGCCCGCGACGATGCCCTGATCCGCGACGAGTTCGCTTACCTCCTTGTCTCCGCCGCAGGCCCGCAGTGGGCCCAGATGGCCAGCGCCGATCCGCACTGGGTGGCCGAGGACGAGGAGTTCCGCCGGCTGCACGAGATGTCGCGCGACTACCAGGCCGTGCGCACCCACTACTTCGATGAGTTCTTCGCCACCGCGATGCGGGCAGGCATCCGCCAGGTCGTCATCCTGGCCGCGGGTTTGGACTCCCGCGCTTACCGATTGCAGTGGCCGGCCGGCACCACCGTCTTCGAGATCGACCAGCCCAAGGTTCTGGAGTACAAGACCAGGACGCTGAACGCACACGGCGCCCAGCCGCGGGCGCGGCGCGTTCCGGTCGCCGTCGATCTTCGCAACGACTGGCCCGCGGCGTTGACGGCCGCCGGATTCGACGCCGCCCAGCCGACGGCCTGGCTTGCCGAGGGACTTTTGCCATATCTGCCCGCCGATGCGCAGGACCGACTTTTCGAACTCGTCACCACTCACAGCGTCCCCGGCAGCCGGATCGCGGTCGAGGCGTTCAGCATGGACCTGACCGACCAGGCCGAGCAGGACCGCATGGCGCGCCGGGAACGCACCGCCCGGATGCGAGAGTTGTCGGGCATCGACATCGACGTGGACACTCTGACCTACACCGACGCCGACCGGGCCGACGCTGCACGCTGGCTGGCTGAGCACGGGTGGCGCGTCGACGCGGTCCCGAGCGAGGACGAAATGACGCGGCTGGGCAGGCCGGTGCCCGACTACGAAGCCGAAGAGATTGCATCCAGCACGCTGCTGCTTGCAGAACTAGCCGAGGAGACGCGATGAGCTCACTGCGCACCCACGACGACACTTGGGACATCGCCACCAGCGTCGGCACCACGGCCGTGATGGTCGCCGCGGCGCGGGCCGCCGAGACCGAGCAGGACAACCCGCTGATCACCGACCCCTACGCGCAGATGTTGGTGGCTGACTCGGGTACCGGGATGTGGACGACCATGCTCGACGAGGCCGTCGTCGAGAAGGCCGTGGCCATCGACCCAGAGGTCGGCGCGATCTTCCAACACATGCGTAACTACCAGGCGGTGCGCACGCACTTCTTCGACGCACACTTCGCGCGCGCAACCGGAGCGGGCATCCGGCAGATCGTGATCCTGGCCTCGGGGCTGGATTCACGGGCCTACCGCATCGATTGGCCGGAGAACACCACAGTCTTCGAGATCGACCAGCCCAAGGTGCTCGAGTACAAGGCCGCAACGCTGGCCGCCAACGGCGTGCAACCGCGGGCCGAGCTGCACCGGGTGCCGGTGGATCTGCGCAATGACTGGCCGGCAGCGTTGCGCGCCAATGGTTTTGATCCCAGCCAGCCCACCGCGTGGCTCGCCGAAGGGCTGCTGATGTATCTGCCCGCCGACGCTCAGGACCGGCTGTTTTCGTTGATCACCGAGCTGAGTGCCCCCGGCAGCCGCATCGCGGCCGAGGCCGTGGGCGTGCGCTCCGAGGAGCGGCGAGCGCAGATGCAGGCGCGGTTCGACAGGATCGCCGACGAGCTCGGCATCGTGCGCGAGTTCGACGTGCAGGAGTTGATGTACAACGACCCGGACCGGGCCAACGTCGCCGAGTGGCTGAATACGCACGGGTGGCGCGCCACCGCGATCACCTCACAGGACGAGATGTGCCGCCTCGGTCGCTACGTCGAGCTGGCCGACGCCGAGGACGACGCGTTCGCCACCTTCACCACCGCCGAGAGGCTGTGACGGGCCCTTCTAGCGAGCCCAGCTGATCTGGTTAGGATCGGGGCAAACGGGGAGCAGCGATCAACGCGCCTCGGGTCAGGAAGGACACCCGTCATGACCACCGATTCGATTCCTCAGCCCGCGCCCGCAGTGCCCGCCCCCACCGCGCCCGACATTCCGGCGACCGTCGCGCGGCTGCGCAGAACCTTCGCCTCCGGCCGCACCCGCAGCATCGATTGGCGTAAGCAGCAGTTGCTGGCCATCGAGAAGATGATGGTCGAGAACGAGCCGGCCATCGCCGCCGCGCTGGAACAGGATCTCGGCCGCAACAAGTTCGAGGCCTGGCTGGCCGATATCGCCAGCACCGCAGGGGAGGCGAAGGACGCCGCGAAGAACGTCAAGAAATGGACCCGCAGGCGCTACCGCCTGCTGGAGATGTCGCAGCTGCCCGGTCGCGGCTGGGTCGAATATGAGCCGTACGGCACCGTGCTGGTCATCGGGGCGTGGAACTTCCCGTTCGTCTTGACCCTGGGACCGGCGGTCGGCGCTATCGCCGCGGGCAACACCGTCGTCCTCAAGCCCTCCGAGGTCTGCCCGGCTTCGTCGGCGCTGATGGCCGAACTCGTGCCCCGCTACCTCGACAACGACGCGGTCGCCGTCATCGAAGGCGACGGCTCGGTGAGTCAGGAGCTCATCGCACAGGGCTTCGACCACATCTGCTTCACCGGAGGCACCGAGATCGGCCGGAAGGTCTACGAGGGCGCCGCGCCGCACCTCACCCCGGTGACGCTGGAGCTGGGCGGCAAGAGCCCGGTGATCGTGGCCGCCGACGCCGACGTCGACGTCGCCGCCAAGCGGATCGCCTGGACCAAGCTGATCAACTCCGGCCAGATCTGCATCGCACCGGATTATGTGCTGGCCGACGCCAAGATCCGTGACGAGTTGGTCGACAAGATCAAAGACGCCATCACGACATTCGAAGCGCAAAACCCAAGCGGTAAAAGGATAGTCAACGAGCGGCACTTCGAGCGGCTGACCTCGGCATTGGCCGCGACCAAGGGAACGATCGCCGTCGGCGGCGGCTCGGATGAGTCGTCGATCTCCATCCAGCCGACGGTGGTGGTCGACCCCGATCCCGCCGAGCCGCTGATGACCGACGAAATCTTCGGTCCGATCCTGCCGATCGTGACGGTGGAAAACATCGACGACGCAATCGGTTTCGTCAACTCGCGGCCGAAGCCGCTGGCGGCATACCTGTTCACCAAGGCCAAGAACATCCGTGAACGCGTTATCAAGGATGTCTCCGCGGGCGGCATGGTGATCAACCATCTGCTGTTCCATTTCGCGACCAACAAGCTGCCGTTCGGTGGTGTCGGACCGTCGGGAATGGGCGCCTACCACGGCAAGTTCGGGTTCGAGCAGTTCAGTCACAAAAAGACCGTGATGACCAAGCCGACCCGACCCGACGTCGGAGCGTTCATCTACCCCCCGTATACAGAGAAGGCTTTGAAGCTCGCCAAACGTCTGTTCTAGAAAGGAACGTCAGTGCCAGGAGTGCAGGATCGCGTCATCGTCGTCACCGGAGCGGGCGGCGGGCTCGGCCGCGAATACGCCCTGACCCTCGCCAGGGAGGGCGCCAGCGTCGTCGTCAACGACCTCGGTGGCGCACGTGACGGGACCGGCGCCGGCCACAACATGGCCGACGAGGTGGTCAAGGAGATCCGCGACGCCGGTGGCCGCGCGGTGGCCAACTATGACAGCGTCGCCGAGACAGAGGGCGCGGAGAACATCATCAAGACCGCGCTCGACGAGTTCGGCAAGGTCGACGGCGTGATCAGCAACGCGGGCATCCTGCGCGACGGCACGTTCCACAAGATGGAGTTCGCCAACTGGGACGCGGTGTTGAAGGTGCACCTGTACGGCGGCTACAACGTGATCCGCGCCGCCTGGCCGCACTTCCGCGAGCAAAGCTACGGCCGCGTCGTCGTCGCCACCTCGACCAGCGGGCTGTTCGGCAACTTCGGCCAGGCCAATTACGGTGCCGCCAAATTGGGTCTGGTCGGCCTGATCAACACGCTGGCGCAAGAGGGCGCGAAGTACAACATCAAGACCAACGCCGTGGCACCGATCGCCGCCACCCGGATGACGCAGGACATCCTGCCGCCCGAGGTGTTCGAAAAGCTCACGCCGGAGTACGTGGCACCGGTGGTGGCCTATCTCGTCAGCGAGGAAAACCAGGAGAGCGCAGCGGTTTTCATTGTCGGCGGCGGCAAAGTACAACGGGCAGCGCTGTTCCAGAACGAAGGCGTGACGTTCAAAGACGGGGTGCCGTCGGTCGACGACATCGCCGCCAAGTGGGGCGAGATCACCGATCTGTCCGCCGCGCAGCGGGCCACGTTCAGCCTGGGCTGATCACGCCTACATGAAAGCGCTTGTCGCGCGGGAGCTTTCCGGGCCGGCAGGGCTGGACTTCGCTGATGTCCCCGATGTCGGCGGCGACGACGCGATCGTCGTCGACGTCGGAGCAGCCGGTGTGAGCTTTCCAGACCTGCTGCTTCTGCGCGGTGAGTACCAAATGCGGCTGGAGCCGCCGTTCATCCCGGGCATGGAGGTCGCCGGGGTGGTGCGGTCGGCACCGTATGAGTCCGAATTCAAACCGGGCCAACGGGTGACGGCGTTGTCGATGCTGGGTGGGTGGGCCGAACGGGTTGTCGTGCCGGCATCGAACCTCACCGCGACACCGGACGAACTCGACGACGCCGAGGCCGTCGCGCTGCTCGGCAACTACCAGACCATGTATTTCGCGCTGGCCAAACGCGGCGCGCTGCGACCGGGTGAGACGGTGCTCGTGTTGGGGTCCGCCGGTGGGGTCGGTACCGCAGCGATCCAGATCGCAAAGGCGTTGGGCGCCAAGGTCATCGCAATGGTGCATCGTCGGCAGGCGCTCGAGTTCGTCGAGTCGCTGGGGCCAGACGTGGTGCTACCGCTGGCCGATGGCTGGTTGCAGACGGTGAAGGACCACACCGACGGCCGCGGCGTCGACCTGGTCGTCGACCCGATCGGCGGCGAGGCGTTCGACGATGCGGTCCGCGCGCTTGACACCGAAGGCCGGCTGCTGGTGATCGGCTTTGCAGCAGGCGGCATTCCGACCGTGAAGGTCAACCGGCTGCTGCTCCGCAATATCAGCGTGGTCGGTGTCGGCTACGGCGAATACGTCAACCGCAAGCCGGGATCGCAGTCGGTGTTCGAATTCGGTGTCGGCCAGCTGGTCAAGGCAGGGCTGCGGCCACCGCGGCCGCAGCGATATCCGCTCGCCGAGGGCGCCGCCGCGCTGCAGAGCCTCGCCGACGGCAGGGTTCTGGGCAAGGTGGTGCTGGTGCCGTGATGAGCGCTTGCGCGAAGAACCAACGACGATGAGCCTGAAAGCGTTGGCGTTCGACGTATTCGGAACGGTCGTCGATTGGCGTTCGAGCATCATTCGCGAGCTGACGGACTTCGGCCGCGCGCACGGTCTCGACGCGGACTGGGCGGCCATGGCCGACGAGTGGCGGCGCGGGTATGCCCCGGCGATGGAGCGGGTGCGGCGGGGTGATCTGCCGTGGACCCGCATCGACGACCTGCACCGGATGATCCTCGACGAGCTGCTCGCGAAAGCCGGGATCACCGGGCTGGCCGAGGCGGATGTCGAGCACCTCAACCGGGCCTGGCACCGGCTCGATCCGTGGCCGGACAGCGTCGCGGGCCTGACGCGGCTCAAGGAGCGATTCGTCATCACCACGCTGTCGAACGGCAACGTGTCGCTGCTGACCAACATGGCCAAACGTGCAAGGCTGCCGTGGGATTGCGTGCTCTCCGCCGAACTGTTTCACCACTACAAGCCCGACCGCGAGGCCTACCTCGGCTGCGCCGACCTCCTCGGCGTGCGGCCCGATGAGCTGATGCTGGTCGCCGCCCATCCCTTCGACCTGCGTGCCGCGGGCGGCGCCGGGCTCAAGACAGCCTACGTCGCACGGCCGCTGGAGTACGGCCCGAATCAGCGGCAGCACAGGTTCGATGACGACGAATTCGACGTCACGGCAACGGATTTGCTCGATCTCGCCGGGAAGTTGGGCTGCGCAGAACTCGGCGTAGCGTGGAGGGGTGACTGATCAAATGACCACCGACGTGCCGCCTGCACTGCGCCGGGCACTGGACCTGCTCGCTTATCCGCCAGCCGAACCAGACGTCAGCTCGGGCTACCTCGACCTGCTCGGTGCCTTGCCCGAGGCGGATGTCGCGCCCTCGAAGAACACGGGTCTGATCCAGGCGGCGTGGGCGTCGGAGCTGGGCTCGCTGTTTTATGACAACGCGCAGGCTTTCGCGCGCAAGGTCGTCAGCGCCTGGCAGTTGCCGATCGACTGGCTGAGCATTCCCTCCGGCGGCACCATCCTTGACGTGGGCAGCGGGCCCGGCAACATCACCGCATCGCTGGCCCGCGCGGCAGGCCCCGACGGTTTGGCACTCGGAGTGGACATCTCCGAGCCAATGCTGGCCCGCGCGGTGCGCGCCGCGGCAGCGCCCAACGTGGGCTTCCTCCGCGCGGACGCGCAGCAGCTGCCCTTCCGCGACAAGACGTTCGACGCGGCCGTCTCGCTGGCGGTGCTGCAGCTGATCCCGAACCCGACGACGACGGTGGCCGAGATCGCGCGGGTGCTCAAAGCCGGCGGCCGTGTGGCGGTCATGGTGCCGACCGCGGGCCGCGGTGGGGAGCTGCTGCGCTGGCTGCCCAACGGCGGCGCGCACTTCTTCGACGAGGACGAGCTAGGCGACGCGTTCGAGGAG
Organism: Mycobacterium sp. 1274761.0; assembly: GCF_001668615.1. Lineage (GTDB taxonomy): Bacteria > Actinomycetota > Actinomycetes > Mycobacteriales > Mycobacteriaceae > Mycobacterium. The sequence continues at coordinate 31,231 of NZ_LZMC01000101.1, forward strand.
GTCGGGTTCGTCAGCGTGCGGACCAAGACGCTGGGCAACATCCAGTGGGTGCGCGGCAAGAAGGCATGACCCCGATGAGCGCGCTGTGAACACGGGTGAAATCGTCCTCGTCGCGCTGGCCATCGCCGTCGGGATCATCGGCATCATCGTGCCGCTGCTGCCAGGAATTCTGCTGGTGTACGCGGCGATCGCGGTGTGGGCGGTGGCCGAGCACAACGTCGCCTCGTGGGTGACGCTCGGTGTGGTCACCGTGCTGATCGCCGCGACCACTCTGATCAAGTACACGTGGCCGATGAAGCGCATGCGTTCCGCCGACGTCGGTACCACCACCCTGCTGGCGGGGGCGGTGCTGGGCATCATCGGGTTTTTCGTGATCCCGGTGCTGGGGCTCGTCATCGGGTTCGTGCTCGGCGTGTATCTGGCCGAGCTGGCGCGCCGCCGCGATCAGCGGATCGCCTGGACGTCAACGAAGCATGCGGTGAAGGGAGTCGCGCTGTCGGTCGGCGTCGAGTTGGCCGGCGCGCTTCTGGCGACTATGGCATGGGCGTTCGGTGTGTACGTAACCCAATGAGCCAAGTTTGGCTCAGGATGATTTCGATTGAGCAAAGGTACGGCAGCTGAGCCGCGCTGCACGCCGTCGTTCTCGTCTCTGTGACCTTAATGTTGGCCACTGTGGCCGCATTGAGAAACTGCCTGAAGCACCGGCGCACAGTGCTTCACGTAATCGTGGCCGCATTGATGGTCGCCGTCCTCGGCCTCGCGATAACCCCCGTATCGTACGCGGCTGCGGCCACGGCGCGGTTGATGGTGACGTCAACGTGGCAGACCGGTTTCATCGCGCGCTTCGCCATCACCAACTCGAGCTTGGTGCCGCTGACCGATTGGCGGCTTGAATTCGACTTGCCCGTAGGAGAATCCGTCTCGCACACGTGGAGCAGCACGGTGACTCGGTTCGGTACACACTATGTTCTCTCCCCCGCGAATTGGAACCGCATCATCGCACCCGGTGGTTCGGCGACAGGCGGCATGAGAGGCGTGCTGTCCGGCTCCTACTCACCGCCGACGAACTGTGTGCTCAACGGGCAGTACCCGTGCTCGTAAGTCGGCGGGGATGCCTGCTGACGTCGCCGCATCATTGCGCGTGAGCCTCCACCCACCGCGGGGCGCGCTCCCGACAGGTCCGCAATTGATAGGGAAACACCCGATTTCTTTCACTCCATGTATCGCCCAGAGTTGCTGCATGGAACTGGAAAGGAACCGAACATGCGCAAACAGATAACGACGGCGTTTATGGCATCGGCCGCGGCCGTGGTGGTGCCCATGTCCCTGCTCAGCGCGGGGACCGCGCACGCCGACACCCGCATCAAAGACGTGGCGAAGGGCCCGGTCGGGGTCATTGTCACCATCCAGAATCTTTCCAAGGAGCCGGGTTGGTGCACCTACAGTGCGACGCCGGTGGATTCCGTGCTCCTGCCCTACCATTCGCTGCCCTTTCATCTCGGCGGTCTCGGGACGCCCGAAGGCAACTCATCGTTCAATCTGGTGATTCCCGGCCTGGCGACTGGGACCGGTTGGATCCCGGCCGTGGCGTGTGACAACGGCGTAAGCCAACAGACGCACTGGGAAGGCGAGCCCGCCCCGATCGTCTACTGATCGCCATCGATCGCACCGGAGTTCCCTGGCAGCCGACAGATGTCAGCTCGAAATCACTCGCGCAACTCCGGGTGCGCCCGGCATGTCGTTGAAAGTTCAGCGGCGGCCCAGCTTCTCACGCAGAGTGTCGAGAAGCGAACGACCGCTCGACACCGGCCGAAATGCGCGGGCGGCTTCGGTCAGCGCGTCGCGCGCGTCAGCTGAGAGCTCGATGTCGGCTGCGGCGACATTGAATTCGAGCTGTTCGACACTGGACGCTCCCGGAATGGCGACGACGCCGGGCAGGCTCAACAGCCAGGCGAGCGCCACCTGCGCCGGCTTGGCATCGACCGCTGAGGCGATGTCGCGCAACGTCTGCAGCAGCGGCTCGACACGACGTAGATTCTCGGTGCCGAACAGCGGGTTGACCGCGCGGACACCCCCAGGTCTATTGTCGGGCCCGTACTTACCGCCCAGAAGTCCTTGTGCCAGTGGGCTGTACGCGATCACGATGCGATTCTCGCGCTCGGCGAAGGGGACGAGGTCGTTGAGCGCCTGCGGGTGGGCCAGCGAGAAGTGCACCTGGTTGCTGATGACCGGTTGCCCCAGAGCGGCGTCGGCCTTCTGCCATCGCGCCAGCGAGTAGTTCGACACACCGACGGCTCCGATGACGCCGTCGTCGAGCAGGCTGCGCATGCCCGGCATGATCACCGAATCACCGAAGACGGGGTTGGCCTGGTGGATTTGGTAGAGCGGAATCCTGTTCAACCGCAGCCGCCGCGCGCTGGCGTGTGCGCGTTGCCTGATCACCGGCGGCAACGGCGCAACCGGGAAGACTTTGCTGGCGACCACCATCTCGTCGCGCTGGTCGCCGAGGGCGTCGGCGAGGATGCGCTCGCTTTTACCCAACCCGTAGATCTCGGCGGTATCGAACAGCGTCACGCCCAGCGCACAGGCCCGCTTCACGATGTCGCGCGCTGCCCCCGATGCGTAGCTGTTCCCGTAGCCCCATTCGCGCGAGCCGAACTGCCAGGTGCCCAGGCCGATCCGGCTGACTCGTCCGAGTCCGGCGACGTCGAGGTATCTCATGTCCGCTCCTTCGCGTTGCGAGGTCTACGTAACCAGTAACACGGCACCGCTGACGTGGCTAGGTTCTAGGGATGGCCAAGCTCCGCTTCGGATATTTCATCGCCCCGTTCCACCGCGCCGGCACCAACCCCACCCTGGCATTGCAGCGAGATCTGGAATTCGTCGAGCACCTCGACCGGGTCGGCTTCGACGAGGTGTGGATCGGTGAGCATCACTCGGCGGGCAGCGAGATCATCAGCTCGCCGGAGGTCTTCATCGCCGCCGCCGCCGAGCGGGCCAAGCGGATCCGCTTCGGCACCGGCGTCATCTCCCTGCCCTATCACAACCCGCTGTGGGTGGCCGATCGGTTGATGCTGCTCGACCACCTCACCCACGGGCGGATCATCGGCGGGGTCGGACCGGGCTCGCTGCCCACCGACTCGTCGATGATCGGCCTGACCCCGACCGACACCCGTGAACTGCTGGAGACCAACCTCGACATCCTCGTGCGGCTCCTGGCGGGCGAGACCGTCAGCGCCAAAACCGCGACCCACGAACTGCACGACGCGCAGCTGCAGCTCGCGCCGTACTCCGACGACGGCATCCCGCTGTCGGTCGCCGCTGTGGCCTCACCCACCGGCGCCCGGCTGGCGGGTAAACACGGCATCGGCCTGCTGTCGATCGGCGCCACGCTGATCGTCGAGGGCTTCGACGCGCTCGCGCACCACTGGGGCATCGCGCAGGAACGTGCGGCGGCCTTCGGCACCACCGTCGACCGCAAGAACTGGTCGCTGGTCTGTCCCATGCACATCGCCGAAACCGAGGAGCAGGCCCGCGCCGACGTCCGCTTCGGCATCGAGCCGTGGTTCCGGTACTTCCAGAAGGTCGCGGCCTTCCCACAGATGACCATGCCCGGCGACCAGATCGACGAGATGATCGGCATCATCAACGACGCGGGCGCCGGTGTGATCGGCACGCCGGACACCGCCAGGGCGCAGGTGCAACGGCTGTGGGACCAGTCCGGAGGGTTCGGCTGCATGCTGCAGATGGGTCACGAGTGGGCCAACCCGGCGGCGACGCGACGATCAGCCGAACTCTTTGCCGCAGAGGTCATTCCGCACTTTCAAGGACAGGCGCAACCGACACTCGCCGCGGCCGCCCGCGCCAGCGGGGTACGCGAAGACCTCGCCAAGAAAGCGATGAGCGCCATCGACCACATGACGAAGAAGTACGAGACGGAGAAGGCCGGCGGGTGACGATCTAGCGGCGTAGCCGCGTTGAGGAGGCCGCCCAAAAGGGTCCGGCGGGTGACGATCTAGCGGCGGACGTGGGGAGTCCTAGGCGGGTGACCAGCCGGTGCTCACCCGTTGGCGCGCGGTCTCCTCGGCGATGACGTCGGCGATCCTGTCCAGCGCAGCGGATCGAGCGATACTGCGCGCAAGACGACGCGCGGCGTGCCGATGGGCGCCGGCTGCGCGCACGCTCGCCCGGATGGCTTCCTCGGTCGGGTGCGCCGTTCCCAGATTGACGCCCACCCCGGCGTACTCGACCCGGGCGCCGACTTCGGCTTTGTCCGACGACTCACCAGCGACGACCAGCGGAACACCAAAGCGTAACGCGTGCTGCACGCCGCCGTAGCCGCCGTTGGTCACCATGACATCGACGTGAGGAAGCAGCGCTGAATACGGAATCCATTGCGCTACGTAGACATTCGACGGCGCTGCGATGAGTGTCTGCGGGGCGTCGCGAAGCCCGGTGGTCACGATTACCGAAACTCCGGCCATGTCGGCGAGAGCACGCACGGCCGGTCCGATCAACTGGCTGTGGTCGTTGTTGTGCAACGTGCCCTGCGTGACGTGGACGACGGTGTGCGCGGCGAGCGCATCGCTCCACCAGTCCGGCGGTTCGAAGTTCTCGGCAGGGTCGGGCAGCACCGGGCCGATGTATTCGACGTTGCCGGGCAGATCGCGGCGCGGGTACTCGAACTCAGGCACCGTGAGCTGAAGGACTCGGTCAGCGAGCCGCGGCCAATCCACAAGGGACAGCTCGACGCCGGGTGCACTCACGCTGTTCAAGGCGGCGTTCAGTTCTGCGTGCACCTTCCGGAAAAGGACTCGCCGCGCGACGAAGTGCATGCCGCCGTAGTTCCTGCCCGAGCGCGGAACCCAAGCCATTCCGAACGGTGGCGTGTCGGCGCTGGACAGGGTGAGCGGTCCGACACCGCAGACGATCACGCAGGGCCGCGGCCGGCCGGCGGCGACCAGCGGCAGCGCTCCGGTGAAAGCGAAGTCGACCAGGACGGCGTCGACATCGGTATCGACTAGCTGTGCCAGCGCCCGCTGCTGTCCGACAAGCGGCGCTATGAACGTCGACCGCACATCGGCCGCACCCGTCAGGTAGCGCCGAGCCAAGGCTGGAAGTAGTCGCAGCATCGACGACGGTGCGGAAGATTCGATCGGGTGCGCGTCGGAGCTCAGCGGCGCGAACGCGAGCCCCCGGACAGTGGCATACGCGCGATGCTCCTCTCCTGTGAGCAACACGACGTCGTGCCCGCATCCCCGTAGATGAGCTGCGATAGACGCCATCGGGATCACGTGTCCCGACAGCGGACTAGCCGCCACCACTATGCGAGCCAACAGTCATCCTCGGAAAGAATCGATGAGCAGCCAGCCGGTCGCCGCTGCGGTGTCTCGATACTTCACCGGTTCGCCGTTTCTCAAACGTGACGCCTTGCGAGGCCGGGCTGCCGCAACAGCGCATGATAGGGCAGCGCAAGGTCGATTCACGGCCAAGGATCTCTACAGCTAATCGGTGCATAACCCGAGGTTATGGGTCGGTATCACCGGTTGAATGAGCAATCCGACCATGAACATCGTTAGGGCACGGCGCGTCGTCGCCAGAACTGCAGACGCCACCACGGCGGCATCCAGGGAACGGCAGGGGGTCTGCGTAACGGGCTGTCCATGCCGGTGGCGCTTGTGCTCGGCGTCGGCCATGCCCTGATGCAGAACGAGCACAGCCGACGTGGCACAGGAACTCGGTGAAGCGCTCGAGGACGCCTAACCCAGCAGGACGGCGCGCAGCTTCGTGACGTCGTCGTGCGTCACACCCGCGGCGTCGAGATATCCGCTCAGCGAGCCGAAGTCCTCGACGATCGCCCGGCGGGCCGCGTCCAGATAGGCCTCCTGCACACCGAGCACCGCATCGGTCAGCCGCGCTTCGGCCACCTCCGCGGCCTCGGTCTCCGGCATCCGGCTGCGGATCGTCTCGAGGATATGGATGCGCAGCTCCGGCACGGCGGCATTGCTTGCGAGGTAGTCGGCCGTCACGGCATCACGGTCGACTCCTGCGGCCTCCAACACCACCGCGACCGTGAACCCGGTGCGGTCCTTGCCGGCGAAGCAGTGCGCCAACACCCGGCCCTCGTCCCCGAGCATGGTCACCACCTTGCGGACCGCGCGTTGCGCCAGCGGCGAACGGGCGATCCGCGCGTATTCCTCGGTCATGTAGCGGGCCGCGGCGCTGCCGACCGACTCACCGTCAGGCTTCTCGGTCAGCATCTTCTGGAACGCATGCTCGTGCGGCGCATCGGCGTCGGAGGCAAGGGTTTCCACGAACGGCAGGTGGTGAATCGTCACGCTGTCGGGCACCAGATCCTTGCCGTGGCGCTCCAACTCCGGCGCCGACCGCAGGTCGGCCACATCGGTGACGTTGAGCCGGGCAAGGGTCTCCCGGCCCGCATCGTCGAGACTGCTCAACTCGCCGGACCGGAACAGCCTGCCCGGGGCAATGCCCGTTTCTTCCGAGACGTCACGAAAGTTCCACGAGCCCGACAGCGGCGGCACTAGCTGGTCACCGCCGATACGAAAGCTGTTTTCTCCCTACCCAATTCCGCACGCGCGATCGTGCGCATGTGCACCTCGTCGGGGCCGTCGAACAATCGCATCGCGCGGTGCCACGCATACAGTCGCGCCAGCGGCACGTCGTCACAGATGCCCATCGCGCCGTGCACCTGGATGGCGCGGTCGATCACGTTGCATGCCATCTGCGGGGCCACCGCCTTGATCTGCGCGACGAGCACCTGGGCTTCCTTGCTCTTGTTTCCATGCTGGTCGATGGTCCAGGCCGCCTTGTGACACAAGAGTCGGGCTTGATCTATAGCGTTGCGGGACTTGGCAATCGATTCGCGGACCACACCCTGCTCGGACAGCGGCTTGCCGAACGCGACGCGCTTTTGCACACGGTCGACCATCAGCGCCAGCGCGCGTTCGGCCGCGCCGATGGCACGCATGCAGTGATGGATGCGGCCAGGGCCCAGCCGCGCTTGGGCGATCGCGAACCCGCTGCCCTCCTCGGCGAGAAGGTTCGCCACCGGCACGCGCACGCCGTCGAAGGTGATCTCGCAGTGCCCGTGCTGGTCCTGCCAGCCGAACACCGGCAGCGATCGCTCGATCGAGACGCCGGGGGTGTCGACCGGCACCAGGATCATGGACTGCTGCTGATGGCTGGCCGCATCGGGATTGGTGCGGCCCATCACGATCAGGATCTTGCAGCGCGGATCGGCCGCGCCGGTGATCCACCACTTGCGGCCGTTGATGACGTAGTCCCCGGATCCTGACGCGTCGCGCTCAAGGGTCGTTTCGATATTGCGGGCATCGCTGGAGGCGACGGCGGGCTCCGTCATAGCGAACGCGCTGCGGATCTCGCCGGCGAGCAGCGGTTCAAGCCACTGCTTGCGCTGCTCGGGGGTGGCGAACAGGTGCAGGGTCTCCATGTTGCCGGTGTCTGGGGCCGCGCAGTTGATCACCTCGGGCGCGATCTCCATGCTCCACCCGGTCAGCTCCGCCAACTGTGCGTACTCCAAGTTGCTCAAACCGGAGATCGATGGCAGGAACAGGTTCCACAGCCCGCGCTCCTTGGCCAGCACCTTGAGCTCCTCGATGACGGGCGGAACCGTGTGGTCGTCGGGGCCCGCGGCGCGGCGGTATTCCTCGTAGGAGCTCTCTGCGGGAAACACGAACTCGGTCATGAAGGCCGTCAGCCGTTTGTGGAAATCCTGCGCCTTTGCCGACATCGCGAAGTCCATGTCGCCACACTAAACGGTGACCAGAATGGGCTGGTGACCGAGAGCCGTCCTCCGTTTCCGCCGTTCACCCGCGAGACCGCGCAGCAGAAGGTGCAGGCCGCCGAAGACGCCTGGAACACCCGCGATCCCGAGCGGGTCAGTCTCGCCTACACCGTCGACTCGCATTGGCGAAATCGCGACCAGCACATCGTCGGGCGCAAGCAGATCGTCGCGTTCCTCACCCAGAAGTGGCAGCGTGAACACGACTACGTGCTGCGCAAGAACCTGTGGGATTTCCACGACAACCGCATCGCCGTGCGGTTCCAATACGAATGCCGTGACGCCGCAGGGCAGTGGTACCGCAGCTACGGCAACGAGCTGTGGGAATTCAGTCCCGACGGCCTCATGGCGCGGCGCGAGGCCAGCATCAACGACGTCAGGATCGACGCGTCGGAGCGGCGCTACTTCGGCCCGCGGCCGCAGTCAGAACACGGCGTGGACATTCCGCTGTGGTGACGGGCTATGCGGGCGTCTCGGGATTGTGCGGCGTCGGGCTCTCCTCGGATTCCCACTTGGACTCCATCGCGTGGTTCACCACCGTGCCCGCGGGAACCTCGCGCTGGAACGTCTCGCCGTCGTCGTCTTCGAAAGTGACGGTGTAAACCGACGTCTGCTCGTCCAGATCCTTGAACACCACCTTCGACGGTTGCGTCTGCCCGTTGTCCCGGTCGACGGCGATGATGTCGCCGGGCGCCACGTCGTCGATCCGGTCGCTCGAGATGTTCGACATTGCGCCGACGGTAGTCGCCGGCGCGGCAGAGCGACCAACGAGGCCCTCCCCGGGGCCGCCACCCGGGGAGGGTCTCTGTGGAGGAGGGTCTATTCGCTTACGGGTTGATCAGGTACGCGTGGCCGATGCCGTGGTGGTACCACCAGCCGGGCATCGCGCTGGGGGCCGGCGAGGCGTACGTGTCCGGGGTGGCCACGATCGAGACGCTGGGCCCGTTCTGGGTGGTCGTCACCTCGGCGTTGGCGATGCCGGCGAGACCGAGGGCGGCGGCACCGAGGATGCCTGCCGAGACGACGGGGAGTCCGATATAGCGGGCGATTCTGTTGGACATGTGAGTTCCTTTGTCTGCGTTAGCTTTTGGAGTTCGCCGCCGTGGTGTTTCGGCGATGACTCAAGAATGCCGGGCTGGGACGTCCGTGTATGTCGGCGGATCGGCCGGTGAGACGGGGGAATCCGGTGTCCCCCAATCGGGGGAACCCGGCAGGCCGCTGTGTCAAGCTGAACCGCGTGGCAGCGGAAAAGGTGCGGGTCGTGGTCGGCGACGACCACCCGATGTTCCGCGAGGGCGTGGTGCGCGCGCTGGTATCCAGCGGTGAAATCGACGTGGTGGCCGAGGCCGAAGACGGCCGCGAATCCCTTGAGCTGATCCGCGAACACCTGCCGCAGGTGGCGCTGCTCGACTACCGGATGCCCGGCATGGACGGCGCGGAGGTGGCCGCCGCGGTGCGCCGCGACGAGCTGCCTACCCGGGTGCTGTTGGTGTCGGCGCACGACGAGTCGGCCATCGTGTACAAGGCGCTGCAGGAGGGCGCGGCGGGTTTCCTGCCGAAGGAATCGACCCGCAGCGAGCTGGTCAGCGCGGTCCTGAAATGCGCGAAGGGCAAGGATGTCATCGCACCCGAACTGGCCGCCGGGCTGGCGTCGGAGATCCGGCGCCGCAACGAGCCCGACGTGCCTGCGCTCAGCCCACGCGAACGTGAGGTGCTGAAGATGATCGCCTCAGGTAGCAGCATCCCGGCAATGGCCAAGGAGATGTTCCTCGCGCCGTCGACAGTCAAGACCCACGTACAGCGGCTGTACGAAAAGCTCGGGGTCAGCGACCGCGCCGCCGCGGTGGCCGAAGCGATGCGCCGCAAATTGCTGGACTAGCGCCGACGCTAACCCTTGGCGGTCACGTGCACGCGGGCTCCGCGTGCCGGAACCAGCGTGATGTGGTGCATGCGCATCGCCTCGTCCTGCGGTCGGTCAGCACGTAAATCCGTGCGCCGCAACACTGTCCGCAACACGGCATCCATCTCGGTCAGCGCGAAGGTCGCGCCGAGGCAGCGACGGGAACCGCCACCGAACGGGATCCACGCATAATTCGGTACGTCGCCGGCCAGCCAGCGCTCGGGACGGAAATCGCCCGCGTCCGGCCCCCAGATCTCCGGATCGGTCTGGATGCCGATGATCGACGGCAGCAGCAGCGTGCCTGCCGGCATCGTGTGACCGGCCAACTCGACCGGCTGGGTGACGCGGCGAGCGACATTCATGATCACCGGACGCAGCCGCAGCACTTCCTTCGCGACAGCGGCCCGGTAGGGATCGCGGGGATCATCGAGACCCGCCTGCACCTTATCCATTGCGCCGGAATGGCGCAGTAACCGTTCGAATGTCCACGACAGCGCGACCGCTGTGGTTTCGTGCCCCGCCACCAGCAGGGTGACGAGCTCATCCCGCACCAGCCCCGGCTCGGGATCATCGTCGAGCAGCATCGACAACACGTCGGGTCGTTCGGCCCGCCCGGGATCGCGTCGACGGCGCTCGATCTCCGCGTAGATCAGCTCATCTGCCCGGTCGAGGTCGCGGACCACGCCACTCCACGGCGGCACACGCAGCAGCGCGGGCCATATCCAGACCAGCATGTCGCTCACGTTGAACGCCAGCACCCGGCGCAGCGCCGCGCCGACGGCCGCGGCCCTGTCGTCCTCATCGACGCCGAGCACGACGCGCACGATGATGCGCAAGGTCAATTCCTGCATCCGCGGCAACAACTCGAAATCCCGGCCGACCGGCCAGTGTGCGATCTCGCGCTCGGTCTCCTCCTCCATCAGCGCGGCCACCCGGGCGATCCGTTCGCCGTGGAACGGCGGCAGCATGCGGCGACGTTCGGCCACATGCTGGGGCGCATCCATGGTCAGCACCGATCGGCTGCCCACCACCGGTGCCAGCAGCGAGTTGGCTTCGCCGGCGTGAAAGACCTCGGGGGCGCCGCGGAAGATCGTCCGCAAGTCGTCGGGGTTGCGCAGCACTACGCCGTAACCCGTCGGTTCGGCGTTGACGGTGAACGTGTCGCCGTACCGGCGGTGCATCGCCGGGATGAACCGCTGCCGCTGCGTCCAGATCAGCAGCGACTGCAGCACGCTGGGCAGTCTCGGGCCTGGCGGCAGACCCGCGGCCGACGTCACCCTCGACGCGGTCGAGGTGCGGTGCCACGACGACAGCCGGGTACTCGTCGTCTCGATCGTCATGATCCTGGTTCTACGCCCACGTACTGGCGTCGTCTACCGCCCAGGGTAGGAATTACGTGGTCAAACCGCGCGCGATGACCAGGCGCTGAATCTGGTTCGTGCCCTCGAAGATCTGCATGATCTTCGCCTCGCGCATGTACCGCTCGACGCGGTAGTCGCGGGTATAGCCGGCGCCGCCGAACACCTGGACGGCGTCGGTGGTGACCTTCATCGCGGCGTCGGTCGCCGTCAACTTGGCCACGCTCGCCTGCGCCGAATACGGCTTACCGGCGTCGCGCCTGCGCGCCGCATCGAGATATGTCGCCCGTGCGCTCGCGACCGCCGCGGCCATATCGGCCAGCAGGAACCCGAGCCCCTGATGGTCGATGATCTTGCGGCCGAACGTCGTTCGCTCATTGGCGTACCGGACGGCCTCGTCCAGCGCGGCCTGCGCGAGGCCGACCGCCACGGCGGCGATACCCAGCCGCCCGGAATCGAGTGCGCTGAAGGCGATCTGCAGGCCCTGGCCCTCGGCGCCGATCAACCGGTCGGCATCCAGCCGCGCGTTGTCGTAGAACGCTGACGTGGTCGGCACCGCATGCAGGCCCATCTTCTCCTCGGGCTTGCCGAAGCTGAGCCCGTCGAGATCGCCCGGCACCAGAAAACACGAAATCCCGCGCGAGCCCTCACCCGTACGCGCGAACAGCGTGTAGAAGTCGGCGCGCCCGCCGTGGGTGATCCAGGACTTGGACCCGTTGATGACATAGCCGTCGTCGGCTTTGGTCGCCTTGCATTGCAGCGCCGCTGCGTCCGAGCCGGCCTGCGGCTCCGACAGGCTGTAGGCGCCGATCTGCTCGCCGGAGAGCATGCCGGGCAGCCAGCGCCTCTTCTGCTTGTCGGCGCCGAACGCCAGCAGCGGGTGTGACGACAGGCTGTGCACGCTGACCGCGACCGCGACGGCCGCCCAGCGCGCTGCGATCTCCTCGAGCACCTGCAGGTAGATCTCGTACGGCTGACCACCGCCGCCCCACTCCTCGGGCTGCGGTAGGCTCAGCAGCCCAGCCGCGCCGAGCGCAGGGAACACCCCTTCCGGGTAGGTCTCGGCTTTCTCATGGGCGTCGACGACCGGGTCGAGCACCTTGTCGGCGATGTCGCGGGTGAGCGCGATCAGGTCTTCGGCGTCCCGGTCGGGTAACAGCCGATCGACAGCCATCCGATGCCTCCCATGTTTGCGCGCGTTTTGTCGTGCGCCTCGCAGTAACCATAGGCATGGGTGTCAGTGCGTCAGTCGCTGCGGCGGAACCAGGCCACGAAATACAGGACCATCGCCAGGGTCAACGCGAGCAGCACCCATAACACGAGGATCTGGTCGATCCACGCGCCGGGTGGTGGCGCGCCCGGCATGAAGTTCCGGATCGGAATGATCGCGAACAACGATGCGGCGTACCACGTCCCGAACGGCGGAAGGAAGTTCCTCCGCCCGCGGAGCATCTCGATGGATATGAAGAGGGCCACTGCGGGCAAAGTGATCAACACCAGGCAGAGGCCGACATCGAAGGCCAGCGGCCCGCGCGCCCGCTTCAGGGTGATCGTCTGGTAGTCACCGTCGGGGGCGGACTGGGTGGCCGGGCCGCTGCGTGTGCTGGAGATGTCCCAGCTGTTGAGGCTGCCTGTCACGACCACTCGGGCGGGCTCGAACTCGCGGTCGTCACCGGAACCGACGAGCATGTCCGCCCCCAGCGCGCCGACGGAGTAGGTATCGAAGGGCCACCTGTCGGGGTCGCCGGTGGCGGCGATGGTGGTCTTGATCTCGCTGGGCAGCTGACCCTTAGGCGTTTCCAGGTCGCCGCCGATGTTGGTGTCGTTGACGAAGAGACGCACGGCGACGTCGGTGTTGACCACATTGAGGTCGGCGTTCATGTGCGCGTCGGCGGGGAAAACCATGACGCTTACGTCGACCTTGTTGTCAACCGGGTGGATCGCGTCGAGTGTCACCTGTACGACGGTGTCGCTGTCATCGCCGAGATCGGCAGGGCCAAGCGCCTTTTCCGGGCCGGCGACCCAGTGGTAGCCGGCCAGCGCCGCGGCGTAGATGATGAGGATGATCAGCACGGTGCCGATACCGGCCAGCCGTGCACGCATCGTTCCGCGCGACGTCGACCGTTCGTCTTCTTGCACGCACGGGATGCTAGTTCGATGGCACCGCGGAACAGGCGCGGCGTGCCGACGGCAAATCCGCCGAAATGCCGCCCTTAGTGTCCGGCGCCGACGGTTTCAGAGAGTGCAGCGTTGATCGCGTCGACCCGGTCTTTGGCGTCGCCGAACAGCATCTGGGTGTTCTCACGGAAGAACAGCGGGTTCTGCACGCCGGCGTAACCGGAGGCCATGGACCGCTTGAACACGATGACGTGCGCGGCGTTCCACACGGTCAGCACCGGCATGCCGGCGATCGGGCTGCCCGGGTCCTCGGATGCCGCCGGGTTGACGGTGTCGTTGGCGCCGATGACGAGAACGACGTCGGTGCTGTCGAAGTCGTCGTTGATCTCGTCCATCTCCAGCACGATGTCGTAGGGCACCTTGGCCTCGGCCAGCAGGACGTTCATGTGGCCCGGCAGGCGTCCCGCGACGGGGTGGATGCCGAACCGGACCTCGACGCCGCGGTCGCGCAGCTTGCGGGTCAGATCGGCGACGCCGTACTGGGCCTGGGCGACGGCCATCCCGTAGCCCGGCGTGATGATCACCGACTTGGCGGATTCGAGCAGTTCGGCGGCACCCTCGGCATTGATCTCGCGATGCTCGCCGTAGTCCTTGTCGTCCGCCGGGCCAGCCTCGATCCCGAAGCCGCCGGCGATCACCGAGATGAACGACCGGTTCATCGCCTTGCACATGATGTAGGACAGGTAGGCACCGGAGGATCCGACCAGCGCGCCCGTGATGATCAGCAGGTCGTTGCCGAGCAGGAACCCCGAAGCCGCTGCGGCCCAACCGGAATAGCTGTTGAGCATCGACACCACCACCGGCATGTCGCCGCCGCCGATCGAGGCGACCAGGTGCCAGCCGAGCAGCAGCGCAAGCACGGTGACCGCCACCAGCACCCACAGCTGAGGGTCGATGACGAACCACACGGTCAGCGCGGCGAAGACGACGAGCGCGCCGACGTTGAGGAAGTTTTTGCCGGGCAACATCATCGGAGCGGACTTGATGCGGGCCGAGAGCTTGAGGTTGGCGACGATCGAACCCGTGAACGTCACGGCGCCGATGAAGACGCCGATGACGACTTCGGCCGAGTGGATGCCGAACATGCCCTCGTGCTGCAGCAGCGCGGCCTCGGATCCGGCGAGGTCGGCTTCGACGTGCAGATAGCCGTTCCAACCGACCAGCACGGCGGCCAGGCCGACGAAGCTGTGCAGCAGCGCGATCAGTTCCGGCATGCCGGTCATCTCGACGACCTTGGCGCGCCACAGACCGATCGCGGCGCCGATGGCCATGGCCCCGAAGAGCAGGCCGACGCCAACGGATTCGATGTGGCGCGCGAATGCCAGTGCGATCGTCGCGATCAGGGCGACGGCCATTCCGGCGATGCCGAAAGTATTTCCGGCCCTGGATGTTTCATGCTTGGACAACCCGGCCAGCGCGAGGATGAACAGGATCGCGGCGACGACGTACGCCGCGGATGCGATGGTTTCCAGTCTCAACATTGCTCTAGCTCCTCGTGAACATGGCCAGCATGCGGCGGGTCACGGCGAAGCCGCCGAAGACGTTGATGCTGGCGAGCAGGATCGCCAGGGTTGCCACCGCGGTGACGACGACATTTCCCGATTCCAGGCCGGGGCCGACCTGCAATAGCGCGCCGACGACGATGATTCCGGAGATCGCGTTGGTCACCGACATCAGCGGGGTGTGCAGCGCATGGTGCACGTTGCCGATCACGTAGTAGCCGATCACGATCGCCAGCGCGAACACGGTCAGGTGCACCTGCAGCGCGGCCGGCGACAGCGCGATGAGCACGAACAGCAGCGCCGCGGCGGTGAAGGTCACCGCCAGCCGACGCCCGATGGTCATCGGCTTTTTCTCCGGCTTCGTCTCTACCGGAGCGGCCACGGCAGCCGCAGGCGCGGCCGACACCTGTACCGGCGGAGGGGGCCAGGTGATCTCGCCGTCGCGCACCACCGTCACCGAGCGCTGCACGACGTCGTCCCAGTCCAGCCGGAGCTGACCGTCTTTTTCCGGAGTGAGCAGCTTGAGCAGGTTGACCAGGTTGGTGCCGTACAGCTGCGACGCGGTGGCGGGCAGCCGGCCGGCGAGATCGGTGTAGCCGATGATCGTCACACCGTTGTCGGTGACGATTGCCTTGTCCTTGACGGTGCCCTCGACGTTGCCACCGTTGGCCGCTGCCATGTCGACGATGACGCTGCCGGGCTTCATCGAGGCCACCATGTCGGCGGTGATGATGCGCGGTGCCGGCTTACCGGGGATCAGCGCGGTGGTGATGATGATGTCGACGTCACCTGCCTGCTCGGCGTAGAGCTGCGCCTCGCGGGCCTTGTAGTCGTCGTCCATCTCCTTGGCGTACCCGGTGGCGGAAACCTCACTTTCGCTGGCATCCGGTCCTGCGATCGAAAGGTATTCGCCACCAAGGGATTTCACCTGATCTGCGACCTCGGGCCGGGGGTCGGTGGCGCGCACGATCGCGCCGAGGCTGCCCGCCGCGCCGATGGCTGCCAGACCGGCCACACCGGCGCCGACGACCAGCACCTTGGCCGGGGGCACCTTGCCCGCCGCTGTCACCTGCCCGGTGAAGAACCTGCCGAACTCATGCGCCGCCTCGACGACGGCGCGGTAGCCCGCGATGTTGGCCATCGACGACAGCACGTCCAGGGACTGGGCCCGCGAGATTCGAGGGACGGCGTCCATGGCAAGCACGGTGATGGGCCGGGTGGCCAGCTGCTCGAGCAGCTCGGGCTTGAGGGCGGGGGAGATCAGGCTGATCAGGGTCGCGCCGCCGCGCATGGCGGCGATCTCCGCCTCGTTCGGCGCGTTCACCTTGAGTACCACGTCGGCGGCCCAGACCTGCTGAGCGGACCCGACTCCGGCGCCGGCGTCGGTGAAAGCCTCATCGGAGAAGCTCGCGGCGGCACCCGCGCCCGACTCGACGACTACTTCATAGCCGAGCTTGATGAGTTGGCCGACGGTCTGCGGCGTCGCCGCGACGCGTGTTTCTCCAGGCAGCGACTCTCTCGGAATCCCGATGATCATCGATTTCGATCCGATCTAGGTTTCGGTCACGGTCCGGCCGCAGCGCGAGAAGGCGCTCCGACTTGGGCTCGTCGTGGAACGAGTGAATACGTCAGTGTAAGAGGCGGTCCAAATCGGCCTTGCGACCCGTGCGGCGTCTGGAGAGTTTCGGCGATGCCCCCGCAGGGAACCCGAAATTGGCGGGCACGTCAGCGACAGCCCGGAACCCGCAATCAAAGGAACCGTCATGGATAACAGCGCCGTCATCTGGATCGTCGTTGCCGTAGTAGCCGTCATTGTGATCGCGGCATTGCTGCTCGCGGCGCGCAAGAGGCGCAATGAGCGCAGGCATGTGCAGGCTCAGCGCATTCGTGAAGACATCACCACCCACACAGCCAAGGTCGAGAAACGCGAGGCGTTGGCCGACGAGACCGCCGCCCGTGCCCGCGCGGCCGAAGCCGAGGCCGAGGCCAAGGCGGCCGAAGCGGCCAGGCTCAAGGAGCAGGCGGACAACCACCGGCAAGCCGTCACCGAAACCCGTGAAGACCTTGACAAGCGCCGCGAGCACGCCGACCGGCTGGACCCCAAGACGCGCCCGCAGCAGGAAACCGCGTCGCGCGACCAAGTGTCAC
>NZ_LZMC01000102.1 GCF_001668615.1 Mycobacterium sp. 1274761.0
GCGGAGCGCTGCTCGACGAGGCCCTGGACGTCCTGACCAAGGCACTGAGCGGAGAGGACGTGGCGTACGAAGGCACGTCCTTTACCGCACGCGGTGTGCGGTTGTATCCCGTGCCTGCGACGCCTCCGCCAATCTGGGTCGGCGGCAACAGCAAGCCCGCGGTGCGGCGGGCGGTCTCGCGCGCCCAAGGCTGGGCACCGTTCAACACGTTCGGCTACGCGACGGCGTCGCGAACCGCGGAGATCTCTACGCTGGAGGAGTTGGAGTCGGCGATCGCGTGGGCCAAGAAGTACGCGGCCGAGATCGGCCGGGCCGAGCCGCTGGACATCTGCTTCTCGGCGGGCAATCTTCTCGACGACAGCGTCTCGACCGACCAGCGGCACGCGACGATCACACGCCTCGAGGGGATGGGAGTGACCTGGCTGACCATCGCGCCGCACGGCGCCACAAGGGCAGAGGTCATTGACCGCGCGCACGCTTTCGCCGAGGAGTTCATCGCTCCGTGAGCCGGCCCGGGCCCATCAGGCTGTCGGGGGCGAAACCGTCGACTCTGATGCGACGGTGCGCGAACAACCACGGCCGTCGATGGGTGCCAGCACATCGCGATACCGCCCCCAGTGGTCGAGTCCGACGTCGGTGTGCACGGCGAAGTAGCTGCTGACCTCCACCCGATCACGGGCCACCGACTCGAAGCAGATGCTCGACACGTGATGACGCATGTGCGTCGGCACCTTCCTCGAAGGTGGATCGGCCATCGCCGATGCGAGTCCCGACTCGATTTCGGCGGGCCCGGTGAGCGGATCGGCGCCGCCGGTGAATTCCAGGACGCCATCACGGCCGAAGCACGCGGCCAGCGCGCCGAGATCGAACCTGTCGGTTGCGGCGGTGTAGTCCGCGAGCGTCTGACGTACCGACTCGCGGACAATGAGTTCCCAGGTCTCCATCGCGACTCCTGACTTTGCCGGGAATTCGTAACCCGGTTCGCGACACACGATAACGTCTGTTCTCATGCAGCAGCCCACGTTGACTGACCTGCTCGATCCGACCAGCACCGCATTGGTCACACAAGAGTGCCAAGGTGGTGTGATCGGCCCTCAGGCCGGTCTGCCCATGCTCGCCGACGAGGCAAGACGGGAGGCCATCCCGAACATCGCGAAGCTGCTCGCCGCTGCCAGGGTTGCGCGGGTCGCGGTGGTTCACTGCTTGATCAACAGGCGTCCGGACGGACGCGGATCAAACACCAACGCTAGGCTCTTCGCAGCGGGTAAGTCGTTTTCCGCCGATCTCACGCCCGGCAGCGCCGGAGGGTCTGTGCTACCCGAATTCGGGCCGGAGCCAACCGATCTCGTGCTCACCCGCACGCACGGTGTTGGACCGATGACGGGTACCGACCTGGACTCGGTGCTGCGCAACCTCGGCATCAGGACCATTGTCGGCGTCGGCGTCTCCGTCAACGTGGCCATCACGAACTTCGTCATGGACGCGGTCAACCGTGGCTACCAGTTCGTGCTCCCCCGCGACGCGGTGAGCGGCTTTCCGCGCGAGTATGCGGAGTCGGTGATCGACAACACGCTGTCTCTGCTCGCGACGGTGACAACCACTGACGCGGTGCTCGAGACGTGGTCGGCCGGCTGAGCAGATAGCCGCGTATAGATGTCGCCAACATCAAATGATAACGTCGTTCTCACATGGCGTAAACGGTCATATCCGCTGCTCTGACGAAGGGATCAGCCACAATGTCTAACCGGTCCTTGCCGTATCCGGTCTTCGACATCGACAATCACATGTACGAGACCAAAGAAGCCTTGCTCAAGTACCTGCCCAAGGAGCACAAGGGCAAGGTGGGCTACGTCGAGGTGAACGGACGGCCGAAGCTCGTGGTGAAGGATCACATCAGCCACATGATCCCCAACCCGACCTTCGAGCGAGTGGCACGACCCGGCAGCGCAGAGGACTACTTCCTCGGCAACAACCCCGAGGGCCTCAACTTCCGCGAGTTCATCGGCGAGGCAATGGACGTCATCCCGGCCTATCAGGAGCCGGCGCCGCGCTTGGAGCTGATGGACGAGCTCGGTATCGACCAGTGCGTCATGTACCCCACCCTGGCCAGTCTCATCGAGGAGCGCACCACCGATGACGTCGTGCTGACCCACGCGATCATCCACGCGCTGAACGAGTGGATGCACGAGCACTGGACGTTCAACTACCACGACCGCATCTTCGCGACTCCGGTGATCTGCCTCCCGCTCGTCGACGAGGCAATCAAAGAGTTCCGCTGGTGCCTCGAGCGCGGCATGAAGACCTTCCTGGTGCGTCCTGCTCCGGTGCCCAGCCGGTTCGGCGGATCGCGATCCATGGGCCTGCCGGAGTTCGATCCCTTCTGGCAGGAGGTGGTCGACGCGAACATCCCGGTGACCTTCCACGCCTCGGACAGCGGCTACCAGAAGCACCTGATGGAGTGGGAGGGGGGTGACGAATACCTGTCCTTCAAGACGAGCACCCTGCGCGAGGTGGTGATGGGGTTCCGCGCCATGGAGGACACCCTGGCGGCCCTGATTTGCCACGGCGCGCTGTCCCGATTCCCCGATCTCAAAGTCTTTGTGGTGGAGAACGGCAGTGGCTGGGTGCGAAACCTGCTGCGGTTGCTCGACAAGGCCTACCGAACCATGCCCAAGGAGTTCGACGAGCACCCGGTCGAGGTCTTCAAACGCAACGTCTACATCCACCCGTTCCTGGAGGACGACGTCAAGGGGATCGTCGACATCATGGGCGAGGACCACGTCATGTTCGGCTCCGACTTCCCGCATCCCGAGGGCATCGGCGATCCGCTCAGCTTCGTCGACCGGTTGGACGGCCTGTCCGACACCGCGAAAGCGAAGATCATGGGCGGCAACGCGATCAAGCAGTTGGGACTCAACAAGGTTCCGGCATGACGCAGGCGCCCACTGCACCGAAGCTGTACGACGGAATCGCCGCCTTCGAGGCGCACACCGGCGAGCATCTCGGCTACAGCGACTGGCGACAGGTCACCCAGAGAGAGATCGACCTGTTCGCCGAGGCGACCGGCGACCATCAGTGGATTCACGTCGATCGTGAGAAGGCCGCGAAAGGTCCATACGGGAAGACCATTGCGCACGGATACCTCACGCTGTCACTGGTTCCGCTTCTGGTGCAGCAGATCTACCGCGTCACGGGATTGTCGATGCAGGTGAATTACGGCGTCGACAAGCTACGGTTCCCCGGCCCCGTGCCCGTCGACTCGCGTATCCGGGCGGGCGCGGAATTGATCACGGTTGAGCGAAATGACAAGGGCGGTCGCGCAACCGTGCGGGTCACGGTGGAGGTCGAGGGATCCGACCGCCCGGCGTGCGTGGTCGACACGATCGCGGCGATGATGGAATAGCTGCGGGGGAACACGATACGTCGGAAGGTCAGCCCCCACTGCCGCCCCGGCGCAGGAAGTTCACTGTGTAGTCCTGGAAAGTCAGACCTTTGGGCTCGAGCCCGATCAGTGCCAGGAACGGGTCCCACTCGCGAGAATCGACGAACCAGTCCCATCGTGCGATGTGTCCATCTTCATTTGTCCAGACGTAATCCCACTCGTGCAGCCCCAGCACTGTCCCATCACGGAGGGTCCCCGCGTAAACGTCTCGGACAGCGAAGCCCCATTCAGCGGCCACACACTCGAATGGGGAAACAAGACGGAAGTCCGGCATGTACTTCCA
Organism: Mycobacterium sp. 1274761.0; assembly: GCF_001668615.1. Classification (GTDB taxonomy): domain Bacteria; phylum Actinomycetota; class Actinomycetes; order Mycobacteriales; family Mycobacteriaceae; genus Mycobacterium. Next base: position 3,726 of record NZ_LZMC01000102.1, read on the forward strand.
CCACATGCGGAACTCCGGCGTCAGCATGTCTCCATCGGGCGCATGCTCTGCCATGGCCGTTGCAACTGCCTCCGAGAACAGTTCGGCCATCGGCTGCGGCGCTCCACCGTTGAAAAGAGGGCACATCATCACGGCGTCAGAGGCGTAGATCCACTCGCCGCCGTATGTGACGTGGTTCGTTTCGTGTGCCTTCGCATAGGCTTCCCACTTGGCCCGAGCCATTCTTCGATGGAGAGCGATGCGATCGGCGGTCATCTCGTTCATCCCCTCTTCGGCGCACGCCTAAGCGTTGAGCAGGCGGTCGCCGATCACCTTCTGCTGGCGTAGCTGGTCGATCTCGTTGTCCGACAGGCCGAGTTCTCTGAGTACCTCGTTATTGTGCTGTCCGAGTGTCGGAGAAGGGGTTCGATGATGGTCGGCCGGTCCCGGAGTGATCCGGAACGGCCAGCCCGGGTATCTCTGCCGACCCGAAAGCGGGTGTTCGAGTTCGGTGTAAAAGCCCCGCGCGTCGAGCTGGTCGACGTCGTACATGCGGTCGCCGGTCAGTAGCCGCTCCGCAGGCACACCGCGGCGACGCAGTGCATCGGCGGCCTCGTCCGGGTCGCGTGATGCTGTCCACTGCCGCAACACCTCGTCGAACGCATCGTTGTTGGTCCGACGCGCCTCCACCGTGCGGAACCGGGGATCGTCGGCGAGTTCGGGCCTGCCGATGACGTCGAGGGTGGCCTTCCAGTCGGCATCGTCGCGAATGGAGACCGCCACCCATTCGTCTTCGCCGGCCGCCGGATAAACACCTTGGGCGTAGCTGCGGTGCCGGTTTCCCTCTCGTTGCGGCACTCGGCCAGTGAGCGAGCTTTCGATGACAGGTTCCGCCGTCACCACGGCGCCGACCTCGATCTGTGCGACCTCGATGAGTTGGCCCTCACCGGTTTTGCGCTTGTGTTCGAGCGCGGCCAGGAGCGCAACGGTGGCATGTGTTCCCACGACCGGGTCCGCGGGCCCCTGCAGATTGCAGGGTGGGCCGTCGGGGTAGCCGGTGACCGCCGACATTCCCGACACCTGCTCGAAGTTCAGTGCCCACCCGACGTAGTCGCGCCACGGTCCTTCGAGGCCGAGGCCAGGCATGCGCACCATGATCACATCCGGGTTAACCTTGACCAACGAGTCGTAGTCGAGACCGAACTGCTCAACGACCCGCGGTGAAAAGTTCTCGACCACCACGTCGGCCTCGGCCGCCAACTGCAATGCCAGTTTGCGGCCGGCATCCGAGGTGAGGTCAAGGGTGATGTCGCGCTTGTCGAGATTGGTGGCCTGCCACATCGGACCGATCTCGTACCAGGCATCGCTGTTGCGGAGCAGCGAACCCGAATACCGGTGTCCATCGGGACGTTGGATCGACTCGACCTTGACGACGTCTGCGCCGAACGCACCCAAGTACATCGTGAGGTAGGCGCCAGACCAGAAAGTGGAAAGGTCAAACACTCTCAGGCCCGAAAACGGTGCGGCAATGTGCTCGGGGGCGGATGACTGCGGCGCCTCACCGCGCTCATCCCAGCCGACGACGGCACCGACGCCCCGGACCGGCGCCGGCCGCGGAGCCCCGACCGGCGTCCTGGCCAACCGGAACGGCGCACCGGGTCGCACGAAGCGCGCGCCCGCGGCGTCGCCCTCGATGAAGAACCCACGGTCGCGGTATTGCGGGCAGTCCAGGATCGATGAGCCGTCGTTGATGGGCGCCGCCGGAATTCGCATCGCCTGGCTCAACTCGACAAGGTCCGCCACGGGCATCGACTCGAGCCACGGCTGCGCTTTGTCGAAGAACTCGTCACGTTCAGGCCCGCCCAGCATGACCGCGATCTGATGCTGGCCGAACTCCGGCAGCCCGACCATTGCGCACACGTCGAGCCAATGCTGACCGGTCAGACAATTGATCCCGATCCAGCCGTCTGCAGCACGAACTATGCCGAGCATCGGGCCGGCCTTTGAATTCGGGGGCAGGCCCATGCTTTTCAATCGCGCCGCCATCAGCATCGGGTAGGGCAGTGTCGACAAGAGCGCCTCGAATGCCGAAACATCGACTTCGGTGACCTGACCGGTACCTGCCGCAGCAACCCGCAACGCCGTCAAAGCAGCCAAAGCGGCGTAGCCGCCGGCTATGTATTCGGGAATGCGCGCCCCGGCTTGAACCGGCGGCCGCCCGGGCTCGCGCGTATTCACCCATCCGGAAGCGGCCTGAACCGTCAGCGGCGTCGACTGGCGTTGCGATCGCGGTCCTTCTTGGCCGTAGTCGGAGATGCGAACCACAACAAGATTCGGATTGATCCGTTGAAGGCTGTCGTGATCGATACCCCAGTCGCACCGGGACTCCGCTCCGGCTGCGAGATTCTCGACTAGCAGGTCGGCCTGTGTGATCAATCCCTGGAACACATCGCGGTGGGATTCGAGATCGATTGTCAGACCCCGCTTTCCAGCGTTGAGATACTCGAACAAACCGCTCGCGGTCCCCCAGTTGCGTAGCGGGTCACCGGATGGCGTCTCGACCTTGACGACGTCGGCGCCGAGGTCGACGAGCAGCTTGGCACAATAGGGCGCCACAATCTCAGTGCCCAGCTCGACGACACGCAGGCCGGACAGCGCTGCGCTCACGCCGGCACTCCGATCGCCTTGGGTTCCATGTACGCACGCAACCCCATCATGCCGTTCTCCCGACCGATGCCGCTCTGATTGAATCCGCCGAACGGAGCGTCGCCTGCGATTGTCCCGTTGATCGACACCTGGCCGGTTCTCATCTGACGCGCGAGGGCGAGCGCACGGTCGACGTCGGTGCCCCACACCGCACCGCCCAGTCCGTACGCCGAGTTGTTGGCAATCGCCACGGCGTCGGCGTCATCGTGATAGCGCAGCACCGTCATGACCGGACCGAACACCTCCTCCTGAGCGATGTAGGACGCGGGTGACGCATCGGTCACGATCGTCGGTTCGAAGTAGAAACCCTTGTCCCGGTTCTGAGGTCGGCGACCGCCGGCGACAACGGTGGCACCGTCGGATACCGCCCGTTCGACGAAACCCTCGACGCGGTCACGGTGCTGGCCGCTGATCAGCGGGCCCATCGCGACGGCCTCATCGCGCGGATCACCCACCGCGACCTTGCCGGCGAGCGCCACCAGCCTGTCGACGACCTCATCGTGCAAACCGTCGGGAACGACAAGCCTGCTATTGAGAATGCAGGCCTGGCCGGCGTGCAAGGTGCAGCCCTCGAACAGCAGACGCTCGAGCAGTTCGTCCGTCAGATCGACATCGTCGAGCAGAACGCACGCCGACTTGCCTCCGCACTCGAGCAGAATCCGCTTCATCGTGGCGGCCGCGCCAGCCATCACATCTCGTCCGACCGACGAACTCCCGGTGAAACTCACCATGTCGACACGGGGATCGAGGGTGAGCAGCTTGCTGCCCTCAAGACCGCTCGGTGTGACGACGTTGACGACGCCCGGCGGAATGTCGGTCTCCTCGTCGATGATTCGGGCGAGCGCCAGCCCGGCCAGAGGGGTCAATGGCGAGGGCTTGAGCACGACAGTGTTGCCCGCCGCCAGCGCGGCGCGCAGCTTCATCACGTTCAAGGTGTGCGGAAAATTCCACGGTGTCATAACCCCGACGACGCCGAGCGGCTCGTAACGCAGCAGCGTCGTCCCTGCGGCACCCCAGGCATCGATCGGCTCCTCGACAGGCTCGAGCGCAAGTTCTGCGGCACGGCCCACCATGAAGGCCGGCCCCTCGATCTGGATCAGGCGCTCGTTTGCTGTACATCCCCATTCCGTCTGCGCCAGCGCGTAGAAGTCATCGGCCCGCGCCAGCAGCGCCTCACTCAGCTGCTGCAAACAGCGCGACCGTTCGGACGGATCCGCGGTGGCCCACGGACCCGAATCGAACGCTGTCCGCGCTGCGACGATGGCCTGGTCGACCTGTGTCAGGCTCGGGTCGGGCGCGGACGCGATCACGTCTTCGGTAGCGGGATCGACGACGTCGTATCGCCCGCCGTCCGGCTCGACCCATATGCCGTCGATATAGACCCCATAGCTGTCGACGAGGCTGGGCTCGGCCATCAGTTCACTTCGCTTCCTGTCGTCCACCACACCGTGCAGGGCGATGCGATGTGCGCACGGATTCATCCGACAATATGAATATTTGTGTACACCCGCGATATCGACAACGTCAATGTGAGAACGCATTTACCAGGGTAAACACACGTTGACACGGGCAATGCATGTGCGGTAAACAGAACATTACCGGACATTTCTACAGAATTTGTCTGATCCGCCCCGGTGCGTCGAGGAAGGCTTGCATTGCCCACAGAATCTCCGTCCCGACCCACGTCCTCGACACCGCTGCACTCGCCGGACTTCTACGCTGGTGATCCGTACCCGGCTTACCGGGTACTGCGGAACGGCACTCCCGTCGTGTGGAACGACGTCATGAACTTCTGGGCCCTGACCAAATACGAGGACATCCGGTACGTCTCAGGGCACCCGCTGACGTTCACGTCGACCAAGGGCATCAGCATTCCGGATCCGGCACAGCCCGAGCCCGTGCAGGAGGGCAACCTGATCTTCACCGACCCCCCGCGGCACCGACAGCTGCGCAAGCTCATCAACGCGGGCTTCACGCGGCGTCAGGTGTCGTTGCTGGAGCCGAAGGTACGCGAGATTGTAAAAGGCATCCTCGACGACGTCGATCCGTCCCGCGAGTACGAGTTCGCCGAGGAGATCGCCGCTCCGCTGCCGACGCGGCTGATCGCCGAGATGCTGGGTGCGCCGCCCGAGGATTGGGAACAGTTCAGGGCGTGGTCCGACGCCGCGGTGGGCACCGCTGACCCGGACATAGAACTGGACAATGTGGTGGCGCTGGGCCAACTCTACGAGTACTTCACCAGGCTGATCGAAGCCCGACGATCCGGTGCAGTCGCCGGTCAGAACGATCTCCTGAGCATCCTCGCCGCGGCCGAAGTGGACGGCGAGCGCCTCAGCGATGCCGACCTGCTGAACTTCTCCTTCCTGCTTCTGGTCGCCGGCAACGAAACCACGCGCAATCTGATTGCGCTCGGAACACAGGCGCTGCTCGATCACCCTGACCAGTTCGCGCTGCTGCGCGCAAACCCTGAGCTTCTTACCTGCGCCGTCGAGGAGATGCTGCGCTACACCAGCCCGGTGACCCATATGGCGCGAGAGGCGACGGAAGACGTGGAGATCCGCGGACAGCAGATCAAAGCGGGCGAAAAGATCGTAATGCTCTACGGTGCCGCGAACCGCGACGAGGAGGTCTTCGGTCCGAACAGCGAACAGTTCGACATCACTCGAAATCCGAACCCGCACATCGCTTTCGGCGCGGGAGAGCATGCCTGCCTTGGCGCACAGCTTGCGCGGCTGGAAGCTCGGGTGATGTTCGAGGTGCTATTGGGTTCCTATCCGTCGATGGAACTGACCGGCGATGTGACGCGGCTGCGCGCCACGATGGTGCCCGGTGTCAAACGTATGCCGGTACGAATGGGAGCGAGCGTCTAGATGGACTTCGACTACACAACCGAGCAGGAGCAGCTCCGCAAGGACTACCGCGAGCGGCTCGAGGCCGTGATGACGCCCGAGCGGCGAAAAGCGGTCGCCGGCCTGACGGAAGGCGGCGCCGCGATGATCGAGTGCCGGAAAGCGCTCGGTGCGGCAGGGCTTCTCGGCGTCGCGTGGCCGACGGAATACGGAGGCCACGGGCTGACGGCGCTCGAGCAGTACATCTTCGGTGAGGAAGCGCGCCGGGTGAACGCGCCGCTGCCGATGATCACGCTGAACACCGTCGGGCCGACGCTTATCCAGTACGGCACCGAGGAGCAGAAGCAGAAATTCCTGCCGGCGATACTGCGGGGTGAGGTGGACTTCGCGATCGGCTACTCAGAACCCGGCGCGGGGAGCGACCTCGCATCCCTGCGAACGACTGCCGTGCGCGACGGGAACGAGTTCGTGATTAACGGCGCCAAGATGTTCACCAGCGGCGCCGAGTTCGCCGACTACATCTGGCTGGCCGCTCGCACTGACCCGGAAGCCAAGAAGCACAAGGGCATCACGCTGTTCATGGTTCCCACGGACTCCCCCGGCTACTCGTGGAAGCCGCTGAAGACCATGCCCGGCGTGCAGACGTACTACACCTTCTACGACGACGTGCGAGTGCCAGAGAGCGCGATCGTTCTCGGCGAGAACCAGGGCTGGAAGCTGGTGACCAACCAGCTGAACCTGGAACGCGCCGCGCTGGGCAACCTCGGTGCGCTCGAGCCGCTGTTCGTCAAGACACTCGAATGGGCAAGGACGACACCGCTCGACGACGGAGTCGTGATCGATGCGCCCTGGGTTCAGCAGGCGCTGGCCCGGGTCGAGGCGCAGGTGGCGGCGTATCGGCTGCTCAACCTCCGGGTGAATACCAACATGGGGTCCGGTGCGCTAGGCATGGGCGAGGCTTCGGCCGCCAAGGTGTTCGGCACCGAACTCACCCAACAGGTGGCCCGCGAACTGTTGGACATCGTCGGGCAGGCCGGCACCCTGAAGGGATCGATCGCCCCACTCAGAGGTGAACTGGAAAGCGCCTACCGCCTCGCCGTCATCAACACCTTCGGCGGCGGCGCCAATGAACTGCAGCGCGACATCATCGCAATGGCCGGTCTCGGGATGCCCCGGGCACCCCGAGACATGCGCGCCTCTTGAAAGGACACATCCAGGTGACAGAGAATGCGAAGAGCGAACTACGGGAACGCCTCGACGCGCTGATTGGTACACCCACCGACGGAGTCGGCAAGCCGACGCGTGCCCCCGATCCGGTGAACGCCGCGATGATCCGACACTGGGCCTATGCGTTGGACGACATGAACCCGGCCTATCTCGACCCCGAGTTCGCGAAGAACTCGCGTTACGGCGGCTTGGTCTCTCCACCGGTGATGCTGCAGAGCTGGACCATGCCTCCGCCGAAGCTCGCCGGTATTCACGAGCGCGGCGGTGTTCCGATCGAGATCAAGACGAACCCTCTGCAGTTTCTCTCCGACGCCGGCTACACCGGCATCATCGCCACCAACTCCGAATTCGAGATCGAGCGTTATCCCCGTGTCGGAGACGAGATCTCGGCCGAGACGGTCTTCGACTCGATCTCGGACGAGAAGAAGACGGCGATGGGCGACGGCTTCTTCGTCACCTGGGTGACCACCTACCGCGACCAGCACGGCGACGTCATCGGTCGGCAGTGGTTCCGGACTCTGCGTTTTAAGACGGGCGGGGCCCCCGCCGGAACGGCTGGGGACTGATGGCTACCAGGCTCGCACCCTCGATCAGTCCCGACACCGAGTTCTTCTGGTCGGGTCTCAAAGAACACGAGCTCCGGATTCAGCGCTGCGCCGACTGCCAGACCCTGCGCGTCCCACCCAGGCCGATGTGCGGCAACTGTCAGTCGCTCAACTGGGATTACGCTATATCCACGGGGCGCGGCACCGTGTACAGCTTCGTGATGCCGCAGTACCCCCCGCTACCGTTCCTTCAATACCCGTATGTGGTAGCGCTGATCGAACTCGACGAAGGCGTTCGGCTGGTGTCCAATCTGTGCGATATCGAACCCGGCGACATCGAGGTCGGAATGCCCGTGGAGGTCTTCTACGAGACCTTCGAAGCCCTGCCGAGCGGCGACGAGTTGGTGTTGCACCAGTTCCGGCCCGCCCGATAACCGAAGGCAGACAATGGACTTCACGTTCACCGAAGAGCAAGAGACCGTCGCCAAGGTAGCCCGACAGCTGTTCGAGAGCCGCGCGACACCGGAGCACCTCACCGAATTGGAGGCCGGTGACACTCGCTACGATGCTGCGCTGTGGGGGGAGCTGGCCGCAGCCGACCTGCTCGGAATAGCCCTACCCGACTCCGTCGGCGGATCGGGCGGCGGCTTCCTCGAACTCGGGGTTCTGCTGAGCGAAGTCGGATGGAGTGTCGCGCCGGTGCCCGTCTACGCGACGCTGGTGCTGGGCGCGGACACCATTGCCCGACATGGGGATTCCGAGCTGAAACAGCGCTACCTGCCCGGTGTGGTGGACGGCAGCACGATTCTGACGGCGGCAATCACCGAGTCCGGCAACTCCGATCCGACCGCACCGCGCACCGCGGGCCGTCCCGACGGTGACACGTGGCGATTGACCGGCACCAAAGAGCTGGTACCCGCTGCGCAGCTGGCTGTCGCCATCGTCGTATCGGCGACAACGGATGGCGGGCCGGCCCTGTTTGTCGTGGATGCAGACGCCGAGGGCGTGACGATCACACCGGTACAGACGACGAACGGCGAACCGTTCGCCGAGGTCGAACTGACCAATGCCGTCGGCCGCAGGCTCAGCGAGGGCAGCGACGCCGTCGGCAGGTTGTACACCCGGGCACTCGTCGGGCTGTGCGCGATGCAGATCGGCGTCACCGAGCGGGCTTTGAAGCTCGCCGCCGCCTACACCACCGAGCGCGAGCAGTTCGGCAGGCCCATTGGGTCGTTCCAGGCGGTACAGCAGCGTCTGGCCGACGCGTTCATCGATGTCGAAGCCATCCGCTGGACCACCTGGCACGCGGCGTGGCTGATCGGCGAAGGCAGGCCCGCCGACCGCGAAGCCGCGATCGCGAAATTCTGGGCCGCAGAGGCCGGGGCGCGTGTCGCCGCCTCGGCTCAGCAGGTGCACGGCGGCATGGGCATCGACGTCACCTACCCGTTGTCGCGTTATTTCCTGTGGGCCAAGCAGATCGAGCTCGCGCTCGGGTCCGCCTCCCAACAGTTGGCCCGTCTCGGCAGCACATACCCGGAAGGAAACACATGACCTCCACTGTCGATCGAACCCAGACCCTGGCGTACAACGCCGTCAACGTGGGTGACGAAATCACCCCGATGGACGTGCCCGTCACCACGACTCTGATCGTCGCGGGTGCGATCGCGTCGCGCGACTACATGCCGGTGCACCATGACCGCGACTTCGCCAATTCGCAAGGCTCCCAGGATATCTTCCTCAACATCTTGACCACCAATGGTTTGTGCGTGAAGTTCCTGCACGACTGGGCGGGGCCAGAGGCGATGGTCAAGAAGCTGTCCATCCGTCTCGGCGTGCCCGCCTACCCCAACGATCCGCTGCGGTTCGAGGGCAGCGTGACGGGCAAATCGGCCGCCGACGGCGAGGGCTTGGTGGAAGTGACGTTCAAGGGCACCAACAGCCTTGGCGACCACGTGAAAGGCACGGCGGTGCTGAGCCTGCTCGACGGGGTCGAGGCATGACAACAAGAGACGGCATCGGCGGTAAGGCCGCGCTCGTCGGGATCGGGCAGACTGAGTTCTCGAAGGAGTCCGGCCGCACCGAGATGCAACTCGCCTGCGAGGCGGTCAAGGCGGCCATCGACGATGCGGGCCTGCGCCCGAGCGATATCGACGGGATGGTCACCTTCACCGTCGACGAGAACGAGGAGATCGAGGTCGCGCGCAACGTCGGCATCGAGAACCTGTCGTTCTTCACCAGGGTCCCGCACGGCGGCGGGGCGGCGGCAGGCACCGTGATGCAGGCCGCCATGGCCGTCGCGACGGGCGCCGCCGAGGCAGTGGTCTGCTACCGAGCGTTCAACGAGCGGTCTGGATTTCGCTTCGGCGGCGCCGGGCGGCAACCCGGCGTCACCCCGCTGTGGATGGCGCCGTACGCGCCATTCGGTTTCATGACCCCCGCCGCATGGGTGGCGTTGCATGCCCAGCGCTACATGTCGACATACGGGGTGACCAACGCAGACTTCGGAAAGATCTCGGTCATCGACCGCAAACATGCCGCGAATAATCCAGACGCCTGGTTCTACGGCAAGCCGATAACCATTGAGCAACACCAAGAATCGCGGTGGATCATCGAACCCGTGCTGCGATTGCTTGACTGCTGCCAGGAAAGCGACGGCGGCGTCGCGATGGTGGTGACAAGTGTCGAGCGGGCACGGGATCTGGCCAAGCCTCCTGCCGTGATCACCGCGGCCGCGCAAGGCGCGGCCTACGACGGCGAGGTCATGACCAGTTACTACCGAGAGGACATCACCGGCCTGCCCGAGATGGGCGTCGTCGGCAACAAACTATGGGGCGACTCCGGGCTCAAGCCCGACGACATCTCGACCGCCTTCCTCTACGACCACTTCACACCGTTCGTGTTCACCCAGCTCGAAGAGCTCGGCTTCTGCGGTCGCGGCGAAGCCAAGGACTTCGTATCGGTCGACGAACTTTCGCTGGGCGGCCGGATGCCGATCAACACCAACGGAGGGCTGCTCGGCGAGGCCTACATCCACGGGATGAACGGCATCACCGAAGGCGTCCGGCAGGTGCGCGGCACGTCACACAACCAGGTCGATGGCGTCGAACACGTCCTGGTCACCTCGGGTACCGGTGTCCCGACCAGCGGCCTCATCCTGGCACCCGACCGGTGAGCCGATAATGTCGTGCGGTGGGATCTGACGTGACACACGCTGTGGCGGTCGACACCCGGGATGCCATCATCTCGGCCGCCTTCGCATGCTTCCGCACCCGCGGGTTGGCGAAGACGACGATTGTCGACATCGCCAGGGCGGCTGACGTCTCCCGCAGCACGTTCTACGAGTACTTCCGCGATAAGGAGACGATCGTCGAGGCCTGTGCCGAGGCGGCATCGCAGCGCTTTTATCGCAATATGGCAAAAGCCATCGATCGCCACGGCGGCAGCACGCTGGAGGGACGCCTGGTTCGGGCGGCCGTCTTCGTCGCGCAAGCGCGTCGAGTCGTCGAACCGGAGGCGTACTTCGACCAAGCAGAAGTCAACCTCATGATGACCAAGAACGCGGCCACCCTGCTCAAGGAGTGTGCTGAGTTCCTCGCTCCATATGTCTCGGCCGCCAGGCTGACCGGTGAGGTCCGGCAGGATCTCGACATCCCCTCTGCCACAGAGTGGTTCGCGCGAATGCTGTTCTCGCTGTTCACCACGCCGTCCCCCACCGTCGACATGCGCAACGACGACGAGGTCGCGGAGTTCGTGCGTCCGTACGTCGTCAACGGGTTCGTCGGCGATCACACACGTCGGCGGGCGTAGAGGCAGTGGGGGTAGCCGGCTGGTACGCGCTCAGCCCGCGCAATTCCGTGAACTCCTCTGCCATGGCGTCGGTGACCTCATGCGGGTCGTTCAGAGTGCGGTCGTCCACGAGCACCGAGATCGTCAACAGCTCTGCATAACTCCACACCGTGATGTTCATTGCGCATCCCGCCGCCAACGGACCCACAGAATAAATCTCTGTGATACGAGCGCCGTCAACGGAACTCGCTTGCCGAGGACCGGGAACATTGGAAATAGTCAGATTCATAGCGATGCCGGAGTTCCACCGTCGTGATTGCCACCGAAACAACCCCGGGGACAATGCAGGCGGGAGATAGTTCAGCCAAGACGCCATCATCGTCGGACCGAGTAACGTGAAATTCTCCTTCGCGACGGCTGCAGCGTCGGCGGTGGTTCGAACGCGTTCCCGAATGTCGGAGATGTGTATTGGCAGCGGAGGTGTCATGTATCCGACGTCGTTGCCGTCGATGCGGTCGGGCGATCGGTTGAAGCTGACCGGAACACCGGCTATCAGCGGGCGGTCGGCGTGACCGTCATACCGCAGGGCCAGCTTTCGAATCGCTCCGGCAGCCATCGACAGAACCAAGTCGTTGACAGTGAGTTCCAGTGCCTTACTCGTTACTTTGACATCAGACAACGCCAGTGATGTGGTCGCAAAGCGTCGCTGTGGAGAAACTTGATGATTCATAAAGCTTCGCGGCGGCTTGAGCGGCCGCCTCAGGCGTGCGTTGCGTGGTCGCTGGCGTGACCGCCGCAGCAACCGCACGATCCCACGCGCGGTGACCGACAGCAAGCCGGGAAGTCCAATCAGATGTGTGATCTGGTCGCGAATGGCGTATTCGATGAGTTGTCGACGGGTGGGCAATTCGTCCGGCCGCGCCGAAAGTCCAGCGTCGATCAGGGCATCCGGCGCACTCATCGCCTTGGCGATCATGTTGGCTGAAGCCAGCCCGTCGGCTAATGCATGGTGGACTTTCCAGATCACCGCGATCTCATGACCGACCAAGCCCTCGGCAACGTACATCTTCCAGAGTGGTCGGTCGCGGTGTAATGGCACACTGGCGATCTGACCGATCAGCTCGTCCAACTCTCGCCGCCCGCCGGGCGCGGGCACCCGTACCCGCTCCAAGTGGTAGTCGGGGTCGATAGGTGCGTTTTCCCGCCACATTGGGTGATGAAGCCTCCTCGGGATGTCGACCAGCTGGTAGCGAAGTGGCTCCAGACCGAGCAGCCGCGGATAGGCCATCCTGCGGAAGGCCTCAAAATTGTAACCACCTCTTAAATGCCGGACGTCGAGCAGGCCGATCTTGAGAGTATGAGTCTGAATCTCAGGTGTCTCGCTGTACAGCAACATGACATCTACGCCGCTCAGCCGCTTCACGGTGCACCTCCCCTACAACCAGCTCGCTCAACTGAGAACATAAATTCTCAACCCGCCAGAGTATCCGACCTTCGTAACCCTGATCCTCGGTCTGTGCAATAATGAGCATTCTCAGTATTGGAAGTGGTCATTATCAACAGCTCCCCTGCCCAAGCTGGACGCAATCAGCTTCTCGATCGAGCTGCGCAGCTTTGCATTCGGGAGCGTGATGAATCAACAAGAGGTCTAGACAGGTGTCAGTTGTAACTACGGTTCCCACTAGGAATTCGAACCATCCGGGCTCGTCGCGAGCCAGTCACGGGCGGCGCCGGTCAGCTCCGCACAGGCTGCTCGTGCTGGCAGTCGACGCCGCTGATCTCGTTACATGGTGCGGCGGGCTGATTTGCGACTCAGTGCGCGCCGGCCTGATCGTGCAGGTCGGCCTAGAATCCCTGGACGATGACTTGGCGCTACGCATACTGGGCGTCGACGCGTTCGTCCTGCCTGATGTTTTAGACTTCGAGCACTGGCCAGACGCAATCTACTTCGCCGCCGAGTTGCACGAGCGGAACTCCTACGTCCGGCGTCTCGTCGTCGACGCGGCGCGGCGCCATAGCGCGGACGTCGCCGCGTGGGGCGGCTCGCAATGGCTCGGTACGGCTTCAGGACGCGATGTCACACACCGGCTCAGTTCCGCCGCACAAATGTTCAAGCGGGAGGCGCTTCGAGCCGTCGGCGCAATGACGCGCGTCGCCGCCGTCGAACCCTTTCATTGTGGTCAGCGGCGCACCGTCGATGCCATCCCGTTCCCCTGCGGCTGACGGCGAAGGCGGTCAGCCGACCTTTCGCACAGGCACGTTCGACCAACCACAGACGTTTGACATGGCGACCCGGCTCAGTCCGCTGCGGTCGACTTCGTACTCGGGGATGACGTCGAGCAGCGCCTCGAGCGCGATGCGGCTCTCCATCCGCGCCAGCGCGGCACCCAGGCAGCTGTGCACGCCGTAGCCGAACGCCAGATTGAAACCCATCTTGCGCTCGCGATCGATGTCAAGCCGATCAGGGTCGTCGAACATCCGCTCATCGCGCGTAGCCGAACCCGTCACCAGCAGCACCGCGCTATCTGCTGGAATCGTCGTCCCGTAGTACGTGACATCCCGTGTGTTCGTGCGGACCTGGTATTGGGAAGGCGCTTCGTAGCGCAGCAACTCCTCCACTGCGGCGGGAATCTTGCTGCGGTTCTCGCGCAGCTTGCGCCACTGGTCGGGGAAGTCGGCGAAGGCGACCATCGCGTTTCCCACCAACTTGGTGACCGTCTCGGCGCCTGCTCCTCCGAGCATCGTCGCGAAACCCGAAATATCGACATCGGTCAGTTTTTCCACCACACCGTCGCGTTCGATCTCGGTCTCGATGAGCCGGCTGATCATGTCATCCTGTGGGCGCGCCCGCCTCTGCTGAATGAGGTTGTAGTAGTAGATGCCGGTGTTCATCGACGCTTCGTAACCCTCTTTGGTGGTGGCGATCTCACCGGGGCGGCGCAGCAGCAGCAGGTCCAACCAGTGCCGTATCTGTTCCCGATCCTCTTTCGGAACGCCGAGCATCGTGGTGATGACTTCGTTGGGGAACAGCGCCGAGAAGTCGGCGACGACATCGAAAGCCCTCGGATCCAGCGCTTCGACGCATTCGTACACCTTTTCGCGCACCATGCCTTCCAAGGCGGCGATCGCACGCGGGGTGAACACCTTGCTGACCAGCTTGCGCATCTTCTCGTGCTCCGGCGGATCCATCGAAATGATGACCTTGGGCACCGGAATGGCGTCGTCATGGGCCTTGACCATGTCGAGGGTGGCGCCTTTAGCCGACGAATAGAGTTCGTGATCCTTCGTCGCGGGCGCCACATCGGCGTAGCGGGTCAGAGCCCAGAAGTCCCATGTGGAGTTGTAGTAGACGGGGGCTTCGTCGCGGAGCCGTCGATAGGTGTCATAAGCCCCGTTGAAGAAGTCCATCGAGAACGGATCGAATTCGATTGAGTCGCCGGAAACCTCGGGGGTGAGGGCGTTCACAGGATCGCCCCGTCCTGTTTGTACTTTTCGATGGTGTCCCAGTCGATGCCCGCGTCCATCAGCACTTCCTCCGTGTGCTGGCCGTGCTCGGGCGCGCCTGGCGGAACGACAGATCGTTCCTCGAACTGAACAGGGTTGGTAGGCAGAGAGAATGGCACGCCGCTGACGGTCTCAGTGTGCGCGAGGTATCCGTTCGCCGTCACCGCAGGGTCCTCGCACAATTCCGCAGGGGTCTGCACGATGCCCCATGCCCCGGATAGGGGCGCCAACGTTTCGCGCCACTGCGCAAGCGTGCGCTTGGCGAAAGCCTCGTCGAGCAATGCGATCAGGGCGGCACGATTTTCGTAACGCGCTGCGGCGTCGGCGAATCGCGGATCCTCCACCAGCTCGGGCAGGCCGATCACCCGCATGGCCTCGGCGTAGAACTTGTCGAGCTGCAGCATCATCAGCTGCACATACCGGCCGTCGCTGGTTCGGTACGTCCCGACCAACGGATTAGGCGCATCAGCATGCGTGAACTTGGGAATGGAACTGCCGCCGTGGATCTGGCTGACGGCGACATCCGGGCTGAGATTCCATGCGGCCAGCCCCAGCAGCGACACATCGACAACCGAACCCTTGCCAGTGGTCGCCTTCTTGTATAACGCCGCGGCTATCCCTCCCGCGATCGTCATGCCGCCGAGCAGATCTCCGAAAGCCGGACGCGAACGCACCAACTCATCGGCCTCCTCCGTGAGCACGGTGGCGATACCTCCACGCGCCCAGTAGGACACGCCGTCGTAGCCCGGCTTGTCGGCATCCGGGCCCTTCGGCCCGTGACCGGATCCGCGCACATAGACGATGCTCGGGTTGGCAGCTCTGATGTGTTCGACATCGATGCCCAGTTTCTTCCTGCGCTCCGGCAGATAACTGGTCAGGAAGACATCGCAGCTCTTGGCGAGCTCCCGGACCACTTCCTGGCCGCCAGGAGTGAGTAGGTCGACACCGATCGACTTCTTCCCGCGGTTCGGGATCTCGATCATGTAGTTGACCGAACCCCCGCCCTCGTCGACGATGCCCATCGTGACCAGGCCACGCTGCGGATCGCCGCCGGCACGCGGTTCGACCTTGATTACCTCTGCGCCCCATTCGGCGAGGACCGCGCCTGCCGACGGCACGAACGTCCATGCGGCGACCTCCAGCACTCGTACTCCGCTGAGCACCTTGCCGTCGTCGGAAATGACGTCCTCCTCACGGGCGATAACGCTGATTTTCGATAACGAGAATTGCACTTTCGCCCTGCATTGTAAACCGACTACGGCTGTCGGGAGAGCCGCTGAGGCAGGTCTGGATCCCCGTCCGCCCAGAACGTCCGCCAGGTCGGCATGCGGTGCGGCATCGCGGCTCGCAGTGCTACATCGGTGGGCCAGCGGATAAAATCCGGCCCCGGGCGCTCGGTCACGTCAACGGAGTACCAGGGGTGTTCCCGCCGCTTGACGAAGCACCATTGGCCATGCCTTCGTTCGTAGACGTCGTCGTAGCGCATCGTGATGACATACCAGCCGTCTCCGTCCTCGTGCTCGGCACGGCAGTAGACCGAACCGGTGGCGTGGTCGGAGTCGACGAACTCGAAGTGATGACCGCACACCAAATGGATGCTTCGGTAGAAACGGCGCAGAACCGCGTCATACCAGCGCTTCAGCGCATCGCGGCCGCTGCCGTGTGCGCCTACCGCGACATCGTCGACGAAGAGCGCCACCAACGCGTCCAGGTCGCGGGCGTCCAGCGCCATGGCGTAGCGGCTGGGCAGCTGGCTGATCACCAAACTGGACTCGATCCGCTCCAGACGATCGATTGCGCTTGTATCCGGTACCGCCATGGCTGGATTCTAGTTGTCGGCACCGCACGTACGAGAACCGGTATTCTCGCGGATCGATAAGCCGACTATCCTGATCAGGCCAAGCATCGCCAAGGCAAGGATGCCGAACGTCATGCCCTTTCCGACCATCGTGCCCACGATTCCCGCCCTCGTGCGATCGTCGGCGGCGCGTTTTGGCCACAAGCCGTTTCTGATCGCCGGCGACGACGTGCTGACATACGTGGACCTGGATCTACGATCGGCGCAGTTGGCGATGACCCTGCTCGCCGACAATGTGGGAAAAGGTGACCACGTCGGTATTTTGATGCCCAACAGCGTTGACTGGGCGATCGCCTGGTTCGCCACGACCCGTATCGGTGCCGTAGCGGTTCCGCTCAACACGTTCTACAAGGCCTCAGAACTGGCCTGGACCGCACGCCATGCGGACTTGAAGGTAGTTCTGGCATGGTCGGCCTTCCGCAATCACGACTTCCTCGACCGCCTCGAGGAGGCACTGCCGGGCCTCGCAGGGGAACATAATCCGGGTCGCATCGTTCTGCGTAAAACGCCATTTCTGCGGACGATCATGGTGTGGGGTGCATGCGAGCGACCCTGGGCGACAACGCTGACCTACGACGCGCTCCCGGACGGGATCGACGCCCATTTCCTCGTCGATGTCGAATCCTGCGTGACACCTGCCGACGACGCGATGATCATCTATACCTCGGGCAGCACCGGCGACCCCAAGGGGCCAGTACACACGCACGGCACACTCGTTCGCCACACCTACAACCTGACCTTCGACTATGGCGTCACAAACGACACGGTCATGTTCACCGCGATGCCGTTCTTCTGGGTCGGCGGACTCATCACCGGCATCCATGCCGTCATCCACCACGGCGCAACGCTGGTGACCCAACCGGCCTTCGATGCGGCTGGGGCGTTAACGCTTATCGAGAAGTACCGCGCGACGATCACGTTGGGCTGGCCCCAACAAGGCAAGACACTCGCCGAACACCCGGATTTCGCACTGCGCGACCTGAGTTCGGTGCAGCGCACCAGCATGCCCGCCATGGTCCCTCCCGATCGCCGACCGCGCGGTCCCAACGCTCTGGGTATGACCGAACTGTGCGGCAATCACATCGGGGTGGACCCATATCCCCCACAACCGCCCGGTCGGACCGAAACCGGCGGCTTCTCGATCGAGGGTCTCAGCCATATTCTCGTCGATCCCGAGACGGCGCAGCCAGTTCCGCTCGGCACCGTCGGCGAGATCTGGGTGCGCGGGTACTCGCTTATGCAACGACTCCACAAGCGCGAGCGCGAGGACGTGTTCACTTCCGACGGCTACTACCGCACCGGTGACTGCGGTGTTCAGTCCGACGACGGCTGGATAACGTTCACCGGCAGGCTTGGCGATCTCATCAAGACAGGCGGTGGAACAAATGTCACGCCAAGTGAGGTCGAACTCGCGCTAACTGATTGTGAAGGCGTCCTCGAGGCCTATGTCGTCGGCGCTGACGACGGAAGCAACGGGACCGTCGTTGCCGCCGCCGTCATACCGCGCGGGGACGCCGTGCTCGACAGCGAGCAGTTGCAAGCGCAGGTCCGCGGACGGCTGTCTGCCTACAAGGTGCCGAAATTCATTTGGATCACCACGAAGGACGCACTACCGTTCACGGCGACGGGCAAGGTCAAGAAGTCCGATCTGGCCAAACAGATGACCGGTCTGCTAGCCGATCGTTGATTGCGTGGCGCATCAGGGCAGGTTTGTCTCGAGCAGAGTCAGCGGAATACCGAACAGCGGTTGTAATTTGACCTCCGCAACCTGGAAGCCGTCTCCCTCGACCCGCTGACGAAAATCTGCGATCGCCCCGTGACTTTCCGCAACACGCTCGGC
Source organism: Mycobacterium sp. 1274761.0 (assembly GCF_001668615.1). GTDB lineage: Bacteria > Actinomycetota > Actinomycetes > Mycobacteriales > Mycobacteriaceae > Mycobacterium. Next base: position 22,020 of record NZ_LZMC01000102.1, read on the forward strand.
GGTATCGCCGTTCTCTGTTCGTACCACCACCGAGAACAATCCATCGCCGTGGCGGGCAAGGTAGTCGGCCGCGGAGCCCGCCTCCTGCGGCGCATCAGGAAGAGGAGAAATGAGCTCGAATCCGCGGTCCCAATCCAGTCTGATCGCCAGCCCCAGTTCATCGTGATTGAACGCCTGGAATTCGAACCCCAGCGCCGTTAGGTACGAGGCCGCGGCATCCAGTCGTTCCAACGCGACCGCAAAGACGACGTGGTGCAGCCTGGTTCCGGTCATTCTCGAACCCTATTGCGCGAGCAAAGAGGTGTTTCCGAAATTCGGAAACTTGCATTCTCGGACGGAGTAGATTCGCGGCGTGGCGCTGGAACAGTTTCAGTTGGACGGCCAGGTGGCAATCGTGACGGGCGCCGGGCGCGGCGTCGGCGAGGGCATCGCGAAGGTGCTCGCCGAAGCGGGCGCCACGGTGGTGGGCACCGCACGAACAACCTCAGAGATCGAGTCGACGATCGAGGACATCACGTCGGCGGGCGGAAAGGGCCTCGCGCTGACAGCGGATGCACTGCAGCGCGACGACAGTGAGCGCGTGGTAGAAGCGGCTGTCGAGCAGTTCGGTCGTGTCGACGTCCTGGTGAACAACGTCGGCTTCCACGTTGCGTACGCGCCGTTCCTGGACCAGACTGACGAAAACCTACGCTTGGCGTTCGAATACTGCGTGATGTCGGCGTTCATCATGAGTCAGCTCGTCGTACCGCACATGCTCCAGGTGGGTGCCGGATCGATCGTCAACATCTCCTCTGGGGCAAGCCGTTTCGGCATCCGCGGACTCTTGCCTTACAGCGCGGCCAAAGGCGGCCTGGAAGCACTCACCCGCGCGATGGCACAGGAACTCGCACCGAAGATCCGAGTGAACGCCATCTCGCTCGGCTCGTTCATGACCGGCGGGCTGCAATACAGCTTCGATCTCATTCCCGGGTCGGAAGAAAAACTCAAGGAACTCACTCCACTGCACCGTATCGGTGACGTGGCCGACCTCGGACGGCTGACTCTGTACCTGTCGACGCGCGACTGCTACGCCACCAGCTCGGTGTTCGTCGTCGACGGCGGCCTGCAGGGACCCAACTCGACTCTTCCCATGCCCGATCTCTGACCGTCGAAGGACTGGTAATGAGCAACAACGTTTTACGGGTTGCCGTAATCTCCACCGGCTGGATCAGCAGCCTGGCGATACGCGCGATCGTTCGACGCCCCCATCTCGAGCTAGTCGGCGTGTGGGTGCACAGCCCGGAGAAGACGGGTCGCGACGCCGGCGAAATCGTCGGGCTCGGCCCGATCGGTGTCACGACGACCAATGATCTCGATGAGGTCATCGCGCTGAAACCTGCCTGCGTCGTCTACGGCGCCGCCAGTGCCGAAATGGACGCAGCCGCAGTTCGGGACTATGTGCGGCTACTCGACGGCGGACTGAACGTCGTCACCACCAACACCCCGGGAATGATGTTCCCCGACAGATGGATCCCCGGCCTTGCTGAGAAAGTCCTCGCCGCTGCCCTCGCCGCAGGCGTCACCATCTACACCTCGGGCATCGAACCGGGTTTTGCGGGCGACCAGCTCGCGATCCTGCTGACGACGCTATCGAACACCATCCGGTCCGTTCACGCGCAGGAGATCTTCGATTACTCCGCCTATCCCAATCGTGATCTCATGGTCACCGCCATGGGCTTCGGTGAACCGCTCGACTTCGTGCCGATGCTGGAACTCGAAGGCGCACAGCAGTTCGCCTGGGGTCCGCCGATCGGGCTGGTAGCCAAGGCGCTCGGCGTCGTACTCGACCGCATCGACGAATCCTACGAGCGCGTCGTGACACCGCGTGATCTCCACGTCGCCTGCGGAACCATTCCAGCGGGCACCGTCGGTGCCGTGCGGGCAGTGACCACCGGGGTGGTCGACGGACATCCCGCGATCACGATCGAGCACATCAACCGCATGGCCCCGGACTTGGCGCCCGAGTGGGCGACGGCGCCCAACGGCACGTACCGCCTCATCATCGAGGGTCAACCCCATATGCAGTGCGACCTCAGGCTCGGCACCGAGGACACCGCGGAGTCGGCGAATGCCAACGCGATGGAGGCGACGGCCATGCGCGTGGTCAATGCCATTCCCTATGTCGTCGACGCCCCACCGGGGATCGCAACGTCTCTGGATCTGCCGATCACCGCGCCGCGCAACGCGTTCGACTTCGCTTAGACGGTGAACATCGGGCCACGCGGCGCACCGCGAACCTCGTTACCGCCGTCGATGGCGAAGCTCTGACCCGTCACCCAGTTAGATTCCGGCCCCGCGAGGTACCGCACACCGGGAGCAATGTCATCCGAGACGCCGAGCCTGCCGAGTGGGACCCGTTCGAGGAAGCTCGTGGTCAGCTCCTCGAGGTGGATGTAACCCTGGGTCGTGGCCGCCTCGGTCAAGCCAGGTCGTACCGCATTCACCCGTATTCCGCGCGGACCGAGCTCGGAGGCGGCAACTCGAATGAGCATCTCTAGTGCGGCCTTGCCCGCCGAGTAATGCCCCAGCCCCTCCATCGGGATCTTCGACGAGGTCGATGAGATGAACACGATTGATCCGCCGTCGGTCATCAGGGGCGCAGAGTAACGCAAGGCGAGAAAGTTCGACCGGAGGTTTCCCATGACGAAGTCGGTGAAGGTGTCGAGATTTTGCTCGATGAGCGGACCCGTGCCCCCTGCGGCAACTGTACCGATGACGATGTTGAGCCTGCCGTGAATATCGTGGGCAGCTTGCGCGGCCGATTGCACGGTTGACTCGTCCTCGGGATCACCCTTGTGTAGAACCACTTCCGCCCCGGGCGCGGCCTCGAGGATGTCTTCCTTGGTCTCCTCCAGCCGTCGATTCGACCTACCGAGGAGGAAAAGTGTCGCCCCGTCGGCAGCCAACAGCTTCGCGCTGGCTCGGGCGATTCCCGCAGAGGCCCCGAGAATGAATGCAGTCTGGCCGTCGAGTACACCCATGCGTCTCACGGTACCAAGGCGCCAAAGCGGGTTCTCGAAAATCGAAATCAGGATTCTCTGTGCGGTAACGTACGCCTGTGCCAGACATGACGGACAAGGTCGCGCTAATCACCGGCGCTGCGCGAGGTCAAGGTCGCGCCCATGCGGTGCGGCTGAGCGGCGATGGCGCCGACGTCATACTTGTCGACCTCGCGGGGCCGCTGCCGCCCAGCGTTCCCTACGATTCGGCAACTCCCGACGATCTGGCGGAGACCGCGAACCTGGTGTCAGCCAACGGACGACGTGCAGTCACCGCTGCGGTCGACACCCGCGACCATAAAGCCTTGTGCGCGACAGTCGATCAGGGAGTCGCTGAACTCGGACGACTCGACGTGATCGTCGCCAATGCCGGTATCTGTGTTCCGTCCACATGGGATCAGGTCTCTGCCCGGGACTTCCAGGACACCATCGACATCAACGTGGTGGGCACATGGAACACCGTGATGGCCGGGGCGAGACACATCATCGCGGGAGGACGCGGTGGGTCGATCATCCTCATTGGATCGGCCGCAGGAGTGACGATGGAACCGTTCATGATCGCCTACACCGCGAGCAAGCACGCGGTCGTCGGGCTCGCTCGTTCCTTTGCGGCTGAACTCGGCAAGCATAGGATTCGCGTCAACAGCCTGCATCCCGGTTCTGTCGTGACCCCGATGGGCAGTGTGGAAATGGTTGACGCAATGGCAGATGCCGCTAAGACCAACCCCGTTCTCCGGCATGGGTTCACCAAGCAACTTCTACCGGACGCAATCATGATGCCCGAGGATGTCGCCGATGCGGTCGCGTGGCTTGCTTCAGATCAAGCGAAATACGTCACGGCCGCCGCGATACCCGTCGATGTTGGTGTGACGGGAACCTGACACCATCACCGGTAGAACGGTCCTGGCTTGCCCGCCTCTTCAAGGTGTCCGTACGGGTCGTAGAGGTTCACCGTGGGATACGGGTTTTTGTCGAAGGCCGGCCGGGAAAGCCCCGCCGCGCGCAGCCCCGCGAGCACCACCAACGGCAATGCGAACGACACCAGCCCAACAGTCACGGATATCAACAGCTGCCGGGTGAGCGTGATTTTCGGTCGTCCCTGACGCGACGGCAACCACTGGGCGATGCGATTGATCAGCACGAGATCGCCGTTGCCGTCGCGGACACACATCACCGCCACCATGCCGAAGATCACGGAGTCATAGACCGCCATGATCAGCGGAAAGTGGATGTGGCCGATTTGAATCACTGGACCGACGGCCTCGGTGTAGAAAAAGATGCCGGCCCGCATCCACGTGAATTGGATGACACCGTTGATCGGGACGGCGATGATCGTCGCACCGACGAAGACCCGTAGGAGTCGGTGTGCACCCAGCCAGCTCGTCCGTCGCATCAGCGGATCGAGCAGGCGGTTGTGCAGCTTCAAAAAGCCCAGTCCGTTCAGTAGGTAATACGCCGCGTAGCCGCCCAAGAAGGCCAGCGCCGGTTCAAGATTCGGTGAGATGTTCACGTATGGCCATGCCAGCGGAAAGTGCAGCATGTGCGGATCGAAGATCGCGAACGTCGCCCAGTTGGCGAGCGGGTCGAGCGCACCGGTGATGAGGCCGGCGAAGGCGATGATGACGGCCCAGTGCACGCTGCGCTGTCGCCAGGACAGCCATACCAACACCGCTATCAAGCCGGCGGCCATCGGAATCGAGCTGACGGACACGGCGAGCGGCCAACTATCGAATTCGAGGAACGGCGGATACGGTCGCGGGCCCGGATTTGGGTGCGTCCGTTTCGGGTCGCCATGCAGCCCTGACTGTATGGTCGCGATCGTCGCGGTCGCAAGCACCAGATAGGCGATGACGAACAGCGCCCAGCCAATCCGAGCCGGCCATGGCGAAAAACTTCGCCGGGGCCCGGAACCAACCGGCTTGCTCTCGGAGTCAACGGTATTGGTCACGTCAGACTCTCACCGGAAGACTGGCCCAACCCCTCACGCTGGTGGTGTGAGCCCGCTTCGCCATGTCGTAATCCACCTCCCAGTCAGGCCATCGGGTGAGCACCTCCTCGAGAGCGATGCGCGCCTGGACCCGTGCCAGCGCCGCGCCCAGGCAGAAGTGGATGCCGTGCCCGAATGACAGATGCGCGGCTTGCCGACGGATGTCGAACCGGTCAGCGTCTGCGAACTGACGCTCGTCTCGATTCGCAGACCCGTTGAGTAGCAACATAACCGAGTCTTTCGCAACCGTTTGTCCGTAGTGTTCGACATCGCGGGCGACCCACCGTGCCTGCACAGGTGACGGTGCTTCGTACCTCAGCACCTCCTCGACTGCCGCCGGGATCAGGCTGAAATCAGCGGCCAGCGCTCGGCGTTGGTCTGGATGGTCCGACAGCAGTTGCCCGGCGAAGCCGATCAATCGCGTCGTCGTCTCGTTGCCCGCTCCGACGACTGTGCCGGTGTAAGTCAGCACTTCCCCGCGCGTCAACCGCCTTCGGCTGCCGTCGGGCTCCTCCACCTCGGCGTTGACCAACTCGGTCATCAGGTCGTCGGAGGGGTGGTCGTAACGCCAGTCGATGAACTCCTCGAGCATCGAGCCCTGCCGAGTCAACAAGTCATCGGCCACCACTGCGAGTCCGGCGTCTTGGAGTTCGAGCATTCGGTCGGTGTTCTGCCGGATCGCCACTTGCCTGTCCTCTGGTATGCCGAGGAGATAGCCGATGGTGCGCATCGGCATCCAGGCGCCGAGGTCGGCGATGAAGTCGAACCCGTCGGCTGCGCTTAGCGGCTCCAGTGCACGTCGGCAGAACTCCCTGGCCAGCGGTTCGATGGCGGCCATCCGACGCGGGGTGAACACCCCCGAGAGCAGTCGCCGATGCAGGTCGTGTATCGGCGGATCCTCGAACAAGATGATCCCTGGAGGCACATCCACACCGTTGAGGATGATGTCGATGGTCGTGCCCTTACCCGACCGATAGTCCTTCCAGTTCACCAGCTCGCGGGCGACGTCCGAGTGCCTGCTGAGGGCATAGAAGCCGTACTTTTCGTTGTGGTACAGCGGTGCTTCGTCGCGTAACCGCTTCCACACCGGATAGGGATCGTCGTCGATGTTGAAGTCGAAAGGGTCGTAGTACGGCTCAACCTTCACCCTGTATGTCACCCAACGAGAATAAGCGTTACCGGCTGTTTCCTGAACTGTTTTCCTGCTCTCGGCGGGACACGCGCTGTTGCCATTGATCCAGCGCCTACCCCTCGTACGACTGGCGAACCTCGGCGGCGCGAGCCGCGTCGATCTCCAGGACGACGGACTTTTGCCCCCGCAGTCGACGAACACGGCCACAGTCGCCCTGCCTACGCCGGCACCGCCGGCGGTCACCAACACCACCTGGCCCCGAAAAGTCGATGACGTCACCTCCCAGAGAGAACACGAATTCTCACATGCGAGAATGTCATAGTCATGCAGCCGGACGAAGGAGCTGATGTGGCCCAGAGCTTCGTCTTCGCCGTGGAATTCCATATCCCCGAATCACACCGCATCGGCCCGGTGCTCGCGCGACACGAGAAAAGCCTCCGCGACCTCGGCGCGAGGTACGCATTCGTGTACGAATCGATTGCCGAGCCGGGAAAGGTTCTGGTCGTCATCGGACTGCGTTCCGAGCAGCCGTTGCTCGACCTGCTGCGCTCGCGATACTTCTTCGAATGGTTCGACGCCGTCGGTGTCCAGGACCTGCCGGTGGTGTTCGCGGGTCAGACCGTCGAGCGGTTCGATATCGGCGAACCTCCCGCTCCTGGCAGCGAAATCGTGGTCTCAGCGGTCACTCGCGTCGACAATGTCGAGGACTTCATGGCCCGTGTGCGTGAGTCGCTCGATGAATTCGCCGGCGCTGACATCCGGCGAACTCTGGTCTGCCGCGCCTTCGACACTCCGCACGAGGTGCTGTTTCTCCAGCAGCTGGCAAACGAGAAGACCGCGCTGCAATGGGCTTCGAACTCGCGCATCGCGTCGAACTGGCTTGCGGCCGCGGGGGTTGGCGCTTATCCGCCGGTTTTCGTCGGCCGCTTCGTGTATGCCATGCGGTTGGCAGAGACGAGCGGAACGGATCTGCACTGATGTACGTCTGCCTGTGCATCGGTGTGACGATTGAAACCGTCTCGTCGGCCGTCGCAGCCGGGGCCCGGACGTGTCGCCAGGTGTCCAATGTGTGCGGTGCGGGGTCGGAGTGCGGCAGGTGCCGTCGCTCGATCCGGTCCATCATCGATGCTCACTCGGTAAAGGAGCGCTGAAGAACCATGGATCTCGGCTATTCAGGTGCCACTGCCGTTGTCACCGGCGGCAGTAAGGGCATGGGACTGGCGATCGCGGAGACGCTCGGTTCCGAGGGGGCGTCGGTGGCGATCATGGCTCGCGACAGGAGCGGCTTGGAAGCAGCGGCGACGCGTATCCGTAAGGCCGGTGCGCCTGAGGTGCTGGCCCTGAGCGTCGACATGGCCGACGCCGACTCGATCGCTGAAGGCTATGCGTCGGTGCAACAGGCATGGGGCACGCTCAACTCGCTGGTGCACACCATCGGACCCGCAGCAGGCTCGTTCGAAGAACTCGACGACGATGACTGGCACGCGGCGTTCGATCTGGGCACCATGTCGGCAGTCTGCTCGGTGCGCGCTGCTCTGCCGATGCTTCGCGCAGCCGAGTGGGCACGCATCGTCACCTTGTCGGCGCACTCGATCCAACGCCAGAGCCCGCGGCTCGTCGCCTATACGGCGACCAAGGCGGCACTATCGAGCTTCACGAAGAATCTGTCGAAGAGCCTTGGACCCGACGGGATCCTGGTGAATTGTGTGTGTCCGGGCACGATCGTGACAGCAAGTTTCACGGAGATCCTGAAAGACATCCTCGCCGCGGACGGATTGGACTCGGCCGACACGCACGACGTGATGACGTGGGTGGAGAAGACGTACGGTCATCCCTGCGATCTGGGCCGAGCAGGCTTGCCTGAGGAGATCGCTTCGGCCGCCGCGTATCTCGCCTCGCGACGCAACGGTTACGTCACCGGCGCCACGGTCAACGTCGACGGCGGATCAGACTTCATCTGACCGAAGCGATCATCCCTTCTTGGCCATCTGGTCGGCCGCGGTGTCAGTCCATTGCGCTTTGTGGCGACCCATCGTCATCGCACCGTTCCACCCGCCGTCTGTCCACAGAACGGTACCGCCCACATAGCTCAGCCTCGGGCTGCCAAGGCACACCAGCGGCCACGCCTGTTCCTCGGCCGTCGAATACCGCCCGACCGGACCGATCGCGTCGTCGACGGTTTCCTTACCCATCAACTCCTGGAATGCCGGCATCATGGCGGTTTCCGTAGGCCCGGGGTTGATGCAGTTGATCCGGATACCCTTTCTGCCGAGCTCCGGATACCACCACCCGACCCAGGCATCGATGATGTATTTCGAGTACGCGTATCCGCTCCAGGACCACTTCTTTTCATTCGCGGTCAACCACTCGACGGCGGCGTCGAATCCCTCGGTTTCGAGAAGGCCGGTGATCGTTGTGATGTGGTCCTGCCATCCGATAGCAGCTGACGAGGAGATCACGCTGATGGCGGAACCCTCGGACATCTTCGGAACCAACTGCTCCGCGAGGTGCCGTGCGCCAACGAAATTGACCAAAATCGTGTCCCATTCGCTGAACGGTGGGCCCGGCAGGCCGGCACAACTGAACAGGCCGTCGACGGGGCCGCCTATCGACGCCGCGACCTCTTCGATGTTCGCGCGGTCGCGCAGGTCTATCTTGAGTGCACGAGCGACGGGGACCGCGGTGTCCTTGATGTCCAACGCCGTCACGTCGGCTCCGAGGTCGACCAGGATCCGTGCCGTCGCTTCCCCCATGCCGGAGGCCGCACCCGTGACGACGACTGCCTTGCCAACGTAGCCCAGCACATCGTTCATGGCCGCTCCTTCACATAGCGAGAATTTGATTCACACATTATGAGAACAAACGTTATCACCGGCGATACCTTGATAGATCGATGTCATGGAAGGGAGCCGACGCTTTGACCCTCAGCACGCAGCCGCTGCGAGTCATCCAATGGGCCACCGGCGCGGTGGGCACCGAGATGATCACCACGATCCTCGATCATCGGCCGGACATCGAGTTGGTGGGCGCGCGAGTGTATGCGGACGCCAAGGACGGCGTTGACATCGGGACCCTTGTCGGCAGGACGCCCATCGGCGTGACCGCGACGACCGACGTCGCGCAGATCCTCGCACTCGAGGCCGATCTGGTGCTCTATGCGCCGTCGTTCACCGACCTCGACGACGTCTGCGCGCTTCTGGCGAGCGGCAAGAACGTCGCGACCCCGTCCTTCCTGTTCCACCCGCGGCGGATCCCCGAAGCCGAGCGCGACAAGTTGATGGCAGCCTGTGTCGAAGGCGGCAGCACAATCCACGGCAGCGGGCTCAACCCGGGAAATCTCTCCGGTGTGCTGCCATTGGCCCTCTCCGGTATGAGCCGCACGATCGATCGCCTGACCCTGCAGGAACGAGCAGACTGGACGCTGTGGGAAAGCACCGAGATCACCTTCGACGGCATGTGGTTCGGTCGTCCGCCCGATGAGGTGACGCCGACCGCCAACACCTACCTCGGATTCTTGACGAAGCTCTTCGTCGAGCAGACGTGGTTCATCTCCGACACGTTGAACGCGGACATCGACGGCGTCTCGGTATCCCTCGAGACCGTGCCGGCCAGCCGGGATTTCGACATCTTCGGCCACCCGGTGAAGAAAGGCACGACGGCGGGACAGCGGTGGAACTTCGTGGGTCATCGCGGTGGTGAAACGCTCATCGAGTTCGAAACCCTCTGGACGGTCGGCGGCGAATACCCCAGGCACTGGCCGAAACCTCTGGACGGTTGGACACTGACCATCGAGGGCGACCCGTCGATGCGCACTCATTTCTTCCCCCTCGCCAGTTTCGAACGCGAGGCGTCGATCGAGGAGCACGTCCGAGCCGGCCTGGTGACCGTCGCTCTGCAGGTGGTCAATTCCATCCCTGCCGTCTGTGCGGCGCCCCCCGGCTTCGCAACCATGGCGGATCTTCCGCTCATTCGCAGCTACACAGGCTTCGGCAACGGTCGTTGACTGCACGAGCGGGACAACGTCACCGATCCGGCGCCATGACGTAGGCCATCTCGTCGTAGAGCGTGCGCGGTACGAGAACATCTGTGGTGTCGACGATCTCGGACAGGTGCTCGTCAATATCCTCTGCGGTCAGACGGCCTTCTGGAGCGGTCCAGCCGCGAGTGACGCCGATCTGCAGTGCTGCCACGTGGCCGAGAAAAGCGCTGAGGACGGTGCGCGTTGTCGTGCACGCCTCGCTGGCGAGGTAAGCGACCACCGGCGCAACTTGATCCTGTCGCAAGGTGTCCAAGAATGCGCTGCCGTCCGGATCTCCGGCTCCCGCACCCGTCACGCCGTCGGCCATGCGTGTGCGAGCCATCGGCATGATTGCGTTGGCGGCGATGCCGCAGTCGGCGCCCTCGAGCGAAACGATGTTCATCAGACCGAGCATGCCGGTCTTCGCCGTCGCGTAGCCGAGCATGCCGTGCTGACCGAAAACTCCTGCCGAGGAAGACACCAACACCACGCGGCCGTAGCCGGCCCGCTTCATCACGGCGAATCCAGGCCGGACCACGTGGAAGGCCGACAAGAGGTGGTGCCGAAGCAGCGATTGGAAGCGATCTGTCGGCCACTCCCCGACGGGGGCGTTGAAGACGTTGCCCGCATTGGCGATGATGGCGTCGAGTCTGCCGTACTCACCCATGGCACCCTCGACGGCTGTCTGACCGCCCTTCTCGGTGCTGAGGTCCTCTGTGCACGCGACGGCCCGGCCTCCCTCTGCGACGATGGCCGCTGCGACATTTCGTGCCGGCGCCGGGTCGTGGCCATTGCCGTCGAGATCGGCACCGTTGTCGGCCACCATCACTGCGGCGCCACGGCGTGCGACTTCGCGGGCGTACGCCGCGCCCAGCCCGCGACCCCCACCAGTGACGAGAACGACTCGATCCGTGAAGGACACTGTACTCATTCGAGCTCCCTAACGGGTCGGGGCGGTGGCGAGGTTATTCCAGTGCGGGGTGAACCCCGCGATCGTCGACAGATCGTAGAGGCCGGGGACGGCCGCAATCACCGCGGGGACGGCGTTGATTGCGTGCATGGCGGTGGCCAGACAACCCTGTTCGGCGTGGTCTTCGCCGTCCGAGCCGATCACCAGGTGCAGTCGCATGGTGGGGCTGCCTTCGAACGTCACCTCGTAACCGATCTCCGTTGGCCAATCAGGAGCGAGGTCGTCGGCCATTCGGGTGAGATGCTCGACGGCCAAGACGGTTTCCCCGCAGTCGACTTCGACGCCGAACCGCATAGCGCCCACGGTGCCCGCGGCGATCTCGCCCGCCGCGACAGTCAGTGGTCGCGGTGTCGTCGCCACCTCCCGGAAACCGTCGAATCCGCAGATCTTCAACCCTAACGCGTTGGCGAGCACCGTCGCGCTGCCGATCCACGCGCTCGCGGCATAGTCCGGATTCGTGAGAAGTGGGCTGGTGTCCTCCGGTGCGTGGCCGAAGCCCATCGCGTTGAAGATCAAGTCGTGGCTGGCATAGGTGGAGTAGTTCAGCACCTCGCGGACACTTATGCGAGTGGTGCGCTCGGTGAGCCGGGCCAGAACTGGACCGAGCGACTCCCCCACGAAGCCGGGGTACAGGCCTAAACCCAGGAAAGATGAACCGCCCGCGCGACAGGCACTTTCGAGATCCTCGGCGAGCGAAGCGTGCAACGAACGGGGATGGATGAAGCGACTGCCGGTGGTGACGACGTTCTTGCCCGACGCAAGCAGGTCACGGACATCGGCGAAACACCCCGGCGTGTCGGTCTCGACCTTGCCCATGTAAAGCACGACGTCGGCATCGGTGTCGATCACCTCGTCGCGGTCGTCGGTAGTTCGCACCCCGACCGCGGGCAGACCGGACAAGACTCCGGCGTCGACACCGGCCTTTGCCGGGTCGTACACCCGCACTCCGACGAGCTCGAGATCCGCCCTGCCCAGCACGTGACGCAACGACATCATGCCGGTGACGCCGGTGGCCCATTGAATTACGCGTGTCATCGTCGTCCCCTCAGTCCCAGACCACGTCGAGGCGCGGTGGCGAGCGGAACATCGTGCCGGTGATGTAGGGCGGCGCTGCATCGGGGTCCAGCCGCAAATTTGGCAGCTGGTCGAAGAGCGCGTTGAAGATCTTCGTGCTCTCGAGCCGTGCGAGGTGCATGCCCAGGCACACATGCGCGCCGTGCGCAAACCCGATGTGCGGCTTGCGTTCCCGGAAGATATCGAAGGTCTCGGGTTCGTTCCACCGCGTCTCATCATGGTTCGCGCTTCCCAAGCTCAACATCATCGTGGCACCCTTCGGAACGTTCACCCCACCGATCTCCGTGTCGCGGGTGACCTCCCGCATGAAATTGAGCAGTGGAGTCTCCCAACGGATGCCCTCTTCGATGGCCTGCGGAAGCAGGCTGCGGTCGGCACGCACCGCATCGAGTTGCTCCGGATGGGTCAACAGCGCCATCGCCAGGCTGGCGGTCGAGCGAGACGTCGTCTCGGCACCTGCGGGCAGGAGATTCCGCATGAACCCGTAGATCTGCTCGTCGGACATCTTGACGCCGTTCACCTCTGCCCCAGCAAGAATCGACACCATGTCGTCCTTGGGTTCCCTGCGCCGGTCGGCGAGGATTCCGACGAAGTACTCCTTCATCTCCGCCGACGCACGCAGCGCGCGTTCCATGTCTGCGCGGAAGCCGAGCAGGTCGATGGCGAGCCGGTGAAACTGCAGGATGTCGCTGTCGGGAAGGCCCAACAACGCAGCGATGACCCGCACAGGGATCGGCATGAAGACCGCGTCGACGAGGTTGGCACGCCCGGCACCCCGGAACTTCGCGATGGTCGCGTCCACCAGTGGACCGACGAGTTCGCTGTCCCACCGCTTCATCGACGAGCGGGCGAAGGCGAACTCGTGCAGCTTGCGGTAGACGGCATGCTCGGGTTCCTGCATCTCCAGAATCGTGGGACCCTGCAGCGGCCGAACCACGTCCTCGTAACACCGAGTGCTGAACGTGACGTTGTCGGTGAAGATCGCCTTCACCGCGTCGAATGAGTACGCAGTGAACGTCGGTGGCCCGTCACCGTAGTTGCCGATCATGCCCATCTCTGGCCAGCCCGCATGTACCGCCGCCTGAGCGCGCAACTTCTTCAGCAAAGGGTACGGTGACGCGTCGCCGTCGGCGCCCATCCCAGCGTTGAAACGGTCCTGGGCGTCCCGAATGCTCTGTTCGAGTTCTTCCACGGTCGCCGGCTCTGCCATGGGACGGCTCCCTCCACTGCGGTGTCGACCCACACAACATACATCCTGTCGGTTGAAACACCTACATGATGTAGGTTGAACAAATCCGCGGACGGCGGGTTCCGCGAAATTTGAACCGGGAGCGTTCGATTGGTCATTCGTGTTGTGCAGTGGGCAACGGGTGCGGTGGGCATGGCTGCGTTGGCCGAACTGATTGAGAACACCGATTATCAGCTGGGGGGCGTCCTGGTGTACGACCCGGCCAAGGCTGGACAGGACGCAGGAGCGCTGTGCGGGCTCGCACCGACCACGGGCGTGCAGGCCACGACGGACAAAGACGAGATTTTCGCGCTCGGTGCCGACGTCGTCATTCACGCCGCTAGCAAGGCCCACGCCGTGGACACCAACGCCGAGGACATCTGCCGTCTGCTCGCGTCCGGCACCAGTGTCATCACCACCACCTCCTATAACCACCTGCCCACCTATGGCGCCGAGACCGAAGCCGCCTTCGCCGAGGCCTGCAGGGTCGGCGGGTCGCGGTTTCATGCCGCGGGCGAGAATCCAGGCTTCATGTTCGAGCGTCTCGTCGCGACCGTGACGGCACTGTCCAAGACGATCGACCGCATCGACCTCTACGAGGCCACCGACGTGTCCGCCGTCGACAGTCGGCCGATGCTCGTCGATCTCATGGGCATGGGCCGTCCACCCGAAGACGTCAGCGCCAACTCCCCCATCATCAAGAAACTCGACCTGGCCTACCGGCAGGCGCTCAACGCAACTGCCGACGTTCTCGGCATCACGCTCTCGCATGTCGACGTGACCGTCGACGCCACCACGCTGCCTCACGACATCAAGGTGCGTGCAGGCACCATCGAAGCGGGAACTGTGGTGGGACAGCGGTTCTCGTGGGTAGGTCATTGGGCCGGCCGGCCTCTCCTGGCGATACACGAAGAGTGGGTGCTCACCCGCGATCTCCCCCAATGGGGACTGACACCGCTGGCACCGGGCGAGAAGGCCCCGTTAATCCGTGCGGTCATCAAAGGCAAGCCGAGTTTCGAGTTGCAGCTCGACGTCGGATGGGACGAAAAGCCGGCCGACGGCACGCATGCCGAGCCGGGACATCTGATGATCGCGATGAGCGCCGTGCGGGCCATCCCGGACGTGCTGGCCGCCCCGCCGGGCATCGTGTCGGCTCCTGTGTTCGGTGCGATCCAGCTAGCCGGGACCGGCAGGGGGTGAGCCCACCGCGCGCGACAGGTTCTCGCTCGGTGCGGCGTGGAAAACGTGGGCCGAGCCGTCGGGAAGGACTCGACGGGCAATCAAATAGTCCGACCCGAGCCAGCCCTGCCGGATGAAGCGGCCGAACCGCAGGAATGTTCCTGGAGCGCCGCTGGCGGACGGGACCAGCTTCACCTGCTCGATGCCGGACCTCACCCCTTCGCCGGTCAATGGCCGAGCCGCCGCGAGGCCGCGGACGATGACCGTTGCGACGTCATGGGCCAGCCCCGGCATCGAGTGTCCCGGCCGGCGGCCGTAGCGAGCCTCGAACCTGTCGAGGAACGCTTGCCCAACCTCGTTGCGTTCGTCGTAGCTGTCCAGCCCGATCCATCCGCGCAGATGGCGCATCCACTCGGCGCTGATGTGCGCCATCTCGAACGCGGTGGTGGTGTAGCGGGGCGGATCCCAGTCGGCAGCCTGCAGAGCATCCGAGAATCCCCATAGACCATGCCCGAAACCGACGTGGACCAATGCATCGGGCTCGGCGGCGCGGAGCGCCTTGACTGCCTCGGCCTTGTCGGCTTCCACCTGGGGAATTGCAACTGTGGCAACGATGGTCAAACCAGCGGCGGAATAGGCCTTTTCGGCGAACGACAGATACTCCTTGCCGATCAACGACGCCTCGTAAGCGATGGCGATCCGTGAGTGGCCGTCCCCGAGCATCACCGCCGCAAGCATTACCGGCTCCTCGGGCATAGAGCCGTTGTTCAGTGCGAACGTCCACTCGCCCAGCGCGCCCTCGGAGCCGGAAAGAATGATATTGGGAACCTTGGCCACCCGTTCGGCGTGCGATGTCAGAGGGACCGCGTTGTCCGAGACGTACGGCCCGAAGATGGCCAGACAGCCTTCGGCGACTAGCTCGTCGTAGCCGCGCTCGACGGCTTGGTAAGTGCCATTGGGCAACCCGATCACGTGGCGTTCGATCAGCTCGATCGGCCGATCGACAAGGCCGGAGCCGACCGCCTCGTCAAACACCAGCCGCAGGGTATCCAGCGTGTCGTTGTCGGTGCCCTGCTGCGTCGGATAGTCGTTGAGCAGGCCGACTTTCAGCGGCGCCACCGACCCGTATGCGCGGGCCTCATCGTCTGCCATACCCGCAACATACAACATGCAGGTTGCTAGGATGACCGCCATGGCGAAGCGCGGCGGCACGGATGTGGAACGACGGGCCCGTGGCGACCGGACGCGACGCAACCTCATCGACGCCGGCCGCGCCCTGTTCGTCGAGAAGGGCTACTACAACACGAGCATCGGCGAACTCGTGAGCACCTCGGGCGTAGGCACCCGAGGGGCGTTCTACCACCACTTCAAGGACAAATCGGAACTCTTTCGTGCGGTGTTCGAGGAGGTCGAGCGGGACCTGACATTGCGCTCACTGGCTTCGCCCCCGCGCGGCGCCGACTCATGGGAACGGCTGTCGGCGGGCCTGCACGGTTTCCTCGAGTCCGCACTGGAACCGGAGGTCCAACGGGTGATGCTGCTCGACGGCCCGGTGGTCCTCGGCTGGCAGACGCTGCGCGCGATCCAAGAGGACAACAGCATCGCCCTGATCAACGAGATGGTTCGCGAAGCCATCGCCGAAGGCGCCATCGAGGACCAACCCGTCGGAGAGTTGACCCACATGGTCGTCGCTGCGCTCGAGGAAGGCGCACTGCTGGTAGCACACGCGGCACAGCCCGCTCGAGCACGCAAGCGGGCCGCAACGGTCCTCGACCGCCTCCTGTTGAGCTTTGCGGTCGAGCCGCGGAAGGTATTGCGGCGTTGACGGAAATGCTCGTTATCGCCTATCGCATATAGTCACTCTCGTGGGCTGATAATGTTCCTCTCGATCCACGTTTGTAGGGAGACCCATGTCTGACAGGCCCGCCATGCGAGTCGCCATCGTCGGAGCTTCAGCAGGACTGGGCCGATGTATCGGCATTGGCCTGGCACAACGGGGCGCCCAGGTCGCGCTGCTAGCGAGGCGTTACGACCGCCTTGTGGACGCCGCGAAGGAGGCGGGCAACGGCGCGGTGGCCGTCGCGTGCGATGTCACGGCGGTCGAGACGTGTCAGAAGGCGATGGCGGAAGTCGTCGGCGCACTCGGCGGTCTCGACGCGCTCGTCTACACGACCGGTATGGGCGTGCTGGCTCCCCTGAGCGACGTGACACCCGAACAATGGGCGCAGTTGTTCGCCACCAACGTCACCGGTGCATCGCTCGTCACCGCTGCCGCAGCACCGCATCTTGCCGAATCGGCCGGGTCTGCGGTCTACCTGTCGTCGCTCAGCGCTTCCTACAGCACACCGTGGCCGTTCCTCGGGTCCTATGCGGTCACCAAAGCCGCGCTGGACAAGCTGGTCGAGGCGTGGCGCGTCGAGCACCCGAACATCGGGTTCACCCGCCTTGCGGTCGGCGACAGCCTCGGCGGCACCGGCGACTCGCAGACCGAGTTCAACAAGGGCTGGGACCCCGACGCTCTGGAAAAGGCCATCAGATTCTGGATGGAGAACAAATACATGCAGGGCGGCCTCATCGACGTCGACAACCTCGTCGATGCCGTCGACAACGTCCTCCGTTGTGGCAGTAGCAGTTTCATTCCCCAGATAACCCTGGCGCCACGCGCCTCCGACGCGGTTAAGGAACTTCGTCAATGGTGAAACACGAATCCCGCATGTTCATCGACGGCAAGCTCGTCGAATCCGAAACCGGTCGACAGTTCGACAACATCAATCCGGCGACCGAGGAGGTGCTCGGCGGTACTGCTGACGGGACGCGCGCCGATATGGAGCGTGCGGTGGCGGCTGCGCGGCACGCCTTCGATACCACCGACTGGTCGCGCGACGGCGAGGCGAGAGCGTCGGGTCTGCGACAGCTTCAAACAGCCCTGGAAGCGGAAAAGGAAGCCATTCGCGCGGAGTTGATCGCAGAGGTCGGCTGCCCGCTGCTGAGCACCTTCGGACCACAGCTCGACGTGCCGTTGAAAGAGGCACTGAGCTGGCCAGCCGATATGGTCAGCCAGTTCCCCTGGAAGCGAACACTTCCCGACAAGGATGCGTTCGGCATGGGAACCCCCGCAACGCGGGAAGTCTGGAAAGAGCCGGTCGGCGTCGTTGGGGTGGTGACGCCATGGAACTTCCCTCTCGAGATCATCCTCAACAAGATCGGGCCCATCCTCGCGATGGGCAACACGATGGTGCTGAAGCCCGCCCCCGACACGCCGTGGAATGCGACCCGCATTGGCCGCATCATCGCTGAGCAGACTGATATCCCGCCGGGCGTGATCAACATCGTCACATCGTCGGATCATCTTGTTGGAGAGGTACTGTCGACCTCGCCACTCGTCGACATGGTGGCGTTCACCGGCTCGACGGCAACCGGACGGCGCATCATGAAAGCCGCCGCCGACACCGTCAAACAAACCTTCCTCGAACTCGGCGGCAAGTCGGTCTACCTAGTGCTCGACGACGACGGCGACATCAGCGCACCGATCGGTGGCAGCGCGTTCATCTCAATGCACGCGGGGCAAGGCTGCGCGATGCCGACCCGGCTGCTGGTGCCGAACTCCCGCTATGCCGAGGCAGTCGAGATCGTCACGACTGCAATGGAAAAGAACTCCTACGGCGACCCGACCGACCCCTCGGTACTGCAGGGACCGCAGGTGTCGAAGCGGCAGCAGGACCGCGTCATGGGTTATATCGAGAAGGGTAAGGCCGAAGGTGCACGCTTGGTGACCGGTGGCGGCATCCCCAAGCATCTTCCGAAGGGCTTCTTCGTCGAGCCGACCGTCTTCGCCGACGTGGACAACCGTATGACGATTGCTCAGGAGGAGATTTTCGGACCGGTGTTGTCGGTCATCGGATTCGACGACGACGACGATGCGGTGCGCATCGCCAACGACTCCATCTACGGGCTGTCGGGCGTCGTGTTCGCCAACGACCTCGAGCGCGCCAAATCCGTAGCGAGTCGCATCCGGACCGGGACGCTCGGCATCAACGGCGGCCTGTGGTACGGCGCTGACGCCCCCTTCGGTGGTTACAAGCAGTCCGGCGTCGGCAGGCAGTGCGGCATCGAAGGGCTCGAGATCTTCACCGAGACAAAAACGGTCGGCTGGCCGGCGTCCTAAGCCCAGCAAGGAGTATGTGATGAAGTCCAAGGCAGCAGTCCTGCGGGGCGTCGGCGTGGATTGGGAAGTCACCGAGGTCGATCTCGACCCACCGCGGGCGGGCGAGGTATTGGTCAAGATGTCTTTCGCGGGCGTCTGCCATTCCGACGAACACTTCTACACCGGCGACAGCGTTCCGAGCAAGGACATGGAGGAGTTGATGCGGGCCTCCGGCGTGCCGGTACCCGAATGGTTCCCCATGCTCGGCGGGCATGAGGGCTCCGGCGTCGTCGAAGAGGTCGGCCCGGAAGTGCACACCCTCAAGCCCGGCGACCACGTCGCCATCTCGTTCTTCCCCGCATGCGGTAACTGCCGGTTCTGCGCTACCGGGCACACCTACCTATGCGATGTGGGCGCGAACATCTACGACAAGGCCATGACAACAGACGGCACGAGGCGTCGGCACCTCGGTGACCAGGACTTGATGGCGATGATGCAAGTCGGCACTTTCTCCGAGTTCGTCGTCGCCTCCGAACGGTCACTCGTCAAGGTCAATGAATGGATCCCGCTCGAAGTTGCTTCGCTCGTATCCTGCGGGGTGACAACGGGTTTCGGATCAGGATCAGTTGCCGCCGGAACTGAACCGGGTGACACCGTCGTCGTCGTCGGGGTGGGCGGCATCGGGATGAACGCCGTGCAGGGTGCGAAGATCGCCGGAGCCAAGCACATCGTCGCGGTCGATCCGAATGAGTTCAAACGGCAGATCGCACCGACCTTCGGGGCCACGCATACGGCGGCGGAGGCGGCCGCCGCGATTGAGCTCGTGAAGGAAATCACCTGGGGCGTGATGGCCGACCGGGTGGTGCTCACCCCCGGAGTTGTGCCGCCTGACCTCGTCCTGATTGCAATGATGCTGCTGCGCAAGGGCGGCACCTGCGTGCTGACCGGCATGGCGAAGGTAGCCGATTTAATGGTGCCGATGAGCCTTCCCGACATGGTCAGCTCATGTAAGACACTCAAGGGCGTGCTCTACGGAGGAATGAACCCGCGAGATGCGATGCCCAAGTTGTTATCGATGTACGAAGCGGGCACCATCAAGCTCGACGAACTCATCACCCAGAGGTACAAGCTCGACGACATCAATGAAGCGATGAAGGATCTGCGGGCAGGAAAGAACATCCGCGGCGTCATTGCATTCGAGTGAGGTTTGGCCTCCAATTTTCCTCGCGAGCAGACGCAAATGCACGCGACACGCCGTTGATATTGATGCGTTTGTGTCTGCTCGCGAGTGAGAGTCAGCCGGCGCTGTGCAGCTCCGCGAGCGCGTGGATCTGCTCGAGGTAGTGCTCGAGCGAGTGGTGGATGAACCTCGCGGAGACGGTCGTCGTGCCCGCCGCCTCCATCGCGGCCAGCGTCTCGCGCGTCGCGTCGGGTTGATTGACAGCGTCGAGCGGCTGATCGGCGGGCAGCACCACCTCGAAACCCGGCGGAAGCTCCCTGGCGCGCAACCACTCTGCTGCAGTTTCGAGAGAGATGCCGAAGGGACACCAGCCGTCGGCGAGGGTGACCGCGCGCCGCAACGAGCGCTTGGTGCGGCCGCCGATCCAGATCGGCATCTGCTGCTGCAGGGCGCACGGGTCGACGGTGAGGCCGCCGAACTCGTAATACTTTCCGGCGTATACCGGTTCATTGCTCGGCAGGGCGGTACGCAACGCACGCAACGCGTCGTCGGCGCGTTCGCCGCGGTCGTCGAACGGCTCACCGAGCAGGTCGAACTCCTCCTTGAGCGTGCCCACCCCGACGCCGAGAATCACCCGTCCGCCGCTGACGTGATCCAGTGTGCCGTAACGCTTGACGATCTCCAGCGGATGGTGGTAGCCGAGCACCAGCGTCATGGTCGCGAGCCGGATCTGCGTGGTGCGCGCCGACACGTATCCTAGCGTGGCCAGCGGGTCCCAGTAGCGTGAGCCGCGCCGTCCTGCTTCGTTGGACGGGACGCCGATGTGCTCGCTGCACGTCAGGTGGTGGTAGCCGAGACGGTCGGCCACCTCGGCCACGCGGCCGATCTCCTCGATGCCCGCGTCCTTCTCCCACGTCAGGGGGGCACCGGCGACGTTGGTGACAACCGGTGTGGCGATGGCGAGTTTCACTGCAGCGGCTCTTCGCCCGCGAGGATCGTGCGATGCATGAGACGCCCGCTGTCGACGGGATATTCGAGCACTCGGTGCATCGTGCCGGTGTTGTCCCAGATCAGTAAGTCACCGGGTTGCCACTCGTGTCGGTAGACGTATTGCGGCTGCGTCGCCCAGTCACGCAGCCGGGCGAGCAGCGCACGGCTCTCCTCCACCGGTAGTCCCTCGACGTAATCCGCCGTCGCGCCGAGAAGCAGCGACTTGCGGCCTGACCGGTGAGTCCAGACCATCGGGCACGACTTCGTCGGCGACTTCTGCCAGAACGCGATCTCCTCGTAGCTCATCTCCGGACGGACGTAATACTGCGACCGCTCCGCGCTGTGCACCACCCGCAGGTCCGCGATGAGCTGCTTGTCGCTGTCGGGCAGATCGTCGTATGCCGCATAGGTATTGCAGAATTCGGTCTCACCACCGGTGTCTGACAGCGTGATCGCGCGCAGCAGCGTCGCCAGGTTCGGATACGGCTGCAGCGACCCGTCGAAATGCCAGAACATCGAGCCCTTCAGATACTCCGCCTTCTGATTGACGTTCTTGTCGAGCGAAATCTTGTAAATGCCTTCCTGGCCTTCGTTTTCAGGGATCGCACCCAGTGTCCTTGCGATCGCGACCTGTTGAGAGTCGGTGATGTCGAGTCCGCGGAAGAAGACGACGCCGCGCTGCTCGAGGATCGAGCGGATGTTTTCGGCTTCCCGCCCGCTCAGCAGCGTGTCGACGTCGGTCCTGATCTCGCTCCCGATCCGGGGCGTGACATCGGTGACCTCAAGCTGCGCGGACCTGAGACCCATGATCAACTCACCCTCGTGAGAATGGTGTTCGCCGAATGCTTCACCCGCGGCTGTTTCCACAGCTCCACCGCCAACGAAACGGTGATCAGCGAGTACAGCAGGTTGCGCAGGTTCGCGACGTCGTCGGGCAGCGGTTCGGAGTAGTCGAACTTGTCGATATAGGCGACGGCTTCCTCGGCGACGGGGAAGACTTCGTCGTAGAACGCCTTGATCTCGTCCATCGAGCTGTTGACTCGCTTGACGTAGCGCTCGTGGCCATCCTCGATCGCCCACTCGCCGACCAGATGCTCGAGGTGCGAAAACTCTGACGGCAGAAGGGCGCTCATCGCTTCGCCCCTGCGTCGACGTAGTCGGTCACTGTCTTGTGCAGATGGCGCAACAGGATCTCCTCGTCGTTCATCGGAAAATGCGTGAGGACGCCGCTGTTCAGCATGGCCTGCAAGCCCTCTGACGGACTGGCGTCCTCCAGGATGATGTCGTTGAGGAATGTCATCGTTAGCTCCTGGCCCAGCCTCTCCTTGTGAGTGGTCGGCGGTTGGTAGTACGCCTCGGTCTCGAAGATGTGCGAATGCGGCCCCGTCGGCCAATGCGTGTGCACCGTGAATCCGGAGGCACCGAAGATCAGCACGAAGTTCGGAAAGAATTGATACGAGTCGAATCCGTATTTCTCGGATCCGGTGGGATTGATGCCCGGCGGCATCGGTCCGCGGTCGACCTTCTTGTTCCACGGCCCCGCGGCACTCGCCTCGAAGACGCATTCGATCGGCTTGGAGTACGGCGTCTTCTGGGACGGCTCGCCGGAGAACGAGAACATCCGATGCGGGCCCTTGAGCTGATAGGCCAGCGCATCGGTGAACGGGTTCGGCTGATCAAAGGCGTCTCTGGCCTCTGCGGTGAGGGCGCCGAACGACGAGGCATGCAGATAGGGCCCGTGGTAGCTCTCGGCGAATCCGTCGAGGAAGATCTTCCAGTTGCACTGCAGCTCCGCTTTGAACTTGTACACCTGGTGCGGCCCGTCGAAGGGATATCCCTCGAGGCTGTGCGCCAATTCGCCGAGGTACGTCCGCAGCGGCTCGGTGTTGTCGGGGTTGAGGTTGATGAAGATGAAGCCTTCCCACACCTCGCACTGGATCGCAGGCACCCGGCAGCTATCGGCATCGAAGTCGAGCAGCAGATCCGTGCGGGTGGCCGCATGCAGTGAGCCGTCGAGCTTGTAGCGCCAGCCGTGAAAACGGCAGTACAGCAGGGGCGCTCGGCCCTCGATCTCCTGGAACGGGTCGTCCTCCCACAGCATCTTGTTGCCGCGGTGCGGGCAGATGTTGTGAAAGGCGCGGATCACGTCGTCCTTGCCTCGCACGATGATGATCGAGGTGTTGAGGAACCTCAGCTCGCGGGTGAAGTAGCTGCCCGACTTCGGCACGCGCTCCACCCGTCCCATGTACAGCCACGTCTTCTTGAAGACATGGTCGCGTTCCTTCTCGTAGAACTCGGGTGAAACGCAGTCTTCGAGCGATACCGGGCCGCGGCCCAGCTCGGGATAGGCGTCGGTCCAGTGTCCGCTCGCGGGCTTGGTCACCAGGCTGTTGTGACTCATGAGGCTTACCTCCCGGCCGAAACTAACAGGTGGGGAAATGGCCGAAA
Organism: Mycobacterium sp. 1274761.0; assembly: GCF_001668615.1. Lineage (GTDB taxonomy): Bacteria > Actinomycetota > Actinomycetes > Mycobacteriales > Mycobacteriaceae > Mycobacterium. The sequence continues at coordinate 45,408 of NZ_LZMC01000102.1, forward strand.
CAGATGCGAGAGCGCAACATGCTGTTGCATATTTGGAACGCAAACCCCGAGCCGAGTCTGCTGAGACTCGAAGGAAGAGACGGTGGAACAGAATCTGCCCTTCGACCTCGACGCCCTGCTGGTTTTCGGCAAGGTGGTGGAGAACCGCAGCCTGTCGAAGGCGGCGGCGTTGCTCGGCATGCCCAAATCGACGGTCAGCCGCAAGCTCACCAAGCTCGAATCGGACTTGGGCATCAAGCTCCTGCGCAAGAACACCCACCAGCTGACGGTCACCGACCTGGGCGAGAAGATCTACGCCCACGCGGTGAACATCCTGGCCGAGGCCAACGGCGTGCGGGCGCTGGTCGAAGGCAGCAGGCAGGAACCGCAGGGCGAGCTGAAGGTCGCGATCCCCGTCTTCGTCGGCATCGACTACGCGTCGAGGGTCGGCGCCACGTTTCTGCAACGCCATCCGCACTCGCGACTGGATATCCGGCTCGTCGACAACATGGTCGACCCGATCAGGGACGGGTTCGACGTGGTTTTCGGCACTGGCCCGTTGCAGGATTCGACGCTCATTGCGCGCAAGGTCTTCGATCTCGACTTGTTCCTGTGCGCATCACCGTCGTTTCTGGGCGGCCTTCCCGAGCCGATCGCTTCGCCGGCACAGCTGGGCGAGCTACCCTTCATCGACTTCGGCTTCGCGGGAACGCGCAGGCTCACGGTGGCCAAGCACAAGCGGCGATACGAACTTTCTCCGTCGGTTAGGGCGCGCGCCAACAACTTTCAGGTGTGCAAGCAGTACATCCTGCACGGGTTGGGCATCGGTGCGATGCCCACACAGATCATCTGCACCAACGAGTTGCGCGACGGCAGCCTGGTGCCGGTGCTGCCGGAGTGGAGGTTGGAGCCTCTCGAGGTGCACATGATCTACCCGTTCGAATTGTCGTTCTCGACGCTGATCAGTGCCTTCTACGAGGCGGCGCGCGAGATCATCGTCGAGAACATCGCTCGCAGTTAGCGGTTACAGCCAGTTGCCCCGGCGCATGACCGCCGATACCGCGAGGCGCTCATCCAGCACCACCAGATCGGCGTGGGCGCCCGCTTCAAGCACGGCCGGCGGGAGCCCCAGTGCCCGACCAGGATTGACCGACGCCTGACGCACGGCGGCTGCCAGCGCGTCATCGCGGTGTAATCCGCTGTGCGCCACCGCGAACCGGATCTGTCGGTCCATCGTCGCCGTGCTCCCGGCGATCACGTCGGTGCCCGCGACGCGTGACACGCCGTCGGCCACATCCACGGCCATCGGCCCCAGCTGGTAGCGGCCGTCGGACATGCCGGCGGCAGCCATCGCGTCGGTCACCAACGACACCCGATCGTCGCCCGCGCTGCGGCACACGTGCCGGTACAGCGCCGGATCGACATGGACCCCGTCGGTGATCAATTCGACTGTCACCCTAGGGTCTTCGAGCAGGGCGATGACCGGGCCGGGTTCGCGGGTGTGGATCGGTCGCATCGCGTTGAACAGATGCGTACCGACGGTCGCACCCGCGTCGATCGCCGCCCTGGTCTGGTCATAGGTCGCCTCGGTGTGACCGACGGCGGCCACCACGCCCGCATCGACGATCTGCCGAATGGCAGCAAGAGCGCCGTCGCGTTCCGGCGCGATGGTGACCATGCGGACCGCGCCGGCGCCCGCGTCGAGCAGGCGCTCGACCTCGGAGGGCTCGGGATCGCGCATGAGCGCGGGCTGGTGCGCGCCGCACCGCAACGGAGACAGCCACGGGCCTTCCAGGTGGATGCCGTCCAGCAGCCCGGATCGCACATCCTTGGCCACCGCCGCGACCTGACGCAGCAGGTCCTGCGGACCCGCGGTGACCAGGGATGCGATCAGCGTGGTGGTGCCGTGTCGACGGTGAAACGCCGCCGCGACAGCGGTTTCGGCGGAATCGGCAGCGGAGAAGTTCGCTCCACCCCCACCGTGTACATGCGTGTCGACGAACCCCGGCACCACCGTCACCTCGCCCAGATCGTGGTCGATACAGCGTGGCGCAGCGCCGGCGCCGACGGCGACGACGGAATCGCTTGACAACTCAATCCAGCCCGGCCGCAACAACCTTCGGCCGGTCAATAGGGTTTCGACGGTGATCAGCATTGCGGCGGCTCAGATACCCTGCCACGGCGGTTTGCTGCGATAGGCCTCGCGGAAGTAGTCGACGAGCTGCAGCCGACTGGCGGCGGCTTCGTCGAGCAGCACCGCGACATGCGGGTGGTGTTGCAGGATCGTCGCGGGCCACAGTGCGCTCACCGCGCCCTCGACCAGGTGATGCACGGCTTCGGCCTTGTGGCGACCGGCGGCGACCAGGATCACGTGGCGCGCCTCCATGATGGTCGCCAACCCTTGGGTCAGGCAGTGCGTCGGCACGGCTTCCAGATCCCCGCCGAAGAAGCGGGCGTTGTCGAGCCGGGTTTGCCTGGTCAACGTCTTGATCCTGGTTCGCGACGCCAACGAGGAGCCGGGTTCGTTGAAGGCGATGTGCCCGTCGGTGCCGATGCCGAGGATCTGCATATCCACACCGCCCGCTGCCTGGATCGCGTTCTCGTAGGCCGCGCAGGCCGCGGGGATGTCGGCGGCCAGACCGTCGGGTCCCTCGACGGCGCCGGGGGCGAAATCCACCCGGGACGCGAACACGTCCTCGATGACGGTCCGGTACCGCTGCGGATGGTCCGCCGGCAGGCCCACATACTCGTCGAGGATGAACCCGCGCGCGGCGGCGAACGAGGCCTTGCCCGCGGCGTAGCGCGCCGCCAGCTCGTCATAGATCCCCATCGGCGACGACCCGGTGGCCAAGCCCAGCACCGCGGTCGGTTTGCGGTCCAGCAGCGCGCAGACCGCGACGGCGCCGAGCACACCGATCTCGGATGCGTCGCCCAGGATGACGACTTCCATTACTTGTTCACCGTGAAAAGCTCTGCGCCCGAAGCTATATCGGCACCCGCAGCAACAGTCTCCGACGGGACGACGTGCTCGGGCTCCCGTTCGTCCATGACCACGACGGCGACGATTGGGTTGAGCCCGTTGGCTTCGACGGCGGGCACGTCGTAGGTGACGATGAGCTGCCCGAGGGCGACGTCGTCGCCCTGGCTGGCGTGGATGGTGAACCCGTCGCCTTTCAGCGCCACAGTGTCCAGGCCCAGGTGGACCAGGACACCGACATTGCCGGGCGTCATCACGATGTAGGCGTGCGGCATGAGCTTCAGCAGCCTGCCGCTCACCGGGGCGACGGCTTCCACGACCCCGCGGATCGGGTCCACCGCCGCGCCCAAACCGACCATGCCGCCGGAAAACACCGGATCCGGAACATCTGAGAGCGCGACGGCGCGCCCGGCCAACGGGGCATGGACCAGCGTCGTGTTCACCCTCCAGACAATACGAGCGTGCTTGCAACACGGTCTCGGCTTCGCATGTTCTCGTCTAAGCTTCCGCTGACGCTTCGGCGGCAGCGATGTTGGCGGCACAGAAGGACTTACCATGAGTGACACGGCGGAAACTCAAGCGGCCCAGCGTAAGTCGAGCCGCCGGATTCCGGGCTTCGCGCAACTGCAGCGGCTCGGTAAGAGCCTCATGCTGCCGATCGCCGTGCTGCCCGCCGCTGGCATCCTGCTGCGGCTCGGCCAGCCCGATCTATTGGGCAGGATCGAGGCACCGGTCATCGGCCCGTTCTTCAAGGCGATGAGCGCCGCAGGCGATGCGCTGTTCTCCAACCTGCCCCTGCTGTTCGCCGTCGGCGTCGCGATCGGCTTCGCCAGAAAGGCCGACGGCTCCACCGCCCTCGCGGCCGTCGTCGGGTACCTGGTGGTGGAGGCCGTCTTCAAGACCATGTCGCCGATCGTCCTGGCGGGCCAGGTCGACAAGGCCGGCGACCAGGCCCAGATCAACTACAGCGTCTTCGCCGGCATCGTGGTGGGCCTGTTGACCGCATGGCTCTTCGACCGATACCACACCATCCAGCTGCCGTCCTATCTCGGATTCTTCGGTGGTCGGCGGTTCGTCCCGATCATCGTGTCAGTCGCCTGTCTGTTCCTGGCGTTCGCGATGAGCTACTTCTATCCGGTTTTCGACGCGGGGCTGACAGCGTTGGGCGAATTCATCGGCGGGGCCGGCGCCTTCGGGGCGTTCGTGTACGGCTTCGCCAACCGCATGCTGATTCCGTTCGGGCTGCATCACATCCCCAATTCCTACATCTGGTTCCTGTACGGCGATTACCAGCCCCCCGGCGGCCAGGCCGTCACCGGTGAGCTGACCCGGTTCGCCGCGGGAGATCCCACTGCAGGCATTTTCACGTCGGGCTTCTACCCGATACTGATGTTCGGCCTGCCCGCGGCCGCGCTGGCCATGATCCATGTGGCCGACAAGAAGCAGAGGAAGATCGCGGTAGGCATCCTGGCCGCGGCGGCGTTGACGGCGTTCCTCACCGGCGTGACCGAGCCGCTGGAATTCGCGTTCATGTTCGTCGCGTTCCCGTTGTACGTCATCCACGCCCTGTTCGCCGGACTGTCCTTGGCTATCGCGTATCTGTTGGACATCCACCTCGGCTTCTCGTTCTCAGCGGGCTTGATCGATTTGCTCCTCTACGGCACCGCACCGGCCGCCAAGAACATCCCGCTGCTGATCGTCATGGGCGTGGTGTTCTTCGTCGTGTACTACCTGCTGTTCCGATTCGCGATCACCCGGTGGAATTTGAGGACGCCGGGGCGCGAGCCCGAGGATGAATTCGCCGCCGAAGAGCAAGCCAATCTGGGCGATGGCGTCGAGTCGCCTGCGGTGGCCACGGCTGAGAGCAGGGCCGAGAAGGTGATCGCAGCGTTCGGCGGCCGCGAGAACCTCGTGACGGTGGACGCGTGCATCACCAGGCTTCGTGTGGAGGTCAACGACAAGGACAAGGTGAGCGCGGCCGAGCTGAAGAGCCTCGGCGCCGCCGGGGTCGTCGACGTCGGCAACAGCGTTCAGGCGGTGTTCGGCACCGACGCCGAGGCGCTCAAGAACGACATCGTGGATAGGCTCTAGAGCACCGCGAACAGCTCCAGCTGGATGTTGTCCGGATCGCGGAAAACCACTGTGGCATAAGGGAACGGCTCATTTCCGGTTCTGATGCCCGAGTGCTCGATGCCGAGCTCGTCGAGCCACCCCGTCCACGCCTCGAGCTGGTCGCCGCCCGCCACGTTGAAGCCCACGTGGTCCAGGCCGGTGTGAGCCTCGTCGAAACGTTCGCCCCGGTTTCCGGTGTTGGTGTGCAGGCCGATGGCCAGCCCTGAACGGGGTTCGAGGAGCAATACCCCGTAGCCGCTGTCCTCCCGTTCGTAATGCGGGAACGTCATCGGCACCCGCTCGGCGCGGAACACCTTTTGATACCAAGCCACGCTGGCCTCGATGTCGCACACGGTCACAGATAAATGATGGATCCCAGTAATCGCTGGGGCGGTTGTCGCGGCCACGTGCAAGATGGTGCCATGACTAACGACTCGGCGGCAGCCATCAGAAAAGAGCGGCGCGACTGGATGGTTAGGCACCGTGACGCGTACCTGCAGTCCGGTGGCACCCAGGGCCATGTCATGGACATTTCCGACATCGGCGGACATCCGTTCACCACGCACTGCCTGATCCGGGTGCGCGGCCGTAAGTCGGGCAAGACGCGGATTGTCCCGCTCATCTACGGCGACATCGGTGGCGAGGTCGTGATCGTTGCGTCGAAAGGCGGCGCCGACCAACACCCCGACTGGTATTTCAACCTCCGCGAGAGCGAGCGCGTCGACGTCCAGATCGCGACCCAGGCGTTTCGGGCGACCTGGCGTGAGCCCAAAGATGAAGAGCGTCACCGTATCTGGGACTTCATGGTATCTGTGTACCCCCCGTATCTCTCATATCAGCGGTCGACGTCCCGGCACATCCCCGTCGTCATGCTCGAGCCCGCCGAAACCATCGATGTGTTCTCTGAGGCCGACCTTCAGTCCTCGTAGAAGAGCTCGACGCGCGGGGTTTCGCCGTTGGGCCCATCGGGGAGTCGTATTCGACCACAAAGCACGTCGGGTTGCTGTGCGTTTCGAACAGCTGCGTCTCGTCGGCGAGGATGGACGGCAGCCGCTTGGGGTCGGCGATGATTCACGGCGACGGGTCGGTGAGATAGTGCGTGAGAACCGGTTTGAGCCAGCGAGCGAGCGTCTTGTCATCCATGTCCACAAGCGGCGGAATTCCGATGATGTAGCGCGCCACGGCTATTCCCAACAACTGGGCACCGATGAGCGCGGCCCGTTCAGTCGGCCGGTCGACCGCGACCTCGGCCAGGGCGGGCGCCACCTGGCGGGTGAAGACGTCGAGCAGCGCATCGGCGGCCGCCTGGCTCGACGCCGCGGCGCGCAGCAACGGGAGGAATGGCCCCTCGGGCCCCCACACCTCGACGAAAAGGGGCAACAAGACATCCGCGACATCGCTGGGCGCCACCCCGGACAGATCGGGCGGTGAGATGTCGAGACGCGACACGGCGCCGAAGAGTCCGTCCTTGTTCCCGAAGTAGTGCATGACAAGCGCGGGATCGACCCCGGCGGCCGAGGCGACCGATCTTATCGTCGTTTTCTCGAAGCCGCTCTGGCCGAACTGCACACGCGCCGCAGCCAAGATGGCGGCCCTTGTCGCTGCAGCGTCCCGGGTTCTCGAAGCCATGGCGCCAGTGTATTCAACAATTGTTGACAACTTCGATGGTGAGGCCTACCTTCAGTTCAACACGCGTTGAACTGAAGGAGGACGCGATGGCCGTAACCGCTATCCAAATAGGGCTGCACCCCGACGCCGTCGATTACGAATCGGCCGAGTTTTCGCAGTTCAGCGGCTTGACCAAAGCCGGCTTGACCCAAGCGAACAGCGCCAACGTCGCCGGCTTGCGGGCGGCCGGCTACGAGGTCGACAACTGCCTGATCGACACCGGCGAGGCGGGTGCGACGAAGGCGCGCGACTGGCTGTCGGCCAAGCGCTACGACGCAGTGCTGATCGGCGCCGGAATCCGCCTGGTCGCAAGCAACACGCTGCTGTTCGAGGCGATCGTGAACGCCGCACACACCGCCTATCCGGACTGCCGCTTCGTCTTCAACTACTCGGCCACCTCGACGCCCGGCGACATACGCCGGTGGTTTCCGGACCCGACCGACGTAACGCCGGAGCATAGCCATGGTCGCCTCATATAGCGCAGACGTCGTGGTCGTCGGGGCCGGTCCCGCCGGGTTGGCCGCAGCAGGCGATTTGGCGCGGACCGGCCGGTCGGTTGTCGTGCTCGAACGTCGGGCCGAAATCAACCCCGCCAGCCGCGCGTTCGCCCTGATGGCCAGGACGCTGGAACTGCTGGACGCTCGCGGGTTGGCCGATGATGTCCTGGCCCAGGCTCATCCGTCCGCCGGTGTCTCCATCTTCGCGGGTGCGCGGATCGATCTCTCACATCTGCGTTCGGCATATCGATTCGTCGCGATCGCCCCCCAGACGGTCGTCGATCGCACGCTGGCGCACTACGCCGCCATGCAGGGTGCCCAGGTTCATCGTGGCATGGAAGTAGTTGCCCTCGAACAGGATGCCGACGGCGTTACGATCACCGCACGCCCGAAAGACGAGGACGATCCGCGGCACCGGCAGATATGGCGGGCGCACTACGTGATCGGGGCCGACGGGGCACACAGCACCGTGCGGAACCTCGTCGGCGCGGAGTTCCCCGGAAAGACGATCCTGTCCTCTGTGGTGCTGGCTGACGTTGAGCTCGCATACGGTCCCGCCACCGGCGAATTGACTCTGGGCAGTACACGAGACGCGTTCGGTTTTCTGGCACCGTACGACCGCGGTGACGAGAACGGCGCCTGGTACCGAGCGATGGTGTGGGACAGACGGCATCAGGTGCCGGACTCCGAGCCTGCCTCTCCCGGCGAGGTGATCGACGTGCTACACCGTGCGGTGAGTCGTGACCTCGCGGTCCGTCAGGTCGGCTGGCTGTCCAGGTTCCACTGCGACGAGCGTCAAGTCGGCTCTTACCGGCACGGTCGTGTGTTCCTCGCGGGCGACGCCGCGCATGTGCATTCGCCCATGGGCGGGCAGGGCATGAACACCGGGATACAGGACGCGGTCAATCTCGCGTGGAAGCTCGATGTGGTGCTCGCAGGCGCGCCCGACGACGTCCTCGACACATATCACGACGAACGTCATCCGATCGGAAGACGGGTATTGCGGCAGTCGGGGCTGATGGCACGTGGGGTCACATTACATCCTCGGCTCGCCCGCGGCATACGAAACCTCCTGGCGCCGAGGCTACTTCGCACGCCGCCGGTACGCGACATAGTTGCCGGCAGTTTTGCGGGCACCACACTGCGCTACGCACGTCGACATTCGCAGCATCCGCTCGTCGGCACCGCGGCGACGGAGATCCCGCTGGTGCAGGGCCGGTTAACGCATCTACAGCGCTCCGCTGGGTTCGTGCTCATTCGCGAACGCGGACAGACACCGGTCGAACTCTGCGGTCTTGTCGAAGCCGAACGCCTCGACGCCGGGCCCGCGCTCCTCGTCCGACCCGACGGCTATGTCGCGTGGGCGGGCAACTCCTGCCACCGCACAGCCGTGGCGTCGGCGCTCAGTCGGTGGACTGGAGTCAGTTCGCGGGAAGAAACATCACCGCTACGACGGCTGCGATAAGGGCTAGACCCACGATGGTGCCTGCCACAGCGGGCCAGCCGTAGCCTTCATAGGCCACTCCGCCGAACCACCCGCACAGGCTGGAGCCGCCGTAGTAAAACAGGTTGTACAGCGAGGAAGCCTGCGCCTTGCCCACCGGCGCGGACCGGGCCGTCCAGCCGGACGCTACCGAATGGGCGCCGAAGAAGCCTGCGGTGGCGATCAACAGTCCTCCGAGTACCACGAATACGTTGGTGATCAACGTGATCGCGACGCCCGCGGCCATGATCGCTGTCGACGCCAGCAGCACGGGTTTGCGGCCGAACCGCGTGGCTTCCGCGCCGGCGCGCGACGACGCCCACGTCCCGGCTAGGTAGGCCACGAACATGAGGCTCACGACGAACGGTGACAGACCGAACGGTGGGCCGGTCAGCCGGAAGCCCAGGAAGTTATACAGCGCGACGAAGCCACCCATCAGCAAGAAGCCTTGCGTAAAAAGCACGAGCTGGCGCGGTGAGCGCAGGTTGACGAGCAACCGAATCGCCAGGCTCTCTTCAGGTTTGGCGCCGGAGCGATTCGACGGGACGAAGCCGTGGGGTTGCGGCGCGAGCTTGACGAAGCTCAGCGCGGCGAGCCCGCACAGCGCCGCGACGGTGAACATGTCGGCTCGCCATCCGGCGACCTCTGCCACCGGGCTGGCCACCAGGCGACCAATGAGACCTCCAATGGTCGTACCGGCGACGAACGTGCCCGCGGCCCGTGCCGCGTGCGCGGGGTCGATCTCCTCGGTGAGATAGGCGATCGCGATGGCCGGCACGCCGCCGATCACGAGACCCTCCAGAAAGCGGCCGGCGAGCAGCAACTCGAACGACGGCGCGAACGGGACGAGCAGCCCGATGGCCGTCGCCACCGTGACCGAAAGCGATATCGCCCTGACACGGCCAATGCGGTCAGCGAGGGTGGACCATGGGATCACCCCGAGTGCCAAGCCCACGGTGGACGCCGAGATCGTCAGGGCCGCGGCCGCAGCACCGACGTGAAGGTCTGCACCAATCAGCGGCAGCACCGCCTGTGGCGAATAGAGCTGCGCGAACGTCGCGACCCCCGCGCAGAAGAGCGCGGCAAGCAGGCGGCCGTATGCGGCCGAACCGCGGGTATGGCCGGCCCACGCGGGCGGGGCAGACTGCTCGATGGTCACCGCTACGACGCTAAGACCGCTCTTCTAATGTGTCCAATGCATGATGTTGGGGTGTTTTATGCGTGTCGTGCATCGCTGAGCAGGAAGGCCGCGAACCGATCGGCGGGCGGGGACAGGGTCCGGCTGCGGTCCCACACCAATCCCACTTCCCGCTTGGCACCGGCGTTAGACAATGGGACATGGACGGTCTTCGCTTGGCGGCCGTCACGCGGAACGGGGATGACGGCCACCCCGAAGCCGGCCGCGACCAGACCTTCGACGGTAGGGATCTCGGTGGCCTCGAACACGATGTCCGGACGGACCCCGTCGTCGGCCAGCAGTTGATCGGTGAGCTGACGCAGACCGGCTTGTTCGGCTAGTGCGATGAACGGCTCCCCCGCCGCCGCTGATAGACGCACCCTGGCCCGGTCTGCGAGGCGGTGACCGCGCGGTACGGCTAAGCACAATTGGTCGACATAGAGCCTGCGCCAGCCGATCCCCGCCATCGCGGGACGTGGCGCGGTGATCGCGACATCGGCCTGTCCGTCGAGTAGTCGACGTGTGATCTCACCAGCAGGACCCTGAAACAAGGAGAACCCGATGGCGGGTGCCGTTTCACGGAAACGTCGAAGCAATTCGGGCACATACCAATTCGCCAACGAGTGCAGAAAGGCGAACCGCACCTGCCCGTTGTCGGGGTCACGCAGAGCGGCGATGCGGTCGGTGGCGGTTTGCATTTCCGCGAGACTGCGCTTGGCGTGCTCCAGCATGATCTGGCCGTAGGCGTTGAGTCGGAGCCTGCGGTGGACTCGATCGAACAGCGGCGTACCGGCTTCGCGTTCGAAACGGGCGAGCGCCCGAGACAACGTCGGCTGGCTGACCGCCAGCTCGGTCGCGGCATCGGTGACGTGTTCGGTCTCAGCGAGCACGACGAACCAGCGCAGTTCCTCGAGGTTCACGGTTCGACCATAACCAAACCGCATGAACTCTCCAGCGGTCCTTGCAATCCAAGCATGACGGCTGCTGACGGTGATCGCGTCGCTACACTTCACTGCATGCTCGCGCGCCGGTTCCCCGATCTGGCCATGTGGATCGAGGGCGCCTACTACCAGGGGATCGACCAGATCGACGACACCGAGGCGCTGATCCGCTACTGGCAGGCCCTTACCAGCGAGCAGCGCAGCGAGAGTTTCCGACTTCGGCGCATCTGGTGAGCATGCCCGACGATCTCGACGGCGCAATTCTGCGCGCGCTCGACAGCCTGCTGCGGTTGCTGCAGCCGGAGCCCTTGGGCCAGGACCGTTTTCGCGTGCACAGCGAGGCCAACCGGTTCGGGCGGGTCTTCGGCGGGCAGATGATCGCCCAGGCCATGCAGGCCGCGGCGGGCACCGTCGTCGACAAACCGCCGCATTCACTGCACGCGTACTTCGTGAAATCGGGCGACCCCGAGCATCCGCTCGACGTGTCGGTCGAGCGGGTCCGAGACGGCCGGTCGATGGCCGCACGCCGCGTCACCGTCACCCAGGCGACAGACACCTTGCTGATCGCAATGGTGTCGTTCCACGACAACCCGCTCGAGCCCGGCCTGGCCGGAGTCGCACCAGCCGGACCGCATCCCGAGCGGCTACCACGCCTGCAGGACTGGGTGGCCAGCGCGCCGCCCGACCTGATCGACCGGGCACGCACCTGGATCAGCAGGCCTCCCCCACTCGACATGCGCATCGCCGAGCCGACGTACTTCTTCGGCGGATCCAGCGCCGACGGACCGCGCTCACATTGGATGCGGTTGCCGCGCAGCATCGGTGACGATCCCGTGCTGCACAGCGTGCTCCTGGCATACGCCAGCGACTACCTCCTGCTCGACATCGCCATGCGTTCGCACCCCGACGACGTCACCGTGGAGTCGTCGATGGCGTTCAGCCTCGACCACACCATCTGGTTGCACCGACCGGTGCGGTTCGAGCAATGGCACAGCCACACAGCCGAATTGGTGTCGATCTCGGGCCACCGCGGGCTGGTGCGCGGTGCGATCCACGACATCGACGGCCACCTCGTGGCCAACACGACCCAGGAGGTGCTCATCCGTGCCAAGTCATGAACCAGCTGGGTATCCGCTGTTCCAGCAGCCGTGGCCGGAGGGCGAATATCGGATATTCCAACTGGGCTTCGTCGTCGACGATCTGCTGGCCGCGGCCTGCCGCCATGCCACTGTGCCGATTTCTGCGTCAGGGTCGTGATTGCCGGCAATGCACTGCCCTGGTGCAGAAGTCGACGAGTTAGGCATGCGCCATGTGCAGGGCTGCGCGATGGCTGAACAGCAGCGAGGCGCCGATCGGGTTGCCCCCGCCGGGATACGACGTACCCGACACCGCGGCCATCGTGTTGCCCGCGGCATAGAGCCCCGGGATCGGCTGATCGTCGGCGTCGAGCACCCGGGCATCGACATCGGTCCGCAGCCCGCCCTTGGTGCCGAGATCCGACAGGCCGAACGCCGCCGCGCGGTAGGGCGGGGTGTCGATAGGCACCAGCGGTGACCCTCCGCCGGTGAACGCGCGGTCGAACGACTCGCGCCCGCGGCCGAAGTCCTCGTCGTCGCCGCGCTGAGCGAAACCGTTGAAACGGCGCACGGTAACCTCCAGATTGGCTGCCGGAACACCGATTTCGGTGGCGAGCCCGGCCAGCGTGTCGGCCTGCCGCCACAGCCCGGCCGACACATAAGAGTCCGTCGGCCAGAACGAGACGTTGGTCGCCATGACCGGCGGTTGTTCGCCGCTGCGGCTGTCGTACACCATCCAGTACCGCCGCCCGACCGTGCCTTCCGCAATCGCGCGGATGATTTCGCGGCCCGCGCGGTCGTAGGCCGCGGACTCGTTGACGAACCGTTGCCCCTCACCATCGACGAAGATGCCTCCGGTGAAGCACAGCGCGAACGTGGCCCGGCCGTCGGGATGGACTAGTCCCGGCGACCACCATGCCTGGTCCATCAGATCGGTGCTCGCGCCGACGGCAATCGCCGCCCGATGCGCCAGGCCGAGGTTGCGCGGCGCCCCCATGGTGTCCAAAGCCGTTCCCGCAACGCCGTATTCGGCCCGCATCTGGTCGTTCTGTTCGAAGCCGCCCGCCGCCAGCAGGACACCACGGCGCGCCCTGATCGATCGCCGATGGCCCTCGCTGTCGACCACCGCGCCGACCACCCGGCCGCCGTCGGTGAGCAGCTCGACGACGCTGGTGTTCAAATGAGCGGTGACCGCCGGATTGTCGGCCATCGCCGAGAGGAACCTGCCGATCAGCGCGCGGCCGCCGGTGAGCAGCTCAGGTTGCGGAGCGCCAAGGCGTTCATGATCCAGCGGTCCGCGCACCAGCCCCTGGAAGCGCCCAAGCCTGTTGTCGGGCACCGCCTTCGACACGATGTGGCGCATACCGTCATTGCGTGCGCCCGGCGCCGAGCTGTAGTAGTCGGGCCACGGCAGGATCTTGAACGCGAAATGCTCGTCACGTTCCAGGTATTCGATCAGCGCCGCGCCGCCGCGCACATAAGTCTCCTGCAGCTGCGCCGGGGTGCGGTCGCCGACGACGGCGCGGTAGTAGCGCAGCGCGTCATCGATCGTGTCGTCGACACCGGCTCGCACCAGGACGGGATTGCAGGGGTACCACATTCCGCCGCCGCCGGAGTAGGCGAACGTGCCGCCGAACTGGCCGGTGGCCTCGACGAGGGCGACCGTAAGGCCCTCCCGCGCTGCGGTATACGCACCTGCGATGCCGCCGCCGCTGCCCGCGACGATGACGTCCACCGTCTCGGAGGGCGCGCTCACAGGTGCTTCGACCTGTTGACGAAACGGCCCTCTCGAGGCGAAAATAGCCAGCCGCCACCGGCTTTCGTGCCGCCGTCGACGGGGATGTTGTGGCCGGTGACGAACGCTGACTGGTCGGACGCGAGAAACAGCGCGACGCGCGCCTGGTCTTCGGGCCAGCCCACCCGGCCGACGGGCGCCCACGACGCCCACAACTCGTCGACGTCGTCGTAGCCGGTCAGATAGTCGACCTGCGGCGTCTGCGCCAGATCGGTGCCGATGCCGTTGACCCGGATGCCGTGCCTTCCGAGGTCGACGGCCAGGCAAGTGGTGAAGTGCGCGGCGGCGGCCTTCATCGCGCCGTAGACAGGGTCTTTGGGGTATCCGCGCATCCCCTCCACCGAATGCACGGTCACGATACTGCCGCGCCGCGCGCTCATCATCGACGGCACGAACGCCCTCGTGACCGCGAAGACGTGACGCAGGTTGATGTCGTACATCTGCTGCCACGATTCGGGTGTCGACTGATGAAAGGCGACCAACGGCCGGTAATCACCGACATTGTTGACAAGCACATCGATACGGCCGTGCTCGCCGAGCACCGCATGCGCCAAGCGCGCCACGTCTTTGTCGGCGGTGACGTCGACGACATGGCAGCGGATCCGTCCGCCTGCGCCGGTCACCTCGTCGCGAATACGGCGGGCGCGGTCCTGATCGATTTCGGCGACTTCGACGAGCGCGCCGTGCTGGGCGAACAGCCGGGCGATGCCTGCGCCGATGCCGTCGCCTCCGCCGGTGATCACCGCCACGCGACCGTCGAGCAGGCGGTTCCAATCACCGATGGGTGGGACGCCCTGCTCAACGGTCATAGCGACGAACGCTACAAGGCGTACGGAAGAATCGGCATTGACATGACCGAAAGCCAGGCCGTGCCCGCCGAGTCGCGACGGCACCACGTCGTGCGGCTCGCCCTGTTCGCCGCGTTTTTGGTGGGGCTGTTCTATCTGGTCGCGGTCACGCGGGTGGTAGACGTTGAGGACGTTCGAAGTACGGTCGCCGCCACGGGACCCGTCGCGCCGCTGACCTATGTGGCGGTCTCGTCGGTGTTCGGCGCCATCTTCGTGCCGGGACCGATCCTTGCGGCCGGCAGCGGCGTGTTGTTCGGGCCCGTGCTCGGGCTGTTCGTGACGCTGGGCGCGACGGTCGGAACAGCGGTCATCACCAGCCTGATCGGACGCCGTGCGGGCCGGCAGAGTGCACGGGGCCTGCTCGGAGCCGACCGCGCCGACCGCCTGGACCAGCTGATCGCACGCCGCGGACTGTGGGCGGTCGTCGGCCAGCGCTTCGTCCCCGGCATTTCCGACGCGCTGGCGTCATACACCTTCGGCGCGTTCGGCGTCCCGGTGTGGCAGATGGCGGTCGGGGCCTTCATCGGGTCGGTGCCGCGGGCGTTCGTGTACACCGCGCTTGGCGCGTCGATCGGGAATCTGTCGTCACCGCTGGCGTACGTCGCCGTGGCGGTCTGGTGCGTGACGGCGGTCGTCGGCGCCTTCGCTACTCACCGGGGTTACCGCCATTGGCGTGGGCGTCGTCGGCATGCGAGTAGCGGACCAGGTACTGTCCCACCAAACGAAGGGTGACCTAACCCCACGGAAGGGCAGTAACCAATGAGTGGTCGATCGACTGGTGCCGAAGGGCTGCGCCTCCTGGTGGTCGGCGCCTCCTCCGGCATAGGCCACGCGGTGGCGGAGGGTGCCGCCGAGCTAGGCGCCAAGGTGGCGGTGGCCGCGCGGCGTACGGACCTGCTGACCAAGCTGGCCGACGCCATCGGTGGTACCGCCTTCGAACTGGACGTCGAGGACACCGCGGCGATCGACAAGGTGGTCGGCGAAGCGGCCGAATCGCTCGGCGGCCTCGACGCCGTGGTCTTCACGAGCACGGTCGTGCCCTTCGCGCACATCGAGGACACCGACGTGACGACGTGGGTGCACGCCTTCGCCGTCAACGCGGTGGGTGCGAACAATGTGCTTCGCGCCGCGCGGCCTCATCTGTCCGAGAACGGCGTGGTGCTGATCGCCTCGAGCCACGACGTCGGTCGCCCCCGGGCGGGGGTCTCGGCATACAGCGCGAGCAAGGCCGCTTTGGACGAGATCCTGCACTCGTGGCGAAGTGAACACCCCGAGCTGTCCATCGTGCGGGTAGGGATCGGGCCGACGGCCGACACCGAGATCCTGCGCGGCGCCGACCGGGATCTGCTGTCGATGCTTTTCAAGTCGTGGGTGGAGCATGGCCAACTGCCAGCACAGATGTCGACGCTGAACGACGTCGCCAATACGTTGGTGTCGCTGGTGATCACCGCTCATGCGAACCCGAGCGTGGTGCCGGAGATCGTCCAGCTGTCACCGCGCATCAGGAAAACTTCCTGAGCCGCATTAGGCTTCAGCCCGCGGGTTCGACGACGGCCATTTCGGTGAGGCCGCTGATCGTCAAGACCGGGATCAGGATCGGGTTGACGATCAAGCGGATGCCCCCGGTGTGGTTGAACAGCGCGTTGATCGCGCAGCTGTCCAGGTAAGCGATGTCGGTGAGGTCGACGGTGAGGCGCGCCCCGTCGGCATCCACATACGCCCATCCCTCGTCGAGCGCACCGGCGAACGAGTCGATGTTGCTGAGGTCGACCTCTCCTGCGGCCGTCAGCACGAACGTGCCGTCATCGCGCCGGTCGGTGGTGATGCTCAGCGGCGTCGCCATCAGGCGATCCTGGCGTGCATGTGAACTGTGGTCCCGGAGTCTCGCGGCAGAATGGTGACATCTTGCATCAGCGCGCGCATGAGCGCGATACCCCGGCCGCGGTGGGTGGCCGCCACCGGCGTTTTCCAGCTCCCGCCATCGCTGACGGTGACGTGCAGCCGATCGGCATAGGCCCTGGCGCGCAGCCTGATGGTGCCCTCCACGAGACGGTGCCCATGCTCGATCGCATTGGAGAGCGCCTCACCGGTGGCGATGAGCACCTTGAGCGATTGATCCGCATCCACCCCCGCTAGGGTCAACCAGCCTTTGAGAGCGGCCCGGGTCGACGCGAGATGACTCGGGTCGGCGGGCAGTTCGAGCTCCAGCGGACCCGGTTGGCGGTACAGCAGAACAGCAACGTCGTCCTGGTAGCCGTCGCCCGGCGCCAGCCCCGACATCACGTGCACGGCAACGTCCTCGAGCCCGCTGTCGCGGTTCTCCTGCACGACGCCTGCGGCGCGAGTGATGCCGATGTCCAACGGCTCGCGCCGGCGCTCGACCAGGCCGTCGGTGTAGAGCAGCAAGGTGGCCCGAGGCGGCAAGATCTCCCGATGCTCCGGCCGGGGCCTGTTCTTGATGGACACGCCGAGAGGGGTGGCGCGGGCCCTGTCGAGGAGGCGCATGGTGCCGTCAGCCAGCACCATGATCGGGGGCGGGTGACCGGCGCTGGAGTACACCAGCTCTCCGCTGTCCGGTGTGAGCACCGCGCAGAAGGCGGTGGTGCATCGCGCGCCTGCCAACCGCTGGGCGAACTGGTCCACAGCGGTCAACGCTGCACTCGGGCTGGGGATGTCCAAAAGCAGTGCCCGGCAAGCGCTTCGGAGCTGACCCATGACCGTTGCAGCCGACAGCCCGTGGCCGACACAGTCGCCGACGATGAGCGCGATGCGGCCGTCGTCGAGGTCGACCACGTCATACCAGTCGCCACCCACCGCAAGCGGACGGGAGGCGGGCTGGTAGCGCACCGCAAAGCCACTGGGCAGTGTCGCTGGACCGAGGATCGCGTTCTGCAGCGCCAGCGCCGTCTCACGCTGCTGGTCGATCTGATGAAGCCGCTGTAGGCCCTGGCTGAGGCGCCCCGCCAAAACGGTGAGCAGCATGCCGTCTTCGGAGGTGAAGGGTCGCTTCTCGGCCAGCTCGATGTTAATCACCATGACCCCGCCGGGATGCTGCAACGCGATACCCGCGAAACCCGGCCGCGTGGCCTCGACTGCCAGCAGGTCACCCTCACTCAACGATCTGATCATCCGCTGCGTGGCCACGGGCAGATCGGCCCATTGCGACGGCTCACCGACGCAAACCATATGCGGCGCAACGGTTTCGGTGCCGCCGTGCGGCAATATGACGGCGATCACCCGGTGCGCCTGCCACAGCCTGTGCAGCTCCTGTGCTGCAGCGCGCACCGCGGCGTCGACGCTGTCGGCTTGCACGAGCCGCTGGCCGAGGGAGGCGAGCGCCGTTTCGCGTTGCACGGTGTAATGCTCGGCGGTCACATCGCGGAATGTGCCGACCGTGACACGGCGACCGGTGTCGGGGTCCTGGGTGTGGTTGAACGTGACCGCAGCCCAAATACGGTGGCCGTCATGGTGATTCATCGGGATCGTATACGTCCCGTGGTCGTCGTTCAGCAACGTCTCGAACGCCGATTCGATCTGCCGGCGCGCCTGCGGGTCGACATCGGCGGACGGCCACCACGGGAACGGCGGCTCGTATGGCAACCCGTCGGGACCGTACCCGATGATTTCGGCGAACGCGGCGTTGATCTCGACGATCGCGCCCTGCTCGTCACACGCGAAGAACGCTTCCTGCAGGGAATCGACAAGCGCTGCGCGCCAACGCGAGTGATGAGTGCGCAGCCGGGCCAGCTCAATGATCGCGCGCGCGCGGGCCAGCAGTTCTGCGGCGGCGAACGGCTTGACCAGGTAGTCGTCGGCGCCGGCTTCCAGCCCTTCGATCGACGCCTCCTGCCCGGCGCGCGCCGACAGCAGCAGCACCGGGACCGCCGCGGTACGGGCATCGGAGCGCAGCGCCGCAACCAACGCCAGCCCGTCCAGACGCGGCATCATCACGTCGCTGATGACCAGGTCGGGGATGTCGGCGCGGACGGCGTCCAACGCCTGCTGGCCATCGGTGGCCGAATCGACGCGGTACCCGGCCGCGCTCAACAGACGTCCGAGGTATTCACGCATATCGGCGTTGTCGTCGGCGATCAGCACCCGCGTCGTCGAATCGGCCGATGCAGCGGCGTTGACCGCGGCGTCGGGCAGCCGGTCCACCGCGACGTGCTGGTTGTCCGCCGCCGGGTCGGCGGGCATCCAGCGCAGCGCCTCCTGGACGAACGGTTCAGCGATGTCTGAAGGGGCGCGGCGGGCTCGCGTCGGGGCGACAGCGTCGGCAGGCAGATGCTCGGCCCCGAACCGCAGTCGAATAGTGAAAGTGGTTCCCTGCCCCTCGACGCTGTCGGCCGTGATGGTGCCGCCGTGCAGACGGACCAGCTCTTCCACTAGGGCCAGGCCGATTCCGCTGCCCTCGTGGGAACGCGCATACGACGACTCGATGCGATGGAACCTCTCGAAGAGCCGGGGCATCTCCTCGGCGGGCACACCGATCCCCGTGTCGGTGACGGTCACCACCGCTTCGTCGCGGTCGCGCCTTACCCGTATGGAGATGGCGCCCTCGAAGGTGAATTTCAGCGCGTTCGACAACAGGTTGAGGACGACCTTCTCCCACATGTCGCGGTCCACGTACACGGGTTCTTCCAGCGCGGGGCAGTCGACGTAGAACTCCAGCCCGGCGCGGTCCACAGCGGACCGGAAAACGCTGGCCAGGTCGGCGGTGACGGCAGCGAGGTCGACCGGCTCGTAGTGCGCCTGCGCACGCCCGGCCTCGATGCGGGAGAAGTCCAGCAGCGTGTTCACCAGCTTGGTCAGCCGCAACCCGTTTCGCCAGACGACGTCGAGGTTCTCGCGCGCCTCATCGTCCATGCCTGCGGTCCTGCCGCGAAGCTCGGCGACCGGGTCGAGGATCAAGGTCAACGGGGTGCGGAACTCGTGGCTGATGTTGGAGAAGAAAATGGTCTTGGCGCGGTCGAGCTCGGCCAGCTCCTCGGCTCGTCTCTGCTGAGCGCGAAAGCTCCTGGCGCTGCCGATCCCGGCGGCGATGTGGGCGGCGACCAGCGTCACCAAGCCGGTGTTTCTCTCGTTGATCGGCCGATACCGGTTCAGCGCGGCGACCAGGAAACCACTGGAGATACCGCCCTGCTCGATCAGCGGCACGACCAGTGCCTTGACGGGCGGTTCGGGCCACGCGCCGGTTGGGAGGTCGGTATATGGGGCGCCCGCAAGGTCCACGAGCACCGATTCACCCCGTGCGGCCCTCGCCACCGGCCACCCTGTCGAGTCGTCAGCGCGCAGGACAGCCGGTGCTGCGGGATGACCAGGGGCGATGCCGCTCATCCCCGCAAGCCGTGCGTCGCCGGCTTCGTCGAAGAGGTACGTCATCGTGAACGGCATGTCGCGCGGGTTCTTCGCGAGCTGACGGTGGGCGAACGCCAGGCTTTCTTCCTCGGTGCGCGCGACGCTGCGGTCGGAGCCGAGGTCGCGCAGCGTCGCCATCCGCCGCTCGCCGATCACCCTCTGCGTGTCCTCGCTGACGACGCACAGCATGCCGACGACGTGACCCTCGTCGTCGCGCAATGGGCTGTATGAGAACGTGTGGTAGGTCTCTTCGGGATAACCGGAGCGCTCGAGAAACAGGAGCAGACCCTCGTCCCAGGTGGCTTGCCCGGTGGAGAGCACCCGATCGATCCGCGGACCGATGTCATCCCAGATCTCCGACCAGACCTCGTTGGCCGGCCGACCGAGGGCCCACGGGTACTTGCGGCCAAGGGTGTCCCGGCGGTAGGCCGCGTTGCAGAAAAACGTGAGTTCCGGTCCCCATGCCATCCACATGGGGAAGCGGGACGACAGCAGGATGCTGACGGTGGTCTGCAGGCTCTGCGGCCAGCCCGACGGGGAACCGAGTGGCGTACCGCCCCAGTCGACCTGCACGAGATCGCGACCGACGTCGGGGTCGGCGCTGAAGACGGCGGCGTGCGAACCGGGTCCGCCGTCGCCGATCATGTTTTGTCGTCAGTTCGGTCGAGCGCCTCGTTCAAGGTCTGGTACGGCCGCAGAACCTTGTCGAGCTTGGTGACCTCGATCGGCATGAGCACCTCGGCGTTACTGGCGACCACGCGGACGGCGACTCCGTCGGCCATCCCCTTCTCGTAACAGCCCAGCACGGCGTTCAGTCCGGCGCTGCCGAAGTACCTCACGGCGCTCAGTTCGAGCACCAGCAGTCGGGCCGGATGTGCAGAGGCCGCGTCGAGCGCAGCCTCGAGATGAGAGATCAATGTGTCGACGGTGCCCGAATCGATCTCGCCGGTTGCCCAGACGACGACGGCCGCGTCGCGCATGTCCTGAGTGACTTCCAATAGCGCCACGCGTCCGTCACCTCCCGCCCTGTGAGGTTTCCAATTTAAGCCAAATGATGCGCTATGGCGGGGCCGAACCTGCAGGTTCTGGAGAAGAAACCGGCGACGCTAACGGTTGCGGGTAGTGCCGACGCGGGTGTGCGCGGTCAGTAGCAGATGGTCGAACTCCCGCTGCAAATTGTCCGGCTGGCAACGCAACGTTTCGAGCTCGGCCACGATCTGGGCGGCAAGCGCCCGCAGTTTGGTGTTCGTCTGCTGCGAGCGCCACAGCAGGATCTCGAACGCCGCGTCGGGGCTGATGCGGTAGACGACCATCAGCGCGCCCTTGGCTTGTTCGATCGCCGCGCGCGCCTCGAAGAGTTCTGGCAGCGATTCGTCGAGTGCCTGTCTGCGGGCGTGACGGAAGGTGTCGGTTAGGTCGACGTAGTAACCCTCACTACCCACCAAGGCGCCGTTGCTGTCCAGCATCCGATCGGCGAGGACCAGCACCGTGTGCTCGTGCCCGGAGGTGTCGATGAACCGGTGGCGGCTGGAGAAGGAGCCGCCGAAGTGAAGCAGATGGTCGAGGAGGTCCTGAACATGCTGGCGGTCGTCGGGGTGCTTGTGGGAGAGCAGCAGCTCGGTGGTCGGAACGACCGTGCCGGGTTCGTAGCCGTGCATCCGGGCGACTTCGTCGGACCATTCCCATCGTTGCCCCACGAACCAGAAACGGAAGCTGCCCACGTTGAGGTTGGGTCCGATGCCTGCGGGCACCTCGGGTTCCCGGCGGGCCGAATCCGGCTTGGTCATACGTAGGATTGTTGCATCAGTTCACTTGCCGCGAGCGCCCTTTGACGCGGTGCAGCAGATGCATGATGCCCACGAGCGCGGCACCGACGATCAGACCGATCACCGCCGATGCCGCGGTGTTGACCAGCCACGCGAGCACACCACCGACCGCCTCGACGGTGTGATGCACCTTCTCCTCCGTGTGGTGGATCAGCCCATACGGGGTGTGCCAGCCGAGCTCGTCGGACCCGACGAGCAGGATGTGTCCGCCGACCCACAACATCGCGATCGTTCCGATGGTCGAGAGGGCCGAGAGCAGCTTCGGCATCCCCCGGACGAGCCCGCGTCCGACCCGCTGCGCCAGCCGTGGCGAGCGTTGGGTGAGGCTCAGCCCGACGTCGTCCATCTTCACGATCGCGGCGACGACCCCGTACACCACCGCGGTGATGACCACGGCAACGATCGCGAGAATGATCAGCCGCGGCAAAAAAGCCTGGTCGGCGACCTCGTTGAGGGCGATCACCATGATCTCGGCCGACAACACGAAATCTGTCCGGACCGCTCCGGTGACCATGAACTTCTCGGCGTCGGCGCCCCTCTCGGCGACGGGCGCGGCGCCGTGCGGGCCGTAGCCGTGTTCGCCGCCTCGATTGAGAAGCGCCTCCACGACCTTCTCGGCGCCCTCATAGCAGAGGTAGGCCCCGCCCAGCATCAGGATGGGCGTCAACAGCCACGGGACGAACTGACTCAGCAGCAACGCCGCGGGCAGGATGAACAGCAACTTGTTGCGCAGCGACCCGACCGCGATCCGCTTGATGATCGGCAGCTCGCGGTCGGCTGCGATACCGCGGACGTATTGCGGGGTCACCGCGGTGTCGTCGATCACCACGCCCGCCGCTTTGGCCGTCGCGCGGCCCGTCGCGGTTCCGATGTCGTCGACCGAGGCCGCCGCCAGCTTCGCAATCGCCGCAACGTCGTCCAGGAGCCCGAACAGGCCGCCGCTCATCGCGTCTCCCTCATCGCGTTGGAGACTACCGCGACGGGCTCACCTGGCATGCGCGGCGAAAAACTGTGCGCTGGCCTCCGAAGCCCCGCCGAACCACTCATGGCCGCCGCCGTCCACCGCGACGAACACCACCTCGGTGCCGTCGGCGCAACCCGATGACGTGAAGCGGTGCGCCGCGGCGCCGACCGTGTCTTCGACGGGTGCGCCAGGGCAGCGATCGACGTCGCGCCACCGCGCGGCCATCGCCGGGGGCGCCACGATGTCGCTGGGGCCGCCGCGCCCGACCATTCCGCCGCCGCTGTAGGGCACCACCGGATCGACGACGCCATGCGTCTCGAGAACGGAGACCGGCCGCGACGGCGCACACGGAACCGCCGACCCCAACGAGCCCGCGACGGGCGCGATCGCGGCGACCACGTCGGCGCGCTCACAAGCCAGCCGGGTGGCCATGAAAGCGCCCGCCGACATACCCGTCGCGAAGACATGCCCTGGGGCGATGCCGTAGTCGTGTGTGAGCCGGTCGGCAAGCGCGGCGAGGAAGCCGACGTCGTCCACACCCTGACGGTCGGGCATCGAGGCGCCGCGTCCGTCGGCCCAGCTGAGGTCGATGCCGTCGGGGTATACCACGGCGAACCCGAACCGGTCGGCGACGGCGTTGTAGTTGGTCACAGCGGCCTGCACGCTTCCGGTCTGTCCGGCGCCGTGCAGGTTGATGACGAGACCGGCCGGATGGGCGACACCGGCCGGCACGTGCACCTCATAGCTGCGCTGCATCCCGGCGAACGACAGCATCCCTGCGGTGTTGATGGCAGGGGTCGCCGAGGCCTCACCACCGCTGTAGAAAACACAGCTCGCTGCCGCCAAAACCGCGGACGATACGCGCAGAAGGCCGGCCAGCACGGGCGTGAGTATCCGCACGCGGGGTGGCGTGGAGATGAACGGCGGGTGCCCAATGTCACACCGCGAGGTGGCGAACCGACGCATAAGTGTCCCCCGGCCGTGGCATAGACGAACGAGCCCTTATATGTCTACTCCCGGGAGAGAGATGTCGAGGTACCTCTACGTAATCGGCGGCTTCAGCTCCCGGCGGCGCCGGCTGGTGGTCGCCAGATAATGCGCGACGTCCTGGGCGACCCGAGAGGCCTGTAAGCGAAACGATTGCAGGGGCCCAATCAATGGTTCCTCGTAGCCGAGGAACCACAATCCCGGTGCGGCACACGGCGATCCGTTGACGAGTGGATGGCCGGTCGGGTCGAGCACACCGAGGTGGCCCACCAACGGCTCCAGGCCCTGACGGTACCCCGTCGCGGCGATGACGACATGCGGCTCATTGCCGTCCCGTCGCTCAGGACGACGCGGGCGCCGTCGAGAGCTGTTACGGCGTCCACGATCTCGATAGCCCCTGCTTCGACGCGACGAACCAACTCGTCGCCGATCGTCGGAACGTGGCCGTCGTCGAGCAGGGCCGTGTAGATGCCCTGTTCCGGCACAGGGAGTCCCGTTTCGCGGCGGTTGCCGAACCATGCCCGCTGCGCCAACGCGGCGGCGTTGTCGAGCATTGGCACCGGCAGTCGGCTGAAGACCGCAGCGAAGGCGTCGACGGGGACACCGACGACTGCGCGCGGAACGAGGTGCGGGGGTCGTCGGATCGCCATTCGGACGCTTCGGGCCACTCCGCCGCTCAATTGCACTGCAATATCGGTGGCCGAATTGCCAGAGCCCACCACGAGGACGTCCCGTTCGGCGAAAGGCCAAGGATTGCGGTAATCGGCCGAATGCAGAAGCTCGCCACGAAACGTCTCGATTCCGGGCCATGACGGCATCATCGGTGTGTGGTAGTTGCCGGTGGCGACGATCGCCGCCTCCGCGGTGATCGAGTCGCCGTCGGTGACGACCTGCCATCCCTCGCCGTGGCTGTTGAGTCGGCCGACGGTTACCCCGAGCCGCAGGCGCAGCTTCTGACGCCGCACGTAGTCGTCAAAGTAGTTGACCATGTCATCGCGCTTAGGCCAGCGTCCGTGACGACGGGGAATGCGTTGCCCCGGCAAGTGGGACCAGAAGCCGCACGTGTTCAACCGAAAGCCGTCGTATCGGTTGCGCCAGGCAGCCACCGGCGCGGTTGCCCGATCGACGATGAGTGCGTCGATGCCCTGCTCGTGTTTGAGCTGGCGCGCGAGAGCTAGGCCGCACGGCCCTGCGCCGACGATCACTACCCGTTCCGCAGCCCCCATTTACGGCAGGCGTCTCGTTGTCATCAGTCCTTGGGTGACGTCGCGCCACAGCTGTTCGAGCATCGATCGGCGACGCAGTGGCGCGCTGTCTCCGTGCGCCTGCTGCCCCACACCCTCGATGACATCAGCGAGTGCCGCAACAGAGGACCGTTGCGGATTCCAGCCCAGCTCGTTCTTCGCGCGCGTGCAGTCAAGCAGGGGCACGCTGAATGCCATGTCCAACCAGCCGCGGTCGATGGGCTGCAACCGGGCTCGCCAGCTCACATCGACGAGCATGCCCAACACGCCGGCCGGAACATGAATCGACTTCGCCTTCAGGATGCCGGCGACATCGTCGCGGCCTACTGGCGGTTCTGCGGCCAGATTGAACGGTCCCACCGCCCGCCGCTCGATCGCGGAAGCGAACGCGTCGGCGACGTCATCGGCATGGATCAGGGGGATGCACAAGCGGCGATCCAATGGCAGCAGAGGCAATATCGGCACCGCGAGCATCGGTACGTATCCAGGCAGCGCGTAGCGCATTAAGCCGCTGGCCGCGGCGCGCTGCACGATGAAGCCGGGGCGCATTCGGGCGATGGGTATGCCCGCGTCGCCGTGTTCGCGTTCGTAGTCGTCCAGCAACGCCTCGGCCGCCGCTTTGTTTCGGCTGTACGGCGAAGAAGGGATGCCTGCCGTCGACCACGACTCGTCGACGCGTTCGCCGTACCTGCCCGCCGCATAGGCGCCTACTGACGACATGTGCAGCAGCTGCCCTACCGATGCGGCGTGGGCGGCCTTCACTACAGCCGATGTACCGCCGACGCCCTGGCGAGCGAGATACTCGGTGTTGCGAGTGGGTTGGAACCCCCAAGCCAGGTGCACGACGGCATCGACGCCGTCGAAGATTTCTTCCAACGAGTTCTCTGCGCCGAGTTCGGCCAGGTCGAGCTGGTGCCATTTGACGCGGGCGTAGACACCGGTGGCTCGCGGCGGCCGCCGTACGACACCGATCAATTCGTGACCGGAGCCGGGTTCGGTCAACCGGCGCAGCAGCGCTGTGCCGACGTTGCCGGAGGCTCCCGTGACGGCGATGCGCATCAGACAGCCGTGGCCGATCGGCTCTCGGCACGGCGAGCTTTCACCTCGTCGAGGAAGTTGGACACCTCGACGGCGCAGCGCCGGGCGTGTGACGTGTCGACAAGGTCGAATGCGTGCCCCGCTCGCGGAATTTCGCAGTAGACAACACCATTGCGCGATGTGGACTCCAATGCCGCACGGAACTGGCGCGCTTCGTGCACCGGAATGATGGCGTCATGGGTACCGTGGATGAGGAAGAACGGCGGTGCGTCCGCATGGATACGCGCAAGCGGAGAAGCTGCCGAGTAGACGTCAGGATGACGGGACTGTTTGCGCCCCACGACAACTCGCTCGAGGAAGCCCTGGAAGTTCCTGCGTGTCGGAGTCGAGCGGTCCTCCCAGTCGTATCGACCGTAGATGCTGACGACCGCATCGACTGACGTGTCCGCGTCATCGGCGAGTTCGCCGCGGAACCGCTCATCGCCCGGTGTCAGACCAGCGAGCGAAGCCAAATGGCCACCCGCCGAACACCCCGCGACCGCGACGAAGCGCGGGTCCCCGCCGTATTGTGCGATGTTTGCGCGTGCCCAGGCGATCGCAGCATTCACGTCGGCGATATGACGCGGCCACCGGTGGACCGGCGACACCCGGTAGTCGATCGTCAAGCACACCCACCCTTGCTTCACGAGGTGCGACAGCAAGGTGTGGCCCTGCAACACACGGGTGCCTTGCACCCATGCCCCGCCAGGCACAAATAACAGCACCGGCGCGTTCGGCGGGAGGTCAGGTCGACGCCAGACGTCGAGCAGCTGAGCCCGATGGCTTCCGTATTGGATGGCGCTGCGGTACAGACAGCGTCGCCGCTGGGCACCCGCACGCACAAACGGCGGGATTCGGCGTGCTGTTGCAGACACCGGGCCGGGCTCTACCAGCGGTTCGACCGAGTCAGCCGCGGCAGTGACATCAGCCGAACCGGAGCGGCGGCTGATGGCTGCACGCACGGCCGCGGGCGCGTAGTGCCGACCGTACAAGGCCATCGCGGCGAGGCCGGCAAAGGGCTCCAGGTGCCTGCCAACGACGGGCAGCGACGCGTACAGCCTGGTGGAGGCCAACAGCAACTGCTGCGGATGAATCGGCATCGGTCTTCCTTATGAGATGGGATTACCGCGCCGACTGGCTGCAGCGCCTGGGTGGAGATACCCGCAGTCGGCGAAGGGAAACCAGTCGGCGACCGATAATCTCTTTGCTCTGGTCAGCCCCGGGTGTCACTCGCCGTTGTGAGCGCGCTTAACGCTCAGCCTGCCGGGCCGTGGAAAATGTTGCGGCGGTTAACATTCGGCGCCGACGCTCGTCACGACGACGCGGGGGCGCGGCTCGGACCGCCGCGGTCCGGTCCTCAAGCGGGGCGGCTGCCGATCTCCAGTCCGGCCAGTGGTGACGTGCCCTCGAAGATGACGCGGCCCCACTCGCGGACCGTACAACGCAGTGTCCCGTCCAGATATTCGTAATCGCTGTCGATGTTGCGGCGCTCGGCAGGCAGGGGCACGGGAAGCACGTGCGGGCCGGCATCGGTGCCGCGCCCGTCCAACACGACGTGAAACCGCGCGGTACGGGCATCAACCCGCCACCGAAGGCCGTCGCACGAACTCGACACCCAGGCCGGCGGCGTGAGTCGAAGCACCCGATCGCCGAGCCGCACAACGACTCCGGAGACGTCACGCTTGAAGGGCCCCAACTCCAGGAGGCCACCGGAGAAGGCCACGCAGACGTCGCCGTCGTCGAAGTCGTGCGCTTGACCCCACCACCACCGCTCAGGGAAGCCGGCACCCCAGTTCCGTTCGCAGTACAGCGTGGCGTCGGTGAACGTCTCATGAACGTCCCCACAGGTGACGACGCCGGATGCGCGGCCGCCCAACCGGTAGGGATGCCAGTACTGGTTCAGAAACGGCACCGACGAGGCGAATCCGCCGCCGCCGAATGCCAAGGGCCACCTGAACTCATCCTCGAAGGTCAGGTCGACTTCGCAGTCCCCCACCGCCATTCGGAGCCGGTCTTCGCTCGCGTCGATGAAGTCGGCTCCCGCATTTGCGATCACCGAGAACTGTTCGCGGTCCGTACTGACGTCGTCGATGGCAGCGGAGCGCACTATGCCACCGGGGTGGACGGCTATGGCGGCCGTCGCCCAGTCACCATCGCGGTGCCGGTTCGCGCTGCACAATGCGACGACGACCCGTGCGTCGACCGGATCGGAGAGCCGCCAGAACCAGCCCTCCATTTCGGTGCCGTGTGAGGGCACAGGATCTCCGAACGGCACATCGGCGCCGCTGCGCCGGTAGATCGATACCAACGATTCGATGAAGCCCACTGCGTCACACTGTCACGGCGGCCGACCCCGAGACCACCGTCACCGCCACTTGTTGGGATCGGTAGCGGACCGCGCCGGATGTACTTGCGCCATGACGACGCCAACGGGGCGACGTATGACGACAAGGAAACCAGCAATGAGCATCATCCCGTCCCGCATCCAGGACCAGGTCAGCCGGGTCGACCGCACCCGCAGCCTGGTGATCGGAATTTCCGCCGGCCTCACCGCACTGTGGTCGCTGTACCGGGTCTTCTGGCTGATCTACGCGGCCACTGTGCTGTCCAGCGTCGGCGGCTCAGGCATCTCGCTGGTGTTCCCGCTGGTGCTGTGGGGTGCTGTTGCGGTCGCCGCCGGCACGGTGTCGGCCGTCTTCCTGCTGCGCTACTCCAAGCAACCCTGAGCCCTCCGCCCACCGGAAAGCCCCGTTAGCTGCGGGGCTTTCTTTGTCGGAACTCAGCAGCGCAATTTGTCGGCGGCGACGCGTGGCGGATCGTGCGGGGTCGCGCCATCCCGGTTCAAGTGGTCCAACGCGTCGTCGACAGACTCTGAAGCGGGCAGATGACGCCCCATATCGACCACGTCGATCAACCGACGAAGCATCCCGCACGGCACCAGGACCCATGCCCGGCCCGACGTACGGCATCTGGCGTCAAAGTCAATCAGCACTCGAAGTCCTTGAATGCCAACAAATTCCAGACCGCTGACGTCAACGACGATGCGGTCGCTACCGGCAACGAAATCCTGCAGAACAGTGGTTACGAAGTCGGCGTTGGATGCGTCGACGTCGCCGGTGACCGCGACGATGGTACTTGCCCCTCGCGATTCGACCGCGATGGCAGCGCTTCGCCGGTCGATGTACGCAGTGAACTGCGCCTGACCTCGGACGTTGTCAATGACGGTCATGTCTACCTTCGGTAGTGTGCACACCGGAGACGTGCAGCATCGAGCTGCACATTCCGATGTGGGTGGCCTGCTTTGGTTACGTACAGGCTGTGAACTCAACCGCTGCCCCAAGGCTACCTCAGCTTTGCATTCGACACCGGTCGAGCGCAACAACAGCTCTCTGATACCTAACGCGGTGCGAACAGTGGCACAAAGACATCCTCGCCGTTGAGCTCGTGCCGTTCGAAACGAACCTCGACGGGTAGGCCGACATATACCGAATCCGGTTCGCAGTCGACGATATTCGTCGCTATTCGCAGGTCGTCTTGTTCGTCGAGCGTGACGATGACGATCACGTAGGGCACCGGCACAGCCGGGTTGAACGGCTGATGGTTCACCGTGTAGGTGAAAACAGTCCCCTTCCCCGATACAGGGCGGGCGTCCAGCTCGTCATCACAGACGGGACAATCCTTCTGCGGAGGAACCATCCACTTCCCACACCGTGAGCACCACGGGATGTGCAGCCTGCCGTCGCGTCCCCCGGTCCAGAACGCCCGGTTGTGTTCGTTGAGCGCAGGCAGCATCCGGGCGGGTGCGGCATCGGGCGCCATACCGAGCAAAGTACAGTCCGATCGACTGTCATTGCAAAAATAGACATTCGGGAGGGCGATGGGCCACTTCGAGAAGGACGCGATCATCAGCGGCCTCGGCATCTCCCGAATCGGACGCCGCACCGGCATCCCGGGCATCGAGTTGACAATGGAGGCTGTTCGCGCCGCGATCAACGATGCCGGCCTGGGGCCAGACGACATCGACGGAATTGCGACGTTTGGCGACACGCCACCCGCCGAAGTGCTTACCGCGCTGGGCATTCAAGCAGCCGACCGCACCACGGGTTTCGACACCGGCGGTGTTTTCATCCCCGTCATGTCGGCGCTGCGCGCCGTGGCGGAGCGGCAATCACGCCACGTACTGGTCTACCGCACCGTCGCGATGCTGGGCGGGGCGATGAACCAGGAGGCGTCGCCGCTGCTCAGTCCGCTGGCCTCGCCACCCGTCGAACCACGCGCCGCAGGGACACGCCGCAAGATCAAGCCGTTCGAGGACATCGACGAACTGATTGCTGCGCACTCCTACTCGGCCGCCAACTGGCTGGCCATGCACTGCAGGCGGCACATGGCGCTCTACGGAACGACCAAGGAGCAATTGGGCTGGCTGGCCATCAACAGCAGGCGCAACGCCGCGCTGAATCCTCAAGCGGCATATCGTGATCCGATGACAATGGACGACTACCTGGCGGCGCGTCCGGTGTCGACGCCGTTCGGGCTTTTCGACTGCGACGTTCCGATCGACGGTTCCGTCGCGCTGGTCGTTTCGCACGCGGACTATGCGGCCGACTGCCCGAACCGCGCGGTCGCGGTGGAGGCGATCGGCGGGGCATACGGCTCGGGCGGATGGTTCCACCGCGACGACTTCCCGAAGATGGCCTCGGCGGAAGCGGCTGCCGAGATGTGGTCACGCACCGACCTGAGCCCGTCAGATGTGGACGTGGCCGAGTTGTACGACGGGTTCACGTTCCTGACGTTCGGCTGGCTGGAGGCGCTGGGTTTCTGCGGCGATGGTGAAGCAGGGCCATTTGTCGAGGGCGCCACGAGAATCGCACTCGACGGGGAGCTGCCGTTGAACACCTACGGGGGCCAGCTGTCTGCGGGCCGGATGCACGGCTACTGGCTGCTGCACGAGGCGTGCCTGCAGCTGCGGGGACAGGCCGGTGCCCGACAGCTGGCGCGGCGGCCCGAGGTCGCCGTTGCGGCGGCTGGAGGCGGACCGATCGCCGGCGCGATGGTGCTGACCAGCTGAACTCTTGACGGTGACGTAGCTCACAGTAGTATGACCAGTGGTCATCGACCCTGGGAGGCCGCGATGCCGACAGTGACATGGGCCCGCCTCAATCCGAGCAGGCGCGCCGCGGTCATAGCAGCCGCCGAGGCGGAGTTCAGTGCCCACGGGTTCTCGCGGGGCAGCCTGAATGTCATCGCGCGGCGCGCCGGGGTGGCCAAGGGCAGCCTGTTCCAGTACTTCGCGGACAAGCGCGACCTGTTCTCCTACGTCGCCGACGTGGGCAGTCAGCGGGTGCGCTCGTACATGGAGGACCGCATCCGAGAACTCGATCCGAGTCGACCGTTCTTCGAATTCCTGACCGATCTGCTCGATGCGTGGGTGGCCTATTACGCCGACCATCCCGATGACCGTGCACTGCACGCCGCGGCGAGCCTCGAAGTCGACACCGATGCCCGCGTCAGCGTGCGCACGGTCATCCACCGCCACTACTTGGAAGTCCTGCGGCCGCTTGTCCGCGATGCCCACGCGCGAGGCGATCTGCGCAAGGATTCCGACACCGACGCGCTGCTGTCGCTGCTGCTGATGATCTTCCCTCACATGGCGTTGGCGCCGTACGTACGCGGTATGGACCCCATCCTCGGACTCGACGACCCGACGCCGGAGCAGCCGGCGCTCGCGGTGCGCCGACTCGTCGCCGTGCTCGCCGACGCCTTTTCCCCCAGCCCCGCCCTATTGATCAAGGAGGTCACATCATGACACTGACACGCACACGTTCGGCATCACTTGCCGAGGGCGGCCTCAATTGGGATAGTTTGCCGCTCAAGCTATTTGCTGGCGGAAACGCCAAGTTCTGGGATCCCGCCGATATCGACTTCTCGCGCGACCGGGCCGACTGGGAAGCGCTCACGGACCTCGAGCGGGAATGGGCCACGCGGCTGTGCGCGCAGTTCATCGCCGGCGAAGAGGCCGT
The DNA here is from genome assembly GCF_001668615.1 of Mycobacterium sp. 1274761.0. Lineage (GTDB taxonomy): Bacteria > Actinomycetota > Actinomycetes > Mycobacteriales > Mycobacteriaceae > Mycobacterium. The sequence goes on from NZ_LZMC01000102.1 coordinate 77,437, forward strand.
CACGCAGGATATCCAGCCGTTCATGGCGGCGATGCGCGCCGAGGGACGGCTTGGCGATGAGATGTACCTGACGCAGTTCGCATTCGAGGAGGCCAAGCACACGCAGGTGTTCCGGCTGTGGCTCGATGCCGTCGGCATGACCGACGATCTGCAGGTCTTCCTCGAAGACCTGCCCACCTACCGGACGATCTTCTACGAGGAGCTTCCGGAATCCCTCGACAGGTTGGCCACCGACCCGTCACCGGCCGCTCAGGTGCGCGCATCAGCCACCTACAACCATGTCATCGAGGGGATGATGGCCTTGACGGGATACTATGCGTGGCACCGGATTTGCGTGGACAACAACATTCTGCCGGGGATGCAGGAGCTGGTGCGGCGCATCAGTGACGACGAGCGGCGGCACATGGCCTGGGGCACCTTCACCTGCCGACGGCACGTCGCCGCCGACGACTCCAACTGGGCGGTGTTCGAGGAGCGGATGAACCAGCTGATTCCGATGGCGCTACAGAACACCGACGACGCGTACGACCTCTACGACGAGATCCCGTTTGGCCTCGAAAAGGAAGAGATGCAGCAGTACGCCACCGACAAGGGCATGCGTCGGTTCGGCACCATAAGCAGTGCGCGGGGACGCCCGCTGAAAGAGATCGACATCGACTACTCACCACTGCAGCTGGAAGACACGTTCGCCGACGAGGACGCCAAGGCCCTGGCGGCCTCTGCTTAGACCGGCGCGTCGGCGTGTGACTCGTCGCGTGATTCGCGGCGCGTCGCCGCGCGCGCGAGCAGATACAGCACGGCGCCGACCGCCAGCAGTGCGGCGGCGAACAGCCAGACGCTGGCGGTCTGCTGGGTCAACAGCAACAGACACGACGCGACCCCCAGCACCGGCACCGCGCTCCAGACCCGGAAGTGCGAGTGGCTGACAGTGTCACGGCGCAGCACCAGCACCGCCACGTTCGTCGAGATGAACACAAACAGCAACAGCAGCACCACCGTCTCCGCCAGCGTCGACAGGTCGCCCGCGAGCGTGAGCAGCATCGCCACCGTCGTGGTTGCCACGATCGCCACCCACGGTGTGCGGCGCTGCGGCAGTACATTCGCTAAAACAGTTGGCAGCAAGCCGTTTTCGGCCATGCCGTAGGTGAGCCTGCTCGCCATGATCATGGTGAGCAGTGCGCCGTTGGCCACCGCCACCAGCGCGATGACGCTGAACAACCAGTCCGGCACGCCGACACCCGATGCGGACACAACGGACAACAGTGGCCCCGACGATTCCGACAGCTCGGCGGGCTGCAGTGCCGTGGCGCTGGCGATGCCGACCAGCGTGTAGAGCACGCCTGCGGTGATCAATGCGCCGAAAAGTGCTGTGGGATAGACCTTGCTCGGGTTCCGGATCTCCTCGGCCACGTTGGCTGACGTCTCGAAACCGACGAACGAGTAGTAGGCGACGATCGCACCGCCGAGGATCGCCAGCGCCGGGGTCGCGCCCTCGGGAAACTGCGTGATCCGGCTGATATCGCCGCGGCCACCCCCGACCATGACTGCCACCGCCACGATCACAATCAACAGGCCGCTGAGTTCGATGACAGTCATCACGACGTTGCTCTTGACCGATTCGCTGATGCCGCGCGCATTCAGACACGCCACCAGCGCCAGGAATCCAATCGCGGCGGGGATGGCCGGAATGTCGACGAAGGTGCCCAAATAGTCCCCCGCGAACGCCAGCGCGAGGCCAGCCGCGCTCGTCACGCCCGCGGCCAGCATGCAGAACCCGACGAGGAACGACAGCACCGGGCGCCGATACGCCCGTTCGGCGAAGACGGCGGCACCACCTGCCCGTGGGTACTTGGTGACCAGCTCGGCGTAGGACCCCGCGGTCAAGAGCGCCAGCAACAGAGCGGTGAGCAGCGGCGCCCAGAGCACCCCACCGACGTCCTCGGACAGCACACCCATCAGCGCATAAATGCCGGCGCCGAGGACGTCGCCGAGGATGAACAGAAACAGCAGCGGCCCGGTGATGTTGCGTTTGAGCTTGCTGTCCTGCGGTGCTGTCATGCACCCCTGTTACCCAGAGGTGGACGCGGCCATGCCTTCGTCATCCCAGCTACTGCCGTTGCACCTGCTCGAGCGCAAGACCGGTGCTGCGAGGACCGAGCAGCCCGACGTCCAGGCACAGCAGCACGATGAGCGCGGCTGAGCCGGAGAACACCGCCACCGGTCCGAGTGCCGCCAGCGCGGGCACGGCCACGAACGGCATCACCGTCGAGGTCGCACGCGACAGCGAGTAGCACATGCCGCTTGCCGTGCTACGGATGGCGGTCGGGAAGATTTCGGCCTGATAAATGTGGAAGCCGTTGGAGAAGACGTTCGACACGGCCGTCAGCAAGAAGCCGGCGATGACGATCACCGCGACGTTGGTCGAAGCCGCGAATACGATGCCGCACAAACCGATTCCGATTGCCGAAGCAATGACCAGATGCTTGCGCTCAAAGCACTCGACCAGAGGGATCGAGATCAGCGAGCCCAGCGGGTAGCCGGCGAACGCCAGCGCCGCATAGCCAAGCGATTCGGTCACCTCGAATCCCTTGCTCACCAACACCAACGGCGCCAGGGTGCCGAAGCCGTAGTAGGCAACCGTCTGCAGCACCTGGAAGATGATCAGCATCACCGTCCGCTTGCGGTAGTCGCGAAACGCGATCGTCAGCACCTCCCGGACAGTCGGCGCCTCGTCGCCCGGTGGCGAAGCCGCTGCAGCGCTTGCGTATACGATATCCGGCTCATTCGGCGCGGCCTTGGCAGCCACGTAGGCGACGACTTCGCGCGCCTCGGCGTCACGGCCGCGGCTTTCCAGCCACCGCGGTGACTCCGGTAGCAGTGTGCGAACGGCCATGACGAAGACCGCGCCGAGCCCGCCGAACAACAGCAGCCAACGCCATCCGGCGATGCCGAACATCTCGTTGCGAGCGACGAGTTTGCCGCCAAGCAGGGCGGCCAGCGGAACTCCGAGGAAGCCGATCGTGTAGGCCCACGCCGTCATTCGGCCGCGATGCTCGGCGGGAATTAACTCGGCCAGATACGTATCGACCAAAACAAGCTCTGCGCCCAAGCCGATTCCGGCGATGACTCGCAGCACAAGGAACGTCTCGATGTTGGGCGAGAAGGCAGCGGCGAACGAGAACACCGAGTAGACAACGAGATTGAGGATGAAGACCCAGCGTCGGCCGAGCCGGTCCGCAGCGACGGAAAGCACGTTGGCGCCGATGAACATGCCCGCGAATCCGGCCGCGATCACCAACGACTTGCCGAGCGTGCCCAGTCCCCATTCCTTGGCGAGAACGGGTGCCAGCACGCCGCCGAGGAAAACCTCGTAGAGGTCGAAGAAGGTGCCGATTCCGACCAGCACCACCAGACGCACATGCCAACGGCTGACCGGAAGCCGCTCCAGCACCGACGACACCTCGGTCACCGCCCTCGGCGCGATCATGCGTGCTGTGCGAGCCACTCGTCGGTGAAGCGCAGCATGGCCCCGGTCTCGTCAACCATCTTGCGGCCCATCAACGTCTCGATCTGGCCGCCGACGAACGGCACCCGGACGCGCACGGTAGCGGTGCAATCCAACCGCGGCCCGTTGTGGGCGGGCGCCATCCGCACGGTGGCAAGCCCCGATCCCGGCATCCCGTGGGCCATGATGCTCACTTCTCCGCACGCCACGTCCCCGCACAGATCCCACGTCTCGCTCTGCGCGAGTTCCAGCTCCATGGGATAGAGCTTGGCCAGTACTCCGGGCAGCAAGCTGGCGCGCAAGTCGCGGACGGTCACTACCCGCACCGATCCGGCGGACTGAACGTCGATGGAGTCCAGCCGGCCGGCGCCGCCAAAGGCTGCCAGTCGCGCGAGCCAGTACTTCTCCGACGAGAACGCCGAGAGGATCTGTGCGGTGCTGACCGACGATCCGACAGAAAAGTCGAATGACCGAGGCATAGCCGCAGACTGTAGGGAAACACCCGATTCCTCGGCGCCGTTTTCGCCCTAATGTGCTCTGCGGAGTCCCAACGGTCCGCGACTCTTGCAGTTCAGCAGAGAGCTGTAGTCGGCCCGCCACCTACACCGTGGCGGGCCGGCCCGCATCTGCGCGATTTACCCTTGTGCGGTGAGCGGCCAAACGATTCCCGGCGGAGTGGTGCACAAGCTTCCTGCAGACCTGCGGAAGGCGCTGATCGGCAACACAACAGCACTCGCTGCGTGGAAGGACATCACTCCGCTGGCGCGCAACGAATTCATCTGCTGGGTCGAGGACGCCAAGCAGGACAAGACGCGGGAACGGCGCATCCGCCGCACCCAGGAGGAACTCGAAGAAGGCAAGCGCCGGCCGTGCTGCTGGCCCGGATGCAAGCACCGCGAGCGCACAGGCAGATAAACCGCCCGCGGCGGTGCGGACCGAAAACTACGCTGCTCGGGTGGCCAGTCCGACGACCCAGCTACCGCCGATGATCACCGTCTGTTGCGGTGTCGTCCGACGCACATTCCCTGCGGGCCGCGACATCGTAGTGGGCCGCGACGTCCGCGCAGACCTACGCATTCCGCACCCGGCGATCTCGCGCGCACACACGATCCTGCGCCACGCCGACGGGCAGTGGACCGCGGTGGACAATGACAGCCGCAACGGGATGTTCGTCGGCCCGGAGAAGACGATGTCGGTGCCCCTGCACGACCGCACCACCATCCACCTCGGCAACCCCGAGGGCCCCCGGCTGACGGTCGAGCTTGGTCCTCCGGCCGACGAACGGCCGACGGTAGAGACGAAGCAGCCGGTGCGGACGCGAGGAGCGGAAGAATACCCAGCGCGCCGGCTCACGATCGGCCGCGCGGCCGACGCCGACATCGGCATCTCCGACATGCTCGCCTCGCGTCATCACGCCACCCTGGTCACCACCCAAGCGGGCGTGCAGATTCACGACGCACACAGCGTCAACGGGACGTTCGTATCTCCCGAATCTCATTCCCGCCGTTCAGGATCCGCTGTGGGAGCACCGCGGGGCGGTGTGGCTCCTCGACATGGCGATGCTGGCGTTGCTCGCGGTGGTGTTCGCCGGCTTCGTCCGGTGGCGACTGCGGCGAAGGGCCTAACGGTTCAGTCGTCGTCGCCGACGACCCGCAGCTCGGGCCGTCCCTGCGGCCGGGGGCGGTCATCGGGCGCCGGTCCGTCAGCCGGTCGACGGAGATCGCCGGCCACGTCCTGGTAATCCCACACCAAGTCTTTCGCTTCTCGCTGAACACGGCCGAGCGCCACCGACACTGCGCCGACGATCCTCCGCAGGTGCAGCACCGTGGCGTGAACCGCCTCATGGAAGGCATCGGTTCCTCGCGCCAGCGCGGCGTCCGCCTTACGGCCCCATTCGGCAAACATCGATCCTCCTAGTCGGATGTGGGTAACATTCTCCGCCACCCGAGGGCGTCTACCAATAGCGCACCTTCACGCGTAGTTGCCAATCCGCCCCGCTGCTCGATGCGCCGGGGTTACCGTCCTGTAGACGTGACGGAGAGTTCAGGAGACGGCGTGAACGGATATCGCACCGTGGTCGTCGGGACCGACGGCTCTGAGTCGTCGATGCGTGCAGTCGAGCGAGCGGGTGAGGTCGCCGCCCAGGAGAGTGCGAAGCTGATCATCGCCACCGCACATATCGAAAGCGTCGAGAAGGGCAGCTGGTCGCGAGCACCTGCGCATGACCACGTTTCGGACCCCCGCGCCGCGGACGTCCTCGGCACCGAAGGCTACATGCTGCACGGCAGTGCTCCCGTATACAGCATTCTCCGCGAGGCGCACGACAAGGCGAAAAACGCGGGCGCCCAAGACATCGAGGAGCGGGCGATTCCGGGTGCGCCTGTGCCCGCACTGGTGAAGCTTGTGAAGGAAGTGAACGCAGATCTGCTCGTCGTCGGAGACGTGGGTCTGGATTCCGTCGCCGGACGACTGCTCGGGTCGGTGCCGGCGGAAGTCGCCCGTAAGGCGCGGATCGACATATTGATCGTGCACACGGCCGACTGAGGTGGCTCACTGTGAGTCGGCGCTGGCAATGGACCACACTCACCAATAGCGCAGTGCACCGGCGAACATCTGCTGCAACGACGCTTTGTCGGTGTCGATCGGAGCGTTCTGCAGGAGGCGCTGCTGTGGCCACGCGCCGTCAGCCAACGCGGTACAGTCCGCCTCGGCGTAGCCGACTGCGGCCAACCCGTTAGGGATGCCCACCGCGCGCATGATTTGGATGAGGTCGGCCGCAAGAAGCTCTCCCGCCTCCTGCGGGCCGGCATCCCCGACCTCCGCGCCGAGGTGGCCGGCGGCGTCGAGGTGCCGCTGCGGGTCGCAAGAGGCGGTGACGCGGAATACCGATGGAGCGTTGAGGATCACCGACATGCCATGGGGCACAATCGCTTCCGATCCGGGATATCCTTCGGCATGGTAGCCGCGCACCTGCCCGGCCACCGCGTAGGACATCGCATGCGGAATGTGCACTCCGGCGTTGCCGAACGCTATCCCCGCCAGCGTGGCCGCCCACATGGTCTGCTCACGCGCTTCCCGGTCAGACGCGTCGCGCACGGCTCGTTCCAGGTACCGGCCGAGCAGTCGCAGGGCTTCGCGGCTGCCCAGGTCGCTCCACGGGTTGGCGCCCTGGCTCATGGGCCGCTGGCTCGGCCGCTCGGGAGCGGGGCGGGCGACGTACGGGCGTGCGGTGAACGATTCCAACGCATGCGAAAGCACATCGAGTCCGGAGCAGGCCACGACCTGGGCGGGCAGGGTGTCGGTGACGTCGGCGTCGACGAGCGCTTCGGTGGGACGAAGCGCCGGTGCGGCGATGCCGGTCTTCGCCGACATCGACACCAGGTCGAAGATCGCGATACCCGTCACCTCGCTGCCGGTGCCCGACGTCGTCGGGCAGGCGATATGGGGGCGAAGCGGTCCGGGCACCCGCGCACCCTGGCCGATGGGCGCGTTGACGTATGTCAGGAAGTCGGCGGGGTGGGTGGCATAGAGGTTTGCGGCCTTGGCGGTATCCATCACCGAGCCGCCGCCGACGGACACGTATCCGTCGGGCTTGACGTCAACCGCGAATTCCGCCGCCCGCGAGAACGACTCGTCGGTGGGCTCCACCCGCACCGCGGCGTAGGAAACGACGTCGATGCCCGCCGACCGCAGCGAACGCTGCGCCGTGTCGAAGACCTCCAGCCGGGCCACGGTGGGGTCGGAGAACAGGGCGACGCGGGTCATGCCGAGCGCCGCGGCCCGGTCGCCGAGTTCTTTAAGACAACCCCGGCCGAAGGTGATCCTGGAGGCATCGACGGTGAACGCCGTGTCCAGTCCATCACCGGCGGGTTGATAGTGACAGCAGCTCATCGAGCCTCCCCGTTGCCTACCCGCGAGCTTATAGCAGCGTGATTCCGGGCCGCACCGATGATCAAATCGATACGCATGCAGGGCTTTTCGCCGTCCCCGCCCGGATCTGGTGAAAACCACTCCCCGTGCTGGGCAGTCGCTTAGCATGACGGGTGTCGGGAGAACGCGCCCAGACGTCTGACATATAACGAGGTGTCGACTTGCCGAATCAACTCCACCACGTCGTCATGCGCAGTCACTCGGCGGAGGTGTTCATCCGGTTCCTCACCGATGTGGTCGGCATGGAGATCCAGACCCAGTTTCATGTTCCCGGCGAGGTGCTGGAGACGACGCTGGGCTGGCCGCCGTCGGACGGCGCGGAGATGACGATGCTCGGCAGCGGCGACGCGGGCCTGGTCGAGGTACTCGACGTTCCCGAGCATCTACGCGATGTCGCCCCCGAAGGCCTCGCCGCGCTGTCGTTTCTGGCCGACGATTACCACGCGGTGCAGGACCGGGCCCGGGACATGGCTGATGACGTCACCGTGCTCTTCGGCGACGTGCCGGGGGTAAACCTGTTCTTCTGCACCATGGGCGGCGTACCCATCGAGTTCATGGGCGGCTATGACGCCGACAGCGTTCCCGAGACCGTGGCAACGGGCGACAGCAGCTGAGCGTCGACCGGTGGAAGACGCCGCGGCCCTGCTCGAGATCGAGGCCATCAAGCAACTCAAGGCGAGGTACTGCCGTTACCTCGACGCCAAGGATTGGGACGCATGGCGCGAGCTTTTCGCCGACGGCTTCACCAGCGTGATCGCTGGCGCGGGCGGCAGGCAGACGGTCGGCGCGGACGAGTTCGTGGTGTATGTCCGGCAGACCTTGGGCCGGGCGTCGCAACCCACCGTGCACCGGGTCTACGCCCCCGAGATCACCCTGACCTCGTCGACGACGGCGACCGGGGTGTGGGCGTTCGACGATGTGGTGCGCCTGATTCCGGCAGTGACACTGCACGGCTACGGCCACTACCACGAAACATACGACAAGAGCGACGGGCAGTGGCGCATCAAGACGTCCACCGTGACCAGGTTGCGCGAAGACATCGGCGCCCCGCTCCCCCAAGGCATCTCCACGCGGCTACGGATGGCGGCGGCGAAGCTCGCGCGCCGCACGTCACACGTAATGGACCATTACCGAAAGAGGTTGAGATGACCAAACTCTCGGGACGGCGCATTCTCGTCACGGGCGCCAGCGGGGTGGTGGCCCACCCGGTAGCCGTCGAACTGGCCAAGGATAACGAGGTCTTCGCCGTCGCCAGGTTCTCCGATCCGAAGCAGAGCCGAAGCCTTGAAGAAGCTGGTGTGCAACCGATCTTGTTCGACCTCGCCAACCCCGATCTGTCGCCGCTACCGGAATCGGTGGATGTCGTCGTCAACTACGCGGTGCTACCCCCCACGCACAAGGACGCCTACGAGGTCAATGCCGCCGCCGCCGGCCGGCTGGCCCGGCGTTACCGCGACAGCGAGGCCTTCGTGCACGGCAGCACCGGATCCCTCTACGCCTATCAGGGTGAACGCCCGCTGCGCGAGGACGATGCCTACGGCCTCCATTCCTCAGCGGAAAACTACGCGGCAAGCAAGATCGCGGCGGAGTTCCTGCTGAAGCACGTGAGCGTGGATTACCAACTGCCAGTGGTGATTGTGCGGATCTTCTCCTTCTACGGTCCGCGAGGCGGCGGCGTCACGCAACGAATCGATCAGATCATGCGCGGTGAGCCGGTGAGCGTGTATCCCGGGGTGCGCAACGTGCACACTCCCCTCTACGAGGACGACTACGTCGAGAAGACCATCACTGCGGCGGGCATCGCCAAGGTCGGCGCGGAGGTCGTCAACGTCGGGGGAACCGAGGCGGTGACCACGCAGGAGTACTGCCGGATGGCCGGCGAGATCCTTGGCAAGGAACCGGTATTCACCGAAAACAGCAAGGCATGGCCGATCTGGGCGGACACCACCAAGATGGTCGAGTTGCTCGGGCCGACCAAGGTCACCGTCCGCGAGGGAGTGCGCCGGACCATCGAAGCGGCGCAGCACCGACTCAGCACGGCCCACCACGTCATCGGTGAACCGGCGAAGGTCTAGGCGACGATGATCACCTTCATCGCGCACTTCACGGTGCCGCCCGAGAATGCGTCGGCCTTCCAGAAACTGCTGACCTATGTAGCCGCGCAATCGAATTCGGAGCCCGGCGTCGTCTACTACGGTTTCGCCAAGAGCGTCGATGCCGCCGATGTCTATTCGGTCGTCGAGGTCTACCGGGATCAGGACGCGGTCGCATCACACGGGCAGACCGAGTGGGTCACCGAGTCGGTGCCCAAGTTCCTCACCCTCATCGAGGGCATGCCAGAGATCAAGCAGTACGTCAACCCCTTGACGTGACGGCGCATGCCTCAGCCGCGTAGCCCTTCGAAGAACCGCTGAAAGCTACGGCTCAGCGACCGTGGTACATGGTCGGGATCCATCAGCTCCTGCTCGGCCAGAGGGCTGGCCTCGCCGGCGATCGTGTTCCTGCTGAAGGGTTTGAGCGTCTTGCCGTCGCCGCGAAGATCTTCCACGGCCTTGTGCAAGGAGTCACGCCCATCGAGCTTCTCGACCGGCACGCCCAAGTGCTCGGAAACCAGTTCATTTCGGACGTAGGTAATTTGGCGGCGCAGCTTGTCATCGCCGTCTGGGCGCGCCTCGACGGCCACATCGCACTCGCTGTCAAAGCCCATCGAGCGGTTGTTGAGGTTGGATGAGCCGATCCTCAGCAGCCGATCGTCGATGACCATCACCTTCGAATGCACGTAGATCGCGTCGCCGCCGTCGGTCACCGGGTAATAGACGCCCAGCCGGCCGTGATCGTCTGCCTCCCAGAGCAGTTGGATGAGCCGATGACGGGCGCCGTCCATGGTCTCGCGCTCGAGGCGGTTGTTGCCGCGGCGGGGTATGACGATGACTATTTCGGGTCCCTCGGGCTCCTTGAGTCGGTCGGCCAGCGCTTCGACGATGCGCCACGCCGCCAGGTACTGGTTCTCCAGGTAGATCGTGCGGCGTGCGCCCGCGATCGCCGCGAGGTTGAGCGCCTCCACCTCGCGGACTTCCTCCCGACCGTCGAGCTCGGGCAGGGTACGGGAGATTCCGATCTCGACATTGCGCAGCGTAGGCTCGAGTTTGACCGGCCACGCTATGTGCTTGGCAGCCACCGGTTTCAACGTCTTGGTTGTCGCTGTGCCCCACCGCTGCCGGGCTATCTCGCCGAGGGCCGACGCAGCGTCACCGTCCACCGCGGTGGCGACTTCATGACGCGGGCCGTAGGAGCGCCCGACGGTCCTGCGGCCCCGGCTGTCGTGCTCGTGCGCGCGGGTGTCCCATCGGTCGACGGTGAGGTCGAGTCCGCCGCAGAACGCCACGGAGTCGTCGATGACGGCGATCTTCTGGTGGTGCACGGCGCCGGTGGGGCGTGCGCCGTCGATGGCGAAGTGCATTCGCTTGCTGCTGATCTGGTTCACCAGTGCGACGGGGGTGACGCCGTACCAAATCCCGTCGAGGGCGGGCAGCAGCCGCAGGTTGGACTTCAGCAGGTAAACCTCGAGCGTCGGCCGCTTCCACAACATCCAATACAGAAAGGCGCCCAGCTGGTTCGGCCCGGCCAAGGTCTTGCCCCGTCGCTCGAACGTCATCCTGGCGTCGAGATCCCAGCCGATCAGCATGATCCGATGACGGGCCCTCAGCATGGCCGACTTGACGTGCTTGAAGTAGTCGGCGGCATCGATGATGCAGGCGAACTGGTCGGCGTGCGCCGTCCGCCAGCACGTCTGGCCGGGACTCAGCAATCGGTCGTCACCCATACTGGCTTGTTAGTACCCATTTCGGGGCGCGACGGATCGAGCGGCTACCCAGGCCACAGCGCGACCATCAGCCGCTGAGTGGTTTCCAGCAGCAGCCGGTGAAGTTCTTCGTCGGGCACGTCGGCCAAGTGCGGATTGATCGCGGTGCCGTAAATGCCGGCGGTGATGATCGATGTGGCCACCCTCGTCTCGTCGTCGGGCGCCGGACCGGTCAGCAGAGCATCCAGACCGTCGATGGCCGCGGCGAATTCGTTGCGCGCGCGGATCAGCTCGTCGACGGCGGGATCGCCGAAGAACACCGCCGTCAGATCGCGATTGCGCACAGCCAGTTCCACAAGACCGCTGACCGCTACATCCCGCCGGGCCGCGACGGAACCCACCGCCTCGGCGATCTTGACCAGCCGGGCGATGTCGTCGAACACTGGGTTCATCAGCGCTGAGACGATGTCTTCCTTGGTGTGAAACTGGTAGTACACCGACGCCTTGGCCACGCCGACTCGGTCGGCGATCATCTGTAGGGACGTGCCGCTGACACCGTGCTCGGCGAACAGTTCGAGGGCCGCGCTCAGGACCCGGTCGCGAACCGGCCCGCGAGGCGCTTCCAACTTCGATGCCAACTTCGACGCCAACCTCGTCATTGGCCGTCCCTTCTTGCCGCGGTGGCGCTGACCGTACCCCCTTTTCGTGGCTTCCGATCCTAAACGCGCGCCGTCGACGGATCGCCCGAAAACCAGCCATGTGGCCGATATAACACACCGCTTGGCTAAGTGATATCAGCCATACGGCTTGTTCTTACTTAGCCGACCGGATAAGTTTCCGTTGATTCAGGTGGCGGCGAAAGGACAGGTGTGATGAGCGCGAACTCGCCACTGTCCCTCATCAAGAAGACGTGGTTGCCGCTGTTGATCGTCATCGTTGTCGCCATCGCCGGCATGGTCGTCTACCGGACGCGGACATTCTTCGGGGCCGAGGGCGTCACGGTCACCCCGCGCAACTTCGCGGACGACCCCGAACCGTTCGACCCGAAGGTGGTTAAGTACGAGATCTTCGGCACGGGGACATACGCCGACGTGAACTATCTCGACCTCGACGCGAAACCGCAGCGCGTCGACGGCGTCCCCCTTCCGTGGTCGCTGACATTGCAGACGACGGATCCGTCGGCCGCGCCGAACATCGTCGCCCAGGGCGACGGTTCCTCGATCACGTGCAGGATCACGGTCGATGACGAGGTCAAAGACGAAAGGACGTCCAGCGGCTTGAACGCACAGACCTTCTGCTTTGTGAAGTCCGCATGAGCACACCGACGACCGACGCGCCCACCGACGCGTTCCCGCCCGCCAGACACGCTGCGCGACCGATGATCCCGCGGATCATCCGCACCATGGCAGTGCCGATCATTCTCGGCTGGATCGCCCTCATCGCCGTCGTCAACGTCGTTGTCCCCCAGCTCGAAACCGTCGGCCAGATGCGCGCGGTGTCGATGAGCCCGAACGACGCGCCGTCGATGATCTCGATGAAGAAGGTCGGCGAGCTGTTCAAGGAGGGCGACTCCGACAGCTCGGCGATGATCATGCTCGAGGGTCAGGAGCCGCTGCGCGATGACGCGCACGCCTTCTACGACGAGATGGTCAAGCGGCTTGAAGCCGATGACAAGCATGTGCAGTCGGTGCAGGACTTCTGGGGCGACCCGCTGACCGCGCCCGGTGCCCAGAGCAACGACGGGAAGGCCGCCTACGTCCAGGCCAAGCTGGCCGGCAACCAGGGTGAGGCGCTGGCCAACGAGTCGGTTGAGGCGGTGCAGCACATCGTCGAGAGCATGGACAAGCCGCCCGGCCTCAAGGTGTTTGTGACCGGTCCCGCGGCGCTGGCGGCCGATCAGCACATCGCAGGCGACCGCAGCATGCAGCTGATCGAGGCGGTGACCTTCTCGGTCATCATCATCATGTTGCTTCTCGTCTACCGCTCGATGGTCACGGTCGTGATCGTCCTGGCGATGGTGGTCTTCGAACTGGCCGCCTCCCGCGGGGTGGTCGCGTTTCTCGGCTATCACGACATCATCGGCCTGTCGACGTTCGCCACCAACCTCTTGGTGACCCTGGCTATCGCCGCCGCCACCGACTACGCCATCTTCCTGATCGGCCGATATCAGGAAGCCCGTTCGATGGGTGAGGACCGAGAACAGGCCTACTACACGATGTTCGAGGGCACCGCCCATGTCGTGCTCGGCTCCGGGCTGACCATCGCAGGCGCCACCTTCTGCCTCCATTTCACTCGGCTGCCGTACTTCCAGACCCTGGGCGTGCCGCTGGCGATCGGCATGGTCGTGACCGTGTTCGCCGCCCTGACGCTCGGGCCCGCCCTGATCTCGGTGCTCAGCCGGTTCGGGAAGACGCTGGAACCCAAGCGCGCGTTGCGCACCAGTGGCTGGCGCAAGGTCGGCGCGGTCGTCGTGCGCTGGCCCGGCGCGATCCTGGTGGCGACCATCGCGCTGTCCTTGATCGGCTTGCTGACCTTGCCCGGCTACAAGACCAACTACAACGACCGCAGTTACCTGCCAACGGATCTGCCGGCCAACGAGGGCTACGCCGCCGCCGACCGGCACTTCTCGCAGGCGCGGATGAACCCGGAACTGCTGATGGTTGAAAGCGACCACGATCTCCGCAACTCCGCCGACTTTCTGGTGATCGACAAGATCGCCAAGGCGATCTTCCGCGTCGAAGGCATCTCCCGGGTGCAGGCCATCACCCGCCCCGACGGTAAGCCGATTCAGCACACGTCGATCCCGTTCCAGATCAGCATGCAGGGCACCACCCAGCAGCTGAACCAGAAGTACATGCAGGACCGGATGGCCGACATGCTCGTGCAGGCCGACGAGATGCAGAAGACCATCGACACCATGACGCGAATGTCGAACCTCACCCAGGAGATGGCCGACACCACACACAACATGGTGGTCAAGATGAAGGACATGACCGCCGATGTGGCCGAATTGCGGGACAACATAGCCGATTTCGATGATTTCTTCCGGCCGATCCGCAATTACCTGTACTGGGAACCGCACTGCTACAACATCCCGCTATGCCAGTCGCTGCGGTCCATCTTCGATGCGCTCGACGGCGTCGACGTGATGACCGACGACATCCAGCATCTGATTCCAGAGATGGAACGGCTGGATTCCCTCATGCCGCAGATGGTGGCGATGATGCCCGAGATGATCGAGACGATGAGGTCGATGAAGGGCATGATGCTGACGATGTATGCCTCACAAAAGGGCATGCAGGATCAAATGGCTGCGCAACAAGAGAATTCGTCGGCCATGGGCGACGCCTTCGACGCCTCGATGAACGACGACTCGTTCTATCTTCCCCCGGAAGTCTTCGACAACCCTGACTTCAAGCGCGGCATGAAGCAGTTCCTGTCGCCCGACGGTCACGCCGTCCGGTTCATCATCAGCCACGACGGAGACCCCCTCTCCCCCGAAGGCATCGCGCGCATCAACGCGATCAAGAAGGCGGCCAAGGAGGCGATCAAGGGCACCCCATTGGAGGGATCAACGATTTACCTCGGTGGCACGGCGGCGACATTCAAGGACCTATCCGACGGCAACACCTATGACCTACTGATCGCCGCGGTCGCCGCGCTGGCCCTGATCTTCATCATCATGCTGATCATCACGCGCAGCATCGTGGCCTCTGCGGTGATCGTCGGCACGGTGGTGCTGTCGCTCGGTGCATCGTTCGGGCTTTCGGTGCTGATCTGGCAGCACCTGATCGGCACCGAACTGCACTGGATGGTGCTGGCGATGTCGGTCATCATCCTGTTGGCCGTCGGCGCGGACTACAACCTGTTGCTGGTGTCCCGCTTCAAGGAGGAGATCCACGCCGGCCTGCGCACCGGGATCATTCGCGCGATGGGCGGCACCGGCTCGGTGGTGACCTCGGCGGGCCTGGTGTTCGCGTTCACGATGATCTCGATGGCGGTCAGCGAGCTCACGGTGATCGGGCAGGTGGGCACCACGATCGGCCTCGGCCTGCTGTTCGACACACTGGTCATCCGATCGTTCATGACACCTTCGATCGCAGCGCTGATGGGCAAGTGGTTCTGGTGGCCGATGCGGGTGCGCGAGCGACCCATCCCGTCTCCGTGGCCGTCGCAACAGACCACCGCACCGGAACTGTCTGCTCAGACCGCTCGCTGAGTTGCTGCCCCGATCAGCGCCCGCGCGACCCACTCGACCCGCATCAGCGATTCATCCAAACTCAGCGCCCCGGTCAGCACAGCGGTCAGAGCGCTGGTGAGCGCGGCGTTGAGGCCGAAGCTGACGTCCGGAATGCGTTCGGGATCAATGCCTTCGAGCAAGCGGTCGAACATTTCGACGTTGGTGCGGCCCATGCGGTCGATTGCCGCTTTCGCCTCGGGATCGGTGGAGGTCATCGCAGACAGCATCAGCGTGGTCATCTGCGGATTGCGGTGGAAGGCGCGCTGAGCACGCCGCAGGTAGTCGAGGATGCCGGGCAGCGGTCCCTCGTCGGCCGGGCCACCCGCCGCAAGGACGCGTCGGGTCAGTCGTTTCTGCCAGTCCTCCAGGGCAGCGGCCAGCAGACGCTCCTTCGAGCTGAAGTAGCGGTAGAGGGTCGCCAGCGCGACTCCTGAACGGTGCGCCACGTCGCGCATCTGCACCGCGTCCGCGCCGACCTCGGCGATCAAGCCGATCACCGCCTCGATGATCTTGGCCCGGCGCGCCAGTTGGCCGCTGGTCATATCCGCCATCGCGACGCTGTCGGAGTACGTGGGGACGTCGGCTCTGGTAACGACGGCCTCCCCTCGAGAACTGGGTTCTTCTACGCTGTTAGCGCTCAGCCCAGCTTGCTAGCGTTATCCCAGCTAGCCGAACTGCTGCCATCTTGACATAGGTAGAACGGTGTTTCAATAATGGCGGCGGTGACGATCGCGTCCCGCATCATCCGACGATCGGAGGAAGCCATGGCCGGACCCGTCGGGCTGCCGGTGATCGACACCATGATCGGCTTTCCGCACGAGGGCTCTGCCCAGTACGACTTCATCCGTCGCCAGACCAAGGACCTTGAGTCCAAGGAGAAGTTCGAGTTCCCCGTCGAGTACATGTTCAAGGACGTGCCCGCGGGCCTGCCCACCGACGATCCGGTATCGCTGGTGCTGCAGCAGATGGACCGGTTCGGCATCGAGAAGGCCATGATCGGCGTCGGCGAGCCATCAGCGGAATTGGCGCTCAAAACGTTTCCGGACCGCTTCATCCCCTCCGGCGCGATCGCCGACCCCAACGACGTGATGGGTTCCGTGAACGCTATTCGCCGCGAATACGAGCAGTACGGCATCCGCGCGACGTCGGTCTTTCCCGCAGGCACCTTCCCCCAGGTACCGATCGACGACCCGAAGATGTACCCGATCTACGCCACCTGCGTGGAGCTGGGAATCCCCATCTTCGTCTGTGCCGGCGTGCCCGGGCCGCGAATTCCCTTCCGGCCGCAGGAGGTTTCGCGGATCGACGTCGTGATGTTCGACTTCCCCGATCTGGTGTTCGTCACCCGCCACGGATGCGAACCGTGGGAGGACCTCGCGGTCAAGCTGATGCTGAAGTGGCCGAACCTGTACTACTCCACCTCGGCCTTCGCCCCGAAGTACTACCCAAAGGCGATCATCGACTACGCCAACTCGCGCGGCGCCGACAAGGTGCTCTATGCCGGTTACTTCCCGATGGGGCTGTCGCTCGAACGCATCTTCAGCGAGTTGCCCAACGTCCCGCTGAAGGACGAGGTGTGGCCGAAGTTCCTGTACGGCAACGCGGCCCGGATCCTCGGTCTGGAGGCCTGACGCTTCATGGTCCTGGCGATCACCACCGAGCAGGAACACCTCGCCGACGCCGTCAGCCGCTTCGCGTCGCGGCACGCGCCCATCGAGAAGATGAGGGCGTCGTTCGACTCCCTCGCAGCGGGCGAGGTGCCGTCCTGGTGGAACGACCTCACGGCCAGCGGTTTTCACGCGGTGCACCTCGCAGAGGCGGTGGGCGGCCAGGGCGGCACGGTTGCCGACCTGGGCTGCGTCATCGAAGCAGCAGCGGCGGCGTTGCTGCCGGGCCCCCTGCTGAGCACCGTGATCGCCAGTGCCGTGGCGGCGCTCGCCGACGAGTCCGGTGCAGCGCTGACCGCCGCCCTGGCCGGCGGCGCCACCGCCGCGGTTGTGCTGCCGGAACACTCCGATGTTCGCGCCCACCGCCACGCCGACGGCTGGCGGCTCAGCGGATCATCCGCGTCCACGCTCGGACTCTGTGCCGCACAACACGTTCTGCTGGCCGCACACACCGACGGCACCGACATGTGGTTCGCGCTGGAGACATCCGGCGCCGACGAGGCCGGCTTATCGATCGCCCAGCAGCGCGGCACCGACCTGAGCACCGATGTCGGCACGCTGACCCTGTCCGACTACGCCGTCGACCCGAGCGCGGAGCTGACCGGCGTCTGCACCTACCGCGCCCGGTGCACGGTGGCAGCGCTGACTGCGTGCGCCTCGGCAGGCACGGTGCGCCGATGTGCCGACGCCGCAACGGAATACATCCGCACCCGCGAACAGTTCGGCCGTCCCGTCGGCGCATTCCAGGCGCTGCAACACAAGGCGGCGGTGCTGCGGGTGAACGCCGAACTCGCGGCGGCCGCGGCGTGGGATGCGGTGCGGGCCTACTACGAACCCGTCGAACAACACCGGTTCGCCGCAGGCTCAGCCGCGCTCATGGCCGTCGCGGTCGGCCCCGATCTGGTACTCGATGCACTGCTGATGTTCGGTGCCATCGGCTACACGTGGGAGCATGACGCCCACCTGTACTGGCGGCGCGCCATCAGCCTGGCCGCCTCACTGGGCCCCACAACGCGGTGGAACCGCGACGTCGGGCAGCTGGCCCGTACCGTGAAACGGTCCACGGCGCTGAACCTGGGCGACATCGAATCCGAGTTCCGGGCGTCGGTCTCGGTGACCCTCGACAAGGCAGGCGCCCTGACCAACGCCCAGCCCTCCGACGATGCGCGCGCTCCCGGTCTTGCCACCGGCGCCCAGCGCGACATGCTGGCCGAGGCGGGTCTGGTGGCACCGCATCTGCCGCCCCCGTGGGGGCTCGGCGCCACTGCGGTGCAGCAGGTGATCATCAACGAGGAATTCGACAAGCGGCCAGACGTGATCAAGCCGTCGCTCGGCATTGCCGAGTGGATCCTGCCGACGATCCTGACCAGCGGCTCCGATCAGCAGCGCGAGCGGTTCGCGTGGCCGATCCTGCGCGGTACCCAACGCTGGTGCCAGCTGTTCAGCGAACCGGCCGCGGGCTCGGATTTGGCGGCGCTGAGCACGCGCGCCCGCAAGGTCGACGGCGGCTGGGTGATCAACGGCCATAAGATCTGGACCTCGCAGGCCGACCGTGCACAGTTCGGTGCCCTGCTGGCGCGCACCGACCCGGACGCGTCCAAGCACCGCGGGATCAGCTACTTCCTCGTCGACATGGCGTCGCCGGGAATCACTGTCGAGCCGATCAAGCAGGCCAGCGGACACCTCGACTTCAACGAGGTGTTCTTGGCCGACGTCTTCGTCCCGGACGACATGATGGTCGGAAGCCCCGGTGACGGTTGGGATTTGGCGGTGGCCACCATGGCCGTCGAACGGACCGCGATCGGCAACTACGTCAACATCGACCGGTCGGGCGCGCTTCGGTACATCGCCGGCATCGACAGCCCCGATCAGGACGCGGCGCTACGGGCGCTCGGCGACGTCGAGGCGTACACCGCCGCCATCAAGGCGATGGTGCTGCGCGAAACACTGCGGCTGGCAGAGGGTCAGGCGGCAGGCCCGACCTCGAGCATCGCCAAGTATGCGATGGTGATGCTGCTGCGCCGCGCATCGACGGCGACGCTCGGCCTCACGGGCGGCATCGCGATGCTCGAAGAATCCGATCCCGCCGTCGTCCGGCCGTACTTCGACATGCCATCCGAACTCATCGGCGGCGGCACCGCCGAAATACAGCTGACGATCATCGCGTCGATGATCCTCGGTCTGCCGCGCAACTAGAGAGGACGTGACCATCATGGCGACCGAACTGGGGTTCACCTTCTTCGACTGTGACAACCACTATTACGAGGCGCTGGATGCGTTCACCCGGCACATCGAACCGCAGTTCAAGAAGCGGGCCATCCAGTGGGCGCAGATCGACGGCAAGCAGCGGCTGATCGTCGGCGGCAAGGTCAACCGATTCATTCCGAACCCGACGTTCGACCCGGTCGGCAAACCGGGTGCGCTCGACGAGTACTTCCGTGGCCGAAACCCCAGAGGCGCAGACCTAAACGCACTGTTCGGTGATCTCGAGCCCATCCCGGCGGCCTACCGCGACCGCGATGCCCGCCTGGCGCTCATGGATGAGCAGGGCATGGCCGGCTGCATCATGCTTCCGACGCTTGGCGTCGGGATGGAGCAGGCCCTGCTTCCCGACCTCGACGCGGTGGTCGCCACGTTCCGCGCGTTCAACCGCTGGATGGAAGAGGATTGGGGATTCGCTTACCAGGAACGCATTTTCGCCGCGCCCTACATCACGCTGTGTAAGCCCGACAACGCTGTAGCCGAACTCGAATGGGCACTGGAACGCGACGCCCGATTCATCGTCATGATCCCAGGGCCCATCTCAACCGACGTCGGGATGCGCGCCCCCGGCGACCCGATGTTCGACGACTTTTGGCGGCTGGCCAACGATTCGGGCATCACCGTCTGCTATCACTCCGGTGAGACCTACTACTCGAAGTTCATGCCAGCCTGGGGTGAGCCGGACTACATGATGAGTTTCCAAGCGCTGCTTGGCTTCCGGTCGTTGTTCTCCGGTGACGCGCTGCAGGACACATTCGCCAACCATCTGCACAACGGGCTGTTCCTGCGGTTCCCCAACCTGAGGATGGCCTCCATCGAAAGTGGTTCGGCGTGGGTGTTCCACCTCTTCGAGAAGCTGACGAAGTCCTACGGCCAGATCCCGTTCATCTACCAGGAGGACCCGCGTGAGACGTTCAAGCGCCACGTCTGGGTGTCGCCGTTCTACGAGGACGAACTGGCGAGCCTGTTGAAGCTGTTGGGTGCCAACCGCATCATCATGGGTTCGGACTTCCCGCATGTCGAAGGTTTGGCCGAACCCGCGTCCTACCTCAAAGACCTCGAGAACTTCGACTACACGCCCGAGCAGAGCCGAACCGTCATGCGCGACAATGGTCTCCGGCTGTCCATCCGCCGGCCGGCCTGACCGTCAGGCCGTGAAGGTCGAGAAATCCAGCCTGGTCGCCATGCTGCTGGAGGTCGGCGAAAAGAACGCCGCGGTGCTTCTCGCCCGTTCCGGGCTACCCGACGAGATCCACACCGGCCAGGACCTCGACGCCCTGTTGGCGTTCGGGCTCGAGCGTGAACAGCTCGAGGAGGTGGCACGGTTGGCGGTCGGCGCCATCGAGCCGGACGACGTCAACACCCGTCGCCGCCGCGGTGAGTTGGAAAAGACCATCTCCGGCCGGTGGGCCGACCTCGTCGATCGGTGGGTGACGTAGCCTTGAGCGTCACACAGGCGTCAACGTGAACGTGGTGTTGCCAACTGGTCCCGCCTCGCAGGGATTCGGGCCGTTGAGCGTGTACAAGCCGTTCGTACCGTCGAGGTTGAACGTGTAGCGCGCGGTGATGTCGACGGCACGTCCGTCGGCACATGTGGCACCGCCCGGCACGAACTGGTCCAACACATACTGCGCGCCTTGAATTCTGGCCTGCCCCTGATCGGTATTGGTGTCGAGATTGAACAAGCTGATGCAGCCCGGCCCGCAGTCGTCGACTCGGAGCCTGACGTCGGTGGTGACACCGTTGGCCATCACGCTCCGGTAGAGATAGATCCCGGGTGTCAGGTCGGCGTTCGCAGGCGCCGCCCCCATGAGGCCCACTGCGGGCAGAGCTATTAGAGCTGCACCGATGATGAACCGTGTCATCGCATCCCTTTCCGTCACCCGGTCGTTGCAGCAAATACTCCCGCATCGGTGGCCGGTCGGAGGTGAGAATGGGGAATCAGCTTGCCGTCCTGCTGTCTCGGGAGGCCCCGAGCTTGGTCAGGATCGCGGCAGTGTCAGGCGTCGCGCCCCGGTTGTAAGGCAGTTTCGACAACAGGGACGCCATCGCGCAGGTATTGCTCACCGCCGCGTAGGTCAAGCCGCCACCGATGGCGGCCGCCACCCATTTGAGCTTCGGCACCGCGACGCTGCCCAGGATCGACGACAGCACAACCGATCCCGCCACCAAACGCACCTGCCGCTCGAGGTCCCACCGTTCGACCCCGCGGTTCAGTTCGAAACCTTGGCCCTCCCAACCGGCAACACCGTGGTCGAGGACGCGACCGCCGGTGAGACCTGCACCGCGTAGCAGCTGATCGGCCTTCGCCGCGCGTTGACCGGTGCGGCGCACCAGCACCACGTCGCGATCTCGGCCGAGCCGCGATGCGACCTCCGATTGGTTCTTCTCCACGACGTCCAGCGGCACATTGACAGCGCCCGCAATATGGGACGTCTCGAACTCCGCCGGGGTCCGCACATCGATCACCCGCGGTGGCGCGGATGACGTGAGCAACGCCCGGAGTTCCTCTGAGGTAATGCGATTGGCCACTGCAGAATTCACTGACACCGATGCCTCCTGACTTTCTCGACCGACCTCGTGTCCCTACCCCGTTCGGCGCGATGTCGGCCGTGTTTTGCTCACGCTGATTCCTCGCCAGGCTGGCCAGCGGTCACGACGCGTCGTCCGGAATAAACCGTGCACCTTCGAACTTGGCTCAGGAGTCGTCCCTCCCCGCTTCAGGAGCTGTCATGACTGGTCCCGTTCGCGTTGCCGTTCAGATTCAGCCCGGCGGCACGCCCGATTACCGCACATGGCGCGACGCCGTCCTGGCCGCCGAAGATCTCGGCGTCGACGTGATCTTCGGTTATGACCACTTCCACCGCCCGGCAATGCGGGGCATCGTCGACGGTAAGCCGATCCTCAAAGACGAGCAGCCCGATGTCGCCAACTTCGAGGGTTGGACGGCGCTCGCGTCGTGGGGTGAGATCACCTCACACCTTCAGCTCTCGCTTCGATCCGTTCGATGAAAGCCTCGTCCGCATCGAGAACCGGCTCGCCGCGCTTATCCCGCCACCCCTGCGCAGAATCCCGATCCTGATCGGCGGCACGGGGCCGAAGCGCTCGCTGCCCGCCGTTGCGAGGCACGCCGACATCTGGCACGCGTTCCAGGATCTCGACGCTTTTCGAAGGTCGAGCGACCGCGTCGTCGATTGGCGGCGACATTCGGCCGCAACGGTGCCGACATCGAGCGCTCGACGCTCTGGGAGAACGCGCAGAGCGCCGACGCCTTCCGCGAAGCAGGTGTCACACTATTCCAGGTCGAGCTCACGTCCGACGACGGCTACTACGTCACCTCTCAAACAGGTGATCACTTGGCGGGACAACGGGTGACGACGACGCAGTTGTCGAAAGACGTTGTGGCAGTGGTTCGAGTCGGTCAACTACGCGCGACCAGAACCGCCTCGTCGACATGCCGTCGCCGACGCTCCCACGGCCAGGTCATCAAGGCCCACACCACCAAAACAATCACCATTTCGGCTAGCACATATATCGGCCAGGGCCCCAAGATGTCGAGTGCTGACGCGGTGGCTGGCTTTCTGTTCAGGTATCCGTAGTTCGTGCCCGCAATCACGTTGAAGACGAAGGTGAATGCCACCCACCCGAGGGTCACGAGTACGGCGAAGCGGTAGTCGCGCCATCGCGGCCGGTTCCGCTGACCCCAGGTGAGATATATCGCCGACCACACGACCAGCACGTGCAGCGTGAAGAACGTCAGGAAGAGGTGGCTCGGGAAGTCGGGTGCCCCCTCCTGCGGTGTCCCGATGTCGGGTGTGATCAACGCCTGGGAGCTCAGCAGCAGACCCCAGTAGTAGGCGAGCGCGAAGGCCCAATGCCGTTGCGACCACAACGCATAGGCCGCCGTGACTTCGGCGATGTCGCACAGCTGCAGCGGTATGGAGGTCTGAATGTCGAAACGGATCAGCTTGTACACCAAAGCCACAACGAAAGCGGCCACAATGGCCACCGCCAGGACACGGGCGAGAATGCGGGCTTGCGACGGGTCCTGCCGTCGTCCGACCACGATGAGAAGTGCGGCGCCGACGACGAAGATCGCCAGCACTACAAGGTGCGATGGACCGTAAGCCACGAATTCCCGCTGCGCAGAGACCATCTCGATCAACTCCCGTTCCCGCCGACTCCGACGGCCTTCTCCAGGTCGGCCAACGAGTCCTCGAGGTGGACCAGAAGCCTCTGCAGATGTGGCACGCTGCGGCGGCAGCCCACCAAGCCGAAGTCGAGGTTGTCGGCGTTGTTGGTCAGCGTGATGTTGAGCGCCTGGCCGTCGAGGGCGATCGACAGCGGGTAAGCGCCGTCGAGGCGGGCCCCTCGCCAGTACAGCGGCTCACGTGCACCGGGCACGTTGGAAATCACGATATTGAACGGCGGCGGCGCCGATGCGACGAAGCCGGGCACCAGCGCCAGGGCGATGCCCGACATCAAAAATGCCGACAGTGCGAGCGCCTGCGTGCGCGGCAGCTCGGCGAAGACCTTCTTGTTGTCGCGCATCGAGGCGTTGATCGCCTCGAGTCGCGCGGCGGGGTCGGTAGCATCGGTGCCAAGGTTGCAGAGGATGGTGCCCACCATGTTGCCGCCCACGTCTTGTTCCGCCTGCGAGCGCAGGCTGACCGGAACCATCGCCACCAAAGGTGTGGCCGGCAGCGCGTCTTGCTCAATGAGGTAGGCCCGCAGCGCTCCTGAGCACATGGCCAGCACCACGTCGTTGACGGTGACGCCGGAAGCGGACTTGATGGCGCGGATGCGGCTCAGTGGCCACGACTGTGCGGCCACCCGACGCGCACCCCCGATCGGGACATTGAACATCGTCTTGGGTGCGCGAAACGGAAGCGTCAGTTGCTGTTCCAGCAGGGCGGCCCGGGCTACCGACAGCGTGGAGGGAGCCAGCGACGCGATCGACCCGACCGCGCCCGTGAGCGACTGCAGCATCGAGGACCCCGGCTGCTTGCCACCGCGCTTCGGAGCCAGCGCCCATGGCACCCGCACGTCCCCGTCGTCGGGGTCGGTGGTCATGGACCGCATCGTCAAGCGCTGCGCGGAGATACCGTCCAGCAGGGAATGGTGGATTTTGGTGTAGATCGCGAACCGTCCGTCGTCGAGGCCCTCGACCAGGTTCGCCTCCCAGAGAGGCCGGTGCCGGTCGAGAAGGGTGCCGTGCAGCCGCGACGTCAGCTCGAGCAACTCGCGGATGCGCCCGGGACGCGGCAAGGCCGACCGGCGTAGGTGGTAGTCGATGTCGACGTCGTCGTCGAAGGCCCAGGCGAGGTTGGCGATGCCGCCGAGAAACTTGCCGGGGTGTTTCCTGAACGTCGGCTGGAACTCGTCGTTCTCGACGATCGTCTCGTGCAACTCACGAACAAAGTCGGGGCCGCTGCCCTCGGGCGGCTCGAAGAGCTGAAGACCTCCGACGTGCATGGGGTGTTCACGGGATTCGCCCACGAGGAACATCGCATCGGTCGGCGAGATGAACTTCATCGCCCGACGGTACCGCCGATTGACAATGCTTTGCAGCGAAGATGCCGGCAAAGGGGCGTAGTGTTGAACTAATCAAACCGCGGGGTCGCCGAACTCCTGCGGGTCTCAGGTTCAGCTCCGAGCCGTATTAACAAGCGGCGCGGCGAAGGGCTGCCTATGACCGAACGATCACGCTCTGAATACTCCGATGTGACGGACATGTTCCGCCACCTCCGCACCTTCAACGCGCAGTCGCCGGAGTACCGGCACCAGCGGGAACTGATCATCGAGCAGTGCCTACCGCTGGCCAACCACATCGCACGGCGGTTCAGCAGCCGTGGTGAACCGTACGACGATCTTGTTCAAGTCGCCCGGGTGGGTCTGATGAACGCGGTGAACCGGTTCGACGCAGACAACGGAGCCGAGTTCCTGGCGTTCGCCGTGCCGACCATGATGGGAGAGGTGCGCAGGCATTTTCGCGATCACGGTTGGTCGGTGAAGGTTTCGCGGCGGCTAAAAGAGCTCAACGCGCAGCTCCGCAAGGCCCGCGAGGAGCTCTCTCAACAGCTCAACCGCGCCCCGACCTCCAGCGAACTTGCCACTCACCTCGGTGTCGACAGAGAAGAGATCGTGCAGGCATTGATCGCATCGAGCGCCTACAGCACCTTGTCGTCGGATGCACCGCTCGGAGCGGACGATGACTCCGAAAGAAAAACGGTCTCAGGCACTTTCGGCGATGTCGACGCCAACTATGAGAAGGTTCTCGACGTCGAAACCGTCCGCCCGCTGATCGCGGCCTTGCCCGAACGTCAGCAGCTCGTGCTCCGACTTCGGTTCTTCGAGAACATGACCCAGACCCAGATCGGGGAACGGCTCGGCATCTCCCAGATGCATGTGTCGCGACTGCTGTCGCGATCGTTGGCGACGTTGCGCAGACAAGCCCTGGTACCCGAGCCGGTCTGATCTGCGTCGCTAACAATTCGGGTTCGGTCCTGTCACGGGCGGTGTCGGAGACGATCCGTTGTGAAGAATCGATGGGATGGTGCCGCTGCTGCTGATCGCGACTGTGGCGGTCGCGTCCGCATCTCTCGGGTGGGCGCTGGCAAGCCGGAGGCAGCGACGAGCACGCGGTCCCTTTCTGCTCGGCTTCTGCTGCGGGGTGATCGCGGGCGGGATCCTGCGAAAAAGGTTCCGCCGCATGGCACTCGTCGACGGCGTGCGGGCGATGGTCGCCCGCCGCGGGCTTCGCGTCAGCTGGCAGAGCCTGCCGAAACACTGCTGGCGCGGTGGCCATGTGATAGGCAATGACCGTGAATCGTGGTCGAAGCCATCAGCCGGAATCCGAAACCGGCACGGACGGACTTGCCGCGGGCATTCTGGACAAGGCGCTGCTTGGCGGTCCGCCCCAGCGCGTCGGGCGATTTGAGTACAACTACAACACCGATACCTGGACGTGGTCCGACGCGGTTGCCCGGATGCACGGCTATGAGCCCGGTGAGGTCCAGCCGACCACCGAACTCGTTCTGAGCCACAAGCACCCTGACGACCTCGCCGAGGTGAAGGCGCTACTGAAACGCTCGTCGGCGCCGTTCAGCAGCCGCCATCGGATCCGGACGACGTCGGGTGAGATCCGCCGCGTGGTGGTCGTCGGCGAGATTGTCACCAACGACACCGGCGACGTCAGTGCGACGCGCGGGTTTTATGTCGATGTCACCGAGGCGTTCAGGGACGACGTTCAGGACGAGCTCGGTGATGAGCTCGACGCTATCGTCGCCCATCGCGCGGTCATCGAGCAGGCCAAGGGCATGCTCATGCTGCTCTACCACATCAGCCCCGACGCCGCCTTCGACATACTGCGGTGGCGCTCTCAAGAGACGAATATGAAGCTCAATGCCATCGCGACCGAGGTGGCCACCACGCTGCCGTCACTGGTCGACACGCCCAACGCAATGCGGGGACCGGTCGACCACTTCTTGATGACCCTGGCGGGGCCTGACTCTTAGCGGTTGGAAGACAACAACGAGATCCGCCCGGACCGTGACTATCAGGTGGTCGCCGTCGTGCTGGTGCCGTTGTCGCAGGTGATCCTCCCGTTCCAGTCGCGGAACTGCGGGGCGGCCCGAACGATCGTCAGGTCGTACTCCCAGTTGGCGGGCAGCGCGAAGGGCTGCCACTCGTTGGTGCCGGGTCCGTGCGAATAATGCTCATGGTTGTGCGCAGCGCTTGACCAGGTAGTCGCCACGAAGGCGGAATCCGGAGACAAAACGGCACGGTTTTTCATCGGTCAGGCAAGTTTGCGGGGCCCACGGAACGGCCCCGTTTACCCTGGGGGCATGCCGGAGCCTCAACCGGTCCTGGGGGTTGTTCGCAAGTTGGCAGGTTGCTGCCTGCTGGCGGGCGTCCTCGTGGCCGCCTTCATGTTCCCGGTCGTCGGCAGCATCGGGCTGTTCTCGAACCGCGCCTCCGAAGTCGTCGCCGGCGGCTCCGCGCAACTTCTCGAGGGCGAAGTCCCGCAGGTCACGACCATGGTCGACGCCGCGGGGACCCCCATTGCCTGGCTGTACACGCAGCGCCGTTGGGAGGTGCCGACCGACCAGATCGCCAACACCATGAAGCTGGCGATCGTCTCGATCGAGGACAAGCGGTTCACCGAGCACAGTGGGGTGGACTGGCAGGGCACGATGACCGGCGTGTCGGGCTACTTGTCGGGCAACATCGCCACCCGCGGCGGCTCGACCATCGAGCAGCAATACGTGAAGAACTATCAGCTGCTGGTGACGGCGCAGACCGACGCCGAAAGGCGGGCGGCTACCGCCCTGACGCCGGCGCGCAAGCTGCGGGAAATACGGATGGCGCTGACGCTGGACAAGTCACTGCCAAAGTCGGAGATCCTGACCCGGTACCTCAACCTGGTGTTTTTCGGCAACGGCGCATTCGGCATTCAGGATGCCGCGCAGACGTACTTCGGCGTCGACGCCTCCCGGCTGAACTGGCAGCAGGCCGCGCTGCTGGCGGGAATGGTGCGCTCCACGAGTGAGCTCGACCCCTACACCCATCCCGAGGCCGCACTGGAGCGGCGAAACGTCGTGTTGGACACGATGATCGAGAATATTCCGGACCAAGCTGACGCGTTGCGCGCCGCCAAGGCCGCGCCGCTGGGCGTACTCCCCCAGCCGAAGCAACTTCCGTCCGGGTGCATCTCGGCCCGCGACAACGGGTTCTTCTGCGACTACGTGCTCGACTACCTCTCCCACTCCGGCATCAGCCGTGAACAGGTTGCCCGCGGCGGGTACCTGATCCGCACCACGTTGGATCCCAAGGTGCAGGCTTCCGTCAAATCGGCGATCAATAAATTCGCGAGCCCGACGCTCGACGGAATAGCCAGCGTGATGAACGTGATCAAGCCCGGCAAGGACAGCCATCGGGTCCTGGCGATGGCGAGCAACCGGGCGTACGGCCTCAACGGCGATGCGTATGAGACGGTGCAGCAGCAGCCGTTTTCCCTGGTCGGCGACGGCGGCGGGTCGGTGTTCAAAGTCTTCACGACCGCTGCCGCGCTCGATATGGGTATGGGCATCAATGCTCAGTTGCAGGTGCCTGGATTTTTTCAGGCCAAAGGGATGGGCAGCAGCGATACCCCGGGCTGCCCCAAGGAGACCTGGTGTGTGAAGAACGCGGGCAACTACCGCGGGTCGATGAATGTCACCGATGCTCTGGCGACCTCGCCGAACACTGCGTTCGCGAAGTTGATCCAACAGGTGGGCGTGCCGCGCGCGGTGGATATGGCGGTCCGGCTGGGTCTGCGGTCCTACGCCGTTCCCGGAACGGCGCGGGCCTACGACCCGGGCAGCAACGAAAGCCTGGCCGACTTCATAAAGCGACAGAACACCGGCTCGTTCACGCTGGGCCCCTACCAGTTCAATGCACTCGAGCTGGCCAACGTTGCGGCGACTCTGGCCTCCGGCGGCGTGTGGTGCCCGCCCACCCCGATCGACAAGATCTTCGATCGCCACGGAAAGGAAATATCGTTCGAGAATCAGCCGTGTGACCAGGCAGTCCCCGAAGGGCTCGCCAACACGTTCGCCAACGCGCTGAGCAAAGACAGCCAGAGCCCAGGCACCGCGGCCGGCGCCGCCAGCTCGGCGGGCTGGAACCTGCCGGTGTCGGCCAAGACCGGTACCACCGAATCCCACCGATCATCGGCGTTCCTCGGCTTCACGAACCAATACGCGGGGGCCAACTACATCTTCGCCGATAACAGCGACCCGTCCGGAATCTGCTCATTCCCCTTGCGCGTCTGCGGCAATGGCGACCTGTACGGCGGCAACGAACCCGCGCGCACTTGGTTCGAAGCGATGAAGCCGATCGCCAACGACTTCGGCGAAATCCACCTTCCGCCAACGGATCCGATCTATGTCGACGGTGCGCCGGGCGGCCGGGTGCCGAATGTATCGGGGCTCAAACTGGATGAGGCGCGTCAGCGTCTCAAGGACGCGGGCTTCCAGGTCGCCGACCAGACCTCATGGGTGAACAGTGGAGCGTCTAGCGGCACGGTTGTCGGGACCAACCCGAGTGGTCAAACCTTCCCGGGGTCGATAATCACGATCAACGTCAGCAACGGGGTACCGCCCGCACCGCCTCCCGTCGAGCGCGCGCCGGAACCACCACCCGGAGGTCCCCCGCCCGAGGTAGGTACCACGGTGGTGGAGATTCCCGGCCTGCCGCCGATCACCGTCCCGCTGCTGGGACCGCCGCCGGCCGGGCCGGAAGAACCACCGCCGCCGCCGTGACCCGCGGGCCGGTCACCCCGCGGGCCGGTCACGATGCCGATGCGGCCGCGGTCGGCGTCCCCACGCCGATGGTGATGCGCGGGGACGCGGCAGGGTTGAGCCACTTCAACAGGGAACGCATCTCGTCGCGGCCGACGGCCACGCACCCCCAGGTCGGGCTGCCATCGGTCACGTGCAGGAAGATCCCCGACACCCGTCCCGGTATGCGCTGGGGGTTCACCGCAATGTTGACCGCGTAGTCGTACACGGGACCGGAGTCGTAGAGGTTCTCCGCGATTGACGAGGGGCTGCGCGAGCCGCGTACATGAGTGTTATAGGTGGGCGATCCGGCCTCCTCGTCCCACCAGTCCTGGTTCGTCGCCTGGAAGTACGGCATCGCGGTGCCCGGATTGGGTTGACGTCCAAAGGCTTGATCGAATGCGAACGTTCCCACGGGAGTCCGGTGGACGCCATCAGCGGGTGCGCCGACGCCGAGCTCGCCGACCTTGGCGACCGTCGGTCCCAGGACCACCTTCCACTGCTGGCCGGCCCGCTGGAAGGCGGTGAGCGTTCCCGTGGTCGCGTTGGCCTTCGGAACGCCGACGACAATCCACTGCGCGGCTTGGCCTGCGCTGGCCGCAGGGTCCGCCGTTGCCGGCACAGCCAGCGCCAGGCTCAGCAGCGCCACCAGTGCTGAGAGCCTCACCTCGCCAGGCACTTTCAACAGCGCGCCACCGCGGGCGCGGCGAGCAGCCGGCCCCATTCCCGGCGCGCGGCCGACTGCGCGGCGTCGACGGCCTCTGGTGATGAGGTGCCGCCGCAGGTCAGATTCACCAACCCCCACGCCATGTCGCAGATGGAAACCCGGTGACGTTGCGCCGCGCAGAGCAGCTCGTCGAACGCTGCGTCCGAACGGCACCGTCGAAGCCCGATCAAGATTCCAAGGGCCGTGTCGAGCATCCGCCCGCCTTGCGGATCCGGCGAAATTTGGGAGGGCACCCACTGGGCTGCCATATCTTTCCTATCGCTTTGATTGTGCGCGCCCATGCGTGAGACCGACGTGCCGGGACAGTGCTCAACCCATTTTGGGTCAGCTCACCGTCGCAGCCAGACGGTTGAACGCATCGATACCCAGCCGTGATCGG
This sequence comes from Mycobacterium sp. 1274761.0, assembly GCF_001668615.1. Taxonomy (GTDB): domain Bacteria; phylum Actinomycetota; class Actinomycetes; order Mycobacteriales; family Mycobacteriaceae; genus Mycobacterium. Next base: position 108,271 of record NZ_LZMC01000102.1, read on the forward strand.
TCTGCGACAGCACCGTGGCTATGTCACCTTGTTCGAAGGCGATCACCCGATCGCTGCTGGGGCGCTTTGGCTTTCACGGACGGGCGCCTTCGGCAGGAAGGCCGCGGGGAGGTAAGCCAACGCGATCAGTACCGTCGAGATGACGAAAACCAGGGTGTAGGCATGGGAAAGGTCGTGTGCTACACGCTCTGCGAAGCCGGGCGAAAGCACCTCCGGCGGTAGGGCGGCGGGGTTCACCGGCGTCCCATTCGTGCGGGCCGATTCTTCAAGCGCCGCAGCCTTGCCGGCGGCCGCCAGCGCGTCACTCCGGGAGATCTGACTCGTCAAGATCACCGACATCACCGCCGTGCCGATGGAGCCGGCGACTCGCTGGTTGACGTTCATCAGCGTCGAGCCGCGGGCGACCTGCTCGGGTCGCAGGGTCTGCACGGCCGCGCCGGAGAGCGGCATCATCGTGCAGCCCATCCCCAAACCGAATACCACAAGTCCCGTCACCAGCACCGGGAAGTAGGCGTCCTGCTGCCAGCTGCCGTAAGCGAATGTGCCCATCCCGGCGCACATCAGCGTGATCCCGACGAGGACGATTTTTCCCGGGCCCTGCCGATCCATCATGCGACCGGCGATCGGCATGGTGATCATTGCCCCGAGCCCCTGAGGGACGATATGAACAGCGGACTGGAACGGCGTCTGATGAAAGACCTGCTGAAAATAGCTCGGCAACAACAGGATTGCGCCGAAGAAGGCGGCGGCGAAAACCAGCATGGCGGCGTTTGCAATCGCCATCACCCGGTCTTTGAACAACCGCAGGTCGATCAGCGGATGGGCGGCCCGCCGCAGCGCATGCGCGACGAAACCCGCGACGAGAACCACGCCGATCGTCGCGGGTATCCATACGTGCCGGTCGGTCACGTGGGGGTGTTCAGGCAGCGACGAGACCCCGTACAGGAAGCTCGCCAGGCCCGGTGACAGCAGCAGCATGCCGATGAAGTCGAAGGACTCCGACGGCGACGGACGGTCTTTGGCGAAGATGACGGCCGCTAATAGGGCTGAGACGATTCCGATCGGCACGTTGATCAGGAAGATCCATTGCCATCCGTGCGAGTCGATGAGCCAGCCGCCCAGGATCGGGCCGCCGACCGGCCCCAGCAGCATCGGAATCCCCAACACCGCCATCAATCGCCCGAGGCGTCGGGGGCCGGCCTCACGGGTCAGAATCGTGAACGTCAACGGCATGAGCATGCCGCCGCCCAGCCCTTGGATGACGCGATACGCGATCAGCTGCGTGACGTCGCCGGCCATCGCGCACAGCAGGGAGCCTGCGGTGAACAACACGATGGAGCCGATGAAAAGCCTTTTGGTTCCGAAGCGATCCGCCGCCCAGCCCGTCAGCGGAATGACGGCAGCCAGCGCGAGCGTGTAACCGGTCGCCGTCCACGCCACGACCGCTTGAGATGAGTGGAACTCGCTGATGAACGTGCGCTGCGCGACGTTGACGACGGTGGTATCGAGGATCGTCATGATGGCGGCCAGCACGCAGACGCTGGTGATCTTCAGAAGCCCAGCGTCGAGACGATCCGGATACTCGTCGCCGCCCCGAGGCGCATCCGGCCCGGCGCCGGGGCCGCGCGGCACTGGGTTGTCGACGCGATGCACCACGAGCGTCCTCCTGAAGAACAGCTAGACCCGCTAAAGATTCCCGGCTCAGGAGGCGTTCAAACAGGCCGTCAGGGGACGTCGGCTTCTGCGGCCGCCGCGGGTTCGATCGTGGTCAGTTCAGCCAGGCCGCTAATGGTGAAGATGGACATCAAATGCGGATGGGCGATGATGCGAATGTGCTCGGCATGTAGATACAAGGCGTTCACGGCGGCGCTGTCCAGATAGCCGAGAGCACTGAGGTCGACGGTGAGCGTCTTGCCTGCGGCCTGGTCGATGGCATCCTGTAGCGCGTCGCGGAATGGGTCGATATTGCTCAAATCCACTTCGCCGACTGCGGTCAGCACGATTTCGCCGTCGTTGCGGCGCACAGTGCCTAGTTCGAGCGGCGTAGACATCAGGTGATCCTTGCGGCTAGGTGGACCGTGGTCCCGGTGGCCTCAGGAGTGACCGTGACGTCGTGCATGAGCCCTCGCATGAGCGGAAGTCCTCGGCCGCGGCGGACATCTTTTGGCCCGGGAGGCTTCCACGAGCCCGTATCGGCGATCTTCAGCTGTACTTGGTCGACCTGCACGGTCGCTTCCACAGTGATCACGCCTTCCGGATTATCGCGGTGGCCGTGCTCGATGGCGTTCGCAACGGCTTCGCCAGCCGCTACGAGCAGGTTCATGGTCTGATCGGCGTCCACGTGAGCCCGGGTCAACCAGCTGCGCAGAGCGGCTCGGGTCGGTGCAAGGTTACGAACGTCGGCCGGGAATTTCAGCTCGAGCGGGGCCGGCTGCCGGTACAGCAGCAGGACAACGTCGTCCTGATAGCCGCCGCTCGGCGCAAGATCGGACATCATCTGATCGGCCAAGTCGTCCAGCGCCAAGGCGCGGCCGTCCCGAACGTGCCCGACAACGCGAGAGATGCCCTGCTCGAGGGCGCTCTGCCGGCGTTCGACCAAACCGTCGGTATAGAGCACCAGAGTCCCACGCGGCGGGATGGTGACTCGCGCTTCGGGACGCGGCCAGTTCGGTCGTATTCCCAAGGCGATGGTGTGGCCGCCGTCGAGCATCTCGGTGGCACCGTCGGAATGAACGAGGACGGGCGGTGGATGGCCGGCGCTGGAATACACGACTTCCCCGGTGTCCGGATCGAGAATTGCGCAGACGGCGGTAGTGCATTGGGCGCCGGGCAGACGCGCGGCAAAACGGTCCATACTTGCCAGAGCTGCTGCTGGGCTGGGGTTGTCGAACAGTAGCGCGCGACAGGCACTACGCACCTGTCCCATCACGGTGGCGGCGGCAAGATCGTGGCCGACGCAATCGCCGACCACAAGTGCGACGCGCCCGTCGTCGAGATCGACGACGTCATACCAGTCACCACCGACCTGAAGCGGCCGCGTCGCGGCCTGATATCGCACCGCGTAACCGCGGGGAAGTTGAGCCGGACCGAGGATCGCGTGTTGAAGCGCGAGGGCGGCTTCGCGTTGCTGATCCACCTGATACACGCGTTGCAGGCCCTGACCGAGGCGTCCTGCCAGCACCGTCAGCAGGGTCTGATCTTCGAGCGTGAACGGACGCTGCTCGGCGAGATCGATCCATACGACGAGCACACCCTCCGGATGCTGCAGCGCGATGCCCGCGGTGCCCGGCTCCGCTACGGTCGGGGTCAGCAGGTCGCCGTCGCGCAGTGAACTGAGCGCCTCGCGTGTCCGGGATGACAAATCAGACCACTGCGCGAGCTCGCCAACTGACACGAGTTGCGGTGTGTCATAAGCGGTTTCGCCGGAAGTACTGCTGCGGCTCGGGTATGTCACCGCCAGAACACGCCGTGCCCGCCATTGCCGGCGCAGCTCTTCTGCTGCGGCGTGCAGTGCGGCATCGACGGTATCTGCTTGGGCGAGTTCTTGATTGAGCGCGTGTTCGCGGCCCGCCGCCAGCGCCAAGGCAATAGCGGCGTGTCGGGCGAAGTCGCTGACGAGGTCGAGGTAGTCGTTGCCGAAGGCTGGTTGTTGCGGGCCGCGCGCGACGGCGATCACGCCGAGCACCTCGTCGTGCGCGATCAATGGCATGACAATGGCCGACCGTTCACCGACATCGGTGAACCCCTCGATCGGATACTGGAAAGAGTCGGTGATTAGCGGTATCCCGCGGCGGGCGACACCACCCGTGGTGGAGCCGTCTATCGGAACCTGTCGCCCGATGACTTCGGAGGCATACCTGCCCGCTGTAGCGGCGACAACAAGCGTGTCGACCGGGTTGCCGGCCAGCTCGGATTCTTTCGGAACCAGCAGAATCGCCTGCTCCGCACCGGCCAATTCCAGCGTCAAATTCACGATGAGTTGCAGCGGGCCGATCTTGGGGTCGCCGGACAATAGCGCCGTCGTGATCTCGCGACTGGCCTTCGTCCATCGCGCCGACTCGCGCTCACGCTCGAAGAGTCGCGCGTTGTCGATTGCGGCGGCTGCCGCGGTGGCCAATGCTCGCACGGCGCCTTCGTGGGAATCGGTGAACACCCGCTCTGGCCGGTCGTCGGTCAGGTAAAGATCGCCGAAATTCGCTCCCCGGACGATGATCGGAATGCCGAGAACCGCCCGCAGGGACAGACCCTCAGCCTTCAGCCTGGACGCCTGCGGATCGGTGCGCAGATCACCTATCCGGAAGCCATCGTCTACCGGGAGTTCGGCCAGCAGCCTCGCGGTCTGGTCGTCGATACCCGAGTGCACGAACGAGGCGGGGTTGCCGTCGGACCCGCGGATGCACATCGCTGCGAACGGTGCTCCGGTGAGCTCCATCGCCGCATCGACGATTCGGTGCAACGTGATATCGAGGTCCAGATCGGAACCGATTTCGACGATCACCCGCAGAAGCTGTTCCATTCGATTGCGGGCCGCGGCGAGCGCGTCAAACTGCTCAGACATTCGGCTCACCAGTGCAGAATAAGACCGCCGCTTGGGTGCCGGCGTTCCGGCCCTTGCTCATAGATGAGACCTATTCCTCGTCCGGCGGATACGGTGTGGCGCCGGAAACGTGCGCCAAGGCTGACTAGCCATGAGCAGCAACGTTCAAACGTCTTGAGGGCCGCAAAGGCTCTTTGGATCGGCAGCGACGCCGGCCGGTGTCCACTGGGAGGGGCGCCCCCTCTGGTTCAGCAGGCCGGAGCAAAGGAAGTAGGCCAACGTCGCCCGCGCCGAAAGGATTGCAGGGCCGCTCACCCGCCGAGTGGTATATACGCAGGCATGTCATCGCTAGCGGGCAAAGTCGCGTTGGTGACCGGGGCCTCGTCGGGGCTCGGCGCCGAAACCGTGCGGCTGTTCTCCCGGGACGGAGCAACGGTTTTCGGTATCGCCAGAGACACCGATCGGCTGGCGCAAGTCTTCGCCGACGTCGAATCGGGCGCCTACACCGCAGGCGACATCGGGTCAGCGGCGGTGTGCCGTGACGCGGTCGAGCGCTGTGTCGCCGAATTCGGAAGACTCGACGTGCTGGTCAACATCGCCGGCAGCCATCGGATGCGCCGCACCGAATCCATGACGGACGACGACTGGGCCGACGACCTCGCGGTGAACCTCAACGGGCCCTTCTTCTTGTGCCGCGCAGCACTTCCCCACCTGCTCGCAGCCGGCGGCAACATCGTCAACGTGGGCTCGATCGCCGGCGTCGAAGGCCAGGCGTATTCGACCGGCTACTGCGCCGCCAAGCACGGCCTGATCGGGCTCACCCGAGCGCTGGCTGTGGAGTACACCGCTGCGCGTTTGCGCGTAAACGCGGTGTGCCCGGGCGGAATGATGACACCGCAGATCGAGAACTTCTCAGTCCCCGACGAAGCCGACTTCGACCTGATTCTGCGCACGGCCTCGCCGCGCGGCATGATGGCACCCCTCGACGTCGCAAACGTCATCGCATTTCTCGCCAGCGACGCTGCCGCCGCCGTCCACGGCGCGGTCTATCGCGTCGACAACGGCAAAGGTGCCGGCTGAGTCGCCTTTTCAGATAGGCCAACGAATCCTCGAGGTGCACCCGCAGCACGGCAGATGCGGCACGCGGTGTATTGGCAAGCCCCTGCTCAGGGCAGGCCGGTCACCACCGAGGGGTTCCACCCAGGGGCCTGTGCCCCAGATGTCGATGCCGACGCGTCATAGCCGGGCGGCATGTGATCGGAGCCCTGCGGCGGCGACGCGTAAAGCGGCGTTTGCGAGCCATAACCTGGCGGCCCGAAGCCCGGAACTTGGTCTGTCCCAGTCAACAATCTGGACGCCACGAAAGCCGCTGCCTGCGTGGTGTATTCGGGCACGTAGCCCTGAGTGTGCCCGCTCCATGCGTTGCCGGGGCCCGCGTGACAGATCGGATCTGCAGGGTTGCAGAGGTCAATCGCCTTACCGGCATACAGGGCAGTCGCCGAAGGAAGCTTGGTACCTGCGCGGTTGGCGACGTTGCCGAAGGTGGCAATCGCCGCGATATTGCCCGCCAGGGAGGACGGGAGAGATTCACCCCACGCGATGCCGACGATGGGATTACCCGCGACGATGTTGACGACATTCGCGCCCTGCGAATATCCGCCGAGCACGATCTTGGTCTCGGGGCACGACGCCACCGTCGATTTGATGTGCGAAATCGCGTCCTTGGCGCCGGCACCGCTGCTCAGTTGCAACTTGCCCGCGTCGTAGTTCACCGCATACGTCGCGAAGTCCATCCCGAAAGCCTGCTCGCGCAGCGAGTCGGCGAAAGCAGCGCCAACTAGGCCCATGCCTTTGGGTTCGTCCGTACCTCTGGCGAACACGACTTCCGCGTCGGCGCAGTCTGCGGCTGATGCGACCGGCACGGCGTTCGGAACACACTGCAGAACGGCGACTGCGACCAGTGCAACAGCGCCACGCTGGACCGACCGCGCATTCGCCGCCCACGAGCTAGGTCCGCAGTGGGAGATCACCCCTGGAATTTACTTCGTAACCAGCAGAAAGGGAGCATCTGCTGCGTTCTCACAGCGAAATCGCATGCCTGTCCGTTGACAAAACAGCGGGCCATGGTGTCTGGCCCGCTTCGTCTGACCTGGCGATACACGTTCACCGGGACTCACTGGGACTGACCGAATTGACCGGATTTACCTGTAACTGTGACCAAATGTGCACGCGAATGGGGCGTTGACCGCCAGTTCCATCGGCGTCCTCAGGTGCAGCAGCTGCTGAAAAAGGCGTCGACATCACAGCCGAGCAACCAAAACGCTGGACCGACGACATGCTTCAAGCCGCCGACGTTGTGGTCACAATGGGTTGCGGTGACACATGCGCGTTCATTCCGGGTCGCCGCTACGAGGATTGGACGCTGCCAGATCCCGCCGGCCAACCGGTTGACGCTGTGCGACCGATCGGCGACCAGATTGAGAACAGGGTGCGCACACTCTTGAATCAACTCGGCATCCGTGCACGGCCCTTGAAATGACCGCGAATTGACCTGTTGCCAGCACCCGAAGGCTCAACGGCCAGTCTCGTGAAATATTGCGGATTGCGGTATCAGATCAACCACCCGCACATACAGACGAGAACTCGGCCCGTACTGCGCGACGGGAACCCTGTCAGGGAGGTGCGGCTGTGAGTGCGTGGTTGGCCATATACCCTCGTGGCTGCTGTTGAGCGGCGTCATTGTCGTCGTCACCGAACTGTCATTCTCGTCCAGATATTTGTGCGTCGCAGGTTCCTCGGGCTTCGGGGTGAAGAGCACAACGACGTGATCCGCTTCGCTTTTGGCGTCATCGGATTCGTATTCGCGTTCTTCATAGGCTTTGTCGTCTCCGCGATGTGGGGCCAGATCAACGACGCAGATGGAAGAGCACGAATTGAAGGGGCTTCCGGGGTTCAACTGGCCAGCCACCTCGACGTGTTCGATAACCCGACAGCGACCGGTTACGAGGCGCACTGTTGGAGTATGAGAAAGCCGCTTTGACCGAATGGGACGAAGCGGCAAGAGGGCGCACCTACCCGCCAGCCGATCAAGCGCTGCACGGCCTGCGCTCCGCCTACGAACGGGTTCAGGCACGTACCGATGTGCAAAAGACTATGCTCGCGAACTCGTTCACCGATCTCGACAACCTCAGCCAGGCCCGCACCCAGCGCGTCCTCCAAGCGCGAACCGATGTTGGGCCGCCGTGGTCGCTATGGGCGGTCATCTTCCTCACCGGTGGCCTGCTCCCTGGCCTGCGCGGTCATCTATGGGGTCGAGAAGCGTGCAACCCATTTCACAATGGTTGCCATCTTGGGTGTGCTTGTCGGCACAATCCTTTTTCTTGTCATGATGCTGTCGCACCCATTCATCGGCGAAATCGCCACGTCCCCGGAGCCGCTGCGCGAGGTCACGCGCGTGCTGTCGACGAACTAGTCCTAACGCGGCGACGCAGATGGTTCTTCAACTCGCTGCTCGAGCATTTTCCGTTGCAGCAGCTGGTCAGCGCGCCCGAATCCTGGCGCTGCACACCGGCCAGGCACCCCACCCCTGCCGCGCTTGAGCAACTTCGGCTATTGCGATCTGCTCTTCTCGGGTGGCCAGGTCAGGGCGCGGCGCGTATCGCAGTCCACCGTGGCGCACCCACGTCTGTTGATTGAACTGCACGCCGCCGTAGAAGCCATTGCCGGAGTTGATGGCCCAGTTGCCCGTCGACTCGCAGGAGGCCAGCGCGTCCCACGTTGCGTTGTTACTCACCAGCGGCACCTGGGTGCCCGGCTTCGCGCCAACCCGCTGCACCGACGGCCGGGCGGGTGTCACGACGTTGTGGGCTACCACCCGTCGGGCGATTTCGACGCCGTTGACGGTCTCGATTGCGAAGGTGACCTCCTGCGTGCCGGGCGATCCGGGGTCATCGACGATCTGGCGACTGATGTTCATCGTGGGGTCGTAGATGCGCCGCAGCGGCGGCGGCAGCGGCATACGCGCAGCGACGTTGTGCATCCGGATGCGGGTGACCGCGATCCGCATGCCCTCTAGTACCGGTGTCGACGCCGCAGGCACCACCTTGTCCTCCTGCTGGAGCGGCGCGCCGACAGCTGCCAGCAGCTGCCCGACGGTGGGCGCCGCTACCCGCTTGTCGCTGGCCACACCACCATCGTTGATGTACACGCGCTTCGGGCTGACCAGCGATAGCGCCATACCCGCGACCGGGACGCCGCTAACGCGAGACGCCGCAACGGGGGCGGTATCCGTCAACGACAGCTGGCTGAGGGCCTCGTCGACGGTGGAAGCCGTCGTCCACAATTGCTTGCTCGGTTGACCGTCGATTGAAACCTGCAGCGGACGGCCGCGTCGCAGCACGATGGTGTCGGACTGGTGGACAAGCTGATTCGCGGCCGGCTGAAGAATGTCGTGCTCACCGAAAGTGAAGCCCTTTTCCCGCACCACGTCGATCACCCGTGACCTCATCGTCGATACGGTCACCGGGAGGCCGTCGACCGATAGCGTGATCGTTTTCTGCACCGACACGGCGTATCCGCCCGCGAATATCAATGCCAGCAAGAGCGCACCAATTAGAGGACGGTGCGCCTTCAGTTGTGTGGAAACCTTATCGTTGCTCGATCTTCCGCCCCCGCTGGCGATCTCGGCTTTCGCCTCGCGCCGTCGCGGCCGCACGACGACCACATCGCCGCGAGGGTGTGAGCCCGACAGTGCGTCCTCTGCTCTGTCGATCCGCTCAGCCTCGGCTAACAGCGCTGAGACCTCGGCGGTCAGACCATTGGCCCACAGCCTTTTTCCGTCCGACGAGACGCCGCCTAGCCGGACGAGGCCCACGGAGTGGCACATCGCCAACGCCTGCGCGAACACCTGCCGCAGTGGAGTCGTGTGCTGCCTGCGAAATCGGGCGATTGACCGATGATCCGGGGCCGCCCCCGCCGCCAGCCACTTGAAGCACGCGTCATCGACACATCGCTGTGCGATCACGCGCGACGAGCGCACGCCGGTGATGTAGCCGTATAACAGGATTCGCAACATCAACCGCGAATCACAGGCCTGCGGATAGGTGTTCCGGACGCCGACAAGATCCAAGTGCTCATCGACCAGAACCGCTAGGAACCGGGCCAGACGCTTGGGCGGCAACGATTCATCAACGACCGTGCCCGTGTCGGGCCCCTTACGCGGAAGATCCTGTCGGCCAACCGACTTCGGCTTCATACGCGAGGCCGCCCCCAGTCCAAGTTCCACCTCGAACCATCCACCATCGACGAGCTCATTAGCCGTCTATGATGCCCCGCACCGCATTTACATTCGAGTACCCCTTTCGGCGTGTCGCCCTACCCGGACCGGCCAGCGACACTGAGCTTTTCGAATTGAACGCGCGGGATCGTGGTGCGCTGCAGTGGCATCACGCGTTGAACTGCGGAAACGTCATCTATCAGTCCGCAAAACGACGGGAAAGTATGCAAAATCAGCGCAGCCATATGCGAACAGCGTTGACGGCGGCAACGAGCCGGCACGTTGTTTTGGTCGAGCGCGGTCAGGGCCTTTGGCCCGGTCGAGCGCGGTCAGAGGGTTCGGTTGTCAGACGGGAGGGTGGACTGATCGTCGGGTGTATAGGTGAAATAGCCAGGCCCCAGCCAATTCTTGACTGTCGGATACATCGCTGCGCGGAAGACTTCGACTGCTGGCAGCGGCCGATATGCTGCGATCCGCTTCCTGATCAGTCCGTGATCGTCGTCCTCGATCAGTTCCAAGATCTCGAGATCGCGGCCGCCAATCTGACCCTGCCACTGCAAGAATGTGGTGCGCTGGTCGAGTTTGTCTTCACGCACATAGTGGCCGGAACGAACGTGTGACGACAGTGCCCAAATGCGGCCGACGAGTTCGCGGCCGGCCACCACCTTTACCAAGATCGGAGTGTGGAACTCAATATCGTCGGACAGGAGGGCCGAAACTTCCTCCGGGGTGTTGTTCCCCCGCTCTCGGAGTGCACGCAATGGATGCATCACCAGATCCTTCAATTGGATGAGCTATGACCGAACTTGGGTCTGCCGCGGCGATCCCGTTGGCTGTGGCCGCTATTTCAAGGGATAGACACCTGCGCCAGAGCCGGAGGGACGTCGACGCCCATCGCGGCCAACACCCCAGCGACTTTGTGGTCCAGTTCTCTTCCGACCGCCGCAACGTCCGCCCTGTCGCCCAGACTGCCGAACAGCATGCTGGGCTGGTCGATGACCAATACAGCCTCGCCGGCGTCGTCGGCGTAGATGAGCAGCCGTAGGGGTGCATACAGCATCGTCGCGGGCTCATGGCGATACATTCGCTCGGCGATCGTGTGATTGCCCACGAGATACTCGATACCTGGCCGGTCGGTTCCCGAGGTGCGCATGTACGGCAGCGCATCGATTGACCCGAAACGCATCAGCCCCAATGGCGCAATGGCGTGGACAAGCGCAACATTCTCCTCCCAGCTGTTCAAGGACTGGAACCGTTGCGCCTCGATCGGCGGTACAAGGCGTTCAAAGTCCGCGGTGGCGTCGTCGTACGCTCGACCAAGCGGCAGCTGCCATCGCCGTATCACGTGCTCAGTGAAATTTCCGTGGGCCATTTGCGTGCGCTCCTTCCAGGCGACGAGCCATACGTGTGGCGACGATGGATGATCCACCACAGATCGAGCCGCATGTCGGAAGGCTCAGGCGCGGGACGGACCCTGAGTGTGGCTCGCATTTATTGCATCCACCGGGCGTCCGTCGACGGTCGAAATGCCGTGGGCGTGCGGGTCTATCAGCTTCACCGTATAAGTTCAATCAATGAACTTCAATCAGAATTCCCGACGCTTTAGTGGTGTCGGCACCCCGGACCGCGAGTCCGTGGCGGCGATGGCGGTCGCGAAGCGCTCAATGGCGTATCACGCGGCGTCAGCGAACGGTTCCAGCATCCGGTGTGGACGTGTCAGCTGCCTGCTTATCCGATCGCCGCGGTTTGACCCCGCAGACTTGGAAGCACGCGGATGCACCTCGAGGTCGCGCGGCGCCGGCACTGTGCCGCAGCGTCCGCAGTTCCCCAGAGGCGTGAGTTGACCGCCACATCCGTAGTGGACTATCGGCCGACGTAACTTGTCGGTCACGTAAAACTCGTTGCCCCAGTTCATCATTGACCATACGACCGGCCATAGCTGCTCCCCTTTGGGGGTCAACCAATACTCATCTCGGCCGCTCGCGCCGATCGACGTCGTCAATATCTCGTGCTCCACGAGTAATCTCAAGCGTTCGGTCAAGACAGCGGGGGGAATCTCGAGGTGAGCGCGGAAGTCGGTAAATCGTACGACCCCGTAGAACGCGTCACGGATGATCAGAAGTGACCACCGCTCGCCGACTACTTCGAGCGTGCGGGCAACGGGACATAGCTCTTTCTCGTACTCGCGCTTCAGGGCCATGGTACGAGTCTACGTGACCTGTGATTCATTCACCGAATTACTGCCGCACGATTCCGACGGCCGTTCAGCCAAGGTCCTCGAGGGCGTGTAGGCCGGCGAGAGACAGCGGTGTTGCAGCTCGGCATAGGCGACAACGCTGCCAAGACGAAGAAAGGGCGTGGGCGAGTCGCCGAAACGGAGGACCTGCCGTCGTGCGCGGCATAGAATCCAGGTCGGTCGGAGGGAACTCCCAGTGAAGATGTCGCCATTCGACTACCACCGACCGGACACGGTCGACGAGGTAGTCGCACTGCTCGAAACGTACGGCGAGGATGGCAAGGTGCTCGCCGGCGGGCAGAGCCTTCTTCCGATACTCGCCCTCCGGCTGACCTATTTCGAGCAACTCATCGATATCGGCGCAGTGCACGGCTTGCCGTCGATCGAGGTCGATGACGACGGCACGGTCTCGGTCGGAGCGACCGTGACCCACGCACAGGTCGAGAGGTCCGATGTCATGGCCGCCGCCGCGCCCGCGGTAGTTGGCGCCATGCCGCACATCGGTCATCGGGCGATCCGGAGTCGGGGGACGGTGTGCGGGAGTCTGGCCCATGCCGATCCGGCGGCAGAATTGCCGGCGGTTGCCCTGGCGGTCGGCGCGGAGATGATCGTGCAGGGGCCGGCAGGACAGCGGACTATCAGTGCCAGTGACTTCTTCCTGGGCTATCTGACAACCGCGCTCGCGGAGGACGAGTTGCTGGTCGGGGTGCGCTTGCCCGCCTGGAGCTCACGCGCGGGATGGTCGGTGCTGGAGGTGAGCAGGCGCCACGGAGACTTCGCGTTGGTCGGGCTGGTGACGACGCTCGAGATTGACGACGCCGGACTGTTGCGGCGACCGGCGTTGTCCTTCTTCGGTGTATTCAGCACGCCGGTGCGTGTCGCCGAGGCCGAGCAGTTGCTCGACGGAAAGGCTCCCGATCCCGCGCTCTTCACAGAGGCAGCGAAGGTCGCGACGGGTGCGTTGGATCCGCCTACCGATGACCACGCATCCTCGGAGTACAGGGCGCATGTCGCTGGGGTGCTCACTCGCCGCGGGCTTGGCGAGGCCGCGGCGAGGGCCATGGCGCGAGCGGGCGGCTGATGCCGGAGATCACGCTACGGGTCAACGGCCGGGACGAGCGCGCGGAGGTCGAAGCTCGCACGACGCTAGCCGAATTGCTTCGCGACCACCTCGGCCTGACCGGCACACACCTCGGTTGCGAGCACGGTGTGTGTGGCGCGTGCACAGTGGCGGTCGACGGTCACCCTGTCCGTTCCTGCCTGATGCTGGCGATGCAGGCGGAGGGAACGACCGTCGAGACCGTCGAGTCCCTCGGTGACGAAGATGGCCTGGGGCTCATCCAGCAGGCGATGTGGGAGCACCACGCATTCCAATGTGCTTTCTGCGCACCGGGATTCCTCATGACGGTGCGTTGCCTGCTCGCCGACAACCCGACGCCGACGCAGGCGCAGATCAAAGAAGAGCTCTCGGGAAATCTGTGCCGTTGCACGGGATACGCATCGATCATCGAGGGTGTCGTCGAAGCCGTGGCCAAGTCGGCCGCCACCGCGGGAGGGGTGGACGATGCGTGAACAGATCATGGGGCGATTTGTGGGAGCCCGCGTTCGCAGGGTCGAGGACCGCCGATTGCTGAGCGGCCGCGGTCAGTACGTCGACGATGTCGTCGTACCAGACATGGCGCATGCGGCGTTCGTCCGAAGCCCATTGCCCCACGCCCTGATCCGAGGTATCGACACCACGCGCGCCGCCGCAATCCCAGGGGTACACGCGATTTTCACCGGCACTGACATCGCCGCGATCACCAACCCTCTCATCGGGATGCTCACCTTGCCGGGCCTCTACGACCCGTGGCACTGGGCGCTGGCCGTCGACCGTGTTCGTCTGGTCGGCGATCCGGTCGCCATCGTCGTCGCGACGTCGCGCGCGGTCGCTGAAGATGCGGCTGAGATGGTCGACGTCAGCTATGAGGAACTGGTACCCATTGCGACCTTGGCGCACGCTCACGATCCCAGCCGGCCGTCGATCTGGCCGAAGGCCAACGGCAACGTCGTCTACGCGGCATCGGAGTCGTTCGGCGACGTCGATGCTGCGTTCGCCGGGGCGGACCGCGTGATCAGCGAGACCTTCCGCCAGCATCGGCACGCCAACCAACCGATGGAAACCAGGGGCATGGTGGCCGAGATCGACGCCAGCGGCAACCTCACCTTGCACGCGGCCCATCAGGCCGCGCACGTCCTCAAGTGGGTCATGGCCATGTGCCTCGCGCGTCGGCCAGTGTGGATGTCGGTGCGCGACATGTTCCGCCAGCGCGAACAGACGAAGGCGATCTTCGCCGGGGTCCGCGATTTTATTCGCGCCCACCCGACGATGTTGCAGGACACGCGGCCGCTGATGCCGATCATGCTGCGTCAGATGGCCAGGGATCCGATGCGGATGGTCCACCTCAATCGGGCACTCGTCGGACTGATGGCGACGCCCAAGGAACGCCTCCCACGAGTCGTGACAGGCGATATCGGTGGTGCGTTCGGGTCGAAGATGACGGTGCTGCGCGAGGACGTCGCGCTGTGTGCCGCCGCGCTGCGTCTCGGCCGATCGATCAAGTGGATTGAGGACCGTAACGAACACCTCGTGCTCGGCGCCCAGGCCCGCGACGAACAGGTCGCCGTCGAGGCTGCGGTGATGAACGACGGGAAGGTGCGGGGCCTGCGCGTCAAACTCACGATGGATTGCGGCGCTTATCCGGCACTCCCGTACGGGGCGCCTATGTTGTGCCGCTTCATCCAGACGATGTTTCCCGGTCCGTATCGGTTCGACGCCATGCAGTTCGACGCCGAGCTCGTGTCGTCCAACAAAGCGACATACAACGCCTACCGGGGTCCCTGGGCGGTCGAGACCTGGGTCCGCGAACGGCTTTTCGATGTCATAGCCCGCGAGCTGGGGATCAGCCGCGCCGAAATCCGGCTGCGCAACATCGTCGGTCCCGACATGCTCCCGACGACGATGCTCACCGGTCCGACCCTCGATGTGCGCATGTCGGCCAAGACCACGCTCGAGAGGGCTCTCGATATTGCAGACTTCAAGCATTGGGCAGAGCACCAGGCGGCGGCCCGGGAGCAGGGTCGCCGCCTCGGCCTGGGGATCGCGACCTACATCGAAGCGGCTCCGGGGCCGCCGGGGTTCACGGAGGCCGTCATGCCCGGACTCTCCGCGTTCGCCGGCTCGGAGCCGATCCACGCGGTCCTTGGAGCCGACGGAAGCGTCACGCTCCACACCCGGCAGGTGCCCCATGGCCAAGGCCACGAGACGACGCTCGCACAGGTGGCCGCCGACAAGCTCGGCGTGCCCGTCGAGGCCATCCGAGTCAGGTACGGCGACACGAACTTCGCGCCGTTCGGGATCACGGGCACCGGCGGAAGCCTGTCGGCGGCGATGGCGGGCGGAGCGGTCGGGGAGGCTGCGCATATATTGCGCGGGCACATTGTCGACATTGCCGCG
>NZ_LZMC01000103.1 GCF_001668615.1 Mycobacterium sp. 1274761.0
CAGTTTCTTGTTGACGAATTCGTCGATGCCGTAGCGGCCGAGCTCCCGGCCGAAGCCCGACCGCTTCACGCCACCGAACGGAAGCTCAACACCTTCTGCGCCAACGGCATTCACGAACACCATGCCCGCCTCGATTTTGTCGGCGACGCGGCGCGCCTGCTCATCGTCGGTGGTGAAGACGTAGGAGCCGAGGCCAAACGGTGTGTCGTTGGCCAGTGCAACGGCCTCGTCCTCCGAGCCCACCTTGAACACGGTCGCGACCGGGCCGAACAATTCCTCGCGGTAGGACGGCGAATCGGGCGACAGGTTGGTCAGCACACCTGGCGGGAAGTACGCGCCTGTGCGCTCACCCTCTGCGACCAGGGTGGCGCCGTCGTCGACCGCGCGCTTCACCTGCTTCTCGAGTCGTTCGGCTGCCGCGACGGTGGAGTCGAGGTCGTCGGAGCTCAGCACGATGAACGGATCCGAGCCGCCGAGTTCGAGGACGACCTTCTTGAGGTTGCGCCCGGCGATCTCGGCGACGGCCGCGCCCGCGCGCTCGGAGCCGGTCAGCGAAACCCCTTGCACGCGTGGGTCGGCGATGATATCGGCGACCTGTTCGTTGGTCGCATAGATGTTGACGTAGGCACCCTCGGGATAGCCGGCGTCGGTGAAGATCTGCTGCATCGCCTCCGCTGATTCCGGACATTGCGGGGCGTGCTTGAGAACGATGGTGTTGCCCAGCGTGAGGTTGGGACCGGCGAAGCGGGCGACCTGGTAATAGGGGTAGTTCCACGGCATGATGCCGAGCAGAACGCCGACGGAGCTGCGCCGGATCAATGCAGACCCCTCGCCCTCGAGAAGCTCGATGGGTTCGTCGGCGAGGAACTTCTCGGCGTTGTCGGCGTAATACTGGTAGATCGCCGCGCTGAACTCCACCTCGCCCTCGGACTGGTCGATGGGCTTGCCCATCTCTCGATTGATGATCTTGGCGAGCTCTTCCTTGCGGTCGTTGTGCAGCGCGCCCACCTTGCGGATCAGGGCGGCGCGGTCGGCGACGGACGAACTGCGTGACCATTCGCGGTGCACCTTGGTGGCCGCGGCGATCGCCGCATCGATCTGCTGGTCGGTTGCGGTCGGATACTCCTTGACCACCTCACCCGTCGCCGGGTCGGTAACCGCATACAGTGACGCGCTCATAACGGTTGCTCCTTAGCGCATTTACAAGCTGTTCTGCGCAATCCTGCACGAAATCAGTCGCACAGTGCAACGAACACTACGGATTCCAGTGCATCTCGACTGGCTTCTAGACTTACGACATGACCGCCAGCACGCGTGTCGACGAGTTCGAGGACCTGCGTCCGCACCTGCTGGCCGTCGCCTATCGGCTCACCGGGACCATTGCCGACGCCGAAGACATCGTCCAAGACGCGTGGCTGCGCTGGCACAAAGCCGACACCGGCGACATCGCCGATCTGCGGGCGTGGCTGACGACGGTGGTCTCCAGGCTGGGCCTGGACAGGTTACGGTCGGCGGCACATCGGCGCGAGACCTACTACGGCGAATGGCTGCCCGAGCCGGTCGTGACGGGGTTCGACGCCAACGACCCGCTGGCCGCGGTGGTGGCCGATGAGGACACGCGGTTCGCCGCGATGGTCGTGCTCGAGCGGTTGACGCCCGATCAGCGTGTGGCCTTCGTGTTGCGCGACGGATTCGCCGTGCCGTTCGCCGAGGTCGCGTCGGTGCTGGGCGTCAGCGATACGGCGGCGCGGCAATTGGCTTCTCGCGCACGGCGAATCGTCGCGTCGGCGCCGCAGCCGGCGGGTGATACACACAACGAGGTGGTGGGCGCATTGATGGCTGCGCTGGCCGCCGGCGACATGGAAGCCGTTGTGCGCCTGCTTCATCCCGAGGTGACGTTCACCGGCGACTCCAACCGCAGGGCGCCGACGGCGGCACGGGTCATCCACGGTCCGGACAAGGTCGCGCGGTTCTTGTTCGGCCTGGCCCGCCGCTACGGGCCGAACTGGCTATCGACAAACCAGCTGGCCCTCGTCAACGGCGAACTCGGTGCCTACACCCCTGGCGTGCCGGCCGCAGACGGTTATCCGGCGATGATGCCGCGGGTCACTGCGATGACCGTGCGCGACGGAAAGGTCTGCGCGATATGGGATATCGCCAACCCGGACAAGTTCACCGGGTCGCCGCTTCGGCAGCGTTCTTAGACCGCTTGTAGGCCTGTCACGAGGGGGCGGCCTCACCCGTGGCCCACGGCACCCGGCACGCGTCGCCCGAACTGAAGCCCTGCTCGGTGATGCCCAGCGCCGAATACATGCGCGCCCGCATGTTCTCCACGCCGACCTGATAGGTCAGCTCGATCACACCGTCGTCGCCGAAGCGGCGCCGCAGATCGTCGACCTGTTCATCGGTGATCGTGTGCGGATCGGTGGTCATGGCATTGGCGTAGGCGATGGCCGCGCGCTCGTCGTCGGTGAAAAGCGGAGACGTGGCGTAGGAATCTATGTCCTTGAGCCGCTCGACGTCGAGATCCTCCAAGCGCATGAGCATTGAGCCGAAGTCGACGCACCACGAGCAACCGATCGTGCGGGCGGCCCAGAAAACGGCCAGTTCGCGGACGCTGGCGGGCAGCTTCTTGGAGCCGGACTGCAGCAGCATCTCGTGCACACCGTTGGCCATCATCAGCCTCGGGTGATGCGCGGCGACGGTGAACGGTTCCGGCACCTCACCGAACCGGCGTTTGGCGTAGGAGTACATCAGCTTGGTCAGCAGCGACGCGCGCTGCGGTGGCAGGGGAGCGATACGGGTTTTCTGCGTCATACCCGTAAGACGATGCAGCCCCACAATGTGTGACTCCCAGACAAGCAAAAACTGCGGAGAGATCGCGATTCGCGCCGTTTCGACGATCTCTCCGCAGTCTCGAGCTACGTGCTATCAGGGCGTGCCGACGCAGACACCGCCCGCGCAGGCACCTGCGCCGCCCGGACCCGCTCCGGCGCCAGCGCCCGGCACACCTGCCGTCGCACCACCCGGCCCGGCTCCAGCGCCCGCACCGCCGGCGCCGGCGTCCGCTCCGCCAGGTCCGGCACCGGCACCCGCGCCCGGCACGCCTGCGGTGGCGCCGCCCGGTCCGGCTCCGGCGCCCGGTGCGCCAGTGCCCGCGCCTGGCGCGCCCGTCTCGGCCGGTGACGGCGGGGCCACGGTCGTGGTCGCCGTGGTCGTCGTGCTGGTCGTCGTGGTGGTTTTCTCCTCACCCTTGTCCCCCCCACCGCACGCGGTCAGCGTGGTCGCGATGACGGCGGCGGCAATCCCGGCGGTGACGGAGACCCGTCGAGAGATCATGCGGTCGGTCATGTTCAGCCTCGGTTTCTTCAGAGTCGGCTTACTCGCAAACCGTGACGTACCCACTCGGGCTCGGCCTCAACCGTGAACGATATTGACGTCGCCGAAATCGCTCAGCGCGCAAACATCAACGCGCGCTTGACCTCCTGGATCGCCTGCGTTACCTGGATACCGCGCGGGCAGGACTCGGTGCAGTTGAACGTCGTCCGGCAGCGCCACACGCCGTCGACCTCATTGAGGATGTCGAGCCGCTCGGCGGCGGCCTCGTCGCGGCTGTCGAAGATGAACCGGTGCGCGTTGACGATCGCGGCGGGCCCGAAGTACGACCCTTCGCTCCAATAGATCGGGCAGCTGGTGGTGCAGCACGCGCACAGGATGCATTTGGTGGTGTCGTCGTAGCGGGCCCGGTCGGTCGGGCTCTGAATCCGTTCGCGCGTCGGCGGGTTGCCACTGGTGACCAGGTACGGCTTCACCGCCCGATAGGCGTCGAAGAACGGCTCCATGTTCACCACGAGGTCCTTCTCCACCGGCAGGCCGCGGATCGGTTCGATGGTGATCGTCAGCTGCTTGTTCGGGTTTTTCGGCAGCAGATCGCGCATCAGCACCTTGCACGCCAACCGGTTGACTCCGTTGATGCGCATGGCATCCGACCCGCACACACCGTGCGCACACGAGCGCCGGAATGTCAGCGTCCCGTCGAGATACCACTTGACGTAGTGCAGCAGGTTGAGCAGGCGGTCGGTAGGCAGACATGGCACCCGGAAGCTCTGCCAGCCGGCCTTGTCGGGATCCTCGGGGTTGAACCGGGCGATCTTCAGCGTCACCATCACCGCGCCATCGGGCACCGGCGGCAGCTCGGTTTCGTTCGTTTCGACCTCAGGAGTGATCGTCATGTCAGTACTTCCGCTCCATCGGCTCATAGCGGGTCTGCACCACGGGTTTGTAATCCAGTCGGATGTCGGACAGCAGCTCGGTGCCCTGCTTGTAGGCCATCGTGTGGCGCATGTAGTTGGTGTCGTCGCGGTTGGGGTAGTCCTCGCGGGCATGGCCGCCGCGCGACTCCTTGCGATTCAGCGCACCCACGACGGTGACCTCTGCCAGCTCGAGCAGCATGCCGAGCTCGATCGCCTCGAGAAGATCGCTGTTAAATCGTTTTCCTTTGTCGTGCACTGAAATTCGGGCGTAGCGCTCCTTGAGCGCATGGATGTCGGTGAGCGCCTGCTTCAAGGTCTCCTCGGTGCGGAACACAGCGGCGTTGTTGTCCATCGACTGCTGCAGGGCACCGCGGATGTCGGCGACACGCTCGTTGCCGTGCTCGGAGAGGATGTCGCCAATCCAGTTGACGACCATTCCCGCCGGATTGTCTGGCATGTCGACATGGTCATGGCCGAGCGCGTAGTTCGCCGCGGCGATGCCCGCACGACGGCCGAACACGTTGATGTCCAACAACGAGTTCGTGCCCAGCCGGTTGGCGCCATGCACCGACACACAGGCGCATTCGCCCGCCGCGTAGAGCCCCGGCACGATGTTGGTGTTGTCGCGCAACACCTGACCGTGCACGGTGGTCGGGATGCCGCCCATCACGTAGTGACAGGTGGGATACACCGGAACCAGTTCCTTGACCGGGTCGACACCCAGATAGGTCCTGGCGAATTCGGTGATGTCGGGCAGCTTCGCCTCGAGCACGTCTTCGCCGAGGTGACGCACGTCGATGTAGACGTAGTCCTTGTGCGGGCCGGCGCCGCGGCCCTCGAGCACCTCGCGCACCATCGAACGAGCGACGATGTCGCGCGGCGCGAGGTCGACGATTGTCGGCGCGTAGCGCTCCATGAACCGTTCGCCGTCACCGTTGAGCAGCCGACCGCCCTCACCGCGCACCGCCTCGGAGATCAAGATCCCGAGCCCCGCCAGACCCGTCGGATGGAACTGGTGAAATTCCATGTCTTCCAGCGGAAGTCCCTTGCGGAAGATGATGCCCAGCCCGTCGCCCGTCAGCGTGTGGGCGTTGGACGTCGTCTTGTACATGCGGCCCGAGCCGCCGGTGGCGAACACGATCGCCTTGGCGTGGAACACGTGGATATCGCCGGTGGCCAACTCGTACGCGATGACACCTGTGGCGACGGGGCCGCCGGGAGTGTCGGTGAGCGCGATATCCAACGCGTAGAACTCGTTGAAGAACTCGACGTCGTGCTTGACGCAGTTCTGGTACAGCGTCTGCAGGATCATGTGACCCGTGCGGTCGGCGGCGTAGCAGGCGCGGCGCACCGGTGCCTTGCCGTGATCACGGGTGTGTCCGCCGAACCGGCGCTGGTCGATGCGGCCTTCGGGGGTGCGGTTGAACGGCATCCCCATCTTCTCGAGATCGAGCACCGCATCGATGGCTTCCTTGCACATGATCTCAACGGCGTCCTGGTCGGCGAGGTAGTCGCCGCCCTTAACGGTGTCGAAGGTGTGCCACTCCCAGTTGTCCTCTTCGACGTTGGCCAGCGCGGCGCACATGCCGCCCTGCGCGGCGCCGGTGTGGCTGCGTGTCGGGTACAGCTTGGTCAGCACCGCGGTACGGGCGCGCGGTCCGGCCTCGACCGCGGCACGCATACCTGCGCCACCGGCGCCGACGATGACGACGTCGTAGCGATGTTCCTGAATCATGGTTTAACCCCCGATGTTCGCGTCGAAGGTGACCAGCACGTAGGTACCCAGCACCAGAATGAAGCCGGTGGCCAGCAGCAGCAGCGAGTTCAAGTAGAACTTGGTGATGTTCTTGCGGGCGTAGTCGCCGATGATCGTGCGCATGCCGTTGGCGCCGTGCACCATCGCCAGCCACAGCAGTGCCATGTCCCAGATCTGCCAGAACGGCGATGCCCAGCGTTGGGCGATGAAGTTGAAGTCGACGCGGTAGACGCCGTCATCCCACATCAACATGATGAACAGGTGGCCCAGCGCCAGAAAGACCAGCGCCACACCGGAAAACCGCATGAACAGCCACGCGTACTTCTCGAAGTACGGAATGCCTCGCGGGCGCCGCGGTGCCCGCGGATGATCAAGCGATGCGGGCCGGTCGTGTTCCTTCTCCAGCACCGGGGCGATGCGGCCCTCACGGTGGTGGGGCGTCCAGGTCTGTCCCGTTGGCGCGCTCACAGGAACCGCTCCGCCATGTGCATGCCGAACACGCCGAGGGCGGGGATCATCACGGCCAGCCAGACGGCCGCTACCGCCCACAGCATGACGCGCTGATAGCGGGCGCCGTGCTGCCAGAAGTCGATCAGGATGACGCGGATGCCGTTGAGCGCGTGATACAGCACCGCGGCGACGAGTCCCACCTCCATCAACCCGACGATCGGCGTCTTGTAGGTGGAGACGACTTCGTTGTAGGCCTCCGGGCTGACCCGCACCAGCGCGGTATCCACGACGTGGACGAACAGGAAGAAGAAGATGGTGGCGCCGGTGATGCGGTGTAGTACCCACGACCACATCCCCGGGTCTCCGCGATACAGGGTGCGTCTGCGAGCCGGCTTCGCTCGCGGGGCGGCCGTCTCCGTGCTCGTACTCATCCGACCTCCAACGCCATCTCCTGGACGCTTGGGTCGGCTCTCCTTGTCTCGGAAACCCTAGCCCAAACCTCGGGGCGACTCTAAACCCATTTGTAGTGCCCAAAGCACTACCGTGTTACCCGTTCGGAGGTGTTTGACCTGCAAGTTAGGTTACCTAGATCACGTGTCGGGCCACGGTACGGAGGCTTCCAAATGCATGCAGAGTCCGATCGGCAGAATTGACGTGGCTGCCGATATCGACTGGAAAGCATTGCGGGCCAGAGCAATAGAAGCAGCCGCCCAGGCGTATGCGCCGTATTCCGGCTTTTCGGTAGGGGCGGCGGCACTGGTCGACGATGGGCGAATTGTGGTCGGCTGCAATGTGGAAAATGTCTCATATGGCCTAGGTCTCTGTGCCGAGTGCGCTGTGGCCTGCGCCCTATACGCCGGTGGCGGCGGGCGGCTGATCGCCCTGTCCTGCCTTACCGCAAACAGTGACCTGCTGATGCCGTGCGGGCGCTGTCGGCAGGTCTTGTTGGAGCACGGGGGACCCGACATGCTGATTGACCACCCGTCGGGCCCGCGGCCTCTCCGCCACCTTCTTCCTGACGCATTCGGTCCGCAGGATATGGCTTAACGGCGCGTTTGACGACGCCGCGCGAGGGTAATCCGGTTGCCGTCGCGTCACGTGCCTGAGGAGGTCGCAATGACCAGTCGCGCAAAGCTCCTGGGACATCCGATCCACCCGATGTTGATCCCGTTTCCCGTGGGCCTGCTGACCACTGCCGTCATCTTCGACATCGTTTATCTGTTCACTGACCGAACCGGTTTCACCATTGCGGCGGCGTATGCGATTGCAGGGGGAATCATCGGCGGCGCTTTGGCGGCCCCGTTCGGCTGGATCGACTATTTCAAGATCCCCGCCGATACCCGCGCCAAGCGGATTGGACTGATCCACGGCCTTGCGAACATCGTCGTGGTCGTGCTGTTCGCCGTGAGCTGGCTTCTGCGCTGGAACGCAGGAGGATGGGAGCCCACCCCCGCAGCGCTGGCCTGCAGCTTCGTTGCGGTGGTGATCGCCGCCGCTGCCGCATGGCTGGGCGGCGAACTCGTTGACCGCCTGGCGATCGGCGTCGACGAGGGAGCCCATCCTGATGCACCCAGCTCCTTGAGCCACCGCAACGCCGCCGCATAGCGGCGTTTCCCACACGGTCACCGGTAACGTGACCGGCTGTGACGGCGTATGCATTCGACGCGCCGACAATCATCAGGACCAAGCGCGACGGAGCCGCACTGTCCGATGCGGCGATCGACTGGGTGATCGCCGCCTACACCGACGGGCGAGTGGCCGACGCGCAGATGTCAGCCTTGCTGATGGCGATCTTTCTGCGTGGCATGACCGGCCGCGAGATCGCCCGTTGGACAGCGGCCATGGTCGACTCCGGCGAGCGAATGGACTTCCGCGATCTGCGTCGCGACGGCAAGCCGCTTGCGTTGGTGGACAAGCACTCCACCGGCGGGGTGGGCGACAAGATCACCATCCCGCTGGTTCCCGTCGTCATGGCCTGCGGCGGGACCGTGCCGCAGGCGGCCGGTCGCGGCCTCGGTCACACCGGTGGCACCCTCGACAAGCTGGAAGCCATCGCAGGTTTCACCGCCGAGATCTCGAGAAGACAGATCCGCCAACAGCTTTGCGACCTCGGCGCCGCAATATTTGCCGCGGGTGAGCTGGCGCCCGCCGATCGCAAGATCTACGCCCTGCGGGATGTCACCGCCACCACCGAGTCGCTGCCGCTGATCGCCAGCTCGGTGATGAGCAAAAAGATCGCCGAGGGTACCCGGGCGTTGGTGCTCGACACCAAGGTCGGCTCGGGAGCGTTCCTGTCCACCGAGGCCGAGTCGCGTGAGTTGGCTGCCACCATGGTCGAACTCGGTGCGGAAGCGGGGCTGATCACCCGTGCGCTGCTGACCGACATGAAGCGGCCGCTGGGCCGCACCGTCGGCAACGCCGTCGAGGTGGAGGAGTCCCTCGAGGTGCTGGCCGGTGGGGGACCGGCCGATGTGGTCGAGCTGACGCTGGCGTTGGCAATCGAGATGCTCGACGCCGCGGGCGTTGATGGTGTGGACCCCGCCCAGACGCTGCGCGACGGGTCGGCCATGGACAGTTTCCGTCGGCTGGTCAGCGCCCAGGGTGGCGACCTGACTCAACCATTGCCGGTCGGTTCGCACTGCGAGACCATCACCGCCACCCGCGGTGGCACGATGGGCGATATCGACGCCATGGCGGTGGGACTGACGGTGTGGCGGCTCGGCGCAGGCCGGGCCGCCCCCGGTGAGCGTGTGCAGTTCGGTGCGGGCCTGCGGATCCACCGCCGCCCGGGCGAACCCGTCGCCGCGGGCGAGACGCTGTTCACGCTCTACACCGACACCCCAGAACGCTTCGACGGCGCGCTGGCCGAGTTGGACGGCGGCTGGAGCGTCGTCGATGCGGCACCCGACATCGGACCGTTGATCATTGATCGGATCTGCCCGTGACGACACCGCTGACCCTGGAATCCATCGGGCAGGCACCGAAGGCGCTGCTGCACGACCATCTTGACGGTGGGCTGCGACCCGCCACCGTGCTGGACCTCGCGCAGCAGAGCGGCTACGACGATCTGCCCGTCGGCGACGTCGACGAGCTGGCCACTTGGTTCCGGACCTCGGCGCACAGCGGATCGCTCGAGCGGTACCTGGCCCCGTTCGCCCATACGGTCGGGGTGATGCAGACGCCGGAGGCGCTGTACCGGGTGGCCTGCGAATGCGTCGAAGACCTGGCCGCCGACAACGTGGTGTACGCCGAGATCCGGTTCGCCCCCGAATTGCACATCGACCGTGGGCTGTCGCTGGACGCCGTCGTCGACGCGGTGCTGGCCGGCTTCGCCGACGGTGAGAAGGCCGCCAGCGGCGCCGACCGCGCGATCACCGTGCGCTGCCTGGTGACCGCGATGCGCCACCAGGCTCGCTCGCGAGAGATCGCCGAGTTGGCGATCCGGTTCAGGGATAAAGGCGTTGTCGGATTCGACATCGCCGGCGCGGAGGCCGGTTATCCGCCGACACGGCATCTCGACGCCTTTGAATACATGCGGAACCACAACGGCCGTTTCACGATCCATGCGGGCGAAGCCTTCGGGTTGCCGTCCATCCACGAGGCCATCGCGTTCTGCGGTGCGGATCGGCTCGGGCATGGCGTGCGCATCGTCGACGACATCATGGTGGCCCCGGACGGCGCCGTGCGTCTCGGGCGGCTGGCATCGCTATTGCGGGACAAGCGGATACCGCTCGAGTTGTGCCCTAGCTCCAACGTGCAGACCGGTGCCGTCGGCAGCATCGCCGAGCATCCCTTCGATCTGCTGGCCCGCTGCCGCTTCCGCGTCACCGTGAACACCGACAACCGGCTGATGAGCGACACCACGATGAGCCAGGAGATGCTGCGCCTGGTGGAGACGTTCGGCTATGGCTGGAGCGACCTCGCCCGGTTCACCATCAACGCGATGAAGTCGGCGTTCATCCCGTTCGACGAGCGGCTCGCGATCATCGACGAGGTGATCAAGCCGCGGTTCGCCGTGTTGATCGGCTGACTTTCCTCGTCGAGCTGGGTCCAAACGCGCATGTCGCGGCGGCGTGTCGCGTAACTTTAGGTCTGCTCGCGCTTCATACCCGACGTCGAGGGAGGGGTTCTGATGCAGAAAATCATGATGACCGCCGCCGCAGCGGCAATGTTGTTGGGCACCTTAACTACTGCGCCGGTCTCGATGGCCGCGCTGCCCACGGACGACACCGTCTACATTCAACCGGCTCCACGGCCGAAGTTCGAAGCGCTCGACTGCCACGGCACGACGGGCGCAATGGGCTGTGGGCCAGGGTGGTTCTGGCGTGACGGTTGGCGCGGCTGGGCCTGCTACCCCTGCTGATCGGAGATCGGGAGCAATGAACATGTCGAAAATCGCAGTTCGCAGCGCGCTGGCGGCGTCGGTGCTCGGCCTCGGGACGGCCCTCGGAATGGGTTCTGCCGCAGCACAACCGGACCTGGGCGCCATTCCGGTTCAGCCCAACGAGGTGATCGATGCGACGGCGTTCACCGCCGAGGCACCGGTGATGAATCCCGACGGACAGCCCGGGGTTTCCACTACCTTTACCCACCGTGACGGCACCCGCCAGATCAAAAGCACGGTGCTGATGCTCGCCGACGCCGCTGCGGCGACCGGGGCCATCGACGCTGCGCGCTCACAGGCGAACGTCGTCGACGCCAAAACCGAACCCGCGGCCGTCGGAGCCGGCGGAACGATCGTCAGCGGTCTGTCTGCCGATCGCTCACAGTCGGTTTCGGTGCTGACCTTCACCCAGGGCAACGCGGCTGCGACCGTGAGATTCTCCGGGCCCGCCGACGACCCCGTGCCCGGGGACCTGGTGCTCGATTACGGTCAGCGCCAGGACGCGGCCATCAAGGCGGCGTTGGCGACCTAGCGGGATGATCACCGGCAGCCACGTCATCATCTACAGCCGTGACGCCGACGCCGACCGGGCGTTCTTCACCGAGATGCTCGACTATCCGCACGTCGACGCCGGCGGCGGCTGGCTGATCTTCAAGCTCCCGCCCGGCGAGGTCGCCGTCCACCCGACCGAAGGGCCGCAGTCCCACGAGCTCTACCTGATGTGCGACGACATCACCGCCACCGTCGAGCAGCTGTCGGCCAAGGGGGTGACGTGCTCCGGGGTCAGCGATCAGGGGTGGGGACTGCTGACGTCGATCCGACTACCGGGCGGAGGAGAGCTCGGCCTGTACGAGCCGCGGCATCCGCGCGCCACGGAACTTTAGTCACTCCTGCCGTAGCCGGGACTCCAGGAACGTCTCCAGCGACTCCCACTGCTCGACTGCTTCGGCGAAGGTCGGGCTGGGTTTGGTGACGGTGTCGGGGTCCAGCACGTAGGCGACCAGCCGGCCCAGCGGCATGTCGGCGTCCAGCGTCTCGTCGACGATGTCGTCCTCGGCGTATTCGCCGACATCCCTGAGCAACTCGACGGCCAGCTCCAGCTGGTCGCGGTCGACCGACTCGGGTCCATCGGCGAGATCGTCGGCCAATCCGCTTGTCACATAGACGTTCTCGTCGGTGACGTCGACGCGCAGCGATCCGTCGGTGGCAGCGGTCTTGATGTCCTCGTAGGTCGCCAGGTCCGACAGGTCGTGGTCGTGCTCGTCGGCCAGGTAGCGCGCGAGCGCCCGCTCGGATCCGAACACGCTGACCCGGCCGTTGCGGCCGAGGAACACCGGCGCGTCGTCGAGGTAGCACCGCAACGTATAGAAGGTGCCGCCGCGGGTGATCATCCGGATCGGATCGATGCCGACCTTGAGCCAGAAGTCCTCATCGGCGCCGAGGACCAGCCCGCTCGCGTGGTCTTCGAGGGCCTTGTCGGATTCGTCCTCGGCGTCGGTTGCCTCGGCCTCGGCCTCGTCGATGGTCTCCTCGGTGTCCTGGACCTCGTCGAGTTCTTCTGGCTGGGGCTTGGGTGCGTCCAGCTCGGCGGCCGCCTTCTCGGACGCCGCCGCATCCACCTCGGGGGTGGTGACGACCTCGTCGATGGTGTCGACGACGTTGTCCCAGCTGCGGCCGATGATCGCGCCGATCTCGCTCCATCGTTTGCGGCCGCTGCGACCGCTGAAGTGATCGATGCCCAGCCCCAGCGTCCCCAGCACCGGGTTTCCGTTGAAGAACCTGGTCACCGCGGGCAGTTCGCAGATCGATCCGACCGACGACACGATGGCCAGGGTGCGGTGCAGGGTGGCCACCGACTCCTCGGTCGGCTTCTCGGCGAGCAGCTCTTCCACGCCGATCAGGTCGTATTGGCGATCCTCGGCCGGATCGAAGGTGTGGGCGTTGGCCTCGGTGAGCTTGTCCCAGGCGGGGTGGTCGGCGAGGTCGTTTTCGGTGTTGGTCCGCACGAAGGCCACCAGGTCAGCGACTGACTCGAAGCCGTAGAGGTCGTCGTCGCGGCCCAGCAGCGCCTCCCACTCGTCGCCGGCGTCACGCCAGCGGGGGGCCCACAATGTGTACAGGTCGCCCTTGGTCAATCCGAGGCGGATCGGCACGATGTCAGCAGCCATGCGGCACAGCCTAACGACGAAGTTCGCCGCCGACGCCGTCGCCCGCCTTCGGTAGCTGCCGTGCTCCTACTTGTCCTTATCTTTCGACCGTGGCGCCGGCGGGTTCGCCACGACCGGGAACGGACCCGTGAAGCCCCTGCGTTCCTGCGCGATTTCCAGCACGCGCGACCGGACGGCGAACCAGCCGACCACCAGGGCCGGGACGATGACGACCAGGGATGCGACGGTCCACGTGCCGATCGGCGGATCGAACGCCATCAGCACCAGCACCGCCAGCAGAAACAACAGCGTCAGATAGCCGGTGTACGGCGTGCCCCACAGCCGGAACGACGGCCGCTCGAGGATGCCCCGCTTCGACCACCGGTAGAGCTG
The DNA here is from genome assembly GCF_001668615.1 of Mycobacterium sp. 1274761.0. GTDB lineage: Bacteria > Actinomycetota > Actinomycetes > Mycobacteriales > Mycobacteriaceae > Mycobacterium. The sequence continues at coordinate 13,384 of NZ_LZMC01000103.1, forward strand.
GATCTGGCAGATGACGATGGTGCCCCAGGACGCGATGATGCCGAGCGCCGCCATGTTGAGCACGATCTCGAACGCCTCCGAGGGAACGATGCCGTTGAGAAGCACGCCGAACAGCCCGATGAGCGCGGTCAGGCAGATGCCGCCGTAGGGCACACCGCGCGACGACATCACCGACGTGAACTTCGGCGCGCTGCCGTTCATCGCCATCGAGCGCAGGATCCGTCCGGTCGAGTAGAGGCCCGCGTTGAGGCTGGAGAACGCCGCGGTGAGGACGACGACGTTCATGATGGTTCCGGCCCCGTTGACGCCGATCTTGGAAAAGAAGGTCACGAAAGGACTTTCGCCCGCGTCATAGACGGAGTAGGGCAGCAGCAGCCCGAGCAGGAACACCGAGCCGACGTAGAACAGCGCGATGCGCGCGATGACCGAGTTGATGGCCCGAGGCATTATCCTCTCCGGGTTGGCCGTCTCCCCGGCCGCGGTGCCGACGAGTTCCACTGCGGCATAAGCGAATACCACCCCGGAGGTGACGATGACCAAGGGGAAGAGCCCCGTCGGCAGCAGTCCGCCGTTGTGGGCGATCACGCTGAAGCCGGTGGACTGCCCGTCGATCGTGTAGCGGCCCGCCAGAAAGATGGTGCCCGCGACCAGGAACGTCACCAGCGCAATGACTTTGATCAGCGCCGCCCAGAATTCCAGCTCACCGAACACGCTGACCGAGATCATGTTCAGTCCCAGCACGACGGCCAGCGCGATCAAGGCGATCAGCCATTGCGGTACGGGGTCGAACACATCCCAGAAGTGGAAATAGGTGGCGATGGCCGTCGAGTCCACGATCGACGTCATGGCCCAGTTCAGGAAGTACATCCAGCCGGCGACGAACGCCGCCTTTTCGCCGAGGAATTCGCGCGCGTAGGACACGAAGGACCCCGACGACGGCCGGTGCAGGACAAGTTCACCGAGCGCCCGCAGGATCAGGAACACGAAGACGCCACAGAACGCATATACCAAGAACAGCCCCGGCCCGGCGCTGTCCAATCGGCCGCCGGCACCCAGGAACAGCCCGGTGCCGATCGCGCCACCGATCGCGATCATCTGCAGTTGGCGCGGTCGCAGCCCCTTGTGGTAACCCTCGTCCTCACTGGTCAACGCCGAGGTGTCGTAGTCGGCCTGCTCCGGCTCGGCGGTCATCGGGCCGCACCGTCCGACGGCTCCGATCGCCGGACCACCGGCGGCGGCTTGGAGGTGTCGTTGATGTCTTTGAAGGTGAAGGCGAAGCCGAACACGCCGAGCACCGCAGCGGCCGCGTAGCCGATGATCGACCACCACCCGGCGTGCAGGTAGGCGGTGACGGCGACGATCGCCATCGCCAGGAACACCATGGACATCCCGATCAGGGGGACCTTGGCGAAAAGGTCGATGCGTGCCATGTCATTCACCCCGCTTCGTCATCGGGGCACACGCCCCTATCGAACGTGAACTGTCTGGTGAATCGAGTAGACACCCTGTTGGCGCCGCGGGCGAGGCGAACGGGAAACAATGACCCGGAATTGAGATGCTGCGGCGTCACAGCGCTTTCGCCTTGGTTTCGGGTAGGGCGTAGGTGCTGAGCAGGCTCAGCAGGATCAGGGCCGCCATCAGCAGCCCGATCGCCCAACTGCCGTACTTCGCCAGGAGCGCTCCGGCCACCAGAGGCGGCAAGGCGCCTCCGAGGATGCCGCCGAGATTGAACGCCAAACCGGCTCCGGTGTAACGGAATTTGGTCGCAAAAACCTCGGGGATGAACGACGCCATCGGGCCGTACGAAATCCCGAGAAGCCCGAACGTCCCCACGATGGCCCCCGCGAACAGCGCCCGCGACCCCGTGTCGAGCAGCGGCACCACCCCAAAACACCACGGCAACGCCAGACCGAAGCCGACCAGGATGATCATGCGGCGGCCATACCTGTCACTGAGCTGCGCCGAAATAGCGGTCAGCAGCAGCATCGACAGTGCGCCAAGGCAACCGACGGCGAGGATCAGCACGCGTGGATGCTTCAACTGAGTGCTGGCGTATCCCATGAAGTACGTGCCCGCCATGAAGCTGAACGTGAAGATGCCTGTCATCGCGCCCGCACCGAGCAGCGTCTGCCGGGGTTGTTGCCGCAGGAGGTCGACGATCGGGGCGCGGGCAACGGTCCCGGCGGTCATCTCCCGCTTGAATACCGGGGTCTCGTCGAGGCTGAGCCGGACGTAGAGCGCCACACCGATCAGCACCGCGCTGAACAAGAAGGGCATCCGCCAGCCCCAGTTGAGGAATGCCGGGCTCTTCTCGCCGACAGTGAGGTTGACGATGAGGAACACCAGGCTGCTCAGCAGCAAGCCTGTGCCGACGCCGAGTTGAGGAAACATCCCGTAGGCGCCGCGCTTGGCCGGCGGCGCGTATTCGGCGCTCAGCAGCGCCGCGCCCGCCCATTCCCCGCCGACGGCGAACCCCTGCAACACGCGCAGAGTCAACAGCAATAAGGGTGCGGCGACACCGATCGTCGTTTCGCCGGGGACAAGGCCGACGCACGTGGTGGACAATCCCATGATCAGCAGCGTCGCGATCAGGGTCTTCTTGCGGCCGAGCCGGTCGCCGAAGTGTCCGAATACCGCCGCTCCCAACGGTCTTGAGAAGAACGCTACCGCGAATGTGCCGAACGACGCGATGGTCGCCAGCGTCGACGACATGTTCGGAAAGAAGACGGTTGGGAAGACCAGTGCGGCCGCGGTCCCGTAAATGTAGAAGTCGTAGTACTCGATTGCCGTGCCCACGAAACTGGCGAACGAGATGCGCCGCATCGAAACGCTCGTCACGACCTCAGGCTAGACGAACGATATTGAGATCGGTATGAGCCCGGTGCCGGATACTTCTCGGCATGAGCGTGAATGACGGGCCGGCAATGACGCGTCACTTCGTCGCATCGGAGCCGCCCATGGTCTCGACTATGAACGAACTCGTATCCGGCAAGCGCAAAGGGATTTTCTACGTGCTCTACGCGGTGATCGCTGCGGCTGTGTTCGCGTTGACGATGGTGAGATCGTTGAGGCCGTGGATGACATGGGGCTTGGGTGCGATAGTCGCGATCGTCGTGGTGGGTCCGCTGATCTGGTTGGCCTATGTGTGGCGGCGTTCGCGGCAGAAAGTGCTCATCGATGTCACCGGGCGCAACAGCCTGACCGTCAACAAGTGGCCCGGAGAAGCCTTTTCGTTGGCTGGTGCACTGCTGGGGCCGTGGCCGACCATGGGTGTGGCGCTTCATTTGCAATCGGATGCACGCCGATTCGTCCTTGGTGGACGGGATCGTCGGATCGCTCCTTCGACACAACTCGACGCGCCGCCCGTCGCAGTGGTCGATGCGTGGCTGTGGTCAGCAGAGTTCGACGAGCTTCTCGCCGTCGGTGACCGCGGTGAGAGCGGGCCCACGGCAACGGAACCCACTCGGTGCCTGCTGTATCCCAACCCGTACCTGGCCGAAGAATTCGGCCCGTTCGCATTCCGAGAGCACCTTCGGCACGAGCGGTCGCTCAGTCGGCCGAGCTGGTATGTCGACATCGACGGCGCTGCCGTGCGACTGGTCGACCCGGGCGGCGATGCGCTCAGCGCCGCCGCGCCGCGGGCGCGGGTCACCGCGACGGCGGTCACCTTTCAGCCCGACAGTGTCACAAGTGGCGACGGCAGCACGTATGACTACCCCGCGCTCGCCGGCCTCATTGTGGGTGTGTCGGGCGGGCAGCGGCTGACCATAGCGTGTATCGACTTGGCGGGGACACGTTTTCGATTCGGGTGGCGTGACGATGCGCCTCGGTTGAATGAGCGGCCGGACTACGTCGTCTCCGGCGGCGACTGGCTGGCGCTCGTCGAGACATTCCGCCTTACGCTGCAACTGGAGGACAGAGCCGGCCGCTGAGTTGTCACGTCGTTGGTCACTGCGCCGAGTTCTGCGCCAGGGTCGTCTGCGCGCCGACTGCAGCCCTCCGGCAGAAGTCGGCGACCGCCGAGCCTGCGATATCGCAGACATGGTTGACCGGCGGTGACACGATGTTGACGTGGATGGCTCGGCGGGCCATCAGCAGGTGGTGACATGGAGGAAAGGGTTTAGATGTGCGAGCCTACTTGTCTGATTCTCCCTGGCTGCTGATCGCCTTCGGGTTCGTGTACTTTACCGTCATCAGCGGCATTTGCCGTTATGGCCTCGGCGTGGCTTCGGCGGAACGGCGAAATCAGGTCGAAGACCACGCAGGCAAGCTGCTCAGCGTGTTTGGTGCAACTTTTGCATTTCTAATCGGCTTTGCGATCACGATCACTTGGTCCGCGGTGGGCGCTGGTCAGGACGCGGTCGACCTCCAGGCATCCTCTGCGCAGCAACTTTCTTGGGTCACGAGTGAGATCCAGGACAAAGCTGGGGCCGACGAGGTCAATGGCAACCTGCGCAATTACCTGAACACAGTCGTGACTAAGGATGGACCAGCGCTCGCGGCTGGAGAATTTTCGACGCTGCCCTCCGCCGAAACATTCGACGCTCTGCAGAACAGTGTGCACAGAGTGGCATACGGGAATGGGAACACCAACCCCGAGGCGAGCGGAATGGTGTCGGCGGCTGCATCTTTGACGGCCGCCCAAAGTAAGGTAACTGCGGTAGCGCAGCGATCGCTCCCGCCAATCCTGATAGTGCTCATCGTCTTGTCCGGGACACTGCTCGCGGTCACGGTGGGATTGTCTGCCTTGACCGTGAAACCGCCCTACCTCATGTATGCCTGGGCGTTCCTCGCCGCACTGTCTGTCGCCGTAGTGTTGATGTTGGACTTCCCCTTTGGGGGTGGAATCACGGTCAACATGGGACCGCTGAGTGTGGCTGCCGGCTCCATTTAGTGCCACGAACTACGGGCGTCGGCCGCGTGCGCCCGAACACATATCACTCCTCGCTCGGTTTCGAGGGAGACATACAAAGGGCCTAGGAGATGCAGCGTCCCTCATCCAGTCGGTCGCCAGAATCCTGAAAACCCCGGCCCGCGTTGGTGCTTCGAATCGGTGACAGTTTGCCCGAATCACCAGCTTTATCCGGGTATCAATCCCAGCGCAGCTTGTTCATCCGAAAGCCGCTTCGATCCAGTTGGAGAATTCACATGCGAGGTGCCAACGGTGCCCGGCCACCATCCTGCCCAGTGTCGGCAGCGGGAGTTCTACAGTTAAGCGAGCACGGAATCCATCCGAAGTATCTCGAAATTGGTGACGCACTCCGCCGATCGCGGCGCCGTCAGAAGTCGTCGCGACCCCGGCAATCTGATGAGGAAACTCCGGCTCAGCCGGAGTGACCAGTGATGAGACGTTCTGGTAATCGATGAAGAAGAAGGATGGCAACGGACTACCGCCGGTCCTTTCCAGCACTTCCTGTCGACCGTCGGCGCAAGTGCGGATTACGAAGTGGTCAGGGCAAGCTCGCAGCAACACGAGTTCGTCAGATGTTTCGCTCCATGTTTCGAAGGCCTCGACGAATTGTTCAGCCGTGCCACCTTTGACCGACAAATTGATGGCGCTGATTCGGCGTCTGTGGCTTACCCCTGCTCCTGCTCGCGCAATGACCTCCGCGAGTCGGGTCTGGCGACTCAACCGATTGCTGATCTCGTCGGGACCGAGATCGAGCTTGCTCCGCAACAGAACCTCGCGACGGGTCGCGAGACTGCCGCTCGGCACGCTGGCGCCTAGCTTCCTCGCCACCACCGCAATTCGGCTGTCCTCCCACGCCAGGACCTGGTCGCGGCTAACGATTTTTCGGTTGATCTCGGCTTTTATCACTGGATCCGACATGGTCGACCCTAACGCTACAAAAGTTGCATTAGTGACGCTACGCTGACGCTTGTCGCGCGTCAAAACGGAGGTGTGGTGGTTACGCGTCGTCCCGGAGGCCGTTCCGAGCAGGTTCGCGTGAAGGTCCTCGACAGCGCCTTGGCCCAGATCCTCGACGGCGGATATGACGGGTTGACCGTGCGCGAAGTCGCCCGCGCCGCGGGGGTGGCCGAAACGACCATCTATCGGCGTTGGCCGACGACGCACGACCTCGCGGCAGCAGCGATCGCACACCTCGCGCGCGCCGAGAACTCGATACCGGACACGGGATCGCTCGAAACGGATCTGCGTGCGTTGCTGTCGCAAATCCTCGACTTGCTACGCCGGCCGGAAATCGAGCGGATCCTGCGCACTGCAGTGGCACTCGAGGGGTCGAATCCGGAGGCCGTCGGAGCCCGTAATAATTTCTGGCGCAGTCGGTTTGCGGGCAGTGCGCAGATAATTGATCGGGCTGTCGAGCGGGGCGAGTTGCCGGTGAACACCGATCCGGGCGACGTGATCGAGCTTCTCGTCGCCCCGGCCTACCTCCGTCTGTTGCTGCTCGACCGTCCGATTGACAATAGGCTACTCGATCGGTCGGTGCGAAACACCATCGCCGCTTACGCCGTCGGGCGCCAGAATCCCTGAAAACCCTGCCCTGCGTTGGTGGTTCGGATCGGTGATAACTGTACGGGATCGCCGGCCTCGATCATCTGACCGTTGCCCACCACCATCGCGACGTGTCCGTCCCACACCGCCAAGTCACCGGGCCGCAGCGCGTTCTGCTGCACCGCGGCGCCGAGATCCTGCTCCTGGGCCAGCCGCGGCAGATCGAGACCCGCTTGGTGGTACGCCCATTGCGTCAGCCCGCTACAGTCCAGACCGACGCCGGGCGTCGTTCCTCCCCACGAGTAGGGCACTCCGAGCTGGGTCAGCGCATAGCGAACTGCGTTGGCGGCCAGGGTATTCGGCGCCAGAGCGGTGCTTCCGTCGGGCAATGTGACGGCGTCCCCATCCCCGAACTGATCGGGATCCGGCAGCGCAAGCCCGGTCAGCTCGGCGTCGGCCGGCGCCGGACCGCTGCCAGCCGAACCGAGCGGACCGCCGAAGCTCGACGGCATTGCCCCCGAACCGCGACCCGCCCCCGCCGGCGCGGCGAACCCGGCCGGCGCCGTCGCCGGCGCGGCCGCCGACGGATGCGGTGGCACTTCAGACGCCGACGGCGCCGCGATGCCAGCGGCGTGGCGATCGAGCTGCGACCGGAGGTCGTCGACGATGGTGACCGCCTCGTTCAGCGCGCGGCGCGCCTCGTCGCGTAGCTCGTCCGCCGCGCCGGGTTCGTCGATCCGTGCTTCGATGGCGGCCGCGTGTTCCTCGAAACGGTCGATGATCTCACGCAGCCGCGTCCGCGCTCGTCCCACCGCGCCGGCGGCGTCGGCGGTACCCGACCTCAGTTCGTCGATGCGAGTGGACAACCTGTCGGCCGCGTCCGCGGTAGCCGACACGAACTCTGCCGCGCCGTCGGCGCCCGCGCCCGTCCACCCGTCGGCGGCCCTGCCCCAACTGGCGCGCGCGGCGGCTGAGACGTCGGCCAGCACATCTCGCACCTCGGTGAGCGAGGTGGTCGGATCCCCGCCGTCCGACCACCCCGGCCCGACCTGCGCAGCCACGTCACGTATCGGCGCCGACAGCGCGGCGATCAACCCGCTGGGCATGGCTAAAGCAGGTGGCTGCCACGCCGGTCGGCGGCGGCATACGCGTCGGCGAGCGCGCCCGACTTCCCGTGTGCTGACGCGAGATCCTCGCTGAGCGCGGCGACCGCCCGTGCCTCGACCATGACGGCGTCGGCGAGCACGGCGAGAAACGCGGCGCCGACGGGACCGAACGCCGTCGCCGCGCCGGCGCCCGGCAGGGAGCTCAGCGTCGTGGCGGCAACGGACAGGTCGTCGGAGTGGTTCGAGCAGTCGGCACCGAGCGTGTGGATGGCGTGTGTATCGACGAGCATGGCGATACGACGATCAGGCGCGCCGAACGGTTCCCCGACGTTATGGTCGGGCCATGGATGTCCATGTCGTGGACCACCCGCTGGCCGCGGCGCGGCTCACCGCCCTGCGCGACGAGCGCACCGACAACGCAGCATTCCGTCACGCGCTGCGCGACCTGACGTTGATGCTCGTCTACGAAGCGACCCGCGACGCGGCCACCGAAGACGTCGCGGTGCGCACACCGTTGGCCGACACCGTCGGGAAGCGGTTGGCCAACCCGCCGCTGCTGGTTCCGGTCTTGCGCGCCGGGCTCGGCATGGTTGACCAGGCGCACGCGCTGATCCCCGAAGCACACGTCGGTTTCGTCGGCGTCGCCCGCGACGAGGAAACCCATCGGCCGACCCCTTACCTGGAATCGCTGCCCGACGACCTCAGCGCCCAGCCGGTTTTCGTACTGGACCCGATGCTGGCGACCGGTGGGTCGATGGCGCACACCATCGGGCTGTTGCACGACCGGAATGCTCGCGACATCACCGCGATCTGTGTGGTCGTGGCGCCCGAGGGGATAGCGGCGATCGAAAAGGTGGCGCCCGGCCTCAAACTCTTCACCGCCACCGTCGACGAGCGGCTCAACGACATCGCCTACATCGTCCCCGGTTTGGGCGACGCGGGCGACCGGCAGTTCGGGCCCCGCTAGAAGGTGCCGGCGAGTTCGGCGAGTTCGTCGGCGACGCGCTGCGCCTCCGCGCGGGCCGCCGTCACCGCACCGTCGACGCAGGCCCGCCGAACTTCGATGTAGGACTTGACCTTCGGCTCGGTACCCGAGGGTCGCACCGCCACCCGCACGGCGGTGTGCCCGTCGTCGCCCTCGACGACCACCGCGTCGGTTCGCTGTTCATACGGTTGCACAGCCGCCAGATCGGTTACGGTCACGTCGAAACCACATAAATTCCTCGGCGGCTTCGACCGAAGGCGCGTCATCAGCCGCGCCGCCTCGTCGGCATCGGACACCGGCCGCGAGACGGCTGTCGTGACGTGCACGCCGTGCATGCGGGCGAGGTCGTCGAGCGCGTCGAGCACGGTGCGTCCCTGCTCGCGCAGCGCGACGACCAGGTCGCAGAACAACACCGCGGCGCTGATGCCGTCCTTGTCGCGGACCGCGGACGGGTCGACGCAGTAGCCGATCGCCTCCTCGTAGGCGTACACCAATGTGCTGCCCGGCAGGTCGGCATCGGCGCGCGCCAGCCACTTGAAGCCGGTCGGGGTTTCGACGTGACGTGCGCCGTGCGCCGCGGCGATGCGCGCCAGCATTCGTGACGACACCACGGAGCTGGCCACCACGGTGTGTTCGCTGACTTCACCGGGATCGATCTGCGACAAGATGTAATCGCCGAGAAGACAACCGGTTTCGTCACCGGTGAGCAGTCGCCACCCGTCGGGTGTGGGTACTCCGACCGCGCACCGGTCGGCGTCGGGATCCAGCGCGATCGCCACCTCGGCGTCGGTTTCGGCGGCCAACCGCAACAGCTCGTCGGCGGCGCCGGGTTCCTCGGGGTTGGGGAACGGCACGGTGGGGAAGTCGGGATCGGGTGCGAACTGGCTCTCCACCACGTGGACGTCGGAGAAGCCCGCACGCACGAACGCGTCGAGGGCGTACTCGCCGCCGACGCCGTGCATGGCCGTGACGGCGATTCGCGCCGAGCCGTGAGTGCGCCGCACATGCGACACGCGATGGACGTAGCGCTGCACGAGGTCCATCCCCGATGTCTGGACGGCCTTGCGCGCGATCTGGTCGGCGTGTGGCGCCTTGCCGATCATGGTTTCGATTTCCCGGTCGGTGGGCGCGACGATCTGGACCCCGTTGTCGAAGTACACCTTGTAACCGTTGTCCGAGGGCGGGTTGTGCGATGCGGTGATCTGGATGCCTGCACTCGCGCCCAGGTGTCGGGCGCCGAAGGCCACGATCGGGGTGGGCACCGCGGCGAACATCAGCGTCACCATGAACCCCTCGGCAGCAAGGACTTCGGCGGCCGCCAGCGCGAACTCCTCCGAGCGGTGCCGGGCATCACCACCGACGACGACTCGCGACCCCGCGTGGTCGCGCTGCTTGAGCACCTGAGCCACGGCCCAGGTCGTGCGCAGGACGACAGCGAGGTTCATGCCGTCGGGACCGCCGCGCATCGGGCCCCGCATTCCGGCGGTGCCGAACGTCAGCGGGCGCGCGAATCGTCCTTCGAGCTCCTCGTCGCTGCAGGCCTGCAATTCTGCCCTGGTTTCCGGATCCGGATCATGTTCGATCCATTCACGTGCGGTCGATGTGAGTGACGGACCCCTCGTCATGAGCTCAGTGTGCCCACTTTGCGCTCCGCGTATGCCAGCTTGCGCAGCACCGGGGCCACCAGCATCAGCAAGTCGAACTCGAGGTCGGTGAGGTTGTCGCGCATGGTGGCGTGCAGCCACGCGTCGCGCTCCGCGCGGTCGTCGTTGAGCAGCGCCATACCCGCCGGGTTGATTTCGATCAGCTGGCGGCGTCGGTCATCGTCGTCGGGGCGCCGGGATACCAGCCCGCGGCCGACCAACTCGTTGATGCTGTCGGTCAGCGATTGCACGCGCACGTGCAGCCGTGCGGCCAGCTCGGCGGGCGTGCTGTGCCCCGTACGGCTGACCTCACCCAGCACCTCCAGCTGCGACAGCGTCAGCCCGTGATCGGGTCGGTGGCGGCGCATCTGCCGGGTCACGGCCATCATCGACTCCCGCAGCTCGGTGGCCGCCGATCCTTCGCGTTCGTCGGTCATAACTAAGTTATACCTTGGTAAATATCACACTGCCATGCCTGAAACGCCGCGTTGCAGGCCCGAAATATTACGAGCATACTTGTAATAGTGATGAGACAGCGACTGATGCAAGCGGCCAAATGGGTGCTGCTCGTCGCGGTCACGGTCGCGGTCACCGTCCCGCTGACCATGCTCGGTGTCCCGTCGGCCGCCCTGTTCGCGGCGCTGGTCGTCGGCGTCGCGCTGGCGCTTCCGGCACTCGCTCCCTCCCGTATACCCCGTCGCGCAGGCATTGCCGCGCAAGGGGTGCTCGGCGTCTATATCGGCACGATGGTGCACAGCGACGCGGTCAGCGCGCTGGGCCCGGACTGGCCGATCGTGCTCGCCGTCGCGATGGCCACGCTGGTGCTCAGCATCCTCGCCGGCGCGCTGCTCGGGCTGCACCGCGACGTCACTCCACTCACCGGCTCGCTGGCGCTCGTCGCCGGTGGAGCGTCGGGACTGGTCGCGATCGCCCGCGAGCTCGGCGGTGACGACCGCGTGGTCGCCGTCGTCCAATATCTGCGGGTCGCGCTGGTGACCGCGTCGATGCCTGTGGTCGTCACCCTGATCTATCACGCCGACCGGAGCCACCATGCGCTGGCAGTCACGGAAAACGGCTCGGCGCCTTGGTATCTCAGCATCGCACTGATGACCGTGCTGGTCGTAGCCGGCGGCGCCGTCGGCCGGCTGGTCCGCATGCCCGGCGGCGGCCTGCTCGGCCCGCTGGCATTGACCGTGGCGCTGGAGCTCAGCGGGTGGTCGTTCGGCCTTTCGGTCCCCGACGCGCTGGTTCAGATCGGCTACATGGTGATCGGTTGGCAGGCCGGCGTCGTCTTCACCCGGGAATCGCTGCGCGCCGTCGGTCGGTTGCTGCCTGCCGCCATCGCGCTGATCCTTGTGCTCGGCGTCGCCACCGCGTGCTTCGGCGTGCTGCTGGCCGGCATTACGGGCAAAACGCCACTAGAGGGGTACCTCGCCACCAGTCCCGGCGGGGTGTATGCCGTGCTTGCGATCGCGGTGGAGACCGGATCGGGCGTGACGTTCATCATCGCCGCCCAGGTGTTGCGAGTGCTGCTGATGCTCTTCACCGCCCCGCTGCTGGCACGCACGGTGATCAAGCTGACCGAGCGCCGTGCGTGCCGTCAGAGCCGCGAGATCACCGAAGCCAGCAGAGAACCCGTCCGCGTCGCCGGCTGATGCCCGGCGGCCAACACCTCTTCATGGTCCAGCGGCTGGCCCGTCATCCCCGCCGCGGCGTTGGTCACCAGCGACACTCCAAGCACCTCGGCGCCGGCCGCGCGTGCGGCGATCGTTTCGTGCACCGTCGACATGCCCACCAGATCCGCGCCCAGTATGCGCAACATCCTGATTTCGGCCGGGGTTTCGTAGTGCGGTCCAGACAGACAGGCGTAGACGCCCTCGGCCAGGTCGGGATCGACCTCGCGCGCCAGCGCGCGCAACCGCGGCGAGTAGGCGTCGACAAGGTCGACGAACCGGGGACCGACCAGCGGCGAGCGACCGGTCAGGTTGAGGTGATCGCTGACCAGGACGGGCTGGCCCACCGTGAAATCGGCCCGCAGGCTGCCCGCGGCATTGGTCAGTACGACCGTTCGAACCCCGGCCGCGCACGCGGCCCGCACCGGATGCACGACGTGGCGCAGGTCATGTCCTTCGTAGGCGTGAACCCGTCCGACGAACACCAGAACGCGATGACTGCCGGTGCGCACAGATATGACGTCGCCGCGATGTCCCTCAGCGGACGGGGGAGTGAAGCCGGGCAGTTCGGCCACCGGGACGACAGCCGTCGGTGCGCCCAGCTCGGCGGCTGCGGGCGCCCATCCCGAACCGAGAATGACCGCGACGTCGTGGGCGTCGACGCCGGTGCGCTCGCCGATGGCCGCGGCGGCCTGCCGGGCTACCGCATCCGGATCGGTCACAGTTTAGGGAGCTTAGCCGTCAGTGAGATACTGCCAAGATGCCCACCGCCACCGCCGCCGTCAGCGTCGAGGACGCGGTGAACCGGCGTCGTGGCGATCTGATCGAGCTGTCGCACTCCATCCACTCCGAGCCGGAGCTGGCCTTCGCCGAGTTCAAAAGCTGTGCCAAGACTCAGGCGTTGGTCGCCGAGCGTGGTTTCGACATCACCGCCGCGGCTGGTGGGCTGGACACCGCGTTCCGCGCGCAGTACGGCAGCGGCCCATTGGTGATCGGCGTATGCGCCGAATACGACGCGCTGCCGGGGCTGGGGCACGCGTGCGGTCACAACATCATCGCGGCCTCGGCAGTCGGCGCGGCGCTCGCGCTGGCCGATGTCGCCGACGATCTCGGGTTGACCGTGGTGCTGCTCGGTACGCCCGCAGAGGAGGCGGGCGGCGGCAAGGTGTTGCTGCTCGAGGCGGGCGTCTTCAGTGACATCGTCGCGAGCGTGATGGTGCATCCGGGCCCGATCGACATTGCGCGGGCACGCTCGCTGGCGCTATCTCAGGTCGAGGTCACCTACCGCGGCCGAGAGGCGCACGCCGCTGTCGCACCGTATCTCGGTATCAATGCCGCCGACGCCATCACGTTGGCGCAGAACGCGATTGGACTGCTGCGCCAGCAGTTCGTCCCCGGCCAGATGGCGCACGGCATCGTCACCGACGGGGGACAGGCCACCAACGTCATCCCCGCCCGCACCGTCCTGCGGTACACGATGCGCGCCAACGATCGCGCGTCGCTGCGTCACCTCGAAGGGCGGATGGCCGACTGCTTCCTCGCTGGCGCCGTCGCGACCGGCTGCGACTATGAGATCGAATCCACCGAACCGCCGTATGACGAACTGGCGCCGGATGTTTGGCTCGCCGAGGTGTTCCGTGCGGAGATGGTGCGGCTGGGCCGCGAGCCGCTCGCCGCGGAGTTCGAGGCGGGTGTGCCGCTGGGCAGTACCGACATGGGCAATGTCACGCAGGTGATGCCGGGCATCCATCCCATCGTCGGCGTTGAGGCCGACGGGGCGTCGGTGCATCAGCCCGGCTTCGCGACAGCGGCCGTAAGCCCGAGCGGCGACAAGGCAGTGGTCGAGGGCGCAATCATGTTGGCGCGCACCGTCGTTGCCCTTGCCGAGACGCCTGCCGAGCGCGAACGTGTGCTCTCGGCGCATGAGAAGCGGGTGGCGTCATGAACCTCGCCGGTGCCGCGGAAGGCTGGTTGGCGGCACACTACGACGATCTGGTGGCCTGGCGCAGGCACATTCACGCTCACCCCGAGTTAGGGCGCCAGGAGTTCGCCACCACGCAGTTCGTCGCGTCGCGGCTGGCCGACGCCGGGCTGAACCCCAAAGTGCTGCCGGGCGGGACGGGGTTGGTATGCGATTTTGGACCCGAGCACGGCCCGCGCATCGCGCTGCGCGCCGATATGGACGCGCTGCCGATGGCCGATCGCACCGGATCGCCGCATGCGTCGGTGGTGCCCAACGTCGCGCATGCCTGCGGCCATGATGCGCACACCGCGGTGCTGCTCGGCGCCGCGCTGGCGTTGAACTCCGTACCCGAGTTGCCGGTCGGCGTGCGGTTGATCTTCCAGGCCGCCGAGGAGCTGATGCCCGGCGGCGCGATCGACGCCATCGCCGCGGGCGTGCTCACCGGGGTGTCGCGGATCTTCGCGTTGCACTGTGATCCGCGGCTGGCCGTCGGGCGCGTCGCGGTGCGCCCGGGACCGATCACCTCGGCCGCCGACCATATCGAGGTGACCCTGCACAGCCAGGGCGGGCACACGTCGCGTCCCCACTTGACCGGTGACCTGGTGTACGGGCTCGGCACGTTGATCACCGGCGTGCCCGGGATCCTGTCGCGCCGCATCGACCCGCGCACCAGCACGGTGATGGTGTGGGGAGCCGTCAACGCCGGGGTCGCCGCCAACGCCATTCCGCAGACGGGCATGCTCGCAGGCACGGTGCGCACAGCCAATCGCGACACCTGGCTGACGTTGGAAGCGATCGTCGGCGAAATCATCACCTCGCTGTTGGCGCCACTGAGCATCGAGCACACCCTGCATTACAAGCGCGGGGTGCCGCCGGTGGTGAATGAGGAGATCTCGACGAGGATCCTGACGCACGCGATCGAGGCCATCGGGCCCGACGTGCTCGCCGACACCCGACAATCAGGAGGTGGCGAAGATTTCTCGTGGTACCTCGAAGAGGTGCCCGGTGCGATGGCGCGGCTGGGTGTCTGGTCGGGCCGCGGCCCGCAATTGGACCTGCACCAGCCGACTTTCGACATCGACGAGCGCGCGCTGGCGGTGGGCGTTCGCGCGCTGGTGAACATCGTCGAGCAGGCCGCAGCGTTCTAGCCGGTGGTGCCGGGGCCGATGTTGCGCGACGGGCGGTTGCGGAGATCGCGCACGTAATCCTCTGGCGCGCCGGCGATTTCAGCGGCGTCAGCCATCACACCGAGGTAGCGCGCCGACGGCAGGCCACCCTCCCACGCGTCGACGACATACAGCCAGGCGAGCACCGGATCGGTGGTGGTGTCCGACGACAACCGATCCACCCGGCACCGGATTTTCTTGTGCACGCCCAGCTCGGACCCCTCCCAGCGGTCGAGGTTCTGCTCGTCGGCCTCCGTCATGTCGTAGAGCACGACAAACACCTTCGAGTCCGGATCCTCGACGAGAGTGGCCAGCGCGCCCTCCCAGCCGATGTCCTCGCCGCCGAAGGTCAGCCGCCACCCGTGTAGCCAACCCGTGCCCGCCATCGGAGAATGCGGAGCCCGTTGCTGCATCTGCTCGGGATGCATGTTCGACCCGTAAGCGGCGTATATCGGCACGCGCAAAGCCTAAGGCTTCGTTTCACGTGTGGGCGATCAACGGCGCGCTTGGCTAGGTTGGGGCGGTGGCTACCCGCATCGTGATCATCGGCGGCGGGCCCGCCGGCTATGAAGCGGCGCTGGTCGCCGCGGCCCGCGGTCGTGAGGTCGCCGAGGTCACCGTCGTCGACAGCGACGGCATCGGCGGGGCCTGCGTGCTGTGGGACTGCGTTCCCTCGAAAACGCTGATCGCGTCGACGGGCGTGCGGACCGAACTGCGCCGCGCCAACCCGCTGGGCTTCGACATCGCGATCGAAGACGCCAAGATCTCGCTGTCGCAGATCCATACCCGCGTCAAGACGCTGGCCCGGTCGCAGTCCGCCGACATCGGCAGCCAACTGCTGCGCGCCGGTGTGAACGTCGTCGCGGGCCGCGGCGAGCTGGTCGACGACACTCCCGGCATGGCCCACCATCGCGTCAAGGTCACCACCAATGACGGCA
>NZ_LZMC01000104.1 GCF_001668615.1 Mycobacterium sp. 1274761.0
GGGCCGTCGGCGAACCGACCGCCCCACAGCGACCCCTCGTTGGTGCTCACCGTTACTTGAGGTCCCTTCGGGCGGCGATCTTCGACGATAGACCGTGCACGTGCACGAACCCCTTGGCCGCCGACTGGTCGAACGTGTCGCCCTCGTCATAGGTGGCGAGGTTGAAGTCATAGAGCGACTCTGGGCTGCGCCGCCCGTTGACCGCAATGTGTCCGCCGTGCAACACCATTCGGATCTCGCCGGTGACGTGTTGCTGGGTCTCGGCGACGAACGCCTCGAGCGCCCGCTTCAATGGCGAAAACCACAGCCCGTCGTACACCAGCTCGCCCCAGCGCTGATCGGTCTGCCGCTTGAAGCGGCCCAGCTCACGCTCCAGCGTCACGTGTTCGAGTTCGGTGTGCGCGGTGATCAACACCATCGCGCCGGGGGCCTCGTAGATTTCGCGGCTCTTGATGCCGACGAGCCGATCTTCGACGACGTCGAGCCGACCCACACCCTGCTCGCCGGCGCGGCGGTTGAGCTCTTCGATCGCCTGCAGCACGGTCACCCGCCTGCCGTCGATGGACACCGGCACGCCGCGCTCGAAGCCGACGACCACCTCATCGGGCGTGCTCCAGTTGACGGTCGGGTCCTCGGTGTAGTCGTAGACGTCCTTGGTCGGGGCGTTCCACAGATGTTCGAGGAAGCCGGTTTCCACCGCCCGGCCCCATACGTTCTGGTCGATGGAGAACGGGGAACGCTTGGTGACGTTGATCGGGATGGCGTTCTCCTCGGCGAACGCGATCGCCTTCTCCCGCGTCCAGGCGTAGTCGCGAACCGGCGCCAGCACCTCCAGATCCGGGGCCAGCGACCCGAACCCGACCTCGAACCGGACCTGGTCGTTACCCTTGCCGGTGCAGCCGTGCGCGACGACCCCGCCGCCGTACTGTCGCGCAGCTTCGACGAGGTGCTTGACGATCAGCGGCCGGCTCAGCGCCGACACCAGTGGGTAGCGGTTCATGTACAGCGCGTTGGATTGGATTGCCGGCAGGCAGTATTCGCCGGCGAACTCGTCGCGCGCGTCGATGACGACGGCTTCCACCGCCCCGCAGTCCAGCGCGCGTTGCCGCACCACCTCCATGTCCTCGCCGCCCTGGCCGAGGTCGATGGCGACCGCAACCACCTCGCGGCCGGTCTCCTTGCCGATCCAACTGATCGCCACTGAGGTGTCCAGACCCCCGGAATACGCGAGGATGACGCGGTCGGACATGTAACCAATCTCCTTTGATAACAGCTTTATTGAAGGTTCTCGAGGCGGGTGGCCAGCTCGGCGCCGGTCATCGGCTCACGTGCGACCACGAAAATGGTGTCGTCACCGGCAATCGTGCCGACGACGTACGGCAGGGCCGCGCGGTCGATGGCGCTGGCCAGATACTGGGCGGCCCCCGGTGGGGTGCGCAACACTGCCAGGTTGCCGCTGGCGTCGGTCGCTGTGAGCAGTTCGCCCAACATCCGCGACAGCCGTTCGGTGCCACCGGAAACGCCGCGCACCGGGCTGCCGTCCTCGGGCACGACGTAGACCCCGACACCGCCGTCGGCCCCGCGCAGTTTGACCGCGCCGAGTTCCTCGAGGTCACGCGACAGCGTCGCCTGAGTGACCTCGATTCCCTCGGCCGCCAGCATGGCCGCCAGCTCGGTCTGGCTGCGCACCGAGTTCGACGACAGGATCGCGACGATGCGCGCCTGCCGGCCCGCCCGGGTGGCACTGATTTCCGGGGCCCTGCCTGCCGTCATGATCGCTCCAACAGCCAAGCCAGGAGCGCCTTCTGGGCGTGCAGGCGGTTTTCCGCCTCGTCCCACACGCCGCTGTGCGGCCCGTCGATCACCTCGTCGGTGATCTCGTAGCCCCGATGAGCGGGAAGGCAGTGCAGCACAACGGCATCCGGGTCGGCCAGCGCCAGCAGCTCGGCGTTCACCTGGAACGGTTTGAACGGCGCTACCCGATCCAGCCCGTCGTTCTCTTGCCCCATCGAGGTCCAGGTGTCGGTGACCAGCACGTCGGCGCCCTTGGCGGCCTTGGCGGCGTCGGAGCTGACTGTCACCGAGGCGCCGGTCAACCGGCCCCGCTCCTCGGCGGCGGTGACATACTCACGGTTGGGTTCGAAGCCGGCGGGCGCGGCGATCGTGACGTCGACACCGGCCGTTACACCGCCGAGCATCAGTGAGTGGGCCATGTTGTTGGCCCCGTCGCCGAAGTACGACAGCCGCAGGCCCTTCAACCCGCCCTTGCGCTCGGCGAGCGTATGCAGGTCCGCAAGCACCTGGCAGGGATGGAACTCGTCGGACAGCGCGTTGATGACCGGCACGCTGGCACCGGCGGCCATCGACGTCAGCCGGTCCTGGCCGAAGGTGCGCCACACGATGGCTTCGACATAGCGGGACAACACTTTTCCGGTGTCCTCCAATGTCTCGTCGCGGCCGAGCTGGGTACTGCGGCCGTCGACGACGACGGCATGACCGCCGAGCTGGGCGATGCCGATCTCGAAGGAGAACCGGGTGCGCGTCGAGTTCTTGTCGAAGATGACCGCGACGCCGCGCGGTCCCTCCAGCGGCCGGCGGGCGAACGGAGAATGCTTCAATTCCGCGGCCAGGGCCAGCACTTCGGCCTGCTCTTGCGGCGAGAGGTCGTCGTCACGCAGGAAGTGTCGGATCGTCATGACGCCACCTTGTCCAGCACGGCCGGCAGCGCGGTGAGGAACTCGCCGATCTGGGCCTCGGTGATGATCAGCGGCGGCGCCAGCCGGACCAGGTCGGGCGCGGCGGCGTTCACCAGAAAACCGGCGTCCCGCGCGGCCGCCTCCACCGCCTTGGCTTCCGGTGCGGTCAGCGCGATTCCGCGCAGCAGGCCCCGCCCGCGGACGTGGCCGACGAGCGGATGGTGCAGTGACTCGATGCCGTGGTGCAGCGTCTTGCCCAACACGTCGGCGCGTGACACCAGATCGTCGTCGGCGAGGACCCGCAGGACTGCCAGCGCCGCCGCCGCGCAGACCGGGTTGCCGCCGAACGTGCTGCCGTGCAGCCCCGGTGTCAGCAGGTCACCGGTCGGTCCGACGGCAATGCACGCACCGATCGGCAGGCCGCCACCGAGTCCCTTTGCCAGGGTCACGATGTCGGGTGTGATCCCGTCGCGCTGGTGTGCGAAAAACGTTCCGGTGCGGCCCATTCCCGTCTGTACCTCGTCGAGGACCAACAGGGCGCCCCGCGTCGTCGAGAGTTCCCGGGCGGCGACCAGGTAGCCGTCCGGGGGAACCACGACGCCGGCCTCCCCCATGATCGGTTCGAGAAAAACCGCCGCGGTGGTGTCGTCGACCGCCTCGGCCAACGCGGCGACGTCGCCGTACGGGACGTGCACCACATCACCCGGCAGCGGCGCGAACGGCTCCTGCTTGGCGGGTTGGCCGGTCAAGGCCAGCGATCCCATTGTCCGGCCGTGGAAAGCGCCCTCAGCTGCAACGATTTTCGTGCGGCCCGTCAACCGGGTGATCTTGAACGCGACCTCGTTCGCCTCGGTGCCGGAGTTGCACAAAAAAACCCGCGCCTCGGTGCCCAGCAGCCCGACCAATGCTTCCGCCAGCGCGATGCCCGGCTCGGTCGCATAGAAGTTTGAGGTGTGACCGAGCGTGTTCATCTGCTGGGTGACCGCTTCAATGACGGCCGGATGACGGTGGCCGAGCACGTTCACCGCGATACCGCCCAGCAGGTCGAGATACGACTTACCGTCCACGTCTGTGACCACGGCGCCGTCCCCGCTGGCCAGTGAAACAGCCGGAGTGCCGTAGTTGTTCATCATCACGCGTTCCCAGCGCTGTGTGAGCGTCACGCTTCACCTCTCCTGTCCGACTCTCCCCCGCAAGCGGGAGGTGCCCCCACACCGGAGTTCGTATCTCGCTCCGGCATCGTCGTCGGACGCACCACCTTCGTGCCCACTCCCTCACCGGTGAACAACTCGACCAGCACACAATGTTCGACGCGCCCGTCGATGACATGTGCGCTGGGCACACCGCCGGTGACGGCTCGCATACAGGCCTCGATCTTCGGCACCATGCCGGCCTCCAGGGTCGGCAACAATTGCGTCAGTGCAGCGACGTCAATCTCGCTGACCAGCGAACTGCGGTCAGGCCAGCTGGTGTAGAGGCCCTCGACGTCGGTCAGCATCAGCAGCTTCTCGGCTGCGAGCGCTTCGGCCAACGCCGCCGCGGCGGTATCGGCGTTGATGTTGTGCACAATGCCGTCCGCGTCGGGTGCGATGGTCGATACCACCGGAATGCGGCCGGTCGCAATCAAATCGAGTACGGCCGCGGTGTTCACCCGCTCGACATCGCCGACAAGGCCGATATCGGTATCCACCCCATCGACGGTGACGCTGCGTCGCACGGCGGTGAACAGATGTGCATCCTCGCCGGTGATGCCGACGGCATAGGGGCCGTGCATGTTGATCAGGTTCACCAACTCGCGACCCACCTGGCCGAACAACACCATCCTCGCGACGTCGAGCACCTCGGGTGTCGTCACGCGGAAGCCGCCCTTGAAATCGCCCGCGATTCCAAGCCTTTTCAGCATTGCGCTGATCTGCGGGCCGCCGCCGTGCACGACGACCGGATGGATGCCGCAGTTGCGCAGGAACACCATGTCGGCTGCGAACGCTTGGCGCAGCGCATCGTCGGTCATTGCGTTGCCGCCGTACTTGACGACGACGATCTTGTCGTGCAGCTGTATGAGCCACGGCAGAGCCGCGGCAAGCACGTCGGCTTTGGTCTGGGTGGATACCGGAGCCGCAGGGCCGGCGACATCGGACGGAGTCATGAGCTGTACGCCGAGTTCTCCTCGACGTAACCATGCGACAGGTCGGTGGTCCGCACAGCGGCGCTCTCGGAGCCGACACCCAGATCGATCGTGACGTCGATATCGGTGCCGGACAGGTCGACGTCGCGTGCGCCCGGCGCGCCGACCCCGTCGACGCAGACCGGAGAACCGTTGAACGACACGCTGATCCGCTGCGGGTCGAGCCGGACGGGCGCCATGCCGACCGCGGCCAGCACCCGACCCCAATTGGGGTCGGAGCCGAACAATGCGGTTTTGACCAGGCTGTCGCGCGCCACCACGCGGGCGGCGGTGAGCGCGTCGGACTCGTCTGCGGCGCCTGTGACCGTGACGAGCACGCGTTTGGTGACGCCTTCGGCGTCGGCCTGCAGTTGGGCGCACAGGTCGTCGCACACCTGCAACAAGGCATCGTCGAGGTCGTGCTGGCTCGGCGCGACCGCGCTTGCGCCCGAGGCCAACACGAGGATCGTGTCGTTGGTCGAGCAGCTGCCGTCGACGTCGAGCCGGTCGAACGTCAACGCGCTTGCCTTCCGCAGCGCAAAGTCGAGCGCTGCCGTGTCGGCGACCGCGTCGGTGGTGATGACGCACAACATCGTCGCGAGCGACGGGGCCAGCATGCCAGCACCTTTGGCCATCCCGCCGACCGTCCAGTTGTCGGCGTGGTGCAGCGCCACCTGTTTGGGCACCTTGTCGGTGGTCATGATGGCCCTGGCGGCTTCCTCACCACCGGTCAGCCCGCCCGCCATCTCGTGCACGATCTCGGTGACACCGGCGAGCAGCTTGTCCATCGGTAGCCGGTCACCGATCAAACCCGTTGAGCACACGGCGACGTCGATGGCACCCGTCTCGGTGCCCCAGTCGGACAACGCGGCGGCGACGGCCTCGGCGGTGGCGTGGCTGTCCTGGAATCCGCCGGGACCCGTGCAGGCGTTCGCACCACCGGAATTGAGGATCACCGCGCGCAACCGCCCGGTGGTCAGCACCTGTTGCGTCCACAGCACCGGCGCGGCCTTGACCTGGTTACGGGTGAACACGCCTGCGGCGGCGTAGTCCGGACCCTCATTGAAGACCAGCGCCATGTCCAGTGCACCGGAGGCCTTGATGCCTGCGGCGATTCCGGTGGCGCGGAACCCTTCGGGGGCGGTGACGCCCTGGGTGCGCACGAGCCTGGTGGTGCCCGACGATGTTTCGGTCACGGCGCCACCCCGACGATCGAAAGGCCTTCGGTCTCGGGCCAGCCGAGCGCGAGGTTCATCGACTGCACGGCCGCGCCGCCGGTCCCTTTGACCAGGTTGTCGATCGCTGCGATCGCGATGAAGGTGCTTGCGTCTTCGTCGACGGCGACGGCGAGCTGCGCGGCGTTGCTTCCGAGCACCGCGCCGGTCTTCGGAAGCTGGCCGTCGGGCAGCAGGTGCACAAAAGGTTCGCCGTCGTAGGCCTTCTCGTAGGCCGCGCGCAGCTCCGACAGCGGCGCGGCGGTACGGGCGGTGCAGGTGGCGAGGATGCCGCGCGAGGTGGGGATCAACACGGGCGTGAACGAGACCGTCACCTCCATGTCGGTGACGGCACGCAGGCCCTGAGCGATCTCGGGAGTGTGCCGGTGTTTACCGCCGACGTTGTAGGCGCGGGCGGACCCGATCACCTCGGCGCCGAGCAGATCGGTCTTCGCCGCGCGCCCCGCGCCAGACGTGCCGCTGACGGCGACGACGGTCACGGCCGGCTCGATCAGGTCCTCGGCGATGGCGGGCCACAATGCCAGCAGCGCCGCCGTCGGATAGCAGCCGGGTACTGCGATGCGGGTGGCTCCTCGAAGCCGATCGCGTGCGCCGGGCAGTTCAGGCAGGCCGTATGGCCAGCTGCCGGCGTGGGCGGAGCCGTAGAACTTCTCCCACGCGGTCGGGTCGGTGAGCCGGAAATCGGCGCCGCAGTCGACGATCACGGTGTCGGCGCTCAGTTGGTCGGCCAGCGTCGCCGAGTGGCCGTGCGGCAGCGCCAGGAAGACGACGTCGTGGCCGGCCAGCACGTCGACGTCGGTGGCCTCGAGCACCCGACTGCTGAGCGGCAGGAGGTGCGGGTGGTGTTCGGCCACCGTGGTGCCCGCGCTCGCGGCGGCCGTGAGCGCGCCGATGGTCAACCGCCCATCGAGGTAGCCGGGGTGGCTGAGCAGCAACCGAAGAATCTCGCCGCCGGCATATCCGCTGGCCCCGGCCACGGCCACAGAAGTCATACAGTGATTCTGCATGTTTATGCAGCCTGTTGCAAACCAATTAGGTCCGCGACACAATAGGCACTATGCCCGCCGCCGCGATGACCGACCGGGTGGCAGTGGTCGGCGGCGGCATCCTGGGCGTCGCGATCGCCCGCCAGATCATCAAGACGCACCCCGGCGCGAGCGTGACGCTGTTCGAGAAAGAGGACCGGCTCGCCGCACACCAGACCGGTCGCAACAGCGGTGTCGTGCACGCCGGGCTGTACTACGAGCCCGGGTCGCACAAGGCGGTGCTGTGCCGTCGTGGCGTCGGGCTGCTCGAGCAGTTCTGCGCCGAGCGGGGTCTCCGGCGGATCGCGTGCGGAAAGGTCCTCGTCGCGCTCGATGACGTCGAGCGCGCACGGCTCGACAACATCGAGAAGCGGGCGCTCGCCAACGGCGTCCCAGGGGTGCGCGTCATCGGCCCGGACGAGCTGCGCGAGCTGGAACCGCACGTGCGTGGGGTCGCCGCACTGCACTCACCCGCCACGTCGATCGTGAACTTCGCCGAGGTGACACAGGCGCTCGCCGCCGATGCCGTCGCCGACGGGGCGAAGGTGCTGCTCGGCCACAAGGTGGTCGGCCTGCGGACGTCGAGCAACGAGGTCGTCGTAACCGCGCGCGGCGCAAGCGGTTCCGTTGACGAGGTGTTCGACCGGCTGGTCGTCTGCGGCGGCCTGCAGAGCGACCGGCTCGCCGAGCTGGCCGGCGACGACCCAGAACTGGTAATCATGCCGTTCCGCGGCGAGTACTACGCGCTCAAGCCCGAGCGGCGCAACCTCGTCAACGGGCTGGTGTATCCGGTGCCGGACCCGCGCTATCCCTTCCTCGGAGTGCATGTGACGCCGCGCGTCGACGGCGAGGTCCTTATCGGCCCCAACGCCGTGCTCGCGTTGGCACGCGAGGGATACACGTGGGGCAAGATCTCGGTGCCCGATGTGCTGGACGTGGCTGGCGCACCGGCGTTCTGGCGCTTCGCCCGCCGCCATTGGCGCACCGGCATCCGGGAGATGAGTGGTTCACTGAGCAAGCGTCGGTTCATCGCCGCCGCCCGCGCCTATGTTCCCGAGCTCGATGACGACGATGTGGTGCCCGGGGTGGCGGGTGTGCGTGCCCAGGCGCTGGATCCTGACGGCGGGCTGGTCGACGACTTCCGGATCAGCGTCCGTGAACGGGTGGTGCTTCTTCGCAACGCGCCCTCGCCGGCCGCGACCTCGTCGCTGGCCATCGCCGAGCACGTCGTCTCGACCATGGTCTAGCCAGCCGCGATTTTGGCGTGGCCAGGTGCGCTCTGCAACTGCGCATGCCGAATCCTCAGGGTCAGCGGCGTTGCTCGGCACCGACGCGCTCGGCGGCCGTAGCCACCGCGGCGTCGCGGGCCGCACTGGCCTCGTCCTCGGTCAACGTCCGGTCCTGGGCGCGGAAACGCAGGGCGAGCGCCAGCGACTTGCGCCCCTCACCAATCTGCGGGCCGGTGTAGACGTCGAACAACCGCACGTCTTCCAGGAGTTCTCCAGCGCCGTCGCGGACCGCGTCGACAACGCTTTGGGCCGCGACGCCCGCATCGACGATCAGCGCGACGTCCTGGAAAACCGCCGGGAACGGCGATACGGCCGGTGCGGGCAACGCCTCGACGATCGGCATGGCGTCCAAATTCAGTTCGACGGCGCAGGTGCCCTTCGGCAGACCGCTGCGCTCAAGGACCGCGGGGTGCAGTTGGCCGGCGTAGCCGATGACGGTTTCACCGACGAGCACCGCGGCGCACCGGCCCGGATGCCACGGAAGATGCTGCGCTGCAGACAATGTCAGCTCGACCCCGGCGGCGCGGCCGATGACGCGGACGGCCTCGAACGCGTCGCTGGCATCGACGGCACGGCCAGGACCCCACGGTCCTGGCAGCTCGCGCAGACCGGTGAGCACCACGCCGACGTGCTGCGGTTGGTCGGGCAACGACGCGTCGAGCGTGGCGATCTCGTCATCGGTGGGTCGTCGATCGGTCGGAATCCGATCGACCGCAGCAGTTTTCGGTGTGGGCTCGACCACCTGCTGGATGGCGAACAGCGCGGTGTCGACGGCACCACGGGATACGTTGCGCGCCAACGCCTCCAGCAGGCCGGGAAGCAACGTGGTAGCCAGTTCCGGACGATCGGCTTCCAGCGGATTCAGCACCCGCGTGGTGCTGCGGCGCGCGTCGTCGGCTGGCAGACCCCACTGGTCGAACACGCCCGCAGGAAGGAACGGAGTCGGCAGTATCTCGACATACCCGTTGAGCGCCAACGACTTTCCGATCGCGCGGCGGCGCTTCTGCACTGGCGTGAGTCCGCGTCCGGCCGGGGCCTGCGGAAGCACGGACGGGATGATCTCGAGCCCCTCCAGCCGCAGCACCTCTTCGACGAGGTCGGCGGGCTGTTTCAGGTCGGGTCGCCAGCTCGGTGGTGTCGCGGTCAGTCGATCGCCGTCGACGATGACGTCGGCACCAATCTGGGTCAGCCTGCGGCTGGTGGTGCCCTCGGGATAATCCACGCCCGCGGTGCGGTCCGGCAGATCGGCGGGCATAGTGATCGGAGGCAGGGACCAGTTGTCGCGGGGCGGATCTCCGCGCCAGTCAGTCAGGCTGGATTCTACTGTGCCGTTGGCGATTTCGGCTAACAGAAGCGCGCAGCGATCGAGAGCGGCGACGGAGACCGCGGGATCGACGGCCCGCTCATAGCGGCGGGCGGCCTCGCTGGGCAGATGCAGACGCCGCGACGTACGCGATACGGCAGCCGGATCCCAGACCGCCGCCTCCAGCAGCACGTCGGTGGTGCTGGAGCTGACTTCTGTGGTGCTCGCGCCCATCACGCCGCCGATCGCGGCGGTCGCGGCGTCGTCGACGATCAGCACGTCGCCCGGGTCAAGCCTGCGTTCGATGTCGTCCAGAGTAACCACCGTCTCGCCGGGTTCAGCGAACCGGACCCGGAAACCGCCGGTGATCAGGTTGCGGTCGTGGGCGTGCATGGGATGGCCGAGTTCGAGCATCACATAGTTGGTCACGTCGACCGCAGGCGAGATGGGGCGGATGCCGCTGAGCAGCAGCCGTCGTTGCAGCCACCATGGTGACACCGCCGTCGGGTCGATCCCGGTCACCGGCCTCAGCCCGAAGCGCACCACACCCGTACCGGGTTCGACGGACACCGGCAGCGCCTGACTCTCGGCCGGTAGCGGTGCAACGTCGCCGGGATCGACGTAGTCGAGGTCGAAGGCGTTGGCGATTTCGCGGGCCATGCCACGCACCGAGAGGCAGTAGCCGCGGTCGGGGGTGATGGCGAGGTTGAAGACGGTGTCGTCGAGACCGAGAACGGCGGCGGCGGGCGCGCCCGGATCGGCGGTGCCCGCCGGCAGCACGAGGATTCCGGAATGGTCGCTGCCGAGGTTCAGCTCGGCCGTCGAGCAGATCATCCCGTCTGAGGTGCGGCCGTAGGTCTTGCGCGCGGTGATCGCGAAGTCACCCGGCAATGTGGTCCCCGGCAGCGCGACGACTACCAGATCATCGACTGCGAAATTCGTTGCACCGCAGACGATATCGCGTGGTACATCCTCGCCGACGTCCACCTTCACGGCACGAATCGGCTTCTTGAACTCGGTGAGCTCTTCGATCTCGAGGACGCGGCCGATCGTCAGGGGGCCGCTGACCGGGCCGACGGGGATGACCTCTTCGACCTCGTGGCCGATGCGGATCAGGGCCTGCTCGAGCTCATACGGGTTCACGTCCCAACCGGGGGCGCCTGCCTGCACGACATCCCGCAGCCAGCTGTAGGGCAGCCGCATCAGGCGCTGACTCCGAACGGCAATGAGAATCGGACGTCACCCTCGACCATGTCGCGCATGTCGGGAATGCCGTTGCGGAACTGCAGCGTGCGTTCCAGCCCCATACCGAACGCGAAGCCGGAGTAGATCTCGGGGTCGATTCCGCAAGCGCGCAACACATTCGGGTTCACCATTCCGCAGCCGCCCCACTCCACCCAGCCGGGGCCGCCCTTCTTGTTCGCGAAGTACACGTCGACCTCGGCGGACGGCTCGGTGAACGGGAAGAAGTGCGGCCGGAACCGGGTACGGCCGTGCGGCCCGAACTCTGAGCGGGCGAAGGCGTCCAACGTGCCGCGCAGGTGGGCCATCGTCAGGCCCTTGTCTACCGCGAGGCCCTCCACCTGATGGAACACCGGGGTGTGCGTGGCATCCAACTCGTCAGTGCGAAAAGTACGGCCGATTGAAACGATGTACACCGGCAGCTCGCGCTCGAGCAGCGCGCGGATCTGTACGGGCGAGGTGTGGGTGCGTAGCACCTGTCGCGAGCCGTCGGGCGCGATATAGAAGGTGTCCTGCTCGCTGCGCGCCGGGTGGTCGGGCGGGAAGTTGAGCGCGTCGAAGTTGAACTGCTCGGTCTCGACCTCGGGCCCCTCGACCAATTCCCAGCCCATTGCGACGAACGTGTCGGCGACATGCTCGGCGAGGATCGTGATCGGATGCCGGGCGCCGGGCGGCTGGCGCGTCGACGGCAACGTCACGTCGATGCTCTCGGCGACCAGCACTGCGGCATCGCGCTCGGCGCGCAGCACCTCGAGGCGATCGTCGTAGCTGCGCTGCGCCTCGGCGCGGACAACGTTCACGCGCTTGCCGGCGTCGGCCCGCTCGGCCTTGGGCAGCGAACCCAGCGCCTGGCGCGCCAGTGCCAGCGGCGACCGGTCACCGAGGTGCTCGGTCTTGGCCCGGGCCAGGGCATCGAGATCGTCGGCCAGATCGAAAGCATGCTTGGCCGCACTGACCGCTTTGGCCAGCGCTTCCTCGGATAGGTCTATGGGCTGATCAGCCACCCGGCGATCATAGGTGATCGCCGGACGAGAGCGACGTCACGCGACGCGCGCCGCCCGGCGACCGAGCCGCCGTGCCATCGCCTCGGCGATCAGCGCCCCCGGCACACCGAGCCCCACCGAGACGAGCACCGCGACGGCGCTGTTAACCAGCATCAGGAATCCGAACGACGCCGCCGGCACGAGCAGCAGGTACCGCAACGGTGTCCAGCCCGTGGGCTGCCCGAAGCGGGTGGCGATCGCCGTGCCGAGGAACAGCGCCACCGCGTGACCGATGTCGGTGAAATCCCGGCCGACGCCGGCCACCGCCACCGCGACCGCGATCCACCAGCCCGCCCATGCCGGCCGCCACCGCGGCGGGATCGCCGCGCCCAGCGAGCCCAGCACGGCGGACGCGCCGTAGCTCATCCCCACATCGGTGGCGCGGGTGATGTCGGTCGACAGGTAGCCGAGCTCGACGGCCGCGGTGAGACCGGCGCCTACCAGCAGCGTTGCTCCGAGATGTCCGGCCGCGAACACCACGACGACGCGAAGGCTGCGCCACAGCAACTCGGCGAGCGCAAGGAGGCACACCAGGCCGGGCAGCCAGACGTAGAAGGGGCCGGCGTCAACGACGAATGCGCTGATCAGCAGCGTGCCCACGTGGCCGTGACTGAGGTTGTGCAGGTTAGTGCTGGCATGGCTGATGATCCGGCTCTGAACCGCGGGCGTGAGGGTCAGCAACGCCGTCGTCACGCCGGCCAGGATCACCGCATAGACGACGGTCACGCGTATCCGGGCCAGCGCCCGCAGCGTGGTAGACACCATTTCGCCGACCACTATGCGTCGGCGACGTCCCCGTCCTCCTCATCCTCACCTGGCAACTCTCTGCGAGTTCTCACGCGGTACATCGCCAGATCGGTCGGCACGCCGTCCTGCCTGGACAAAAACACCTGCTTGCGGATCCGCTTGGCGGTCAGGCCGAGGGCTTGGAATTCGTCGTCGGGAATGCGGTCCAGGGTCGCCTGCGACACGACCAGGCCCCCGCGGGTGGCGCGCTCCATCACCCTGGCCGCGATGTTGACATCGACACCGAGCCAGTCGGAGCCGATGCGCTGCGGTCTGCCGGTATGGACGCCGACCCGCATGCGCGGCGTATACCCGTCTACCTCAAGATCTTTCACAGCGTCGAGGCTCGTTCGAACGGCGCGCACCGCGGTCGCGGGGTCGTCGAAGACCGCCATGATTCCATCGCCCATCCTCTTGACGATGTGGCCGCCGGCCTCCAGCAGGGGCGGCTCGACGACCTGCGCGACCCGCCTCAGCAGCTTCAGCGTCGCCTCGTCGCCGGCCTTCAATGCCCACGCGGAGAACCCGACCAGATCGGTGAAGACGAGCGTTGTCTCGCGATTTGCGGGTTTGCCGGACACCCGCTCGGTGAGCGCTTGCCAGACCTGAAGACCGGCCAGGCTGACCTCCCGTGATGCGGCGTTGCGCTCGAGCAACCGGTCCGCCGCACGGGCGGCGGCACTGGGCCCGCCGACGCCGGCCGCCGACAACGGATCACCGAAATCCGGGTCACCGGGCAGTGCTCGGCGCGCCCGCCGCACGAAGTCGACCACCCCGGGGTTGTGATTGGTGTTGCGCAGCCAGCCGAGTGGGCCCTTGGACTGCCGGTGGTCCGGTGCCGGGTCTGCCTCTTCGATAGCGCCGGATCGTTCGTCGAACGATTCGACATTCATTGCCCAAGGTTAAATCGCCGCTCTTTCGGCGGGCAAACACCGTGGGCGCCGGCCGGATTTAGCTTTGCTCACGTGCTGATGTCGACTGCGACGCGCGCGCCCCAATCGTGGACAACATGTGTTGTCACTCGTATCGTGGAAATGTGACGGCCAGCACAATGACCAGGCGTGCGAAACCAGCCGATCCGCTCGGACCGGACTCTCTCACCTGGAAATACTTCGGCGATCTTCGCACCGGCATGTTGGGCGTCTGGATCGGCGCCCTGCAGAACATGTACCCCGAACTCGGTGCCGGCGTCGAGGAACACTCCATCCTCCTGCGGGAGCCGCTGCAGCGAGTTGCTCGCTCGGTGTACCCGATCATGGGGGTCGTCTACGACGGGGAGCGTGCGGCGGAAACCGGCCAGCAGATCAAGGGCTTCCACACCACGATCAAAGGTGTCGACTCAGCCGGGCGGCGCTATCACGCGCTGAACCCCGAGACGTTCTACTGGGCGCACGCCACCTTCTTCATGCTGGTGATCAAGGTGGCGGAGTACTTCTGCGGAGGGCTCACCGAAGCCGAGAAGCGTCGACTCTTCGACGAACACGTGCAGTGGTACGCGCAATACGGCATGAGCATGCGGCCGGTGCCGGAATCCTGGGAGGAGTTCTGCGAATACTGGGACCGGGTATGCAGCGACGAGTTGGAGATCAACCGCGCCGTGCTCGACATCTTCTCGATCCGCATTCCCAAGCCGTGGTTCGTGTTGATGCCGACGCCGATCTGGGACCAGCTTTTCAAGCCGATGGTGGCCGGACAGCGGTGGATCGCCGCCGGGCTGTTCGACCCGGTCGTGCGGGAAAAGGCGGGGATGCGCTGGACACCCGGCGACGAAGTGTTGCTACGGCTGTTCGGCAAGTTGGTCGAGATGGCGTTCGTCGTCGTGCCCGACGAGATTCGGCTGCATCCGCGTGCGCTGGCGGCCTATCGCCGCGCGGCGGGCCGCATCCCCGAAGACGCACCGTTGGTCGAGGCGCCGTCGTTCATGGCGCCGCCGCGTGACCGCAGGGACCTGCCGATGCACTATGTACCGCGACGCAAGAGCCTGCTCGACCGCGCAGGTTCTCTTGTGCACACCACGTTCTCGCTGGCCGGCCTCCGCCCTGCGCGCGGTAGGCGCACCGCCGCCTGAGGCCTATCGCTCTCCGCCCATGTCTTGCTCCTCGCGTGCGCCCATTTCTTCTTTGCTCCTCGCGTGCGCCCATTTCTTCTTTGCTCCTCGCGTGCGCATAAGCTTCTCGCATGCTCGAGTGGTCTGATGTCGACATCGCTGTGCGCGACGCGGTGCGTGAGTTCGTAGACAAAGAGGTCCGTCCCCACGTCGATGCGCTGGAAAGCGGCGACATGGAGCCCTACCCCATCATCCGCAAGCTGTTCGCCGCGTTCGGCATCGACGCGCTCGCGCGCGATTCGTTGGAGAAGCGGCTGGCCCGCATGCGCGACGGCACAGAGGAGTCTGGGGGTGCCGGGGGCGGGATGTTCGGCGACGACAGCGCCTCTGCCGGCATGGGTTTCGTCGTCGTCAGTGAACTGTGCCGGGTGTGCATGGGCGTGGTGACCGGCATGGGGGTCAGCCTCGGCTTGACTGTGCCGACCATCGCCAGCCGCGGCACCCTCGCGCAGCAGGAGCGCTGGCTGCCCGGCCTGGTGACCTACGAGAAGGTCGGCGCATGGGCGATCACCGAGCCCGACTCCGGCTCAGATGCGTTCGGCGGCATGAAGTCGTACGTGGTCCGTGATGGCTCAGGGGATTACATCCTCAACGGGCAGAAGACGTTCATCACCAACGGGCCCGACGCCGACGTGGTCGTCGTCTATGCCAAGCTCGACGAGGGAGACGGCGCCGACAAGCGCGACCGCAAGGTGCTGACTTTCGTGCTTGACCGCGGCATGGAGGGCTTCGTCCAGTCAAAACCATTCCGCAAGATGGGGATTCACAGCTCGCGCACCGGTGAGCTGTTCTTCAACAACGTCCGGCTGGGTCGCGACCGGCTGCTGGGGGAAACCGAAGAGAGCTCGGCAGGCGACGGTCGAGCCAGTGCCCGGTCGAATTTCTCCGCCGAACGCATCGGCGTGGCGGCGATGGCGCTCGGCGTCATCGAGGAGTGTCTGAGGCTGTGCGTGGAACATGCGAAGAGCCGCAAGCTGTGGGGTCAGGAGATCGCACAGTTCCAGTTGATTCAGCTCAAGCTGGCCAACATGGAAGTCGCTCGGATGAATGTGCGCAACATGCTGTTTCGGGTAATCGAGGCGGCGCAAACCGGAACAGCCATTTCGCTGGCCGAGGCGTCGGCGATCAAATGGTATTGCTCCCAGGCCGCCACCGATGTCGCGATGGACGCCGTCCAGTTGTTCGGCGGCAACGGCTACATGACTGAGTACCGTGTCGAGCAGCTGGCGCGCGATGCAAAATCGCTGATGATCTACGCGGGCAGCAACGAAGTGCAGATCACTCACGTCGCCAGGGGCTTGCTGAGCTAAGTCACTGACCGCGGTGGGCGCGGGCGCTCTGATACAGGCAGATCGCCGCGGCCGCCGCCACATTGAGGCTCTCGGCGCCGCCACCCATCGGAATGCGGATACGATGGGCCGCCTTCGCCGCCAATTCGGCAGGCAGGCCGTGTGATTCGGGCCCGAACAGCCATGCGGTGGGCCCGGACAAATCGGCCTCGTCGAGGCTGGTCTCACCGTCGACAGTGGTCGCCAGCACCCGCAGCCCCGCGTCGGCGAGTGTGGAAACCGCTCCCGCGGAGTCGGTTTCGGCCACCACGGGAACAGTGAAGATGCTTCCCGCCGACGCCCGCAGACACTTGCCGTTGTAGGGGTCGACGCTGTTGCCGGCCAACACGACGGCGTCGGCGCCCATGGCGTCGGCGATCCGGATGAGGGTGCCGGCATTACCGGGTTCTGAGATCTCGGCGGCGACGGCGATCAGGCGCGGTGCGCCGGCCAGCACGTCGGCCAGGCTCATTGACGGGGTCTCGCACACCGCGACCAGCCCGACCGGGGTCACGGTGTCCGACAACGCTTTTGCGGCCTTCTCGGTGATGACGTGAACCGTCGCATCAGCGAGCAGCGACGCGAAGCGGTCCGCCGCGGCCTCGGTGACGAACACCTCGACGACGAGATCGCGACGCAGTGCCGCCTCGACGAGGTTGGGGCCCTCGGCGAGAAAGCGTCCGGCGCGACGCCGACCGATGTGGCGGTGCAGCTTGATCGCCGCCGCCACCCGGTCGGCGCGCTCGGTGAGTGTCAGGCAGCCTCGCCGGAGGGAGCGTTGACGTCGTCAGGCAGAGCACCCTTGGCGACCTCAACCAAAGCGGTGAAGGCGGCCGGGTCGCTGACGGCAATCTCGGCGAGGTTCTTGCGGTCGACCTCGACACCGGCGGCCTTCAGCCCCTGGATCAGCCGGTTGTAGGTGATGTCGTTGGCGCGGGCCGCGGCGTTGATCCGGGAGATCCACAGCTTGCGGAACTCGCCCTTGCGGGCCCGCCGGTCACGGTACGCATAGTTCAGCGAATGCAGCTGCTGCTCTTTGGCTTTGCGATACAGCCGGGACCGCTGTCCGCGGTATCCCTTGGATGCCTTGAGTACTGTCCGCCGCTTCTTCTGGGCGTTGACTGCGCGCTTCACGCGTGCCATGGGTAGTTCCTATTCTCGTTCGGTCTAAAAGGTCGTCGGCGGCTGGAAAACGGCCGCAAGCTAGCCGTTGAGCAGCTTCTTGACGCGCTTCGTGTCGTTGGCCGACACGCCGGTGCGCCCCTCGAGGCGCCGGGTGCGGGTGCTCGGCTTGTACTCGAGCAGGTGCCTACGGTTGGCCTTCTCGCGGACGATCTTGCCGGTGCCGGTGCGCCGGAACCGCTTGGAGGCGCCGCTGTGGGTCTTCGCCTTGGGCATATGGTGTGTGTCCTGTCGTGTGTCGTTCAGTTCTGCAGTCAGGTCTGTGTTGCGTCGGGCTCTTCGGCTCGCCGCTCGGCGGGAGCTTCGGCTTGTTGCGCCGCCTTGGCGCGAGTCTTCGCGCCGCGGTGCGGTGCCAGCACCATCGTCATGTTGCGTCCGTCCTGTTTGGCTGACGTCTCGACGAAGCCGTAGTCGGCCACATCGGCGCCGAGCCGCTGCAACAGTCGGTAGCCCAGTTCGGGCCGGGACTGTTCGCGTCCGCGGAACATGATCGTCACCTTGACCTTCGAACCCGCCTGCAGGAAGCGAACCACGTGGCCTTTTTTGGTCTCGTAGTCGTGGGGGTCGATCTTGGGTCGCAGCTTTTGTTCCTTGACGACGGTCTGCTGCTGGTTCTTGCGAGACTCGCGCGCCTTCTGAGCCGTCTCGTATTTGTACTTGCCGTAGTCCATGATCTTGCAGACCGGCGGTTTGGCGTCCGGTGCTACTTCGACAAGGTCGAGGTCGGCGTCTGCGGCGACGCGGAGGGCGTCTTCGATGCGTACGATGCCTACCTGCTCACCACCTGGTCCGATCAACCGGACTTCAGGTACTCGTATGCGCTCGTTGACACGGGTCTCAGTGCTGATGGGGCCTCCTATGTTGTCCTCTTCGAGGAACCCCAGCTCCACCAGCTCTGCCGTCAAAACGACAGAAGCCCTGCACTAAGCAGGGCCCAAAGCCGACCAGGACAGACACCTAGGTGCCTGTGACCGGACCACTGGACCGATACGGTCAGCGGTGGGAGTTGGGACTCCACTTGTTCGTCCCGGTCTGCGCCGGGGCGGTCGCGCATGCCAGTCTAGCAGGCGTGACAGAGGGTTCGGCATCACCTGAATCGACGGCTCAGCCGTCATCACCTCAATCGACGGCTCAGCCGTCATCATCTGAATCGACGGCTCAGCCGTCAGTCCGCGACCTGGCCGACATTCCCGCCGTCGAGGTCATCACCCGAGCCGCGGTGATGCTGATGAGCGCTGCGGCCGAGAAGCTGGGCCTCTCGGCGCCGGACCCCGACGACAGCCCGCATCGTGACCTTGATGAAGCCCGCCGGCTGATCACCGCTCTGGCCGGCCTGGTCACGGCGTCGGCGGAATACCTTGGCCCGCACGCGGGCCCCGTCCGCGACGGGTTGAAGAGCCTGCAACTGGCGTTCCGGGAAGCCAGCGCCGCACCCGAAGAGCCCGGACAGGGCCCTGGCGAGAAACACACCGGCCCGGTCTGGTAGCTGCCGCTGCCGTTTACGCGCGGGTCACACCAAATTCGCGGCATCAGCGAATATCCTCGCGGCCTATGACGCTCACGAGCCCGCTGCTGGTACGACCGAGATCGCGGTACACCTGGGTACCGGCGGCCGCAGGCTGGACCGTCGGCGTCATCGCGACACTATCGCTGATCGCGAGCCTCTCGCCGCTGGTGCGCTGGATCATCAAGATCCCGCGGGAGTTCGTCAACGACTACCTGTTCAACTTCCCCGACACCAGCTTCGCCTGGGCGTTCGTGCTCGCGCTGTTGGGTGCCGCGCTGGCGGCCCGCAAGCGGATCGCCTGGCTGATTCTGGTGCTCTACATGGTCGCCTCGATCGGGTGGAACGTCGGCGACATCGCCACCGGCGACGAGACGTGGATGCAGGAAAGCGGCGAAATGATCGGTCTCGCGTTCCACATCGCCGCCGTCGTGTTCCTGGTGCTGGCCCGCAAGGAGTTTTGGGCGAAGGCACGCCGCGGCGCGCTGCTGAAGGCGGCGGTGACGCTCGTCACCGGGATGGCGATCGGGATCCTGATCGGCTGGGGCCTCTTGGAACTCTTCCCCGGCACGCTGCAACGCGACTACCGCCTCGGCTATGCGGCCAACCGCGTCGCCGCCTTCGCCGGCGTGGGCTCCAACGCCTTCGACGGCCAGCACCCGCACGTCTTCGTCAACGCGCTGCTCGGGCTCTTCGGGGCGCTGGCCCTGATGGTCGCTGCGATCGTGCTGTTCCGCTCGCAGCGGTCGGAGAACGCGCTCACCGGAGAGGACGAATCGGCCATCCGCGGCCTGCTCGAGCTCTTCGGGAAAAACGACTCCCTGGGCTATTTCGCGACCCGGCGCGACAAAGCCGCGGTGTTCGCACCCAACGGGCGCGCGGCGATCACCTACCGCGTCGAAGTGGGTGTCTGCCTCGCCAGCGGCGACCCGGTCGGCGAGCCGAAGTCCTGGCCGCAGGCGATCGAGGCATGGCTGCGGCTGTGCCAGGAGTACGGCTGGGCGCCCGGCGTGATGGGTGCGAGCTCGGCCGGCGCCGAGGCGTTTCGCGGCGCGGGGCTGAACGCACTGCAACTGGGCGACGAGGCCATCCTGCATCCCGACGGTTTCCGATTGTCCGGTCCCGACATGCGCGCGGTCCGCCAAGCCGTGACGAGGGCGCGCCGGGCCGGGCTGACGGTGCGGATGCGGCGCCACCGCGACATCGGCCCCGATGAGATGGCCGAGGTCATCAAGCGCGCCGACACCTGGCGTGACACCGAAGACGAGCGCGGCTTTTCGATGGCGCTGGGCCGGCTCGGCGATCCCGCCGACGGCGACTGCCTGCTGGTCGAGGCCGTGCAGCAGGACACCGTGGTGGCCATGCTCTCGCTGGTGCCGTGGGGAACCAACGGGGTGTCGCTGGATTTGATGCGGCGGTCACCGGAATCGCCCAACGGCACCATCGAGCTGATGGTGACTGAGCTGCTGCAGCAATCGGAAGACATTGGCGTCACCCGCGTTTCGCTGAACTTCGCGATGTTCCGGTCGGCGTTCGAACAAGGTGCCCAACTCGGCGCCGGTCCGGTCGCGCGGTTGTGGCGGGCGCTGTTGGTGTTCTTCTCCCGTTGGTGGCAGCTGGAGACCCTCTACCGGTCCAACATGAAGTACAAGCCCGAATGGGTGCCGCGCTACGCCTGCTACGAAGATGCCCGGCTGGTGCCGCGGGTCGGCATCGCCTCGGTGATCGCCGAGGGTTTCCTGGTGTTGCCGTTCTCGCGGCGTAACAAGCAGCACACCGGACAACACATAGCGGCGCCGGAGAATCTGGTCGCGACGGGCCTGTTGCATCACGACGGCAGCGCACCCGACCTCGCCGAGCTGCAAGTGGATCTACCCGAAAACGGCGATGCGCCAAAGCTTCCCGAGCAGGTGCGCGTCCGGATGGCCAAGCTGAAGGATCTGCAACGCAACGGCGTCGACGCCTATCCGGTCGGTCAGGCGCCAAGTCACACCGTCGCGCAAGCAGCCGAAGCCGCCGACGGGTCGCCCGTCACCGTCGCGGGCCGCGTGCTGCGGATCCGCGACTACGGCGGGGTGTTGTTCGCCCAGCTGCGCGACTGGTCGGGCGAAATCCAGCTGCTGCTTGACAATTCAGCTCTGGACACCGGCAGCACAGCGGACTTCACCACATCGATCGACCTCGGCGATCTCGTCGAGGTGACCGGAACGATGGGCAAGAGCCGTGCCGGCATCCAATCGCTGATCGTGGGCAGCTGGCGGCTGATCGGCAAGTGCCTGCGTCCGCTACCCGACAAGTGGAAGGGGCTGTCGGATCAGGAGGCGCGGGTGCGCGCCCGCTACCTCGACCTGGCCATCAACACCGAGGCGCGCGACCTCATCCGTGCCCGCAGCGGCGTGCTGCACGCCATCCGCGAAACCCTGGTCGGCAAGGGCTTTCTAGAGGTCGAAACACCGATCCTGCAACAGATTCACGGCGGCGCAAACGCCCGTCCGTTCCTCACCCACATCAACGCCTACGACCTCGACCTGTACCTGCGTATCGCGCCCGAGCTCTACCTCAAGCGCTTGTGTGTCGGCGGTGTCGAGCGCGTGTTCGAGCTGGGCCGCGCGTTCCGCAACGAGGGCGTCGACTTCAGTCATAACCCGGAATTCACGTTGTTGGAGGCGTACCAGGCCCACGCCGACTACAACGTATGGATCGACGGGTGCCGC
Source organism: Mycobacterium sp. 1274761.0 (assembly GCF_001668615.1). Taxonomy (GTDB): domain Bacteria; phylum Actinomycetota; class Actinomycetes; order Mycobacteriales; family Mycobacteriaceae; genus Mycobacterium. Next base: position 21,619 of record NZ_LZMC01000104.1, read on the forward strand.
GAGCTGATTCAGAACGCGGCGCTGGCCGCCAACGGCGAACACGTCTTCCTCCGGCCTCGTGACGACGGCACGTCCGAAAAGGTCGACATCTCCGGTCAGTGGACAGTCAAAACCGTGCACGGCGCGGTGTCCGACGCCGTGGGCGAGCAGATCAGCCCCGAGACGGATCTGGCCACGCTGCGAAAGCTCTGCGACAGGGCCGGTGTCCCCTACCTCACGCACTGGGACACGGGCGCGGTGGTGCTGGAGCTTTACGAGCGTCTAGTCGAGGACCACACCAAGGAGCCGACGTTCTACAAGGACTTCCCGACGTCGGTGTCGCCGTTGACCCGGCCGCACCGCAGCATTCCGGGGGTCGCCGAACGCTGGGACCTCGTGGCCTGGGGCGTCGAGCTGGGCACCGCGTACAGCGAGCTCACCGACCCCGTCGAGCAGCGCAGGCGGCTGCAGGAGCAGTCGCTGCTGGCGGCCGGCGGTGACCCCGAGGCGATGGAGCTTGACGAGGATTTCCTGCAGGCGATGGAGTACGCGATGCCGCCGACGGGCGGTCTGGGAATGGGCGTTGATCGCGTGGTGATGCTGATCACCGGACGCAGCATTCGCGAGACGCTGCCGTTCCCGCTGGCCAAACCCCGCTAGCAGGTGGCTCACAGCCAGTTTCAAGGTGGCTGCGCGACCATGTTGCGGTGACGTTACCCGACTCGTTGCGCCACCATCTTTCCCTTATGCACGGCTGGCTGCCCGTCTCCGTGCAGGTCATCGCGGCATTGATGCTGATCGCCGCGGTGAGCAGGCGCAGCGGGCGCTGGCAGGTGCGGTGGGTGCCGTGGGCGGTGATCGTCGGCGGCGCGCTGGCCGCGTCGGCCTACTGGTACGTCGCGTCGCAAGGTCTGTCCGACAACCCGGCCCCGCATTCCCTGTGGATCTGGATCGGGTTGACGGGGTTCGCGGCGGCCATCCTGGCCGCGGGCTGGCGGCAGGCACGATGGTGGCGTCGCGGCGTGTCGCTGGCCGCGTTCCCGCTGAGCCTGTTGTGCGCCGCGCTCGCATTGAACATGTGGGTCGGCTACTTCCCCACCGTGCAGACGGCATGGAATCAACTGACGGCCGGGCCGCTACCCGACGAGACCGACCAGGTCACCGTGGCCGCCATGCAACAGCAACGCAAGATGCCGCCGAAGGGCACCGTGGTGACCGTCGACACCGGTAACCGCGCATCCGGTTTCCGGCACCGCCGCGAACTCGTCTACCTTCCCCCCGCCTGGTATGCCACCAACCCGCCGCCGAAGCTGCCCACGGTGATGATGATCGGCGGCGAGTTCAACACCCCCGCCGACTGGCTGCGCACCGGTCAAGCCGTCAAGACAATCGACGACTTCGCCGCCGCACACCACGGCAACGCGCCGGTCCTCGTCTTCGTCGACCCGGGCGGCGCGTTCAACAACGACACCGAGTGCGTTAACGGCAGCCGCGGCAAGAGCGCCGACCATCTGACCAAAGACGTTGTGCCGTATATGACTTCGCATTTCGGTGTCAGCCCCGCGCAGTCGAACTGGGGCATCGTCGGCTGGTCGATGGGCGGAACGTGCGCGGTGGACCTCGCAGTCATGCATCCCGACATGTTCACCGCGTTCGAGGACATCGCCGGTGACATCGGACCCAACGCGGGTACCAAGGAGCAGACCATCGCGCGCCTGTTCGGCGGCGACGCGAATGCGTGGGCCAGATTTGACCCGACAACGGTGATGACCAAGCACGGCCGCTATGAAGGCCTGGCCGGCTGGTTCGACGTCAACGGCCCGACCGCTGCGCACACGAAGAACGACCAGGCGGCGGCGGCGGATTCACTGTGCGCCTTGGGCGCCGCCAACGGCATCGACTGTGCAGTGATCAACCGGCCCGGCAAGCACGACTGGCCGTTTGCGTCGCACGCGTTCGCCGCGGCCCTGCCGTGGTTAGCCGGTCAGATCGGCACGCCCGACGTGCCGCGATCGCGGCTGCCGTCGGCGCCGGCCGGCGCGTCGATTGAACAGACCGGGGCACGGTGATCAGTCGTCGCCGAGCACATCCTGCACCGGGTCGTGACGGCCCGTCGGGGCATACAACCGCCATTCGCCCTGCACTCCCTTGAGGACGTGAGCGCCGCAGTCAGAGAACGTGATCCCCGACCCGTAGACGAGATCTTTGACGGTGTTCGACACGAGGACCTCCCCGGCGCCGGCCTTCGCCGCAATCCGCGCCGCGATATGGACGGCAATTCCTCCGATGTCGTCATCGCGTCGCAGGCATTCCCCGGTGTGCAGTCCGCATCGAATGTCCAGCCGGAGCTGACTCATGCGTTCGACGAGCGTCGTTGCACAAAGCACCCCTCGCGTGGGGCCGTCGAACGTCGCGAGTAGCCCATCGCCGGTGTGTTTCACGAATCGCCCTTGATATGAAGCTATTTCGGCGCGCGCCATGTCGTCGTGCCGCTGAAGCACCTCTCGCCACCGCTGATCACCGATTTCGACTGCTCGGCGCGTGGAATCGACGATGTCGGTGAACAGCACGGTGGCCAGCACCCGGTCCAGCGGATGCTCGTGACGCTGACCGGTCAGGAACTCCTCGACCTCCCCGGTGATCGACTTGTAGTCGCCCTCCCACGGAACATGGTCGGCGCCGTCGAGTTCCACGAGTCGGGCGCCGGGGATCCGCTTGGCGAGCGCACGTCCCAGCCCGACCGGAATAGCGTCACCACGACGATGCAGGACGAGCGTGGGTACGCGGATGCTGCCATGGATATCGGCCATGTCGGCCTGTCGCACCAAGGCCTGATACGTGATGAGTGCCATCTTCGGGCTCATGGCAGCCCGTTCGAAGGCGCCCGCGGTCCGTCGCGCATCGGGGTCGTCCTTGCGGCTCGGTATCGTCCAGTCGATGGTCTGTCCTTCGCCCCAATGGTCGATCGTCGACCGGATCTTCGCGATGACGTTCCGGGACTTTTCCTTCGTGGCCGCGTCGAGGTCTCCGAGTTTCCCGCCCGCCCCGGTCCCGTACAGGATGAGTGCGCTCACTCGCTCCGGATGGGTCGCGGCGAAAAGCGTTGCGATCACACCCCCCTCGGAGTAGCCCAGTACCGCTGCCCGCGCCGATCCGCAGGCGTCGAGGACCGTGCGCAAGTCGTCAGCGCGGTTCTCGACGGTGGGTACACCATCGACCGGGTCGGACAGCCCGGTGCCGGGCTTGTCGTAGATGATCAGGCGCGCAAACGACGTGAGCTCCCCCATGTAGGCCCGCCACGCCGGGTCCTCCCAGTGCTTGTCGATGTGGGAGCACCAGCCGGGCACGACAACCAGGTCGATCGGGCCCTTCCCGATTACCTGATAGGCGATGTTGCCCGACGGCCCCTTCGCGTAATGCGTGTCGGGCGTCCGCACCATAGCGGCAGTGTCTCACCGCTCGACGAGGCCAACGGTGCTTCGAACAAACCCGGAGTAGCGTTGCGTCATGCCAGACGAACCACAACCGGCTCCTGCTGAGGCCGCGGACACCGGTTACACGCCAGGCGGTGTGCCGACGTTCGACTCGGTGCGGGAGAAGATCGAGACGCGCTACGGCACCGCCATCGGGGCAAGTGAGCTGGCCGCGGAAACCCCCGAGGGGCGCTCGGCCGAGGAACAGTACGAGGAGCGTCAGCGCGCAGCCGCCGAGCGACTCGAGCAGATCCGAAGGTCAATGCAGACCGGCGAGGGCCAGTCTCAGTAGTCCGTTTCGGCGGCGAGGATCTCGGCGAGGAAGGCGTCGCCGCCCGGCGCGGCCAGCCTGGCTCGGGCGAATTCGCGGACCCTGTCCCGGGTTTCGGGTAACTCGTCGACGGCCACGCCGACCGTAACGCGGGTCGTGCGCCAATCGTGGTTCCAGGCGGTCGATTCCGGTACCGGCTGCCCGTGCCCGTCGGTCACCACGAAGCTCGCCTGTCCGCGGTCGTCGAGCACGCCGTGACCCCCGAGGGCACCCGCATGCATGCGCACGGGGATGCCGCTGGGCGATTCAGCGCCGGAAAGCTGCACTCCGACAGTCGCATTCGTATCATTATCGGTCGCCTCGACGACCCATTCGACCGTGTCCTCTGCTGCGTCGAACACCGCGGGTGGTACGCCAGCCCAACTGATCGAGTCCGTGCCCTGCGCGATGGCTGCCGCGCCGCGGCGTGCTCGGCGGGCGCCGGCAGCGAGCGCATAGTCGTCGCGGCGCGGTACGGCGGCGACTGGCTCGGCGAGCTCGACTCCGACCTCCTCGGTCAACTCGCTCGCCGCGCGCACCAGATCGACGACGCGCGGATCGCCTTCTCGCACATGGGCGTTGAAGGCCTTCGAATGCGGCACCAGCAGCTCGCTCACCCCGGAGTCGAAGGTGTCGTCGGCGAAGAAATCCTGCGCGGCGGCCGTCAGCAGCGCGATCTCGGCGTCGAGCAGTGCCGCGTCGAGGCCGACGATCCCGTCGCGGTGACTGGCCGGCCACCAGCGCCGCATCCAATGGCCGAGTGCCAATCGCCGCAGCTGATCGACCGATCCGGGCAGCAGATCGACACCGGCCACCTCGATGGTCTGGGTGCCGTCGGACGGGCCGTCGGTCAGCGCAGCCGCGACGGCGCGGTGGCCGGATTCGCCGAGCAGCCGCCACAGCCAGTCAGTGCACCCCGGGTCGGTGAAGGTGATCGCCGCCGTCTCGGGCGCCGCGTCGATCGTCCACGACAACACGGCGCCGCTGACCTCGAGCACCGCCACCAGCGGGCTCGGCGCGGCCAGCGTGCCGGTGCTCCACAGCCCAGAATCGGCGACCAATTTCATCCGGCCACCTGCAACATCGCCTTGATCCGCTGGCGGTGGTCCAGGCTCACCGACCGCGCCACGCCTTCGAGCAACGAGCGGAGGTCGTCGACGTCTCCGCACGACTCCTGCCAGACGTCGCGGCCGTGCAGCCGGGCCCACAGCCGGCTCAGGTACGGACGCGCGAACACCGCGAGATCGTCAATCACCTGCTGCTGCCGTGGGTGAATGGGTCCGCCGTCGGCCAGATACCGGCGGGCGTGCAGGACGTAGGCCTCCTTGCGCAGCCGTGCCTGTATCAGGTTCGCCAGGTGATAACGCTGCGAGGCTTCGGTCAACGGCGCGAGGTCCAGCGCGACCTCGATTCCGGCTATCAGCGCGGCCTGCTTGTCCTCGGCCAGCAATCCCCATGGGGCGCACGACCTGTCGACCTCTTCGGCGCACAGCAGCGGAACGTCGGGCAGTTCGTCGCGATCGAGTGCGCGGCGCAATGTCGCCCGCACCCGGTCGACGACCGAGCGGTTCAACGGGCGGTCGCCTGGGCTTCCGTCCGCGATTGTCGGCGGTTGTTGCGGCTCAACGGAACTCAACCCGAGCTCGACGATCGACCACGGCAGGTCCGCGGCCGAGCTGTGTGCCTTCGCACCCAGGTTGTACGGCGTGGCGTCGGCGATCAACGCCGACCACACCCGCTGACGGGCCACGGTGTCGCGGTGGCTGGCCGCCGGTCCGAGTACGGTCGTCAAACCCGAGAGGAACGGCCCGGTGATCTCGGTGCCGGCCCGCACGTCGCGCCAGCTGTGACCCAGCTGCGCCGAGAGCTTGGCGATGACCTGCTTGTCGGCGACAAACCGGTTGAGCACCTCGATCGCGGTGCGGTCGCGGTCGGAATGAATGTCGCGCAGTACGGCCGCCGCCGTCTCCTGGTCGGTGTCGGAGGGCGGCCCCTTTGTGACGGCCAGCTCGTAGCAGACGGGGAAATAGAGCTCCTGCGCGTTGCCGGTGGTGATCCGCAGCCGACGGCGTTCACGCTTGAGCAGCTCGAACCACGCCGCGGCGGACCGCAGCACGGCAGCGTTGCCGACGATCAGCTCGTGCATGGCAGCGGCGACGGCGGCATCGACGAACGGCGCCGAAAACTGCGTGTTCGCGCGCAGTCGCAGCACCAGCGGGTCGAGGATGCGCTTCACCGTCCTGCGCAACGGGCCACCGTCGCCACCGCTGAGCACCTCGACGCCGGGGCCGATCGCCCGCCAGGCGGCGGCGATCACGGCCTGCCGCGGCCGTGTGACCGCAACTGCCGCGTCGGTTGTGGCCCCCGTGGTCATCCCTAGAGGATAGGAGTGGGCGATGCAGATCACCTAGCGGGAAAGTTGGGTTCGGTAGCCGATCCGACGTCAGAACCTAGTGACATGCCTGAAGCGTTGTTGCTCACGTTCCTTGCCGTAATCGGGGTCGGCATCACGGCGACTCTGCTGCGCTCCAGGGCCGCCGCGGCGGTGCCGCGCCACAGCCCGCCTGCCGTCGGGATCGGCACAGTCAGCGGAATCTCCGACGTGATCACCGTGGAGGTCGAAAGCGTCGCGGGTCCGCGCTTCACCGGACGGTTGCGTGATGAATCGGTGGCCTCGACATTGCGCCCGGGTGCGGTGCTGCTGGTGACGTTCGATCCTGCTGCCCGCGAACACCTTTCGCTGCCCGACGACATGCTCGCGATGCGTACCGCATTCGATCAGATGCTCGTCGCCAAGGGGCTGTTGACCGGTAGCCAGCTCGATTTGATCCGCCATGGCACCCGCGCGCACGGCGTCGTCACCGGAATGCGCTCCACCGGTGGGGCTTTGGAGGACTATCGGGAGGTGCAGCTCGACCTGATGGTCGCCAGGCCCGACGGCGGACAGTTCCCCGCCCGCGAGACCGCGTTGATTCCGGCGTCGTCGATGGCGAAGGTGTCGCCGGGCAGCGTGATCGACACCTACTACCGCGTCGGCGACGTGTCCCGTATCGCCGTCTCGGTGCCGCCCAGTTGAGGCTCAGCGTGCTCCGTCGACGGCGAACGTGACCAGCGCGGCCCAATAGAGCGGGCTGGCGGTGACATCGCCGCCGCGCCAGCGCCGCATCTGCTCGCGTTGCCAGCGGTTCACCGCGCTGCCCGCCTCGGTCTCTTCGTGCGCCCGATCGACACCGATGATCGCGTCCGTCATCGGATCGGCTTCGGCTGCAACAGGATCAGAGGCGAACTGTCGGTAGCCCGCCGTGGTAGGCAGCGACCACAGCGTCGCCGTGACCAGTTGTGCACCGCCCAGGATCATCGCAGCCACCAGCCCGGTGGCCTCGTCGAACTGGTAGTCGCCGCCGGATGCGCACGCCAACAGCGCGACGCGAGGCGGGAACGGCAGCCCCGCCGACATGAGGTCCGATGCGGTCACCGGCCGGTCGTCGGCCAGGTGCAGCGCCGCACGGTCGGCATGCCCGACATCCCCATCTGCTGCTGTCGCGTGGCCGACGTAGAGCAGTCGGCTCGGCGCCTGGGACAACAGGGCGGCCAACCATGCGCGGCCGGCGTCGGAACGCCGGAACAACTCGACGGGTGTCGCGACGGGGGGCAGTACTCGACGACGCTGCAGCACCTCGCCGAAATAGCGTGCCAGCAAGGTCTCCGGCGACGGTCTGCCCAGCACCGAGCCGAGCGGTGAATCGGGACGCTGGCCGGGCACCCTCGGGTCGAGGACGAGCAGCGGCGGCCCCTCTCGCCGGTCGGCCCAATCGACCGATCTGCGCGAGGAGTTGACGATGTTCGGCGGTGGCGCCATCAGCACGTCGACCATTTCGATCAGCCGGAAACCGTCATCCCCCGGCATCTCCAGCGCCGCCCAGGGAACCTGGGCCAGCCGCGCGCTTGGCGAGATGAACAGCGCCGTCCGAGGCGAGGCCGCGCACTCCGCCAACAGTTGCCAGGCGGGCGTGGCCAGCAGCTGTGAGCCGAGCTCTCGGGCGATCTCGGCTTCGGCGGCCGGCGACGCGAACGGTCCTTCTGCGATGGCGCGCCGAACCGCGTCGCGCTGGTCCTCGGTGTCCCGCGGGTCGGGCAGCGCCGTGGCGAGTCGCTGCAGCGCCGCAAGCAGCGTGGGCTCCTCGACCACCCAGGTGACCGTGCGGGACGGCTGGCCGACCACGCGCAGGCTGGCATAGGTGGCGACGCCGACGTCGGCGAACCGCAGCACCAGCGTCCGGCGCTGCGCATCGGTCACGGCCACGTCGGCCAGACGGCCTCGTCGGCTGTGATGTCGCGGCCGTAGCGCTGGTGCGCCAACTCGCGGTACCGGCTCATGATCGGCGGCATGTCGGGCTCCATCCGCAGCGGCGGCAGAGGGCCGAGTCGGGTCAGCCCGCCGGACACAGAAGTCGCCGGCGTGCCCGCGGCCACCAGCGCGTACTCGTCGTCGGCCTCGACGGGCACGGCGGCGGTGGCTGCGCCCATCCATCCGTGGCCGACGCCTTCGGCTGGCTCTGTACTGAAAGCGCCGCGCGCACAGTGGTATTCGATCAGTTCGCTCAGCAGCTCCGTGTTGCCCCATTCATAGGCAACGGCGAACGCGCCTGCCAGGACGCGCGCGGAGACCAGCGTGGCCCACCGCATCCTGGCGTCGGCGTCGGGGATGGCGTGACGCACCGAATCCACAGCGAGGGCGGCGGGCACTTTCAGGTCGGCGGCCTGCTGGAGTTTGTCGGCAGCGGTCGAAGGGTCGGCGAGCGCCTCGGCGCGCAGGATGCTGCCCATGTGGTCATCGAGCCTGGCGTACTGCAACCAGCTGTGGCGCGGCCACGAGTCGAGCAGTTCGCGCGCCTCGGCGACCTTCTCCTTCGCGGCGTCGAAGCGGTTGCGCAGAATGTCCACCCAGCTGCGCTGCAACAAAA
>NZ_LZMC01000105.1 GCF_001668615.1 Mycobacterium sp. 1274761.0
CAGTTGCGCTGCAGCAGGGCTTCCGCGGCCGTTACCGGGTTCGCGAGGAAAGGTTGGTAGTTCGGATCGCCGCCCGCGCAATAGACCAACATGCCGATCTCGATGTCCGACGTGTCGTCCATGATCCGCGAAGCGGCATCAGGGTCGGTCAGGTCGACGGCCAGCGTCCGCGTCTCGGCCCCGGTGCGGGCGGCGATCCGAACTACCAACCTTTCCTCGCGAACCCGGTAACGGCCGCGGAAGCCCTGCTGCAGCGCAACTGCCTGGTGATGATGCGGCTGTGCCACCACTTCGCGCGCCAGATGGTTGATCGCGGTCGAGGCGGAATAGTGAACTTCACGTCGGGTGCGGCTTTGGCGGGGGGCCGAAACATGGTCGCGTACGGCGCAAGCAAAGCATTCGACATGGTGTTCACCGAAGGACTGTGGGTGGAATTGCAAGACACAGGTGTGGACGTGCTCGGCTTGGTGCTCGGGATGACGGATACACCGGCGTTGCGAAAGTTGGAGTTCGAGCGCGGGCGTCTCGCATCACTCGACGAGATGCCTCCGGGAGCGGTCACCGCCGCGAGCGTGGTGGACGAGGCCTTCGCCAACCTAGGCAACGGTCCGACCGTCGCGACGGGTGATGACGTTCGGATGGCTCTCGAAGTCCTCAAGTCCTTGTCACGCAACGATGCGGTTCGGTTGATCATGCAGGCGAGTGCCGACGTCATGGGAACCGACGCGAGGCAGGGGAGTTAGACACCACGATGTTCACCCTCCGATTCGACATGCGAGCGCCGTCGATGGGTGCACCGCCGACCGACTTGTACGCCGCGGCCTGCGAGATGTCGGCATGGGCCGAGACCCGTGGCTGCCTCGCCGTGGTGCTGTGTGAACACCATTGTGCCGACGACGGCTATCTTCCGTCACCGCTGCTGCTCGGCGCGGCGATCGCCGCCCGCACTGAACAGCTGATGCTGAACCTGACGATTCTCCTGCCCTTCTACGATGTGGCCCGCCTAGCCGAGGACATCTCGGTGTTGGATCACATCAGCGCGGGCAGGGCTACCTATGTCTTTGGAATCGGCTACCGTGCCCGAGAATTTGAACACTTCGGACTGTCCATGTCCGAGCGGGGTCGCATCGCCGACGAGAAGCTCGGCCTGTTGCGCCGGCTCTTGGCCGGTGAAGAGATCGAACACGGCGGCAGACGCATGAAGGTCACTCCGCGTCCACGCACGCCGGAGGGGCCGATATTGAATTGGGGCGGATCGAGCTTAGCGGCGGCACGGCGTGCCGGACGCAACGGCCTCGGTCTGCTCGCCAACGGCGGTGTACCAGGTATGCGCGAAGCGTATGAAAAGGCGAGCCACGACAACGGATTTGAGCCCGGCTTCGTGCTCATACCGGAACGAGATGTCGCAGCGAACCTCTTCGTGGCAGAGGATGTCGATGCTGCATGGGACGAGATCGGCAAGTATCTGCTGCACGATGCGATGGCCTACTCGGAGTGGAATCCCGACAACCAGGTGTCGGCCAACATGAGCACCGCCACGTCCGTCGACGAACTCCGCCGTACGTCCTCGTCCCACGTCATCCTGTCGGTCGACGAAGCGAAGGCGCGCGTCGCCGACGGGGAGATGTTCAATCTCTCACCGCTGTGCGGCGGAATTCCTCCCGATATCGCGTGGCCGTACCTGAAGAGATTCGCTGAGTTGGGCTAAGGGAGAGGAATTGGTGACATGGCGAGCGGCCGTACGACCTTGAATGAGCGAATCGCCTTCGAGAAATGGGAAGGTTATGCGAAACCCATCGACCGGGGACGACATGTCGATTTTGGCGAAAAATTCGTGTTCGCACCCGATTACGTCATGATGAGTCCGCTGTTCAACGACGGAGTTCCACAGTCGGCAGCCGAGATGTTCTCCGACGAGGTTGCGGCGGCGATGGCAAAATATGCGCCGGACGGTGACATGCTGACCGCGGAGTGGCGCATGTGGTGGAAGCACATGCCGGACTACCGGCTTGTGAGCCCGTTCGAATGTGTCGCCGGGGATTGGGGTTTCACGTCCTGCGACACCTACGCCGGCACGCTCGCCGACGGGTCGGTACTGGAGCTGCGGGAGTGGGACTACATCTGGACCAACGAAGACGGACACGTCACACGATGGGACTGGTTCGTCGAATCAGACAAGTGGGAACGGTTGATGGGGCTCATCGGGCTGGACCCCAAGGGGTTGACGAGCCAAAAGTACACCGTCAATTTCCTGCGTGAGGGCGGTTCGGGAGCCTGAGGTCGGTGCTCTTACCGAGGCACACAGAAGGGTTGACTCAATGACCGACGAGAAGTCCCGCAAGTTGCGGGTTGTCCACGTGGGCACGGGTTTGACAGGCAGGGAGGCACTCCGTGCGATCGTCGATGACCCCGCATTGGAACTCGTGGGCGTGAAAGTGTCGACGCCTGACAAGGCGGGGATGGATGCCGGTCAACTGTACGGCGGTTCTGAAATCGGTATTGCGGCCACCGACGATCTGGATACGGTAGTGGCAAGTGCACCGGACTGTGTTACGTACTGCGCCACTGCAGTTCGGCGTGAGGCGGACGCGATCTCGGACATCGTCGGATATCTCGAGGCGGGGATCAACGTCGTGACGATCGCGACGATTCCGCTGGTCTATCCGGCGGCCGCGCCGCCTGAGTGGCGCGCGGCGCTTGAAGCGGCCGCGGCGAAGGGCAATTCGACCTTCTACGCGACTGGCGCCGAACCGGGCTTCATCAGCCTGAACATCCCCACCGCCCTGCTGGCCGGTGCTGGAAGCGTCGACACCTACCGGATGGACGAGTACGCGACAGACCTCGACAGGGCCTACCCGATCTGGGATGTCCTGCACGAATCCATGGGCTTCGGAAAGCCGGACGGGCACGTGCCGGCCCGCATCGCTTCGGGCAAAGTCAACCACGACTGGGAGACCGTGGTGCGCTACATCGCCGACATCCTGGGACTTGAACTCGACAAGGTCGAACTCGACTGGGAAACACTGCTCGCACCAGCCGATTTGGAAACTGCGCTGGGTGTGATCCCGGAAGGGACGATCTGTGCGCACCGGTGGCAGCTCGCCGGCGTCGTCGATGGACGGCCGCGAGTTGCTGTTCAGTACTTCGCGACGGTGAGTTCAACACCGTGGCCGCAGCGATGGCCGAAACCGTCGAGGGAAAACCAGGGTGGCATGGTCATTCGCGTCGACGGCAGCCCGAGTATGAGCATGGAACTCTACTTCGACAGTTCCCCGTCAGATCGGGTCAATCCGGGCGTGGCAGTCACGGCGATGGCGGCAGTCAACGCAATACCCGCGGTCGTCGATGCGCCACCCGGTGTTCTTGACCGTCCGTTGGCCGGACCAACCATCGTGAGCAGGCAATCACAAACGAGACATCCTTGACGGATAGCGGTCGTATCAAACCCCGAGCAAATCCTTCAAGTTTCCGCCCATCACCCGCGCCGCGGTGTCCTGCGGAAGGTTGGTCAGCTCGCTGATGAAGTCTCTGGGTTCGGCAAGACCCTCGGGATGCGGATAGTCGGAACCGAACATCACCCGGTCGGCCCCGAGCAGCTCGACGAGCTGGGACATGTCCTCTTCATGAAACGGGTTGATCCAGACGTTCCTTCGGAACACGTCAGCTGGATGCTCGCTGAAGTCGTATGGCCGCTTGCGGTATACGCGGTCGAAGACGTCGATCAGGCGATGTGCCCACGATCCGCCGTTCTCGACCACGCCGACACGCACGCCGGGGAACCGTTCGAACACGCCGTGCGCGATGAACGCAGCGAGGGTGTCGAAGATGTTGCGGCTTTCCTCGTAGATGAAGCCCCGCAGCTTGCTCAACGCGAAACCGTTGAACTCGGCGGCGTCCTCCCAGTCGTCGACGTAGCGTTCGTAGCCGGAGTCCGAGTTGTGCATCTGCACCGAGATGCCAGCGGCCTCGACGAGCCGCCAGAAGCCGTCGAACTCAGGAAGCGCGGCAGACCGCGACGTGCCATCCTCGCGCGGCACCGGTGCGGGTCGGATCAGCACCGTCTTCGCGCCGTTCTCCAGACACCACTCCAGTTCCTTGACCCCGAGCGCCGGATCGTTCAAGGAGATGGCAGGCACGGCGAAGATCCGGTCTTGATAGTTGAACGTCCAGTCCTCGAGCAGCCAGCGGTTGAAGGCGTGAGTCACCGCGTGGGTGAGTTCTGTGTCGGACTTCGTCCGCTCCTCGAGCATGCCCGCTGTCGTGGGGAACATGACCGTGCCGTCGACGCCCTGGCGGTCCATCAGCGCCAAGCGCAGGTCAGGGCGGCGAAACTCGTCCGGGCAGCGGATCGGAGCGGCCAGCTCGCGCAGCGTCTTGCCCTCGGGATTGATTCCACGGAAGTAGTCGGCCCACGCGCCCGGGGTCGGGATGACCTCGTAGGTGGGATTGGGGATGGTCTCGGTGATGGTGCCGAGGATCTGGAGCTTCTTGCGGCCCTTGACGTCTACGAACTTGAGCGCCTCCGAGTACTTCTCCGGCAGGTACCGCGTGTAGGCGTCGATCGTCTCGTACATGTGGTTGTCGGCGTCCCACACCTCGAAGGCTCGGTCATCGGCCATGGGCGCTCCTTCTGCCAGGTGGCTAACTGCATATGCGCAATTTGAGAATCGTGATTTTCATACTATCAACCGGCCGAGCCGCTTTGGCAGTCCCAGTTCCACATGACCCTCAGATGCTCGTGTAGTGGCCGCCATCGACACCCAGCGTCTGTCCGGTGATGTACCTGGCCGCGGGTCCGACAAGGAAGGCGACCGCGGAGCCGATGTCGCGCTCCGGATCTCCGATACGTCCAAGCGGAACTCGCCGGGACAGTCGTTCTTCCATCGCCGGTTCGGCCTCGATGGCCGCGGTCATGGCCGGCGAATACGCCAGCGGCGAGACGACGTTGACGGTGATGCCGAGCGGAGCCCATTCGCGCGCGAGGCTCTTGGCGAAGCCGCGCAGTGCTCCTTTCATCGTCGCGTAGAGAGGAAGTGTCGCGCTGCCTTCGATGCCGGCCGGTGACGTCATGACCAACAGCGTCCCGCCCCGCTTTTTGAGCGCATCGAACGCGGCGACTGCGCAGTGCCGCACGCCACCGATGGAGACCGCGTAGTGCTGCGCCCAGAGCGCACGGTCGACATCTGCCAACTGGTGCGGCTGGCTCGATAGGTTGCTCGTTGCGTTGTGCACCACGGCGTCGAGCCGCCCGGTCGTGGCGACCGCGACGTCGACTGCGGCGGCCACCTCGGCGGCGTCTGTCACATCACAACGCACCCAGGTTGCCCGGTGCCCCCGGGCCTCAATCTCCTCGGCGACGGCCGACCCGTTGTCTGATCGCGTCGCGACGATGACATATGCACCGTTAGAAGAAAGCGCCATCGCGATACCGCGGCCGACGCCACCGCCGGATCCGGTCACCAGAGCAGTCGTGCCGACAAGTGTCATGGCAGCATCACCGAGCCGCCGTCGACGACGATCGTCTCGCCGACGAGATAGCCGATATCCCGCCGGAGGAGGAATTTCACGGTCTCGATGACCGAGCCGAGCAGTTGCGAGTCGTCGCTGACGGCCGAAGCAGTGAGGTGGGCTGCGGAGGTGGCCAACCCTGGTGCGAACAGCTGAAGCGGTGCTGCCGCCATGTTGACGACTATTGATTCGGAGGCCCATTGGCGCGCAGCGGATTTCACCATCGCACGGATGCCTTCCACAGCCGTGGTCAAAGCGACCAGGCCTTGAGCGCCGGCGATGCCGATTGTCGGGGTCAAGACCACGATGCGACCTCCGTCGTCGAGAAGCGATGCGCGCGCGCGTTGCAGCGCCTGCAGAATGTGCCACATCGCTGTGTTGACGGCGAGGTCCCATTGTTCGGCGGTTTGTGCGGTGAGCAGCACGGACTCTGCTTCCGCGCCGACGACGATGACCACTCCGTCGACTTTCGGAAGCTGCGTCTCTCTGTCGACGGCTACCGCATCAAGGCTCCGGCTAAGGATCGCCGACAGCTCAACGGCTGGCCCAATGACGGCAGTGCCGGCCGCCATGTCAGCGGTTCTGATCGGCGGACTGCTCGGCCATGCGTTCTTCGTGAATGCGGACCAGTTCGCGAAACCCGATGCGCTCATAACGCGGCTTGGGTTGGATGCCCCAATCGTCGCGGGCAGTGTGCTGGCCGGCGGCTTCCGGTGCGCCACCGAACGGCGGACCCCCGATCGGATACGGCTGCTGACACTCGAGGCTGTCGTCGGAGAAACGGACCTTCATCAGCTCGCTGCAGATCTCGGTCAGTGACAGTGTGGGCCAGCCGTACCAGATCGCCATCACCGGAACCGTCAGCGAGCCCTCGATCACCAGTCCGAACAGGCAGACGTACAGGCCCCGGCGAAGCCATGTGTGCATCCGTGCCCAGGTGGACGTCGTACCCAGCGGTAATTGCTTGGCTGAATCCATTGTCTCCGGCGTGGTTTCAGACACGACGGTCCTTTCAGAAGTACTAGTCGGAGAAAATCTCGCGGTTGACGGTGTGCAGGTACGGAATCGCCAGGAAGGGTGTGATGTAGAAGATGTTGAACGCCCACCAGCCGAAGACGGGCAATCCCACTGCCGCATAGCGCACATCGGCGTACATCGTCATGTTGAAGATGTAGCCGGTCCATACGACGATCCCGAACCAGCACGTCACGATCAGCCATTGATGCCCCCAGCGCTTCATCTGGAGGAATGCGATGGCGGCGGCGATCCGCATCGGAAAGGCGATCAGGACGCACACCATCACCCAGGCCTTTTCACCGGGCGCGCCGGCTCCGCCGATCCAGAGTTCGTTGTAATGCCAGAAGTAACCGGCGTCGATCAGGTTGCCCCAGGCCGTGAAAACGGTGCGCGTGATCAACGCGTGATTGGCGAACAGGTCAAGTGCCCACCCGATGCTGTTGAGTGCGGCGTCGAGGATGATCACATAACCGATGAGCGTCACCATCGTGGGCCGGACGGACAACCCTTCCCGCTGCGCCTTTCTCAGCAAGAAGAGCCCTCGGCAGAAGATGGGCAGCCCGATGGGCCCGAGCACCAAGGTGCCCATCATCGCTGTACCGGCGATCAACCATCGGTCGGCCCGGCGTTGCGACTGCCGGGTGTATGCCTCGTGCTCGTCCAGCGTCGGGGAATGGCTGGAGGCCATGATCGCTCACCAGTCCCTGGTGAAGTACATCTGCACCTGGATCGCGAACATCGCGATCAACAAGCCGTAGATGAAGATTTGGAACGCAATGAGCCCGCGCCTACGTCGTCGGTCCTGGTCGTCCATGAATCCTCCTGTCCTTAGAACGTGCCGATGTTCGCCAGCATCCAGTAGAAGAACGCGACCAGTCCGCACATGACGGCCCACGTCACGACCATCCGCACGAGTTCCTGCCACACGACGTCACCTCCGGCTCTTATGAAAGGACGGTTTCCGGGAAAGAGTAACATTCCTCTCGATATTGAGAGCAGAGATTCTCAGGAGGTGGATTTCGATGGGTACCCGGTCAGTATTGGTCACCGGAGCCTTCGGAATGGTGGGTACGGAGACGGTCTTGCGTCTGCGGGAGGCGGGGGCCGCCGTAATCGCAACCGATCTTCAAACCCCCGCCAATCTCAAGGCGGCAAGGCGGTTACCTGATGGTGTTGAAGTCCGTTGGTCGGACCTCACCGACGAGTCGCAAACAGAAGCGCTGCTGGCAGAAGTGGCGCCGGCGACGATCATTCACCTTGCCGCCGTCATTCCGACGGCCTGTTACGAGAAGCCCGATCTGGCGCGTGCGGTCAACGTGGAAGGGACCCGGTCATTGGTGACTTGCGCGCAGCGTCTGCCCAGCCGGCCTCGTTTCGTGATGGCGTCGAGTGTCGCTGTCCACGGATCACGGAATCCGCACCGCAATGGCCTGTTGCACGCGGACTCACCGCTGAGGCCCGTTGACTCCTACGGCTCGCAAAAGCTCGCTGCGGAGCTGATCGTACGAAATTCACGACTCGACTGGGCGATCTTGCGGCTGGGCGCGGTCGTGAGCGCGCGGCTGCGTTCGCTTCCGGTTAGCTCCAACGTGCTGTTCCTCGAATGGGCTATGCCGTCCGACGGCCGCGTCAACACCGTCGATGTGCGGGATGTCGCGAGCGCCTTCGCTGCGGCAACCACGGCAGACATCGTGGGGGAGACGTTGATGATCGGAGGGGACGAAAGCCACCGGCTGCTGCAGGGAGACATGGGTCCCGCGATCGTCGCCGCCATGGGACTTCGCGACTGTTATCCGGCCGGCCGACCCGGCAATCCTGACGACGACGCGGCATGGTTCGTCTGCGACTGGATGGACACCGCTCGGGCACAGGAAGCGCTTGCCTTCCAAAATCATTCGTGGCCCGACATGCTTCACGAGATCGGCATGCGCGTCGGTTGGTGGCGGTACCTCTTCGCTGCAATTGCTCCGGCTGTCCGGCTGATGCTCAGGCGGCGGATGCCATATCGGGGGCTGCCGGGTGTGTACGCCGATCCATGGAATCTCGTCACACGGCGCTGGCCGGGTGCCGCGCCTGAATAAATGTTTCAGGCTTGCGCGCGCGCCGCCAGTTCGCGTTTGACGACCTTGCCAACGTCGTTGCGGGGTAACTTGTCGACGATCACGATCCGGACGGGGACCCGGTACGGCGTCAATCGTTCGCGGCACCAGGTGATCAGATCGTCTTCGGCAGGGCCGCCCTCGTGTAGTGCAACGAAGGCCCATGGAACTTCGCCCAAGCGGTCGTCGGGTATTCCGACCACTGCGGCTTCGCGCACACCATCGGCAGCGAGGAGCACGTCTTCCACGGTTCCAGGAAACACCTTGAGGCCGCCGCGATTGATCATGTCGGAGACCCGGCCGTCGAGCCACAGGAACCCGTCGGAGTCGAACCAACCGAGATCGCCTGTGTGAAACCAGCCGTCGTCAGTCAGCCGGTCGAGGAATGCCGGGTCGATCTTGCGGGCCGCCGTAGTCGGTGTGCGCACCATCACCTCGTCCTCGGTGACCGTGACGTCGATTCCGGGCAGTGGGCGGCCGACGGAGCCCAGCTTGGTCTCACCCCATTGGCGTGCATCGGCCGCGGACCATCCCACGACCTCGCCGCCGAGTTCCGTCTGGCCGTAAGAGTTCAGGACGAGCACGCCGAACTTGTCGCGGAACCGACGGGCCTGCACGGGCGACAGGGGCGCGGTGATGGACCGCACGATCTTCAGGGGAGCCAGATCGGTGACGGATTCGTCGTGCAGCACCATCGTCAACGCCGCGGGCGGCAACACGGTGGAGCGCAGTTGGTGACGCTTTACGAGCACCGCGAAGTCTGCGGGGGAGAACCGGTCCATCAACACCACACCCGAGCCCGCGCGGAAGGCGAACAGCACCTGATAGATACCCGCCCACAGCGACAGCGACAACGGAACGAGGTTCGGCATCGGCGCCCGACCCGGCGGGCCCGGTCCGCGATTGCCGCGCAGCTTGCCGAGCAGACGGTCGATCAGGTCGAGCACCGTTGCATGTCGCAGTGGCACCGGCTTCGGTGGCCCCGTGGTCCCAGAGGTGAACTGCAACAGCGCCACATCGGGGTCGTACGTCCGCTGATCAGAGGGCCGTGCGGCGGCTTGCAGCGACCACGACAACCCTGCGCCGGCGACCACAGGCAACCCGGCGTCGGCGAAGCGGTGTGCCCAGTCAGGTGTCGTGATCACTGCGACCGGCCGAAGGGTTGCGAGCTGCGAGGTCAACTCCGCATCGGCTGCCCGCGGGTTGAGCGGCGTGTACACCCCGCCCGCGCGCCATGTCCCGAAAAGTGCGGCCACCGTCGTCGCGTCGTTGGGCAGCATGACCGCAACCACCTCGCCGGTGGCCAGGCCGGTTTCGGCGAGCAGGGAGCTCAGCCGATCTGAGCTCGCGGCGAGGTCGACACGCGATACGTCGTCGTTCAGGCTGTGCACCGCGGTTTCCGGCACATTGCCTAGCAGGTCGGCTAGTGTCACGAGTCCGCCTGCAGCGGTTCCCATTCGGGTGTCCTTTTATCGGCGAAGGCCAGTGGGCCCTCGTTCTGGTCGGGGTGACCCCACATCGACGTCAGGTGTTTGGCACCCTCGCGGCATGCGTCGGTCAAGCCGTGCTCGAGCGCGCCCCACAGCGCGCGCTTGGTCGCCCGCATGGCCGCGGGGGAGTTCTGCGCAATCTTCTCCGCCAGCTGCTGCGCCACCTCACGCAGCCGCTCTGGTGGGTCGACGATCTCGCTGATCATGCCGAGCTGGAAGGCGCGTTGCGCGCTGAGACGCTCGTGGCTGCCGACGAGCGCCATACGTAAGACAGCCTCGGCGGGGATCTTTCGCATCAACGCGATGGTTTCCAGAGCACTGACCTGACCGATCGACACGTGCGGGTCGACGAAGCTGGCATTCGACGACGCGATGACGATGTCGGCGTCGGCGACCCAATGCAGTCCGCCGCCCGCGCACACCCCGTTGACTGCGGTGATGATGGGTTTTCCGACGTTGCAATGCCATCCCGTCAACTTCAGGTCCAGTGTGCGCATCATCTCCTGGAACTGCTGGACAGCTTCACCGTCGAGGTCGTCGACGTCGGCACCGACCTGGAAGGCCCTGCCATTGCCGGTGTGCACGATGACACGGACGTCGGGATCGGCGTTCAGTTCCGCCCAGGCCTGCGGGAATTCTTCGCGCATCAGCGCGTCGTACGCATTCAGTCGATCCGGCCGGTTGTTGATGATCCATCCCACCGGACCTCGGCGCTCGACAATCAGCCTTTGATAGGTCACGAGACCTCCACGGTTTCCGGCGGCAGCCAGTTCGGCGGGCGCTTCTCAATGAAGGCCCGTACTCCCTCGGCGTGGTCGGGATGGTTGCGCAGTCGCCAGATCTGCTCGGCCGCAGCATGTTCGGCCTCTGATAGGCCGACCTCCAGCGAGTACCACAGCGCCTTCTTGGTGGCACGCATCGCGGTGGGCGAGTTCGCCGCCACCGCTGCGGCCAATTTGCCTGCCGCTGCCCGCAGCTCGACGGCTCCGACGACCTCGGACACGATGCCCAGCTGGTACGCGCGGTGCGCCGAGATCCGCTCGCCCCTGCCGCACAGCGTCATCCGGGTGATGGCCTCCATCGGCGACTTTCGCAGCAGCGTGATCGCCTCGTAGGCGACCGCCTGTCCGACCGACACGTGCGGGTCGACGAATGAAGCCTGCTCCGCGGCGATGACGATGTCGGCGTCGGCCACCAGGTGCAACCCGCCGCCTGCACACACCCCGTTGACCGCGGCGATGACCGGCTTCCAGACCTCGCAGTGCCACGAGGAGATCTTCAACTCGGCATCCCTGGTGCGACGCGAGTGCTTGCGCATGGCCGCCTTGTCGCGAGCGACCTGCACCACGTCCATGCCGGTGCAGAACGCCTTGCCGTTTGCGGTGTTGACGATGACCCGCACGTCCCGGTCGGCGTCCAGCTCGGCCCACGCCGCTTCGAGTTCGTCCAGCATCAGCGCGTCGAACGCGTTGCCTGCATTCGGCCGGTTGAGAATCAACCAGCCGACGCCGTCGCGCTTCTCGACGATAAGGCGCTCGTAGTGGCTCACGAACGGGGGATTTCCTTCCAGGGTTTGCCCCTCCATGGGTCCGGCTCTTTCGGCAGCCCGAGGACCCGTTCACCGAGAATGTTCTTGTTGATATCGGTGGTACCGCCTTCAGTTCCGTTGGCCAGGCTGCGCATCCAACCGGCTACCTCGCGCGGTAGCGCGTCGGCATCGTCGGTGGCAGGCCAGGCAACCGCGGCGGTGCCTAGAAGATCGGCCATCAAATCCTGAATCTGCTGGTTCAGGGTGGCTTGATGCACCTTGCCGATCGAGGAGGCTGCCCCGGGTGACTCGCCGGCCGAAAGTGCTTCTCGCACACGGGCATTGGTCCAGCCGCGAATTTGTTCCTGTGCCCACAGCCGCATGATCTTGTTCCGTACGACGGGGTCGTCCCATCGCCCGGTTTCGCGAGCGAGCGAGATCAGACGCGCGGCGCTCGAGCCGCCGAGGCGGCCCATGCCGCCCGATCCGGAGCCGGACACCATCTGACGCTCGCTGGACAGGGTGGAGGCGCTGACCCGCCAGCCGTCGTTGACATCACCGACCCGGTGGGCGTCGGGCACCCGTGCCCCGTCGATGAAGACCTCGTTGAACTCCGCCTCACCGGTGATCTGCCGCAGCGGCCGCACCTCGATGCCCGGCTGATGCATGTCGAGCAGGAAGTACGTGATGCCTTTGTGTTTGGGCGCATCAGGGTCGGTACGGGCCAGCAGAATCGCGAAGTCCGCCTCGTCAGCCCATGTCGTCCAGACCTTCTGGCCGGTGACAACCCAGTCGTCACCGTCGCGTACCGCCCTGGTTGCCAGCGACGCGAGATCCGATCCGGCACCCGGCTCGCTGAACAGCTGGCACCACTTCTCCTCGTTGCGCACGATCGGCGGCAGGAAGCGACATCGTTGCTCCTCGGTGCCGTGGCTGAACAGAGCCGCGGCGGCGTTGTTGAGACCCAGCGGGTTCAGCCGCGTCAACCGCAGCGGTGCGAGCACGCTGTCGATGGCCCGTGCAACTTCGTTGCCCACGCCGAGCCCGCCGTGTTCGGGCAGCCAGGTCGGCACGACAAGACCCGAGGCGGCGAACACCGGATACCAGGCCCGGTAGTCGTCGGCGCTGCGAACCGCGCGCAACGCTGTGGCCCCCTCGACGGCTGCGGTGCGCCATGCTTCGGGCACGGTCGTCCTGACCCACTGCTCGACGGCCGCGACGGCCCCCGCGGTATCGGTCGACTTGTCGATGGGAATCCGTGTCATCGGCCCTCGAACTTCGCATCGCGTTTGTCGCGGAAAGCGGCCAGGCCCTCTTTGAAATCATCGCTGCGACTCGATAGTTCGAGCGCCATTGCTTCGTTCTGGAGGTGGCGGTCGAGATCCAGTCCGTTGCCTGTGTGCACCAGCCACTTGGTGAGCCCGAGAGCGACGGTGGGCGCGGCGGCAAGCGTTGTCACGAGTCCCTCAGCGGCCGAGTCAATTTCAGCGGCGGGGTGGGCGGAGTGGATGACTCCCCATTCGGCAGCGGTGGCGCCGGAGATCTCTTCGCCGAGCATCAGCAGCTGCCGGGTACGCACCAGCCCGATGAGGCGGGGCAGTAGCCACGCGGCGCCGCTGTCGGGAGTGAACCCGCGCGCCATGAACGGTTCCCAGAACCGCGCATCGTCGGCGGCGACGCAGAAGTCGGCGGCCATCGCGATATTGAAGCCGAGACCGGCTGCCCAACCTCGGACTACCGCGACGATGGGAACCTGAGTCTCGAGCATCAGCGGTATCAACCGGTTGGCTTTGTTCGGGAGCCGGCGTTGGGTGCTGCCCACCCGGGGCTTGCGCTGCGACTTCGCGTTGTTCGCGATGAGGTCGGAGCCGGCGCAAAAGTCAGCCCCGTCGGCGTCGATCCGGATGACCCGCACGCTCTCGTCGATGCCCGCGGCCGCGAGGTGACTGATCATCGCGTCGAGCATCACGTCGTTGACGGCGTTGCGGCGGTCGGCCCTGTCGAACGTCAAGGCCAGCACGGCGCCGTGCTGTTCGGCGCGCAGACCCGGGACGCTGGCGTAGGTCATGGCGTTGCGCGTTCGGTGAACCGGGCTGACACCGCCGTCAGCAGCTCTTCGAGGTCAGTGGCTCCGCCGGGCGGGTCTGGCAACCGCATCGGCCCGCGTTGCCTGCTGGGCAGCAGGATGGTCGCCCTGCCGGGCGCGGTCACCTCGCCGCGGTGGTTGGTGGCCGCCAGTTCGAGGTCGACGGCGGGTCTGCCGCCCTCGGCGGTGTACTTGCGTACGACGGTGCCGGTGATGGTGTGCAGATCGCCGACGTAGTTGAAAAGACGAAATTCGCAGTCCAGCGACCACAACCACGCGTCGTCACCCATCCAGTCCGTGCACAGATGAATCAGCCAGGTTTCGCGCATGCGGCCGTAGTCGAAGGTGGTCGGATTACCGGCGTTGCGGGCCGCGTCCGGCTCCCAGTGCACCCGCTGCTGGACATCGGGCACCCCGTGTTCGTTGGGCGTGTAGAAACGGGGGATGCGCTGCCGGTTGCGCCACGCCAGTTGCAGTGGCCGCACACCGTACATGCCGGTACCCATGCCGACGTGCCAGCAGACCATGTCCGTGACGGTCAACGGACCTTTGGTGAGGGGACCGACGACGTCGCCCTCGTTGACGTCCTCCCACCACCGGGGTTCGGCACCACGCGGCTTCTCCTGCGCGTATCGCGCATCGATTTCCGAGATCTCCTCCGGCGTCCACGTTTTGAGTTCGACGGCCTCGTACTTCTTGCGGCCGCGCGCCTTGCTGCGCTCGGTGCGGATCATGTTGCGGTACTGCCCGCCGAGCAGCGTGCCGTCGTCATCGCGGAACACCTGGGCCGACCATTCGTGCACCGCGCGGTCGGCGAACTCGCTGCTCTTGTCGAGCGCAGCCACCAAAGCATTGCGTCGGAACACCCGGTGATTGGCGCGCAGCGGCGCCCACCATTCGCGCGACGACGAGGCGTAGAAGGCGTGCACACCGCGCAGCGGATCGCCTTTCGTGAGGGCACGGTCGGAGTCGGAGAGTTCGGTTACCTCGTCCTCGCCGATCAATGTGTCGCCGCCGACGAGGGCGGGCGGGGCCACGCTCTCGCCCCACACGGACTTGGCGGCGTACTCGGGGTCGCACCAGAGCGGATTGGCGTCGCCGTAGCTCTCGGCAACATGGCGGAACGCATCCTCGCCTGCCCGGAAATAGTGCGGCGGTTGGGTGTGCGGAACCGCGATGCCGATCGTGGCGCGCAGCCGGGCCAACCCCTCGTCGGTGATCTGGCCGCTGCCGGACATTCCATGCCTTTCGCCGACGGCCCGCTACGTCGCCGGACCATAGTGGAAATTAAGATACCCGAAAAGCGGAAACGCCGTTAACGCTAGGTGGACCAAGATGAGCACAGAGGATTCCGGAATCGTCGTATCGGTCGGTGACGACGGGGTACAGCGAATCACCATCGATCGCATCGATGTCGGAAATTCGTTGTCGCCGTTGGCTCGTGATGCCCTCACCGCAGCGTTTCACCGTGCGCATTCCGATCCAGCTGTGCGCGCCGTGCTGTTGACCGCTGCCGGTGACCGGCACTTCTGCGCGGGTGCCGGACTCTCGGCGCAGGAGGACACATCGACACCTCAGGCGCAGAGGCGTCCCGGCGACATCGCGCGGATGCTGCAGCAGGGCTGGCAGCGGCTGGTGGCCTCCGTACTGGACTGTGACAAGCCGGTCGTCGCGGCCGTCAAGGGTGCAGCGGTCGGCGCCGGATCGAGCCTCGTGCTGGCCTGCGATCTCGTGGTGATGTCGACGCAAGGGCGTCTCATTCAGGCGTTCGTGCACCGCGGCATCCTGCCTGATTCCGGTGCGATTTATCTGCTGACCCGAATCGTCGGTCTGCGCAAGGCCACTGAGCTGTTGATGCTCGGTGAGCCCGTCGACGCATCGGCATGCGAACGGCTGGGTCTTGTGAACCGTGTGGTCGCCCCGGAGAACACCGATCGCACCGCCGAGGAGTTCGCCGTGCGCCTGGCGGCGGGCCCGACTGTGATGTTGTCGTTGACCAAGCGACTGCTATCGGTCTCCTCGGAGTCGGGGCGCGATCGTGCTTTCGAGCAGGAGGCGTGGGCGCAGGAGGCCGTCTCCCGGACCGCCGACCTGCAGGAAGGCCTGCAGGCGTTCGCGGAGCGACGGGAGCCGCGGTTCCGGGGCTGCTAGACCTCGACCTTCGTCGGGCCGCCACGGATGGTGAACGTCGTGGGGTCGTCAATCTCGTCGATGTGTGCGGCCACGGTTTCTGCGGTGAGCGCGGTGTCCTCGATGCCCTTGGTCACCCCGATGAACACCCGAGAAACCTTGCCCGCGCCGACGGAGTAGATGTGCGCGGTGCGCTCGCAATTGCGGTGTGCGAGATAGACGACAACCGGAGTGACGAGTTCGGGGTCCATCGCCTTGCCCGCCTCGCCCATGATGTCCTCGGTCATCCGGGTGCGTGCGATGGGGGCGATGGCGTTGATGGCGATGCCGTTTCGCGCGCCCTCGATGGCGAGCACATGCATCATTCCCACCAGGCCCATCTTGGCGGCGCCGTAGTTGGCTTGCCCGAAGTTGCCGAATAGCCCCGTTCCTGAGGTGGTTTGGACGATACGGCCGTAATTCTGCTCACGCATCACTGGCCAGACCGCGCGCGTGACGTTGAAGGCGCCCGATAGGTGCACCGACAGCACGGCGTCGACCTGATCGGCGGTCATGTTCTTGAATGCGGCATCGCGAAGGATCCCGGCGTTGTTGACGAGGATGTCGACCTGTCCGAAGGCGTCCATCGCGGCGGCGACAATCGCCGCACCACCGTCCTCCAAGGCCACCGAGTCGCCGTTTGCGACTGCGGTACCACCGGCTGCGGTGATCTCGTCGACCACGGATTGCGCCGCCGAGATCGAGGCACCGCTGCCGTCGACGGCGCTGCCGAGGTCGTTGACCAGCACGCGGGCCCCACGCCGCGCGAGTTCGATGGCGTGGCACCGGCCCAGGCCGCCACCGGCCCCGGTGACGATGGCGACCTGGTTGTCGAAAGTCATGGTGGAGATGCTGCGCGACGAGTTGTGATCTGGCGACATGACTGAGAGGTTACATTTACATAGTCGAGAACGGACATTTGCATCGGAGGGCGCATGGCGACCGAGCTGCTGGCGAACGCGCAGCGGCGAGCCGACACGCTGCGGGCGCGTTACCGTGCCGCGGGTTCGTGGTCGGATCAGCCGCTCGACGTGATGCGTACAGCAGCGGTGCGCCATCCCGACCTGCCCGCGCTGATAACCAGGGGCGCAGACATCAGTTTCGCCGAACTCGATGGGCGGGTGGATGCGGCGGCCCAGGCGCTGCTGGATGCCGGCGTAACCGCATCGACACCGGTCATCGTGGTAGCGGGTAACGACGTCGACTCGGTGAGTGCCGTGCACGCTACAGTACGTATCGACGCGGTGGTCCTGTTGGTGCCGCGCAGCGCGGGTGCCGCACAGATCGCCGACATCGTCGCCCGCACCGGGGCGCGTTTTGGGGTCGCGCCGAACTGGCCTGTGGGCGCCGACTCGCTGACCGGGGAGTGCGCGTGGATCGACGTCACAACCCACGGCGGGCGTGGCGCGACAGGTGTGCGGCGGACCCAGCGCGCCGCCGACGAGCCCTCGTTCGTTCTCTTCACGTCGGGCACGACGTCGAAGCCAAAGGGCGTCATCCACTCGCTGAGCACCCTGTCTAAGGCATCGACGAACTACATTGCCGCCGCCGGCTTGACCGACGGAGATCGGATCTTTTTGATCAGCCCGCTGGCCTCGGTGACCGGCGTGCTGCAGGCGCTGTTCATCGGTCCCATGCTGGCCGCACCGGTCGTGCTCGAGGACCGCTGGGAGCCTTCAGCCACCTGCGAACTACTGGTCACCTCGAAAGCCACTTGGTACGGCGGACCCGACCGGTTACTGGATCGAGTGCTCGACGAAGCGGTCACTGCCGGACATGAAATGCCGTTGCGCGCTGTCTATTTGGGTGGCACGGTGCTGGATCGGCGCATTGTCGAACGGGTCGAGGATGACTTCGGGATCATCGTGATGCGTGCCTACGGCTCATCGGAGGTCCCGGTGAGCACGTCGGGACTGAGGACCGAACCACGCAACGTACGGCATGCCGACGACGGTGTCGCGCTGGGGGACGTCGACGTGCGCCTGGGATCTGTCGGTGACCCGGCGGAATGCTGTATCCGCGGGCCGCACACCTTCCTCGGTTACACCGACGCCGCCGACGATGCCGATGCGTTTGACGGCGAGTGGTTCCGCACCGGCGACGTGGCCGAACTCGAGGGCAGACGAGTGCGCATCGTGGGACGGCTCAAGGACATCATCATCCGCAACGGGTTGAAGATCCCCGCCGCCGAGGTGGACGAGGCCTTGGCCAGGATCGCCGGTGTGCGCGAGTGCGCGGCGTACTCCGTGCCGGATCTAACAACGGGTGAACGGCTTGCCGTGGCGCTGGTGGTAGAACCCGACGTCGCGATTTCGCTCGCCGATGTTGCACGGGAGCTCGCGTCGGCGGGACTGGCGAAGTACAAGCTACCTGAGGAACTGGTGTTCTGGGATCAGCCACTTCCGTTGAACGCCAACGGCAAAGTCGAACGCAACAAGCTGCATGCATGCTCGAACGGTCGGCCGCGCGATGTGGCCGACCGTCTGAACGCTGCGCCGTAGAGGATTCCAGTTGATGGTCAGTCTGCGTCACCACTGACGTTGGCAGTGGCCTTCTTCATCTGCGACTGCCAGTCCGACGATCCGCCACCGCCGTGATCGTGCTTGCTGCGCGCTCTGATGGAAACGTCGTGACCTTCGGCCGCTTTGCGTAGTGCGCCGACGGTGGCCTGGTCTTTGGTGATGTGGGTGAAGGGGTCCCAGTGATACCAGCGC
>NZ_LZMC01000106.1 GCF_001668615.1 Mycobacterium sp. 1274761.0
CGGGTGTGTTGTTTGAGAACTCAATAGTGTGTTTGGTGGTTTTTGTTTGTTGTTTTTGTTTGGCCACATTCTTGGCGCCCCGTGCCTTGGGTGTGGTGTTTTTTATTGTCAGTTTTTCTGACGATGTCAGGTTTCTCTGATTTGAAATTGCCTCTGTTGTGGAGGGGTTTTTGTTTGGAGAGTTTGATCCTGGCTCAGGACGAACGCTGGCGGCGTGCTTAACACATGCAAGTCGAACGGTAAGGCCCTTTCGGGGGTACACGAGTGGCGAACGGGTGAGTAACACGTGGGTGATCTGCCCTGCACTTTGGGATAAGCCTGGGAAACTGGGTCTAATACCGAATACACCTTGCTGGTCGCATGGCCTGGTGGGGGAAAGCTTTTGCGGTGTGGGATGGGCCCGCGGCCTATCAGCTTGTTGGTGGGGTGATGGCCTACCAAGGCGACGACGGGTAGCCGGCCTGAGAGGGTGTCCGGCCACACTGGGACTGAGATACGGCCCAGACTCCTACGGGAGGCAGCAGTGGGGAATATTGCACAATGGGCGCAAGCCTGATGCAGCGACGCCGCGTGGGGGATGACGGCCTTCGGGTTGTAAACCTCTTTCAGCTACGACGAAGCGTGAGTGACGGTAGTAGCAGAAGAAGCACCGGCCAACTACGTGCCAGCAGCCGCGGTAATACGTAGGGTGCGAGCGTTGTCCGGAATTACTGGGCGTAAAGAGCTCGTAGGTGGTTTGTCGCGTTGTTCGTGAAAACCTAAGGCTTAACCTTGGGCGTGCGGGCGATACGGGCAGACTGGAGTACTGCAGGGGAGACTGGAATTCCTGGTGTAGCGGTGGAATGCGCAGATATCAGGAGGAACACCGGTGGCGAAGGCGGGTCTCTGGGCAGTAACTGACGCTGAGGAGCGAAAGCGTGGGGAGCGAACAGGATTAGATACCCTGGTAGTCCACGCCGTAAACGGTGGGTACTAGGTGTGGGTTTCCTTCCTTGGGATCCGTGCCGTAGCTAACGCATTAAGTACCCCGCCTGGGGAGTACGGCCGCAAGGCTAAAACTCAAAGGAATTGACGGGGGCCCGCACAAGCGGCGGAGCATGTGGATTAATTCGATGCAACGCGAAGAACCTTACCTGGGTTTGACATGCACAGGACGTCGGCAGAGATGTCGGTTCCCTTGTGGCCTGTGTGCAGGTGGTGCATGGCTGTCGTCAGCTCGTGTCGTGAGATGTTGGGTTAAGTCCCGCAACGAGCGCAACCCTTGTCTCATGTTGCCAGCACGTGATGGTGGGGACTCGTGAGAGACTGCCGGGGTCAACTCGGAGGAAGGTGGGGATGACGTCAAGTCATCATGCCCCTTATGTCCAGGGCTTCACACATGCTACAATGGCCGGTACAAAGGGCTGCGATGCCGTGAGGTGGAGCGAATCCTTTTCAAAGCCGGTCTCAGTTCGGATCGGGGTCTGCAACTCGACCCCGTGAAGTCGGAGTCGCTAGTAATCGCAGATCAGCAACGCTGCGGTGAATACGTTCCCGGGCCTTGTACACACCGCCCGTCACGTCATGAAAGTCGGTAACACCCGAAGCCGGTGGCCTAACCCCTTGTGGGAGGGAGCCGTCGAAGGTGGGATCGGCGATTGGGACGAAGTCGTAACAAGGTAGCCGTACCGGAAGGTGCGGCTGGATCACCTCCTTTCTAAGGAGCACCACGAAAAGAGTTGGCAGTGGGCCAGTCTCGAGCCGTGATGGAGTCGGTTGCTGTAGTGGCGCCGGCTTGGTGCACAACAAACGTGGTGTGGCCCTACGGGTTTGGGGCTGCACGGGATCATCAGACACACTATTGGGCTTTGAGACAACAAGCCCGTGGCCCCTGGGTGGGGGTGGCTCTGCGTTGGTGGGGTCGGTTGGTTGTCGCCTCGTCTTTGGTGGTGGGGTGTGGTGTTTGATTTGTGGATAGTGGTTGCGAGCATCTAGCGGCGAGTGCCTCTCTTTTTGGGGGGTGTTTGTTGTTGATGTGCAATTTCAGAGTTTCTCTGTGTAGAGAATCTCGAACTCATTTTTTGGTTTTTGTGTTGTAAGTGTTTAAGGGCGCATGGTGGATGCCTTGGCACTGAGAGCCGATGAAGGACGTGGGAGGCTGCGATATGCCTCGGGGAGTTGTCAACCGAGCGTGGATCCGAGGATGTCCGAATGGGGAAACCCGGCGCGAGTGATGTCGCGTCACTGTCTGGTGAATCTATAGCCAGTCAGAGGTAACGCGGGGAAGTGAAACATCTCAGTACCCGTAGGAAGAGAAAACAATGGTGATTCCGTTAGTAGTGGCGAGCGAACGCGGAGGATGGCTAAACCGGATGCATGTGATACCCGGCGGGGGTTGTGTGTTCGGTGTTGTGGGGTCTGTGTTCCATTCACCGCCGTGGATGGCAGCAGTGATAAAAGCATGTGTTAGGTGAAGTGGCCTGGGATGGTCTGTCCGTAGAGGGTGAGAGCCCCGTAACTGAAAACATGTGCTCTGTTGTGGCAGTGTCCCCGAGTAGCAGCGGGCCCGTGGAATCTGCTGTGAATCTGCCGGGACCACCCGGTAAGCCTGAATACTTCTCAGTGACCGATAGCGGATCAGTACCGTGAGGGAATGGTGAAAAGTACCCCGGGAGGGGAGTGAAAGAGTACCTGAAACCGTGTGCCTACAATCCGTCAAAGCCCTCGATTTGTCGTGGGGTGATGGCGTGCCTTTTGAAGAATGAGCCTGCGAGTCAGGGACATGTCGCGAGGTTAACCCGGGTGGGGTAGCCGCAGCGAAAGCGAGTCTGAATAGGGCGTATCCCCCATTTTGTGGGGGTGTAGTGGTGTGTTCTGGACCCGAAGCGGAGTGATCTACCCATGGCCAGGGTGAAGCGACGGTAAGACGTCGTGGAGGCCCGAACCCACTTAGGTTGAAGACTGAGGGGATGAGCTGTGGGTAGGGGTGAAAGGCCAATCAAACTCCGTGATAGCTGGTTCTCCCCGAAATGCATTTAGGTGCAGCGTTGCGTGGTTCTTGTTGGAGGTAGAGCTACTGGATGGCCGATGGGCCCTACTAGGTTACTGACGTCAGCCAAACTCCGAATGCCGACAAGGTGAAGCGTGGCAGTGAGACGGCGGGGGATAAGCTCCGTGCGTCGAGAGGGAAACAGCCCAGATCGCCGGCTAAGGCCCCTAAGCGTGTGCTAAGTGGAAAAGGATGTGCAGTCGCGAAGACAACCAGGAGGTTGGCTTAGAAGCAGCCACCCTTGAAAGAGTGCGTAATAGCTCACTGGTCAAGTGATTGTGCGCCGATAATGTAGCGGGGCTCAAGCACACCGCCGAAGCCGCGGCAGCCGCCCTTGGTGGTGGCTGGGTAGGGGAGCGTCCTGCATCCGGTGAAGCAGCCGTGGAAACGTGTTGTGGAGGGTGTGGGAGTGAGAATGCAGGCATGAGTAGCGATAAGGCAAGTGAGAACCTTGCCCGCCGAAAGACCAAGGGTTCCTGGGCCAGGCCAGTCCGCCCAGGGTGAGTCGGGACCTAAGGCGAGGCCGACAGGCGTAGTCGATGGACAACGGGTTGATATTCCCGTACCCGTGTGTGCGCGTCCCTGATGAATCAGAGGTACTAACCACCCAAAACCTGCTCCACCGATCCCTTCGGGGTGAGGGGAGCCGGGGCTGCGTGGGACCTTCTTTGGTAGTAGTCAAGCGATGGGGTGACGCAGGAAGGTAGCCGTACCAGTCAGTGGTAATACTGGGGCAAACCGGTAGGAAGAAACCCAGGCAAATCCGGGTTTCGCATATTCCGAGAGGTGATGCATAGCCGAATGAGGCGAATTCGGTGATCCTAAGCTGCCAAGAAAAGCCTCTAGCGAGTACACACACGGCCCGTACCCCAAACCGACACAGGTGGTCAGGTAGAGAATACCGAGGCGTACGAGTGAACTATGGTTAAGGAACTCGGCAAAATGCCCCCGTAACTTCGGGAGAAGGGGGACCCACACACCGTCAACCGGCATGCCCGGGGCAGCGGGAGTGGGTGGCACAAACCAGTGAGAAGCGACTGTTTACTAAAAACACAGGTCCGTGCGAAGTCGCAAGACGATGTATACGGACTGACGCCTGCCCGGTGCTGGAAGGTTAAGAGGACCCGTTAACCCCTTTTGGGGTGAAGCGGAGAATTTAAGCCCCAGTAAACGGCGGTGGTAACTATAACCATCCTAAGGTAGCGAAATTCCTTGTCGGGTAAGTTCCGACCTGCACGAATGGCGTAACGACTTCTCAGCTGTCTCAACCATAGACTCGGCGAAATTGCACTACGAGTAAAGATGCTCGTTACGCGCGGCAGGACGAAAAGACCCCGGGACCTTCACTACAACTTGGTATTGGTGCTCGATACGGTTTGTGTAGGATAGGTGGGAGACTAGGAAGCTTTCACGCCAGTGAAAGTGGAGTCGTTGTTGAAATACCACTCTGATCGTATTGGGCCTCTAACCTCGAACCGTCTATCCGGTTCAGGGACAGTGCCTGGTGGGTAGTTTAACTGGGGCGGTTGCCTCCCAAAAAGTAACGGAGGCGCCCAAAGGTTCCCTCAACCTGGACGGCAATCAGGTGTTGAGTGTAAGTGCACAAGGGAGCTTGACTGCGAGACTGACACGTCAAGCAGGGACGAAAGTCGGGACTAGTGATCCGGCACCCCCGAGTGGAAGGGGTGTCGCTCAACGGATAAAAGGTACCCCGGGGATAACAGGCTGATCTTCCCCAAGAGTCCATATCGACGGGATGGTTTGGCACCTCGATGTCGGCTCGTCGCATCCTGGGGCTGGAGCAGGTCCCAAGGGTTGGGCTGTTCGCCCATTAAAGCGGCACGCGAGCTGGGTTTAGAACGTCGTGAGACAGTTCGGTCTCTATCCGCCGCGCGCGTCAGAAGCTTGAGGAAACCTGTCCCTAGTACGAGAGGACCGGGACGGACGAACCTCTGGTCTACCAGTTGTCCCACCAGGGGCACCGCTGGATCGCCACGTTCGGACAGGATAACCGCTGAAAGCATCTAAGCGGGAAACCCCCTCCAAGACCAGGCTTCTCACCCATCAAGTGGGATAAGGCCCCCCGCAGACCACGGGATCAATAGACCAGACCTGCACACCCAGCAATGGGCTCAGGGAACTGGCACTAACCGGCCGAAAACTTACACACAACCAAAACCTCGCAACCACACCACACACCACACCCCACCACCAAAACACAAACCTGGTGAAACACAACACAATAAAGTTACGGCGGAAATAGCGACAGGGAAACGCCCGGACCCATCCCGAACCCGGAAGCTAAGCCTGCCAGCGCCGATGATACTACCCAACCCGGGTGGAAAAGTAGGACACCGCCGAACACA
>NZ_LZMC01000107.1 GCF_001668615.1 Mycobacterium sp. 1274761.0
TGCAGATGACCGCGCGAATCGCGCAGGCATCCGCGCTGAGCGGGATGCTCAGTGGTATCGCGCGCCCGATCGGCGCCTGCATCGTCGCTGAGGTACTGCGGATCGATCGCCGGTTTCACCAGCGGGTCGGGCGATGCCAGCGTGATGGTGCCGCGGCTGCGCGGCTTGACCAAGATGGGTCCCATCGCGATGGCGTGCCGGTCGTACGGGTCACCGATGCCCTCCTCGAAAAACGGTGCGGGAGCGAAGATCAGCTCGAGGTCGGGCACCTCGATGTCGGGCCGGCTGCGCACGAAGCCGTACGCCTCGCCGACGTTCGACGTGAGCATGCCGCGGCGACGAAGCAAGTAGTTCACGAGCTCCAGCGGCTTCTCGGCGGCGAACAACGAGTCGTCGGCGATGTCGAAGCCCAACGGCACCGCGAGATGGTCCATCAGGTTGCGGCCCACCTCCGGCGCATCGGCCACGACCTCGATGCCATGTCGGCCGAGGTGCGGCGGGTCACCGATGCCGGAGAGAATCAACAGCTGCGGGCTGTTCACCGCGCCGCCGGCGAGCACCACCTCCCGGCGCGCCCGCACCACGCGGCGCTGGCCAAGCTGATGGAATTCGACGCCGACGGCCCGCCGCTCCTCGAACAGCACGCGGGTGGCCGTCGCCTCCGTGTGCAGCGTCAGGTTGGGCCGGCGCAGCGCCGGTTTGAGATAGGCGTCGGCGGCGCTCCAGCGGGCGCCCCTGCGCTGGGTTACCATGGTCTGGCAAAAGCCTTCCGGCGCATCGCAGTTGGGGTTTTCGACGGCGTATCCGCATTCCTGGACGGCCTTCAGCCATGCGGTGGTGGAGCTGCGCGGGCTGCGCTGCGGGGCGATGACGAGCGGGCCCTCCTCGATCTTCGCGAAGTACTTCGACACGTGGGCGAAGTCCCAGTCGGAACCGGCGAGAGCGCCCCACTCGTCGTAGTCGGCGGCGAATCCGCGAACCCACATCATCGCGTTCATCGAGGACGAGCCGCCGAGCATTTTGCCGCGCGGCCAGTAGATTTCGCGGCCGCCGAGCTGTTTCTGCGGTTCGGTCCGGTAGTTCCAGTCGACCTCGCTGCGGAATAGCTTCGAGAAGGCGGCGGGTATGTGGATGAACCTGTTCTTGTCCTTGGGACCTGCCTCGAGCACCACGACCGAAACGGCCGAATCGGCGCTGAGGCGATTCGCGAGCACCGATCCAGCTGAGCCGGTTCCCACGACGATGTAGTCGGCTTCCATCCGCCGCAGTGTAGTGAGGTGTCGTGGCGCTATGCGGACAGTTCGATGTGGTGTGCGGCCGTGACGCTCTGGTAGCGCTGCGGGCTGCAGGTCAACACGATGACCTGGCCCTCGCCCCCGACGGCGTCGAACACCGCACCCATCCTGACCAGCCGGTCGGGGTCGGTGAAGCCCAGCGCGTCGTCGATGACGACGGGCACGCTGTCCTCCTGAGCGACCAGCGCCGCGCCCGCCAACCTGGCGACAATGCCGAGTTGCTCCTTGGCCCCACCCGACAGCGACTCATACGGCACGGTTCTACCCGACAGCGTGCGGCTGCAGATCTGCAGCCGGCTGTCGACCTCGACCTCGAAGGTCTCACCGAAGACGATGCGGCCTAGGCGCTCGACCTCGGCGCGGAACGGGTGGACGTAGCGCAACCGGGTGGCGTCTCGATGCCGCGCCATCACGGTGCGCAGCATCTCGGCGGCGCGGGCGCGCCGGTGTACGCGCAAGAACTCGGCCTCGGCGTGCTCACGTTCGGTTTCGGCCGCGTCGAGCAGACCCTTGCGACCCTCGGTGCCGTAGACCTTCAGCTGGGCGGCGACCAGGCGCAGGGCGTCGGCGACCTCGTCGTGGCGTTTGCGGATTGCGTCGACGCTGCGGGCCGCAGCGTCGAGGGTTGCCGCGACGGATTGCGGCGCCCGGCGGGCGAGTTCGTCGGTGAGCTCGGCGGCGAGGCCGGCAGCGCGGCGCGCTTTGTCCCCGTCGGCCTCGGCCTTGACGACCAGTTCGTCATCGGAAACGTCGGCGCGCTGCTGCGCCAGGCGATCTCGGCTCACCACCAGCTCCGCATAGCACGCCGTGAACTTCTCGCGCGCTACGCTAGCCTGAGTTGCTCTCTCCCCCAACGTCTTTGCCGCTGCCTCGGCCACCTTCCTGTGGGTTTCGCAATCAGCGATGGCCTTCTGCTGTTCCGCGGTGGCCTGGTCGAGTTCGGCCCGTGCGGTTGCCGAGTCGGCCGGCTGCGGAGCGACGGCGGTCGTGCGGGCGCGCAGTTCGGCGAGCCGCCCCCACAGCGCGTCGACGTCGTCGTCACCGATGAGGCCGTCGGTGGTCGCCGTCAATCGGTCGCGGGCACCGGCCAATTCGCGGCGCCGTTGGTCGAGCGCCCGTGCGCCCGCGAGGTCGTCGACGCCAACAGCGGCCAGCGCGGCGGCCAAAACCTGTTGTGCTGCATCCAGTTTCGCCTGACTATCGGATGCAGGGGTGCCTGGCACGACCCGTGCGGTCAGCACGCCGGGTAGGTCGATGTCGGTGGCGCCGGATGCGTGCGCCGACCACGTGCCGCCCGCCTCGAGCATGACCGGCTGGCCGCCGATGATGAGGTCGACATCTGCCGCGGCCGTGACTTCGATGCGGGCCGACGCCGATTCGGCGTGCCCGACCGCCCGCTCGACGGTGACGGCCGCGCTCTCGAGGTCGCGCATCAGCGCGTCGGTCAGGGTGATCGACGCGAGTGCGCGTTCGACCTCCTGGGTCTCACGCAATGCGGTGTCGATCTTGGACAACCGCGCGGACAGCCGGTCGGCCTCGTCGCGGGCCGACAGCTGCTCGACGGCCAGGCGCGCGGATTCAACGCGGTCGCGGCTGGTTTCCACGGCGGCACGCGCCTCTTCGGCGGCCGCCTCGGCCGCAGTTTGAACCTCGCGGGCGATCAGCTCCTCTTCGTGCGCCTGCGCAGCAGCTCTTTCCAGGTCGGCGACTGCGGCGGTGCGGTCGGTGATGTCGGCCTGAAGCCGACGCCGGTCGGTCAGTGCTGCGACGGAGGCTTGCAGCGTGGCGTCGGCAGCCGCAACGACCACCTGGGCCTGCTTGAGCTGCTGGGTCAGTGCCGCGACCTCATCGGCGGCGGCCTGCGCGGCGGTGAGCGTCGCGACGGCCTCCGCACGCTGGGCGGTGAGCTGTTCGAGCTCTGCGGTGAGGGAGGCGTGAGTCCGGACCGCATCGTCAACCTCTGCGACCGCTGCCGCACAGCGGGCGACCTCGTCGTCGGCGGCCTGCATGCGTTTGGTCGCCGCCGCCCATTCGCCGGTCGGGCGGCCGGTGGGCGTGAAGTACTTCAGGTACTCGGCGTCGATGCGGTCCACCAGCAACGGCTCGGCGCCCGAAAGCTGGACCGCCTCACCGGCGGCAACGTCGAGGGCGCGAGACAGCGCATC
This sequence comes from Mycobacterium sp. 1274761.0, assembly GCF_001668615.1. GTDB lineage: Bacteria > Actinomycetota > Actinomycetes > Mycobacteriales > Mycobacteriaceae > Mycobacterium. Next base: position 3,461 of record NZ_LZMC01000107.1, read on the forward strand.
GCAACCCGACAGATCCACCGCCCCCGTCGACGCCGCCTGCAAGACCCGCTGCGCCTGCCAAAGCGCGACGTCGACGGTTTCCTCGAGCATCGCGAGCACCCGGTCGTGGGCCTCGTCACCGGTGAGCTGTTCGCGGCGGGGTGCCAGCACCGTCAGGGCGGTCTCGGCACGCTTGTGAAAGCGTTTGCGGTACACGAATCGATAAGGGCCCGTGCTGATTTCAGCCGTGATCTCGGCACCTACGTCGGCGTGGGTCGGCTTGACCTGCTTGACTTCCTTCTTCGTCGAGCGGTCCTTGGCCTCCAACAGCAGGTCCAGCGCCTCGATCATCGACGACTTGCCGACCTCGTTGGCGCCGCAGATCACCACGACACCGTGGTCGGGGAAGTCGATCTCGCGGTGGGTGATGCCCCGGTAGTTGGTCAGCACCAACCGGTGGATTCTCACGCCACCCCCCTGTCGACGAGTCTGAGCAACAACGACAGGGCCGCAGTGGCGTCGTCGGCGTCCGCACCGTCGGACCGCGCCGCGGCGACCAGTTCCTCGACGGCCGCGGCGGCGAAACCGCCGATGCCGAGATCGTTGAACTCGCCCTCGGCCGGGATCACCGCGATGTCGGACTGCCGCTCCCACAGTCCGAGCGCCGCGAACAGCCGCGCGTACTTGTCCAGGCAGGCATCCAGCGCGGCCTTATCGGTCACGGTCAACGAGCCGGTGAGGGCCAACCGCACGACGGTGCGTTCCTTGTCGGGCAGCAGATCGAGGTTGATGTCTAGGTCGGTCACATCGCGGCCGCTGTCCACCGCATGGTGGAGGGTGACGAAACGCCAGCGACCCACCCGCCGCGCCTCGACCCGCGCGGCACGGTCGGCGTCGGCCTCGTCGATGTCGACCACCAACACATGCCCGGGGTCGGGTTCGATGTCGTCGTAGTTGGTCACCTCGGGCGAGCCCGAGTACCAGATGCGGCCCGTCGCACCGACCTGCATGCGGGAGTGCTTGTCGCCCAACGCAACATAGTGCACCGCGCCGCGAGCGATCGACCGCTCGAGGGCCGCCAGCTCGATGAGCGAGGGCCGGTCTTTGTCGGGCACCAGGATGTCGACGGCGCCGTGTCCGACGACGACGCGAGTGGTGCCGTCTGCGGGCAGATCGTCGATCACCGCCGCGATGAGGTCGCTAGTCGGCGCCTTCGATGTCCACGGCGCAGCGACGATCTCCACGCCGGGACGCACCTGGCGCACGCCCCTCCGATCGAGAACCGTGACGTTGTCGGGACATTCGGCGGTGAACAGCGCGCTGGTGTACACCGACGACGCGTCGAGCGGGTCGTGATTGCCCGGCAGAAGGTAGACCGGAATGCCGATAGCCCGCATGGCCTCCAGCGACTGGCTGACCACGCGTGGCGCGAGTTGGTTGTGCTCGAACACGTCGCCGGCGACGACCACGAACTCGGCGCCGACCTCGCCGGCGAGCGCGCCCAGCGCCGCCACTGCATCCCGGCGGGCGGCCGAATACCGCGGCTGGGCGTCGCCATTGAGGAAGTACCGGGTCATCCCGAGTTGCCAGTCGGCGGTGTGCAGAAACCGCATCTCGACCCCCCTTCCGTGCCGGTTCGTTGTCAGGTGTGGCGAGTGTAGGTCCGGCGCCCGACAACTCCGGGGAGGTGAGTCGGCATGCCCTACGGTGAACCCATGAGCGACCACCTCCGCACGTTGCTGTTGCTTCGGCATGCGAAGTCGGACTACCCGGTGGGCGTGGCCGACCATGAGCGTCCGCTGGCCAGGCGGGGTGTGCGAGAGGCGGCGCTGGCTGGCGACTGGTTGCGGACCCACTCCCCCGCCGTCGACGCGGTGCTGTGCTCGACGGCCACCCGCACCCGTCAGACCCTGGAGCGGGCCCGCATCGATGCCCCGGTGACCTTCCTCGACCGGTTGTATGACGCGACGCCCGGCGCGGTGATCGGCGAGATCAACCGCGTCGACGCGGGTGTGGAGACCCTCCTGGTGATCGGCCACGAACCGGCGATGTCATCAGTGGCGCTCGGTCTGGCCACCCCCGACGGGAGCAATACGACTGCGGCAGAACTCATCTCGACGAAGTTCCCAACGTCGGCCATCGCCGTGCTGCGCACCGCCCTGCGGTGGGATCAGCTGGAGCTCAGCAGCGCCGCGCTGGTCACCTTCCACGTGCCCCGCTAGATGCTCTCCCCCTGGCCTGCGGCCGGGGGTACCCCCACGCGCAAGCGCTCGTCGGGGCTAGGAGCTGGTGGCCAGCGTCAGCTCCATCAGCTTGAGCGCCATCCCGCAAGCGTCGATGCCGGGCTGCTGCGGGTTGACCCACCAGCCCACGACGCCGCCGGCGTCGCTGGCAACCCCGCAGGCCCCGTTGGGGTCGTTGGGATGCATGACGATAGACGGGACGCCGGCGATGGCACGGCTTTCCACCTTGTATTGCAACTGGTCGGCGACCTTGCGCTCGTTATCCAGGCTGCCCTGCTCGAACCAGAACCGGGTGATGTCGATGAGGCCTGCGGGGTTGGCGGCCTGCCATCGGCACACTGCGCCGACGAACGTGCTCTGAATGTCCAGCGGATCGGCGCCGACGGTCTTGGCCAAGATGTCCTCGGTCAACACATCGCATTCCTTGAGCAGGTTCGGGTACTGCCGCTCGGACTTGTCGTTGCGCGGCACATCGCCGGAACCGGCCTTGGCGGCGGTGCCTTCAACGGTGCGCGAACAGCCGACGAGCAGCGTCACCGCGGTCAGCACGGCGATGACCGCCGCGGCGAAGCGGCGCGTTGAGGCGGTCATTTCGAGTTCACAATCGACTGACGGGTCAACTCCTTGGCCACGTCACACGGATCCGGGAAGGGCTTCTCAGAAAAGCTGATCGACCACTCGATGAAATCGTCGTCGTACTGAATGCCGATCTCACACAGGTTGCTTCCCAGCGTCGGATCGTCACCCATCGCGATAAACCCGTCGTGGCCCTCGATGTTGATGTCTTCGACGTTGTTGCGCGACAGCTCTTCGGTCTTGCGCTCGCGGCCGATCGGGCTGCCGCGGTACCAGGTGAAGGAGAAGTGCGGCCCGAGGATGCCGCCGCCGGCCAGCCACTGGCAGCCGACGGAGTTGCGTGCCGTGTTGACCAGCCCGGTGACCCGCGTCAGCTCGGCCACCGTCTGATCGCTGATGCCGCCGCATTGCGGGAAGAACGGCCCGTGGGTGACGCCCTGGGCCGCGGTCGGACTCGACGGCGCGTCCGGCGAGGACGAGTCGGAGCCCGACGAGCACGCCGCCAACACCGGAACCAGGGCGGCCGCCACCACGGCCAGCCGCTTCACGTTGCTGGGGATCACAGCGCACACTGTAGCGGCAGCCATGAAGGCGAGCCTGAGAGACACGCTGACCTGCTCTTTTTGTCCCCAAAACGCCCGTAGGCCCACACGTTCATGTGGGCAAGGTGTGCGAAAGTAGCGAGATGCTCCTGGCTCTGCTGCGGCAGTATGTGCGGCCGTACCGCTGGCTGCTCGTCGTCGTCGCGGTGGTCCAGGTGATCAGCACGCTGGCTTCGCTGTATCTGCCGACGGTGAACGCGGCGATCATCGACGACGGTGTCGCCAAGGGCGATACCGGCACCATCGTCGAGCTCGGCGGCGTGATGCTCGCTGTCACCGGGCTGCAGGTGCTCTGCGCGACCGGGGCCGTCTACTTCGGCTCGCGCTCGGCGATGGGCTTCGGCCGTGACCTGCGGTCGGCCATCTTTCACCACGTGACGGGTTTCTCGGCCGCCGAGACCGCGCGCTTCGGCGCACCGTCTCTGCTGACGCGCACGACCAACGATGTCCAGCAGGTGCAGCTGCTGGTGCAGCTGACGTGCACCATGCTGATCACCGCGCCGATCATGTCGATCGGCGGGATCGTCATGGCGGTGCACCAGGATGCCGGGCTGGCGTGGCTGCTGCTGGTCAGCGTGCCCGTGCTGGCGGCGGCGAATTACTGGATCGTGTCGCACCTGCTGCCGATATTCCGCGTGATGCAACGGCTCATCGACGAGATCAACCGGGTGATGCGCGAACAGCTGTCCGGCATCCGGGTGATCCGCGCCTTCGCCCGAGAGCCGTTCGAGCGAAACCGGTTCGCCGAAGCAAACCGCGCCTTGGCGGACACCGCGCTGACGGCGGGCCGGTGGCAGGCGCTGATGTTGCCGGTCACCACGCTGGTGATCAATGTGTCGAGCGTCGCGCTGATCTGGTTCGGTGGGCTGCGGATCGATGACGGCAAAATGCAGGTGGGTTCGCTGATCGCATTCCTGTCCTATTTCATGCAGATCCTGATGTCGGTGCTGCTCGCGACGTTCATACTGGTGCTGCTGCCGAGGGCGTCGGCGTGCGCCGAACGGATCACCGAGGTGCTGTCGTGCAAACCGACGATCACCAGCCCCGCCCACCCGGTTCGCCCGCCGTTGATTCGCGGCACGGTCAGCCTGCGCGACGCCACCTTTTGCTATCCCGGCGCTGATCGCCCTGTGCTGCACAATGTTTCGCTGACGGCACAACCCGGCACGACGACCGCCATCGTCGGCTCCACCGGCTCGGGTAAGTCCACGTTGGTGTCGCTGGTCTGCCGCCTCTACGACGCCACGTCTGGTTCCGTGCACATCGACGGTGTCGACGTCCGCGACTACGACACCGAACAGCTGTGGTCGGCGATCGGGCTGGTGCCGCAACGCGGCTACCTGTTCTCCGGCACGGTCGCCGAGAACCTGCGATACGGCAAGGCCGACGCGACCGAGGACGAGATGTGGGAAGCGCTGCGGGTGGCCTCAGCCGACGGCTTCGTCGCCTCGCACGACGACGGACTCGACATGCCAGTCGCGCAGGGGGGCAACAACTTCTCGGGTGGGCAGCGACAGCGGCTGGCGATCGCGCGCGCCGTCATCCGCAGACCAGCCGTCTACTTGTTCGACGACGCGTTCTCCGCGCTCGACGTGCACACCGACGCCAAGGTGCGCGCCGCGCTCAGCGAGGTGGCCGCTTCGGCCACGGTGATCATTGTGGCGCAGCGTATTTCGACGGTTGCCGCGGCCGACCAGATCGTCGTCGTCGACGACGGCGCCGTGGTGGGCACGGGAACCCACGAGTCACTGCTGACCGACTGTCCCACCTATGCCGAATTCGCGGATTCTCAATCGGTCGCGGCGGGCGCTCCGTGACGCAATCGATGAGGCGTCCGATCCGGGGCATGGTGCAGGCGCCCACAGAGCGTTCCCGCGACTTCAAGGGGTCGGCCATCCGGCTGGTGAAGCTGTTGACGCCGCAGCGCGGACCGACTGCGGCGGTGATCCTGCTCGGCGCCGCAGGCATCGTCATCGGCGTGACCGGCCCGCGCATCCTCGGACACGCCACCGATCTGCTGTTCAACGGCGTGATCGGCCGTGAACTGCCAGCGGGTCTCACCAAGGAGCAGGCTATCGCCGCGGCCAGAGCCCGCGGCGGCAATGCGTTTGCCGACCTGTTGTCTGGGATGAACGTGGTGCCGGGCCGCGGTGTGGACTTCACGGCGATCGCACACACATTGCTGTTCGCCCTTGCGCTGTATCTCGTTGCCGCGCTGTTTGTCTGGGTGCAGGCGCGGCTGCTGAACGTGGTGGTGCAGCGGATGATCGTCGCGCTGCGGTCCGATGTCGAGAACAAGCTGCACCGGCTGCCGTTGTCGTATTTCGACACGCGGCAGCGCGGCGAGGTGCTCAGCCGGATGACCAACGACATCGACAACATCTCGTCGTCGCTGTCGATGACGATCAGCCAACTGCTGACCTCGTTGCTGACGGTGGTGGCCGTGCTGGTGATGATGCTGACGATTTCGCCGCTGCTGGCACTGTTGACGGTCGTCACCGTGCCGCTGTCGCTGTTCGTCACGCGGGAGATCGCGCGCCGGTCGCAGCGACTGTTCGTCGCGCAGTGGCGCAACACAGGCCGACTGAATGCCCACATCGAGGAGACCTACAGCGGTTTCACCTTGGTCAAAACGTTCGGCCACCGGGCATTGGCCGAGGAGCAGTTCCGCGAGCGCAACGCCGACGTCTACCACGCCAGCCGCGGGGCTCAGTTCTTCTCCGGCCTGGTCGGGCCTGCCACGACATTCATCGGCAACCTCAGCTATGTGGCGGTGGCGGTCGTCGGCGGCATCCAGGTGGCGACGGGCCAGATCACGCTGGGCGGCATTCAGGCCTTCATCCAATACGTCCGGCAGTTCAACCAGCCGCTGACCCAAGTCGCCGGCATGTACAACACGCTGCAGTCGGGGGTTGCCAGCGCCGAGCGGGTGTTTGACCTTCTCGACGCGGAGGAAGAGTCGCCGGACAAGTCGGCGCCTTTGCAGTCGCCCGACGGTCGGCGCGGCCGCGTCGAGTTCGAGCACGTCAACTTCGCCTACCGGGAGGGCACACCGGTCATCGAGGACCTCTCGCTGGTCGCCGAGCCCGGCAGCACGGTCGCGATCGTCGGCCCAACGGGCGCGGGCAAGACCACGCTGGTCAACCTGCTGATGCGGTTCTACGACGTGGACTCCGGCCGGATCCTGGTCGACGGCGTGGATATCGCGACCGTCAGCCGGGAATCGCTGCGGTCGAGGATCGGGATGGTGCTGCAGGACACCTGGCTGTTCGGCGGCACGATCTACGACAACATCGCCTACGGCAGACCCGACGCCGGTGAGGACGAGGTCATCGAGGCCGCACGTGCGGCGTATGTGGACCGGTTCGTGCACACGCTGCCCGACGGCTACGACACCCGGGTGAGCGACGACGGCGGCAACATCAGCGCAGGCGAAAAACAGCTCATCACGATCGCCCGCGCGTTCCTGGCCCGTCCGCAACTGCTGATCCTCGACGAGGCGACCAGTTCAGTCGACACCCGCACCGAGCTGCTCATCCAGCACGCGATGGTGAAACTGCGCCGCGACCGCACCAGCTTCATCATCGCCCACCGGCTGTCGACGATCCGAGACGCCGATCAGATCCTGGTGATCGAGCACGGCCGCATCGTCGAGCGGGGCAGCCACGCCGAACTGCTGGCGCGCCGCGGCGAGTACTGGTCGATGACGCGGGCCTGACCCCGAGATTTCTGGCGCGTTTTTGGGCAGGATGTCCCCCATGAGCACCACGACGGTGCACACGTTCTGCCGGTACTGCCTGGCATCGTGCGGCATCGAGGTCAGGGTCGACGACAACCGCGTCACGAAGATATCGGCGGACAAACAGAACCCGCACTCGTGGCAGGATTTCTGCGCCAAGGGCCGCACCGCCCACCGACTCGTCGAGCATCCGCGCCGCATCCTCAACCCGATGCGCCGGGTCGGCGACCGCTACGTCGAGGCCAGCTGGGACGAAGCGATCAGCGACATCGCAGCACGCATGAACGCGCTGATCGACGCCGATGGGCCCGACGCGGTAGGCATCTACTACGGCAACCCCGCCGGTTTCTCGTCGTCGAACATCATCTTCATGAACGGCTGGCTCGACGGCATCGGCACCCACAACCGGTACTTCGTCGGCTCGGTCGACCAGAACGCGATGCACGTCGTCGCCTCGGCGATGTACGGCTCGATGCTGATGGCGCCGGTGTCGGATATCGACAACTGCGACTACTTCCTGCTTGTGGGTACGAATCCCGCTGTCAGCGCATGGAATTGGCTGGAGACCGTGCCCGGCGGATGGCGGCGGGCACTCGAACGGCAGAAGGGCGGCGCGCGGATCGTGGTCGTCGACCCGCTGCGAACCGAATCCGCAGAGCACGCCGACGTGCACCTCGCGGTGCGGCCCGGCCAGGATTGGGCGCTGCTGCTGGCGATGGTCAAAGTGATCCTCGACGAAGGTCTCGAGCATCATCAAGACTGCACTGACCTGGCCACCGGAGTACCCGAGCTGCGGAGCCTGGTCGCCGACGTCGACATCGACGACCTCGCGGCGCGATGTGATATCGCGCGCGCCGATATCGAAAAGGTGGCGCGGGATTTCGCCACCGCTCGCGCAGCGATGGCCGTTACCCGCACCGGCGTCTCGCTGCACCTCGCCGGCACTATCGCCGAGTGGCTTGGTCATGTCCTCAACGTGATCACCGGCCGAATGGACCGCCCCGGTGGCCGCCGCTTCGAACCCGGATACGTCGACGCGATCCGGCTGTCGGGCATGATCAAGGCAGACCCACACAAGAGCCGGTTGCTGGGCCGCGGAACGGTCGCGGGCGCACACGCTTTGAGCGAGCTCCCCGCCGAGATCACCACGCCGGGCCGCGGCCAGATCCGCGCGATGGTGATCAACTGCGGCAACCCGGTGGTGTCCGGGCCCGACGGCGCGAAGCTCGATCACGCTCTTGCCCAACTGGATCTGTTGGTGGCGATCGATTTCGTGCAACGCGAAAGTCATCGGCACGCGCACTGGTTGCTGCCCGCCGTGCACTGGCTGGAACGCGACGATCTGCTGGCATTCACCAGCAACATGCACGACGAACCGTATCTGCAGTTCGGGGCCAAGGCCGTTGAGCCGCCACCCGGCGCCCGTCAGGAATGGCGCATCTTCGTCGACCTCGCGATCGCCATGAACAAGCCCCTGTTCCGCGCGAAGGGAATGAACGCCTTCATCAAGGCCACCCGGCGGCTGGCGGCCGCTAGCCGCAGACCAGCGCTGGAGTTCGGACCGCACTGGATCGACCGGCTGGTGGTCGCGACCGCGCGAAAAGTCAACGGCCGCAAAATCAAATGGCGTGATATCAAGGCGCATCCGCACGGCTGGGTGCTGGGGCCGCGTGAGTTCGGCCACTTCAGGGACGCGTTACGAACCGATGACAAGAAGGTGCACGCCGCACCCCCGGAATTCGTGGACCGCGCCCGCGAACTTCTCGCCGAACCGCATCCGACACCGCCGGACGGCTACCCGTTCCAGTTGGGCAACCGGCGCAACCGGCACTCGATGAACTCGTGGCTCAACGAACTGCCCGGGCTGCACCCCTCAGGCAAGACGAACGAGGTGCTGATCAACCCCGATGACGCTGCGGACCTGGGGATCAGCGACGGCGACCGGGTGCGGGTGTTCTCGCCCGTCGGTGAGATCGAGCTAAAAGCCGTCGTCGACAAGCGACCGAAACCGGGCGTGGTGGTCGTCGATCATGGTTGGGGCTCACGGGTTTTCGATCCGCACGGCGATGGGGCACCCGAGTCGTTCGGCGCCAACCGCAACCTGCTCGTCGACGGCGAACCCGTGGACCCGCTGTCGCAGTCGCCGGCGATGAGCTCGGCCTACGTCGGAGTCCAGCGAGTGGGCTAGAGCTGCGGACCCTGCGACCGGAGGTCGTCGACGTTGCGCATGGCCTCGCGTAACTTGGTCAGCCATTCGTCGGCGTGTTCGCCGACCAGCTTGACCGACCACGCCAGCGCGTCGGAACGCGAGCGCGCCACCCCCGCGTCGACCAGCGTGTCGAGCACCTGGCGTTCGGTCTGCCGCAGGCGCGTCATCACCGGAACGGCAATGTGCGTGAACAGAATTCGCTCCGGCGGGTCGCCCACCTCGACGCCCCAGGAGACCTTGCGGCCGTATCTGTCTTGCGCCTCCTCGGCGATGTGCATGCGCTCGGCGCGGGTCTCCTCGCGGAACCGCGACACCCGGCCCGATGCCCGTGCCTCGCTTTCCTCACCCTCCGGCTCGGTCAGCCGTCCGATGACGGTGATCTCCTCGCGGTCGACGACGACGGTCGGGTCTCCCTCGAACCAGTCGGGCAGCCGACCCGCGAACCATTCAGCCGCGTCCCCGGCGTCGGGCTGGGAGGCCTGCTGCCAGCCGCCGGGGCGGCCAGAGCGTCGACCCTGTGTGTGATGATGCCTCATGATTACATGATTACATCATTACGCTGCAGCAGAGAACGCTTTCACCAATAGCGAACACCGCTCATAGCTCCAGCTGTACGGTCACCGGGCCGTCGTTGACGAGCGCGACTTCCATGTGCGCCCCGAACAACCCGGTTTCGACATGCGCGCCGAGCGCGCAAAGCGCTTCGGCGAACGCGGTCACCAGCGGCTCGGCGACAGAGCTCGGGGCGGCGGCATTCCACGTGGGGCGCCTGCCCTTGGCGGTGTTGGCATAGAGCGTGAATTGACTGACCACCAGGATCGGCGCGCCGACGTCGGCCGCGGACTTCTCATCGTCCAGAATGCGCAATTGCCACAGCTTTTCGGCCAACCGTTGCGCCTTGTCCGGGGTGTCGTCGTGGGTGACGCCGACGAGTGCGAGCAGGCCCTGGCGCTGCGGGCGAATAGCGCCGACGACCTCCCCGTCGACGGTCACCGATGCCGAGATGACCCGCTGAACGAGGATCCGCACGGCGACGACCCTACAGCGTTGCGAGGATGCCCTTCATGGTGTCGATCTCCTGCTGTTGGGTCGTGGCGATCGACCGCGCGAGGTCGATTGCGGGCCCGAACTGACCGTCGGCGATCTCCGCCTGTGCCATGTCGATGGCGCCCTGGTGGTGCTTGATCATGCCGGTGAGGAAGAGCCTGCCGGCCTCGACGCCCTGGGCATTCTTCAGCGCCGTCATATCGTCGGCCGACATCATTCCCATCCCGGACATGCCGTTCATGGAGTGCGACCCAGGCCCGTCGCCCGACGACATGGGCGGCATGGGCGGGTTGCCCCACTGTTGCAGCCAGCCCTGCATCTTCGAGATCTCGGGACCCTGCGCAGCCTTGATCCTGGTAGCGAGGTCGGTGATGCGGGGGTCGATGCCACCTTTGGCGAGAATGACGTCGCTCATCTCGATCGCTTGCTGGTGGTGTGGGATCATGTGCTGGGCGAACATGACGTCGGCCTGATTGTGCTCGGCCTGGGCGGCCGCAGGCGCGGACGCACCGGGTTCCGACTGATGCGTTTCAGAATTGCTGCTACACCCCGCCGTCAGGGCGATCGCCGCCGCGGCGATGAGAATTGATGGCTTCCACATGCTGGTTCCGGTCCTTCCGTCGCTCGCTTTACCTATACCCCCTACGGGTATACTGTGCAAGTATGAGGTCCATCGCCAATGCCGCCGATCGGCGTGAAGTCACCCTGTCCATTGGCGGCATGTCCTGTGCATCGTGTGCTGCACGCGTCGAAAAGCAGCTCAACGAACTCGACGGCGTCGTCGCATCCGTCAACTTCGCCACCGAGCAGGCCACGGTCGACTGTCCAGCCAGCGTCACCCCCGAGTCGCTGATCGCAGCGGTCGAAGAAACCGGTTACACGGCAGAGGTACCCACGGTGGACGAGCACGAATCGCACGCGGCGCCGAACTGGACGCCCCGCCTGTTGGTGTCGGCTTCGCTCACCGTTCCCGTGGTGCTGTTGTCGATGCTGCCCGCCTTACAGTTCGACCATTGGCAGTGGCTGGCGCTCGCGCTCGCCACCCCGGTCGCGACGTGGGGCGCCTGGCCG